>CAZPUL010000022.1:0-78038 GCA_964589735.1 uncultured Verrucomicrobiota bacterium | reverse complement strand
AGGAACTCGAAACCGGGCTTCGCCCCGTCCTTTACCAGCAGCGAGCTGCCAGCACCGAAAAGACTATCACAAAACCCCGCCATCACAATAATTTTTTCACACCCTAAAAATCAAAACCCCTAATCCATTCCCCCGCAAAAACTTCCACCCGAAAAATATTTTCCCACCACCACCGGAGCGCCCATCCCTGCGTAGCGCACGCTTCCAGCGTGCGGGTTACGCTGCATCCCTGCTGCGTGCACCCAGGAGCGCGCCCGTCTCGGGCGCAGCAACGTCCCTAAGCAAAGTCAGGCGCACTTCGCCAGAAAACCTCCCGCCACCAATCCCCCCATTCGCCCCTTCCAAGCCCCTCCATCCACTATCCACCGCCTGCCCTGCCCCCTCAACTCTCAACCCAAACCACCCTCAACAATTCCGCCTGCTCGGCCAAATTCTCCGCTGGCAAAATCGGTCTAAGCGGCGTAAACTCAACCCGCCAGTGAAACCCGCACCCCAACCGTCAGCCACACTAGGCCAAACCACACTTTGGCCTAATATCTGTTAGGTCTCATGAGCACCCCCGCGAGTCAGAAGTTTTTCAACGCATGCAGCACCGGCAAAGTGGAGGTTGTGCATGACTTCCTTGCTTCGGGTGTTGATCCGGAGTCGCGGGATTCCAACCACCTGACTGGACTTATTTGGGCTGGAAGAAAAGGTCACACCGACATAGCCGAAGTATTGCTAGCACACGGAGCGAGTGTGGAGGCGGGGGATGTTCGTAATCGCACGGCCTTGTTTCATGCCGTCACGTATCAGCGTTATGAGTTTGTGAAGTTTCTCGCGGCCCGAGGCGCGAACCTGAGTCCCGTAGATACACATGGTTGGTCGCCGCTGGATTTTTCCCAGAGCAGTTGTCACAAGAAGATGGTGGATTTACTGAGTTCACTCGGAGCGAGGAGCGCTAGAAATGAGACCTAACCATGCGCTGCAGCGAACCCGGCGAGAGCGTCGTGGTTGCAATCATTGCGTCCCGTGGGCCGGGTCGCTGAGCTTGGGTCGTTAGGCGGCTTTCACCTCACACACTATGGACGATACCAAATGCAAAGCACTGAAGGATGAGTTGGCCGCACAGCCAGAGCCACAGATTGTCGCTGCCGAGCGGTTCTTCGACGGCAACGACGACCTCGGCTCGATTGGTTGCAATCTCGACGAGCATCCCGGAGTGGACGCTTTCCGTGATGTTTTCGCCGGTCTGCTTCGCCGCCCGGACGTGCAGGCAGTTTACGCGCAGATTTCAGAGCTAGACCCCGGAGATGGTTGCTGGCCATTCACCGACACTGTGCTCGTAGTCGGCGCGATTTCCGCCGACGAGTTACGCGAGGCTGTCAGCGCATTGCAGCCCGACGAGGTTGGCGACGCGGAGCAGTTCGGCATTTCACCCGCTATCGCCCAGAAGCATGGCTCACCTGTTTTAGCTGTATGGTGGGATTGACCATGATGCCTAACCATGCGCTGCAGCGAACCCGGCGGGAGCGTCGCGGTTGCAATCGTGGCGTCCCGTGCGCCGGGTCGCTGAGCTTGGGTCGTTAGGCATCATGAGCGCCATTCCCCCTGAAGCACTCAAATACATCTGCGTTTGGCGGCAGGTGCTGGGCGGCTGGCTTGGCTGGGACGACGGTCAGGTTCAGAAAGAAATCGACCGTTGGTGGGACGACATCACCGCGCCGGACGACAGGTCTCTTTTTTATCACGATTTTCCCATAGAGTATGTCGCAGGCTATCTCATACCGCGCAGTCTGTGGCAGCGTCAGGATGTTCACCGTATTGAGGTTGCCAAAGCCATCGAGCAGGCAGTTTTCAACGGTCCGTGCGAGGCTCACTGTTGGCCGGGCTACGACTGGGACGCAGCGCGAAAGCGAGTGGAGGCGGCGCTTGCCAAGTATGGTGCCTCATTACCGACGAGCGATGACCCGAGTGGATGTTTGGATGAGATACGTGATGCCTCATAAGTAACAAGACACGCAACTCATTGATATGCAACACAACCCGAAATCCTTGTTACTTGCGTCATTGCCCCTCCTCGGAGGAGGTTGGTGTGCTAACCAATCGCTGCATCCCGCGAGTGCGGGACGGCCATCGCGTCGCGGCGAGTCCGCGAGTCCCGACAACGTTTGTCGGGATTGCCATCGTGGCGTCTTGTGGGCCGGGTCGCTGAGCTTGGGTCGTTAGACGACATCACGCGCTTATGAACATGAAAGCCGGCATTTTCTTTTTCATGGTGATTCTTGGGCTGCTGCCGATTCTCAGGAGTGGCTATTGGCGCTGGGATGTTCTCGCACCGTATGGGCATCCGATCTTCGGTAGTGCATTTCTCCACAAACTGGGCGTCTGGATGTTTTGGCTAGGATGGTTCACTTATTTGATTGTGGGGTTGCTCGTTTTCTTTGGAGTCGTTCCGTTCCAGTCCACACATGAGTAAGATGGATTTACAGTTTTTGTCGTCTAACCATGCGCTGCATCTAACCCGGCCATCGCGTTGCGGCGAGTCCGCGAGCCCCGGTGCTGTTCATCAGGGTTGCCATCGTCGCGTCCCGTGCGCCGGGTCGCTGGGTCGTTAGGCGTATCTCGCAACACCCATGCATACGTGCGTTCTAGTTGCCGATGATCGAGACATCTATGAGGCACTCGACCGTTTCACGAATTACGACCACGAAGAGAAGAAGCCAGACTCCAGGTGGGACTTCTTCGGCATCGGTGGCCGGTTCGAGGGCGCATTGCCACTCAGACAGCCACGACAGCTTCGTCGGTTCTTCGGTCTCTTGCCCGCTGGACAGACCAGCCGAGTTTCCGTCGCAAAGAAGGCAGAAATTGACCAGCAGGCTTTCCTTGCTGACCCGCCCGCTGCGCTCTTTTTTCGTGACCAGCTTTACGAGTGCCCGCTATTTGCTGAGGGTGAGGCGTTGGTCAAGTGGCAGGCTGAGTTCCGGCAGCGCTTCGCCGAGATTCCCGATGACACCAAACTCCAGATTGTTGATGCACACAGTTAACACCGATACGCCTCCTGAGAAACTAGACGCGTGACCCATTGATATGCAATGTAACGGCACTTTCTTGTTTCTCACGTCATTGCTCCCCGCAAAGCGGGGTTGGTTCGCTAACCCTGCGCTGCATCCCGCAAGTGCGGGACGGCGGGAGCGTCATGGCGAGTCCGCGAGTCCCGACACCGTTTGTCGGGATTGCAATCATTGCGTCCCGAGTGCCGGGTCGCTGAGCTTGGGTGGTTAGCCCGCTTTACGCGCATGGAGATAGCGACACGCAAATTTGTCTGTCCTTGCTGTGGGTTCCCCGATTTGGGCTGTGCCCCTTACGAGCGCATGGGGTTGCCACCTTGGCCCAACCATGGCGCACCCCCATATCATGAGCAGTATGGTTCGGCTTCGTATGATTGCTGTTCGTGCTGTGGGTATGAGTTTGGATTCGATGACGATCCTGGAGCATCTGCGACAGCGAGTTCATTTGCCGATTATCTGGCAGATTGGATTGCCAGTGGCTGTGTATGGTTCAGCCCAAGCAAGAAGCCAGCAGGTTGGAATCTTGAGACGCAGTTGAAGAGAGCGGGGATTCAGTATAAGAGACCAGTGGGTTAACTTTATACGTTAGGCGGCTTCACACGCTCATGACCAAAAATGTCTCCATCGACGCTAGCCGAATCACAGACTGGGATTCGTTCCACAACGTATTCGCCGAGACATTTGGTTTTCCTGGTTTCTATGGCCGCAACATGAACGCTTGGAATGATTGCATGACCTACTTGGATGACCCGGACGCGGGTATGTCATCCATTCACGTTGCTTCAGGCGACGTTGTCGTGCTGTGCATCTCGGCAGTCTCTGATTTCAGGAAGCGTTGTCCCGAGATTTACGACGCGCTCATTGAGTGTTCCGCCTTCGTCAATTACCGTCGGATTGAGAGAGACGCGCCAGCGGTTCTTGCATTATCTTTTTATGCATGACACCGCCACCTCATGACTAACAAGACACGTAACACATTGATCTGCAACCCAACCCAAAACCCTTGTTGTTTGTCTCCTTGCCCCTCCTCAGAGGAGGTTGGGCGCTAACCATGCTCAGCCCATCCACGATCACAGGATCGGGCCGTTAGACCGGCCACACACGCCATGTCATTCATCCTTTCCGCGCAACTAGACTCTGAGATGGGAGCGGCGGCAGCCGGGCAGTATCGCGCGTACCTCACCAGCAACGCCGCGCGCTTTCCCCGCGGCGCTTATGCGCTAGCCACATCCGGGTGGTATTTCGACCCGCGCGACCACCGCTGTCCCCATGATGCCTGGCTGGAGAGCTGCACGATCGCCGAACCGGCGACTGGCGAGCGAAGCGAGGAGCGTATTACGGCCATTCGGGTTCGACTGTTGGGGGCCTACCACGATGGTTTTATCGAGTTATTTTATCCGCGAGTGCTGCGCTACTCGCTGTGCAGTCCGTCCTCCGTGCGCGGTCTCGGCGACTGGCGCTACGACGAGTTCCGCATGGCTCCGGATGGCCACTTGATTCACGAGATCGAGTGGGCGGGCTTTTCTGGCGGCGAGGGTTCGCGCTGGATTATCGAGGCATCTGACCTGGAATTTCAGTGGCTTCCGCGATGACGCGGCCCAACAAAAGTGCTGCCGCAAGTCAAAGTAGCACAAGGGCTGTAAGCCCGTCTCTTGCTCACGCACCACTATCTCCCATTCCCCGAAGCCTCGCCCCTTCGCTCATCGTTTCTTTGAACTTTCCGCTTCCCCTTTTTTGTTATAGCGTTCCTCCCGCATGAGTTCCCCCGAGGAAGCCGATCTGCTGGCGCGCTGCCGCCAAGGCGACTCCGCCGCTTGGGATGAACTCTTTGACCGGCACTACGCGAGCTGCGGCCGCTTCCTCTTCCAGCTCTCCAGCTCCCTCACTGCCGAAGACGTGGCCGAGATCTGCCAGGAAACCTTTCTCACCGTCATCAAGAGCCTGCCGTCCTTCCAAGGGAACAGCCAGTTCCAGACCTGGCTCTTCCGCATCGCCGTGAACAAGGCGCGCGACTATCAGGAGAAACAACGCGCCGCCAAACGCGGCGGTGGCCAGCTAACCCTCTCCCTCCACGCGGAAGACCCCGACACCGGCCTGACCATCGACCCGCCCAGCCCGCAAGCCGGCCCCGATGGCGCTCTCGCCCGGCAGGAAGATGCCTCCCTCATCATCGCCGCCCTGGCCCGACTGGGCGACCCTTGCCGCGAAATTATCGAACTCCGTTACTTCGGTGACCTGAGCTATGAAGAGATCTCCAAAGCCTTGGAACTCAACGAGAAGACCGTGAGTTCCCGGCTCAGCAAATGCCTGGATAAACTCGAAGAACTGGCGCGCCCGAAGTTTTCGGGAGAGAATTCACCCCTTTCTCCGTCCAACACCTAGACGACCATGTCGCAAGAACCGGAAAAAGAGATCGAGAAGCAACTGCGCGAGCACGCTGACCAGCGCCGCGCCGCGGCGGGCGATCAACTGGAACTGCACCCCGCCACCCGGCGCATGTTGCAGGGCGAGGTCGCCCGCACCTATGGCACCACCGCTGCGCCAGTAGCGGAGCATAAAGCGGCCCGCCCTTGGTGGACTTACTGGCCGGGCCTGCTCTTCGCCTCCTGCGTGGTGCTTCTGCTCGTCGTCATGGTGAAACCCGGGCAGCAGGAGATGGAGAACCTAGCCCAGACCTCCGCGCCCGCTTCCCGCGCCCTCAACGGTGCCGAACTGGCCGCGACTTCACCGCAACCTTCCGCTGATGCCTTGGCTGCCGCTCCCGGTTCGCCCGCGCCTTTGGCGGGGATGCTGGAAGGCAGCCCGTCGCAAGCGGCGGTTAAAAACCCGGCGCCATCACCCGCCAAAGAATTTCAAGCGAAGGAATTGCGGAGCGCAACGGAATCGGTCAGCGGAGCTGCGGTCGCCTCCCGCCCAGAACCAGCGGCGAAGCCTGCTCCCGTTGAGCTCGCCAAGACAATGAAAGCGAACGAGGTCTTCATGGATTACGCCGCCACCCCCAAACCCGCGCCCGTCATCGCTCCGGCTGCCGCACCCGTGCCTGCCTCTTCAGTATCCGTTGCCATGTCCCTCCCCGCCGAACCACGCGCGGGCGCCCCGGCCACCCCTCAGCCGGAGCTGAAGATGAAGCGCATGCAAGAAGCACAATTCGCCCTCGATGCCTCCGCTGGCGCACCACCAGCCCCGACCGCTCCCACGGCCACTACTGCCACCAGCCGCGCGAAACTGACCATCGTCCAGAGCAACAGCCTCCGCATGGATACCGGCAGCGTTTACTACACCACCACTCTGGCTGACCCTGCCAGCAGCAACGCCGCTGGCCAGCGTTTCATGCAGACCCCCTCGCGTGCAGGTATGCGCCGCAATTATCAATCGCCCCCCAGCCCGGAGATCATGGACCAGTTCCAGGTCCAGCAGAACGGCGAAGAAGTGAAGATCACCGACAGCGATGGCTCCGTCTATCTCGGCACTATGCTGCCGCCTGAAGAAGAGCGCGCTCCGGCTCTGCGTGAGCAACTCGATAAAGATGCCGCGCGCGTCCAGATGAAATTAGAAGACCGCAGCCGCGTGGCTGCCCCCGCCGCCACCCGTGGGGCCCTCAGCGCCCCAGCATCCTTCGGCAATGCCGCGCGCTCCTTCCGCGCCACCGGCCTGAACCGCACCCTGAACCAGCCCGTGGTGATCGATGGCGCCTTCCTCGAAACGGCACCGCCCGTTTTGTCCGGCGGCGTGAAAGCGGAAGCGTTCAAGAAAGATGCCGCCAAAACGGCTCCTCCGCTGCCCCATCTCCAGATCCAGGGCCGCGTCCAGGTCGGCGACCGCCAGGAACTCATCATCAACGCCGTCCCTGTGAACCGGTAGGCATCTACTTCTTCGCCTTCGGCTCCGCCGTCGCCTCGTCCAGCCGTTTCATCACGCCTTCGTATTCCTTCACCAGCTTGTTGTACTGCTCCACCATGTCATTCCGCTCCTTGGCGAGCTTCTGGATCTCCGTGTTGAGCTGCAGGATCACCTCGTTCTGCTTCTTGAACCCTTCGTTCTGCGTTTTGACCTCTGCATTCTGCTTTTCGATGTCCGCATTTTGCCGGCGGATGCTCTCATTGGCCTGCTCAAGAACCTCTTTGTAAACTTTGTTCGCCCGCTCTTCCTTCATCAGCTTCTGCTCCGCCTCGGCCAATGACCGCCGCAACGTCGTCACTTCCTGCGTGGCTTTCTTGCTGTCCTCCGTCAGGTTCACCTTCACGCCGTCGAGCCGTTTGATCTCGCTCTCCAGCGTCTTCATCTTGCCTTCGAGTTCCTTGAGCGTCTCGTCGCGCTTTGTCAGCGTATCATGCTGGACCTGCAATTCCCCGCGCAGCTTCGCCTCCCGGAACCATTGCACGGCGATGAGCACGCACAGGATGAGCGACCACACCAGCAACAGATTCGGCAGCCACTTCTTCATCGCTTACTTGTTCCCTTCCGGCGTGATGGCGAAGGAGACCTTCTCCACTCCCGCCCGCCGCACCATGTCCAGGACATTGATGACCGCCCCATGGCTCGCCGCCTTGTCCCCGCTGATATACACCGGGATGTCCTTCTTGTCCTTGACTCGCTTCACCAGGTAATCATGCATCTCCACCAGCGTCTTGCGCTCCTTCTCGATGTAGATGTCCCCCAGCTTGTCCACCGAGATGTTGATAAGGTCGGGCTTGAAATCCTTCGTCGCCTGCGTCGCCGTCGGCAGGTCCATCTTGATGGATTGCAGCTTCACCATCGTGAGGCTGACCATCATGAACGACGCCAGCAGAAAGAACATGATGTCGATCAACGGGATGATCTCGATCCGGGCTTTCCGGTGTGGCAATGGGGAACCGATTTTCATGCGTGTCTGTCCTTGCGTGAAACCGTTCAGCCTTTGCGCACGCTGATGATGGAGGGTTGCGGCGGTGTATCACGGAATGTCCCGCCATGCTCTTCCTTGTGCTTCGCGCCCTGCACCATCACCTCGACATTCGTTGCGGCCGTCTCCAGCTCGAACTGCAACCGCGCCACCTTCGCCGAGAAATAGTTATACGGGATCAGCGCGAAGATCGCGATGCCCAGCCCCGCCCCCGTGGCGATAAGCGCCTCACCGATGCCGCCCGTGACCTTCTCCACCGCCAGCTCGGAACCGCCGATGGAATTGAACGACCCCATGATGCCCGTCACCGTGCCCAGCAGACCGAGCAGGGGAGCTAGCGTGATGATCGTATCCATCGCCGTGAGGAAGCGGCCTGCGCGTTGCAACTCCACACCCGCCGCCACCTGCAAAGCGCCCTGCATCGAAGAATGCACATGGTTCAACCCATGCCACACCATGCGGATGACCGGGTCTTCCGAATCCTTGGACCGCGTGGAAGCCGTGTTAAAATCCCCCACCTCGATCGCTGTCAGCACTTCTTCCAACCTTTTCGCATCGCGCTTCTTCGCCAGGGTGACCCACCAGATGATGCGTTCACCCACGACGGCAACCGCGACCAGGACGACGATCAGAATCGGCCACATGATGGGGCCGCCCTTGATGAACAATTCAACAACAGTATTCGCGAGCATGGGTGAAAAATCGTGCATAACTACAACAAAACCCGTGGCTATTTTTGGGTGATCTGAAACTTGAAGGGCACCAGATAATGGCGCTCCGCTCCAGCCGGCCAGCGCCAGCGGCGTTTGACCCAATCAGAGGCGTGGTCATCCAAAATCTCCCAGCCGGAACTGTCCCGGACCGAAACCGCTGAAGGAAAACCAGCGCGATCCACCACAATATTCAGCATCAAATTGCCCTGCCAGCCACGCTGCAAAGCCAGGCGCGGATAGGCCGGCTGGGGATAAGTTCCCCCATCGCCTTGTCCCGGACTGAACTCTACCGCCTCACCCGTTCCCCCCGTTCCATTGCCCGGAGGGCCGGCTTGCGGTGGCGGTGCCACGATCTTGCGCTGCGCCGGCGGTGCCGCCGCATACTTTGCTGGCACCACCCGCACTGGCCCTTCCACCGGCACGGCAAAAGAAACATTCGCATTCGCCGGCGCCACTGCGGGCGCGACTTCCGGGATGTCCATCGGCTCGGAAATGCTGTCCGGCGCAGGTGCACTGTCGCTCGCCATCGGTGTGGATTGTGACTGCATCGAGGGCGGCGGTGGCATGAAAAGCACGGGCACGGTCAACTCATCTGCCTTTGCTTGCACCGGCAAAATGAATAGCGGCGACTTCAACCCATAAATCCCGATGAGGATGAACAGCACACAGATCGCATTCGCCCAGGCGAACTTGATGTTCGGGTCCGGCTTGTCCTGCGGGAGGCATTGCCGCGCCAGTTCACACGTCAGCCGCGTGGGGCACGCATCACCCAAGGCACAACAATCCGCGCTGGCCGGGGGGGCCTTCACGATGATCTTGGCTGGTTCTTGCGTCGTTATCATGCCGTTACGAGCAGTTCTTGAGACTAAATCTCAAATCAAAATGGTCAAGCCCACATTCCGTGCGCTTGGGGGGTGTCAAGACGGCTGCCTGGCCGTGCTTTGCGTCATTACTCCGGCTGTTTCCGGTTGGGCGGCAGCCGTTTTTGCGGTTTCCGGCTCGGTTTGGACGGCCGTGCCGTTCTTGCCGTTCCGCCAGTTCCGCCAACGGCGGAAAGTCAGGGCAAAACCCGTATAGACCAGCACCGCTCCACCCAAGGAGGCGAGCATCGCCAAGGTCTGCCCCCAGAATCCACCCGCTTCACCCGTATGGATCCAGCGCACCCACAGCCGCAGCTTGCGACCGGCATTGTAACTCTCGTACGTCTCCGTGCTGACCATTTCACCGGTCTTCGCGCTCAGGTTCACCGTCGCCTTTTTATCCGGGCGGGCACCATTGCCGCTGTCCACCACGAACGCGAATGGCGCATCCGGAGCGGAGGGCATCCGCACACTGATGGTCTGCCAGTCCGTGGCGTAACCCTCGGCTTTCGTCCAGATCGCGTTCAATTCGCCCTCCGCATAAAGCGGGCGGGCACTGGCACCTCCGCGACGTCCTTCTCCGCCAAGACCACCGCCTTCACGCCGTTCGCCCTGCTTGCCTTCCCCGCGCTTGCCCTCAGTTTTGCCTTCACCCGTTTTGCCTGCTCCCGGGCCCTTCTGCTCTCCGGCTTTGGCCATCTGCGGTCCACCTGCACCCGGTGCTCCTCCCGGAGCGGTGCGTGGCGGCGGCGGTTCAGTACCCGTGATGCGATAAACCAGATTGTTCATCCATTGGTACGAAAAGACCGAGCCCGTGAGCACGATGAAGAACAGCGGGATGCAGCACCAGAAACCGATGACATTATGCCAGTTCCAGTCTCGCGCCTTGCCGCTGAGGCCGGACTTGAACCACGTGATCGCCTGCAACGCCGCGGCCGTCCACTGCTTGGGCCACCACAGATACAACCCGCTCACGACCAGAAACAGGAACGCCAGATTGCACGCGCCCGTGATGGCCTTGCCCGTCGCGCGATAGTCGCCTTCCGCCGCCAGCCAGCGGTGCAGATCCGTGGTCACATGGAAGAACTCGCGGACCTTCTTGGAAGGTTCACCGATGACCTCGCCCGAGTACGGATTCACCAGCAACGACTTCTCCCGGCCAAAGCTGAAGGTCACCGGCGCAGCAGCATCCGCTTTAACCGTGATGCCCGTAGGGGCAGCGTTCGTCTCGACCGCCTTCACCTTGGCCAGCAACTCCTCCACCGGCAGACGCTTGGCCTCCGCCGGCACGCTGACGCGATACTCGCTGTCCGCCCACGCGATCATCTGCCGCTCATACGACAGCAACACTCCCGTGACGGACATCACCAAGATCACCACGCCTGCGATGATGCCTGCGATCAGGTGCAACCAGAATAGAACTTTACGAAAAATTTTCACGTGAGCGATGCGGTTACATCTCCGCCCACTGGCGAAGCAGGTTGTGATACACCCCCGTGAGCTGCACGGCGGAGGGATGATTCGGATGATCCGCGCTCAGGCGCTGGATGCCCATATCCAGATCGAAGAGCAGCGAACGCTGCCCGTCATCCCGGATCATGCTCTGCAACCAGAAGAAGGAGCAGATGCGCGCCCCCCGCGTCACCGGCGTGACGTGATGCAGGCTGGTGGCCGGATACAGCACCATGTGCCCGGCGGGCAGTTTCACTTTCTTCACGCCATACGCATCTTCCACACACAACTCGCCCCCGTCGTATTCTTCCGGCCCGGCGAAGAAGAGCGTGCACGACATGTCCGTGCGGATGCGATGCGGCGTGCCCGGCACCTGCCGGATGGCGTTGTCCACATGCGTCCCGAACGATTGCCCGCCGGAGTATTTGTTGAACAACGGCGGGAACACCCGCAACGGCAGAGCGGCGGAGAGGAACAAGTTATTCTTTCCCAACGCGCCCAGGATCATGTCACCGAGCTGGCGCGCGGCGGGATGCCCTTCCGGGATCTGCACATTATCCTTCGCCTTGGCGGACTGGTAGCCGGCGGTCACCTTGCCGTCGATCCACTCTGCCTGGTCGAGAATCACTCTGGCCTCTGCCACCTGCTGGGGCGTGAGCACGTCTGGGATGCTTAATAACATAAGGCTATGTTACGTTAATTTTACTGGATCAGAATTTAAAGTTGGCCGCGACCACCGCCGACCTGGCCGCTCCCGGCACAAAATGTCCGCCGCCAACCCGGTCAATGTAGGTGGTATTGGCTAGGTTGTATATGTTGAGCCGGACATCGAAATTGTCGTTGATGCGATAGCCGACCATCGCATCGAACAACAGATACTGCGGGGCGTTGCGGGCGTTGGCATTATTGTTGAAACGGCTGCCGACAAACTGCGCGCCGCCGCCGATCTCGAGGTTCCACGGCAACTGGTAGGTGGTCCAGAGATTGAAGGAATGCTCGGGCGTGTTGCTGAGCTCATTGCCCACTTCCGCCGCATTCTTGGATTTCACGATCTGGCTGTCCATGTACGTGTAACCGGCGAAGACCTGCCAGTCATCCGTGATGCGTCCGGCTGCCCCCAGCTCGAAACCCTGCACGCGCTGGGTGCCATCCAGCACGATGACATCTGTCGGATCGGTCGGATCTTCCGTGCGCGCGTTCGTCTTGTCCGTGCGGAAGATGGCCGCACTCACCGAAAGGCGTTGCTTGAAGAACTCCCATTTGGTGCCCAACTCGTAAGTGCTGCTCTGCTCCGGATCCGTGTTGATGCTGTTCGCCGCCGTGGCCGTGTTGGCCAGCGTCAGCCCTTCGGCCGACGGGTTGAAGGACGTGCCGTAACCGAAGTAAACACTACCGTTCTCCCGCGGTTTGAAGACCAGGCCGGTGCGCCAGCTCACCATGGTATCGCCGCTGCGCAGCGGGGTCACGGCCCCGCCTACCGCGGTGGCCTTGTAGTCCACCTCGAAGTGCTCGACTCGCAAACCGCCGTTCAACTGCCACTGTTCCCCCAGCTTCATAGTATCGAACACCGAGAGGGCCACTGATGTGGATTTCGCATCGGTCTTGGCGCCGCTGCGGGTGACCGGTCCGGGATTCGGATCGTTCGGGTTCGGGTTGAAGATGTCCGTCGTCGAAGTCACCCCGGTGCGGGCGTAATTTTCCGAGGATTCTCTCAAAAACTCAAAGCCGCTCACCAACGTGTGATCGTAATCCCCCGTCTCGAACCGGGAAGTCAGATCCATCTGGTTGGCCAGGATGGAATCCACCTGGTCACGCGACTGGATCTGGCGGTTCACGACCAGCCCTGTTCCGCCCGCCACAAAACGTGGCGCGGTGATGACCGAATCACGCGACGTCTGCCCCATGCGGAAGAGGTTCCGCAGGCTCATGGACTCGCTGAAATCGTGCTCCAGAATGGCTGTCCCCAAGTCAGTTTGGGTCCGCTCGTAGTCACGATTGGTCAGACCATAGAAGTTTGTGAAATCCACCGGGGCCGGCTGGTCGGCCGAGCCTGCCAATATCGGATTGGCATTGCCGGCTGGCACCCACGGAATGCCGTAATCAGGGATGTTATCCTGCTCCAGATGGAAGTAGCTCAACGTCACGCGGGTAGGCGTGCCCAGGCCGAAGGCCAGGGATGGAGCCACACCCCAACGCTCATTCGTCACTTCATCACGACCCGGGGTGTCATTCTGATGCCAGACACCGTTCAGGCGTAGCGCCGTGCCTTCGATGCCCGTTTTGAGCGGCTGGTTGAGATCCACTGTGGAACGCCAGTAATTGTCCGTGCCGCCACCGAAGGAACCACCGTAGGAAGGCGCCAGCTTCGGTGCCTTGCTCACCAGATTGATCGACCCACCCGTAGAGCCACGACCCGTGGTCGAGGACGTCGGTCCCTTGACCACTTCCACCTGCTCCATATTGAAGGGATCACGGGAATAACCGCCGAAGTCACGGACCCCATCGATGAACATGTCCGTGCGCGCATTGAAACCACGGATGGAAAGGTTGTCACCCGCCGGCACACCGCCTTCACCCGCCTGCATGCTGATGCCCGGTACATTCCGCAGGACGTCTCGCAATGAAGTCGCCCCCTGCTCCTCCATCACCGCGCGCGGGATGACCGTGATGGTCTGGGCCGTGTTCAGCAGCGGTCCCGTATATTTCGGAGAAGCCACCGCTTCCGGCTTGTAAGACCCCTCATCCTTCACCTTCTCGCCCGTGATGACCACGTCCGGCAGTTTCGTCGGCGCGTTCGTGGAGACCCCGGCCGTGACTGGCGGTGTATTCGTCTGCGCGTTCGCGGCGCCCGTCAGCATGATGGCATTGACCAATGCCATCGTGGCGACGGACGGACGCTTGCGGCGATCGGACTTCAGTTTGTTCCCTTGCGGTGTCTGCTGGTGCTGCTTCATGTGTTATTTATGTAAAAATCACGTTGCCCGGCCATCGCACAGATGCCTTATGAAACTTGAGTCCAACCGGGCCTCAACTTTCTCCGGCGACGGCCGGGCAACGGTGCGCAAACTAGGAGAAACCGAAAACCTCCGCTTTCGTTCACTTGTCATTTTCTGTCGGCGCTTTGCAAATTACGGCAAAAGCGCAAACCATCGACAGGAAATCGCAATTCACCGACAGTCATCAGGTCCATTTGCACTTATCGTGCGGCGCATACTTCCATGGTCGTCGATCACTTCGCCCACATTTTGAGGCGAAGCTTTGTCATCAGATTGGCTGCTAGGAGGTTTAAGCCGTTTGTTTGTCGTATGCTTATGAAGAAAATCATCGCACGCCGGGTCCAAGGGTCGCTTTGCACCGGTATGTTGCTCACGGTCAGTGCCGGTCCCGTCTTCGCCCAGACAACCAATGCACCCGCCGTCTTGCCCGAGGTGACCATCACGGCCATGCGGACGGCAAAGCCCGTTTTTGATGTGCCCTTCTCCGTGAGCGTGGTCAATTCCGTCCGTCTGGAGCAGACCTCGCCGCGCACCTTGCCGGAAGCCTTGCGCGACCAGCCTTCCGTGATGATCCAGAAGACCGCCCACGGTCAGGGTTCACCTTATCTGCGCGGCTTCACGGGCTTTCGCACGATGATGTTGGTGGACGGTATCCGTCTGAACAATTCGACGTTCCGGGAAGGCCCCAACCAGTATTGGAACACGGTAGATGCCTTCGCTCTGGACCGGCTGGAGATCGTCCGCGGTCCCGGTTCCGTGCTCTATGGCAGCGATGCCATCGGTGGCACGGTGAATGCCCTCTCTGCCGGACGTACCGAGTACGGTCCCGGCTTTGACTGGGATATGCGCACCCTTTACCGCCTGTCGGTGGCTGAAAGCTCGCACGTCGCCCGCACGGAGATCAGTGGCAACCTGGATGAGCACTTCGGCTTCTTCTTCGGCGGCACGCTGAAAGAATTCGGAGATGTGCGCGGCGGTCGTACCGTGGGCAAGCAGGACCAGACCGGCTACGCCGAACGCGATTGGGATGTGAAGCTGGAGTGCCGACTGAACGAGAACTCACGCCTCGTCTATGGCCACCAAACGGTGGACCTCGACGACGCCATGCGCACCCATGCCACCGTTTACGGCCTGCGCTGGAATGGCACCACCGCGGGCACTGACTTCGAGCGGGAACTCGACCAGAACCGTGACCTGAACTACCTCCAGTTCCACTCGGAAGACCTCGGCGGATTCATCGACGCCGTGCATGCCAGTGTCTCGCATCATCTGCAGATCGATACCGAGCGCCGTCTGCGCAGCGATCTGCGGCGTGATTACCAGGGCTACGACGTGAACACCTTGGGCGTGTCCTTCCAGTTGGAGAGCCCTTCACCCATCGGCCGTTGGATCTACGGTGGTGAATATTATCGCGACTGGGTGGATTCCCATTACCGCCGCTACACGGCGGCCGGTGCGTTGCAGGCGCAAGGCCTGCAAGGCCCCGTGGCCGATGACGCCACCTATGATTCACTGGCCTTCTTCGTGGAGAACCACCTGCCGTTGCTGGATGGCCGGCTGGAGCTCATCACTGGCGGACGTTACAGTTATGCGGCAGCGGATGCCCGCAAAGTGCAGGACCCGTTCACCGGCGCGTTGCTTTCGTTCGCCGATTCCTGGGACACGCTCGTAGGCAGTGAAAGACTTGTGTATCATGTGGATGAGGCGAAGCACTGGAATATCTTCGGCGGTGTTTCGCAAGGCTTCCGCGCTCCCAACCTCTCCGATCTCACGCGCTTCGACATCGCGCGCACGGGCGAACAGGAAGTGCCCGCCTTCGATCTGCGCCCGGAACATTACCTCTCTTTTGAAGCCGGGGTGAAGACCGCTTACGAGCGCTTCAACGCCGAGGCCGTTTACTTCTACACGATGATCGATGACATGATCGTCCGCGTGCCAACCGGAGCGGTGCTGGGCGGCAATGCCGTGGTCACCAAGGAGAACTCCGGGGAAGGCCACGTCCATGGTGTGGAATTGAGCGCGAGCGTGAAACTCGCGGAAGAATGGACGCTCTGGTCCAACTTCACCTGGATGGAAGGTAACGTGAAAACCGCCCTCATCACCGGCGGCGCACAACAACAGGAACCGCTCTCCCGCGTGATGCCCACGACGGTCAACTATGGCCTGCGCTGGAAAGCGGCCGATCGGAAATTCTGGGCGGAAGCGGCCAGCACAGTGACCGCCGGCCAGCACCGGCTCACTTCCAGCGACCGGCTGGACACGCAACGCATCCCGCCAGGCGGCACACCCGGCTACGATGTCTATCATCTGCGCGCAGGCTGGCAGGTGAACCGTCACTTCGGTGTGAATGCAGCCTTGGAGAACATCTTTGACGCAGACTGCCGCGTACACGGCTCCGGCGTCAATGAACCCGGCCGCAACCTGATCCTCTCCGCCAACGTGAAGTTCTAAGCGAAGGGCTTACTCCACTTTCCTGCCCGCACCGGGATTGCCACCACCGCCCAGGAAGTATTCCACGAGCAACAGCCCACCTTCACCCGCGCGCTTCACCATCTGGAGCAGTTCATCAGCGGAGGAAACTTCCTCAAGCTGCTCGCTGATGAACCATTGCAGGGAATTCTGCGTGAAGCGGTCGCCTTCCTTCTCCGCCAGCGTGAACAGCGCGTTGATGGAATCCGTGACCTTCAGTTCATGATCGAGTGCCACTTGCACGGCTTCCTCCGCGGATTTGAAATCGCACTTTGGCGCGTCGATGGCGGGCAGTGCCAGGGGCGTGCCGGTATCCACCACATACTTCATGAAGCGGTGCGCATGATCGCGCTCTTCGCTGGCCTGGCGGCCAAAATGGGCGGAAAGCCGGGGCAATCCCTGTTGCTTGAACCAGGCCGAGATGGCCTCGTATTGCATGGCGGCAAAGAACTCCAGACCGATCTGCTTGTGGATGGCGGCCGCGACCTTTTTCGGAATAAGCGTAGTCATAGTTGGTTCTCCAGTGCTTGAAAGATAGCACCGGACACAAACCCTTGGCAATCTGAACTATACGGAAAGCTCAGCGCGTAGCCAGAGCGGCCTTGAGCTGGGCCTTCGCGGTGGAAACCCGGCGCGTCGACTTCGTCGGCTTCAAGCCCTTCACCTGGGTCAACTGCTGCCAGAACGCCATGAAATGATCAAAACGCTTTGCGGTCATGACTGGAACGTAAGCCTCCGAATGACTTCCTGCTGTCGTTGAGTTGTCATTCTTCGTCGGTGGCTTGCACAGCGGATCCTCCTCCAACATGCGCTTTCGTGCCCGACCGAGCCCCCACGTCACCCGGCACCACCGCAGGAGGATAAAGGTCTGCGGCAAAGGTGGCTGACCTAGGATGCCGGGTGACGTCAGCACTCAATGCACAGATGCACCTTGGCAAAATGCGCCGTTGAGTGCCGCCGCTGATTTGTCATTTTCTGTCGCTGACTTGTGACTCCCTGCTGTCACCCGCCGCCCACGCATACAGCATGGGCAGCACCACCAGCGTGAGGAACGTGGAAGAGATGATGCCGCCGATCACGACGGTGGCGAGCGGGCGTTGCACTTCTGCACCTGTGCCCGTGGCGAGCGCCATCGGCACGAAGCCCAGGGAAGCTACCAGCGCGGTCATGAGCACGGGTCGCAAGCGGGTGAGGGAACCCTCCAGCACCGCCTCACCTAGTTCACGCCCCTCAGCCCGCAGCTTGTTGATGAAGGAGATCATCACCAATCCGTTCAGCACAGCCACCCCGGATAACGCGATGAAGCCGACGGCCGCCGAGATGGACAAGGGGATATCCCGCACCCACAAGGCCACCACTCCGCCGACCAAAGCCAGCGGTACGCCGGTGAACACGAGCAATGCATCACGCGCATTTCCGAACGAGGTGTAGAGCAACAGGAAGATCAACACCAACGCCGTCGGCACCACGAGCTGCAGACGTTTCGTGGCGGAGATCATCTGCTCGAACTGACCGCCCCAGGCGGTCCAGTAACCGGCGGGCAAGGACACTGTGGCCAGCCGCGCCTGCGCCTCTGCCACAAAGGAGCCGAGGTCGCGGCCCCGAACATTGGCCGTCACTACCACACGCCGTTTGCCGTTCTCACGGCTGATCTGGTTCGGCCCCGGCCGCACCTCGATGGCTGCCACCGCGCTCAGCGGCACAAACGACGGCAAGGCCGCGGTCAACTCCCGACGGGTCGCGCTGTAGCTCACTTTCTGCAGGCCCTCATGGGTGTTTGCCGCGGGCAAAGGGATGGGCAGCCGCTGGATGGCTTCGATGTCTGTGCGCAGTTTCTCCGGCAACCTTACCTGGATGTCGAAACGCCGGTCGCCTTCAAAGACCTGGCCCACGGCCTTGCCACCAAGCGCTACTTCCACGATCTCCTGCACGTCCGTCACGCTCAGGCCGTAACGCGCCATCGCCGGACGGTTGAGTTCCACCGTCATGACCGGCAGGCCCGTGATCTGCTCCACTTTCACATCCGCCGCGCCCGTTACCGTTTGCAACTGCGCGGCGAGCTTTTCACCTTCTGCCAGCAACACATCGAGATCATCGCCGAAGAGTTTTACCGCCACATCGCTGCGCACACCGGAGATGAGTTCGTTGAAACGCATCTGGATGGGTTGGGTGAATTCGTAGTTGTTACCGGGGATCTCCAGCAACGCCTTTTCCATCTCCGCAACCAGCTCGGCCTTGGGCTTGCGCGGGTCAGGCCATTCGCGGCGCGGCTTCAGCATCACGTATCCATCCGCCACACTGGGCGGCATGGGATCGGTGGCGATCTCCGCCGTGCCGATCTTCGCGAAGACCTCGCGCACTTCCGGGAACTGCTTCAGGCGTTCTTCCAGCACATGCTGCATCTGGACCGCTTGCGACAAACTGGTGCCAGGGATGCGCATCGCGTGCAAGGCGACATCGCCTTCATCCAAGCTGGGGATGAACTCCCGGCCCAAGCGGCCCGTCAGCAACACACCGAGCACGACCACAACACTCGCGGCGGTGGTCACAACATAACGATTGGCCAATGCCCAGCGCAAGACTGGCGCGTAGGCACCGCGTGCCCAAACCAGCAACCGGTTCTCGTGCTCCGCCACCTTGCCGGTGATGAGCAATGCGACCAGTGCTGGCACGAACGTGACGGAAAGAATCATCGCCGCGACCAGCGCCATCACGACCGTGATGGCCATGGGAATGAACATCTTCCCTTCCACCCCCGTCAGCGTGAGGATGGGCAGATAAACGGTGATGATGATGAGCTCGCCGAACATCGTCGCCCGGCGCACCTCGCGTGATCCTTCAAAGACGATGTGAAACCGCTCCGCCCGGGTCAGCACGCGTCCCAACCGTTTCTGCTCTTCTGCAAGACAACGCAGGCAGTTCTCCACGATGATGACCGCACCATCCACGATGAGTCCGAAGTCCAATGCGCCCAGGCTCATCAGGTTCCCGCTCACCTTCGTCTGCACCATGCCCGTGATGGTGAAGAGCATGGACAACGGGATCACCAGCGCGGTGACCAGCGCCGCCCGCACATTGCCGAGCAGCAGGAACAGCACGACCATCACCAGCAGGGCACCTTCGAGCAGGTTCTTCTTCACCGTGTCGATGGTGGCATTCACCAAGTCCGTGCGGTTGTAGATGGTGTGGGCCACCGCTCCCGGCGGCAGACTACGATTCACTTCCTCCAGGCGTTCATGCACGCGGGCCGCCACCGTACGGCTGTTCTCGCCCATCAACATGAAGACCGTGCCCAGCACGACTTCTTTACCATCACCCGTGGCCGCGCCTGTACGGAGTTCCTGGCCAAGGGACACTTCCGCTACCTCCTGCAGGCGCACCGGCACACCAGACCGCGTGGTGAGCACCATCTGGCGGATGTCCGCCAAGCCTTCTACTTGGCCGGGCACGCGGATAAGGTATTGTTCGCCGCTGCGTTCGATGTAGCCCGCGCCCACGTTGCTGTTGTTGCGGGCCAGCGCTTCCATCACATCGCGGAAGGTCAAACCATACGCGAGCAACCGTTCTGGGTCCGGCGTGACATGGTACTGCCGCACATAACCGCCGATGGTGTTCACCTCCACCACTCCTGGCACACCCCGTAATTGCGGTTTCACGATCCAATCCTGGATGGTCCGCAACTCCTCCGCCGAATAAGTGCGAACGTCTTTGCCCTTGGCGGCAGGATCATTCTGCACGGTGAACATGTAGATCTCGCCCAGGCCCGTGGCGATCGGTCCCAGCTTCGGTTCCAACCCTCCCGGCAGTTTGCTCTGCACTTCCCGCAATCGCTCGGTGATGAGCTGTCGCGCGAAATAGATGTCCGTACCGTCCTTGAACACCACGGTCACTTGGGACAGCCCGTAGCGCGAAAGGGAGCGCGTATAATCCAATGCCGGCAGTCCGGCCATCGCCGTCTCCACCGGAAAGGTGATGCGCTGCTCGGCCTCCAGCGGCGAATAGCCCGGCGCCTCCGTATTGATCTGCACCTGGACATTCGTGATGTCCGGCACGGCATCGATCGGCAGCCGTTGATAATTGTAGAGCCCCAGCAAGGCCACGGCGGTGACAGCGAACATCACCAGCCAGCGCTGTTGGATGGAGAATTTAAGGATGCGTTCCAACATACAAAAAGTCCTTTCAATGATCGTGAGACGCGCCGGACTTCAGGATGTCCGCCTTGATGAGGTAACTGTTGCCGGTGACGTAGCGCTGACCGGGCTTCAGGCCGGAAAGCACCTCCACCCATTCTTCCGTGCGTTTGCCGATCTCAACCGGCTGGACTTCGTACTGCTCGCCTTCGTTCAGGAACACCACTGTCCAGTCCCGGAAGGTTTGCAACGCTGCGGGACGAACGGCCACCGCGATGGCCTGTTCCTGCTGCAAGACGTTCACCGTGGCGAACTCGCCCGGTTTCCATTGCCGGTCCTGATTCGCGATGACCACTCGTAAAAAGCCTGCGCGCGTATCTGCATCCACCGCCGGGCCAACGTAGGTCACCTTGCCCTCAACCTGACGTTTGCCGCTGATGACCTTCACGGTCTGACCAGCCTGCACTTCGGCCAGCTCGATGGCCGGCACGGCAGCATCCACCCAGACCGTTCCCAGGTCAGCGATGAGGAACAGGTCGGCATCCTCCGTCACGGGAGAACCCAGCGTGACGGACTTGCGGATGACGGTGCCGCTGATGGGCGAACGCACTTCATACCGTGTCAACGCTTGGGCCGGGAACGGCTGCCGGGCCTGGAAGGTGACCACTTTGCCCGTGGGTTCCACGGAGAGGTCCGCCAGCTCCTGCTCCTGCAGTCCGAGCGCCAGCAACTTCTGTCGCGCAGTCTGTTTCTTGATCTCCGCCTCTTCCAGCTCATGCTTGATGACTAGAAAATCCTGCTCGGCACTGATCTTCTTCTGCCACAGTTTTTCCTCCCGCGCATACACGGCCTGGGTCAGCTCCAGTTTGTGGAGCGCCTCGATGAACTCGGCCCGGGCATCTGCCAGTTCCCGGCTGTCCACCACGGCCAGCACTTCGCCCGCTTTCACGGTGTCCCCCAGATTTTTATGTACCGTGATGATCTGGCCTTTGAAACGGCTCACTGCATGCGCCACGAGGTCCTCGTTCAGGCGCACCTGCGCCGGCAGATCGCGGAATTGCCGGAGGGTGGCCGGTCCAGCCAGCTCCGTGGTGACACCGGAACTCGCCGCCAGCGCGGCCGGGATCTTCACCCGGCCTTCCGGGGATTCATAGGTCCACTCCACTTTGCGCCCTTGGAACTCTGCCCGCACAGTCACATCGAACGAGTGCGGCTCCACCACCTCCTGCTGGCCGCGCAGGAAACCGCCCATCGGCTGGAAGGTGATGGTGTCCGTACGGTTGCCCAAGCGTTTCAGCTCGATGGTCAGCTTCACCTGTTCCGGCGGCAAAGGCTGGCCCTGCTTGGTGTAGGCATAGACGCGGTATTCCGGTGGCACGCCTTTTTCAAAGATCGTGATCTCCAGCCGCAAACCATCCGTCTCCAGCAAACGGCCGCCCTGCGGACCGCGCGGAGTTTCATTTTCGTGTTCTTCGTGGCCATGGCCGTGCCCGTGCCCGTGATCGCCATGGTCGTGAGACTCACCGGCGGGCTGTCGCAGGACCAGCACGGCCAGCGAGCCACCGACCCCAAGCGTGAGCAGGATGAGAAAGAGTTGCTTCAGTTTCATAAAAAAGTGATCGGGTAAGATTATTTCAAAGAGACAGGGTTGAGGCCGAGCAGCCGGTCGAGTTCGGCGCGAGCGAGATGATGACGGGCAAGGGCTTCGAGTTCTTCGCGCTGGAGCTTCAACAGTTCACGCTGGGCATCGAGCAGTTCAAGGTAGCTGAACTTGCCACCTGTGTAGCCTTCCCGGGTTTTCGCGAAGACTTCTTGGGCGGCAGGCAGCAGTTGTCGGGTGTAACTTTGCGCTTCCAGCGTGGTCCGCTCCAAGACCGCCAGATGGCCGAGCAGTTCACCTTGCAAGCGATGTTTCAACGCGGCTTCTTCAGTCCGCGCTTTTTCCAAGCGGGCGGCGGCCTCCGCCTCCGCTCCGCGTTGCCGTTGGAAGACCGGTAAGGGAACGGAAGCGCCGAACAGCAGCGCGTGATCCTCCCCCGCGCTGAAATGCCGGTAACCCGCACTCACCGTGACGTCCGGCAGGCGGCTTTTTTTGGCGAGCTTCAGTTCCTCCCCAGAACGCAACAGCGTCGCCTGCGCAGCTCGTACTGACGCATTGGCCAGCAGCAAAGCCATGGCCTCGTCCCGCGGCGGCGCTGGCGACAAGGTCAGCAGTTCCCCACTCGCACGGGTGAAGCCCGGAGTCTTATCACCCAGCAACCAGGCCAGTTGCTCGCGCGCAGCGGCCAGTTCTTGTCGCGTCAGATCCAGTTCTTTACGTGCACTGGCGCGACTCGCTTCCGCTTTCACGAGTTCCACGGGCGAGACTTTGCCCGCCTCCACGTTGGCCTGAACGGCGGTCACCACTTCTGCTGCCAGTTTGAAACTGTCGGTGAGCTGCCGCTCCTGCTCTTGCGCCACCAGCACGGCGATGAACGCCGTCCGCACCTGAAACAGCACCTCCTGCTGGTAGAACTCCCGTTCCCGCTCCGCCTCGGTGCGAGCCGCCCCGGCCACGCTGGCGCGCAATGCACGTTTGCCCCCCAGCTCGATCGGCTGGCTCAGGGCGAGCGTGGTCTGCGCTTGGCGGGTTCCGCCGTACGGACCAGTGCCAGCAACATCTTCCACTTCCAACCCCACGGACGGATTGGGCGGACGGCCGACCTGCTTGATCGCCGCTTCACGTGCTTTGATCTCCCAGTCATACGGTGCCAGGGCCGGATGCCGGGCCAGCCCTTGGGTCAAGGCTTGCGCCAGCGTCAATTCTCCAGCCGCCACGACTGCGGCCGGTTTCTCCTGGGCGATACTGATGCCTGAACCAGCAAACAGGCTGGCCAGACCAACGGTGAAACAAACAATTCTTCTGTACATACGATTCAAGGAATGACGGACACCAAGGAACGACATCACACCGTGCCTTTATCGAGCACGGTCAGATTAGGAAGTGAACCACCGGGAAAACGGCGGTCTTACAGAAGAACGGAAGGGGCACGCGGAGAAACCGCTGCGCGGGAAACGAATTGCCAGGTCGGACTTAACTCCGGTGGCGCGACGCCATCGGAGCGGATGATCGAAACTGGCGCGGTCTCTACGGAAGAAAACTCTACCGCCTTGAGCAGGGCGAGCAGGAGGCTTTCCTTGGACAAGTCCTGCTTTTGAACCGTGATCTGGCGGGACTCCACCTGGCAGTTGCCATCAGCGGCATCATGACCATGACTATGCTCATGCCCCAAAGCGGGCTGACAGCAATGGTCGTGATGAATCAATTCCGCTGTCTCCAGCAAGCAATGCGAACTTACTGGCAGCCAGAGCAGCGCCAAGAATACCGCCATCACTTTGCACCAAGATTTCATCAACTCAGGCATTCATACACCTGAATGCCCGAGATGTCCATCGTGAGTTGGTGCGATCACCTCAAAGCCGTTTACGCCGCCACGAGCGCGGCTTCATACGGCGACGTGAACGTTGCCGGCAAGGTCATTTGCGCCTGTCGCCGCGCGGGAATGAAGAACAGCAGGTCCGTGGCCTCCAACGCGCGCACTTCATAGTTGGAGGTAGGCAGCACCTGATATTGCTCGCCCTCCAGCAGCTTGTATGTGCGGTTGCCGGTGCGGACCATCACGCGGCCAAACGTTACGACCATCAGCAATGGGGTACCCGGAACGAACTCTCTCAGTTCCTGGCCGGAGTTCAGGCCGACGAGTACGAGCTGCACACAGTCATTGCGGAACAGCAGGCGCTTAGGTGTGCCGCCCAGGGCGGTCATGATGTTTTGCGGCAGAGTTTCGGCGAGGAACAAGGAATCATCGTTCATACGATGACAAGAAATCACACTGGAAGAAACCCCGCCGCCCCGGCGTTGACAAAAATCGTCGGCTACTTGCGCCGCGCACCGAGCGGATAAAGCCCCGGGCAGCAGCCGTAAGTCTCGTGAAAGGCCTGGCTGAAATGGCTGGGACTGTTGTAACCCACTTCCATCGCGGCCTCGGTCACGTTGTATTCACCGGATTGCAACAGCTCGGCCGCCTTCTCCATGCGTAGGCGGCGCAGGAATTGCGGAATGGTCTGCCCGGTGACTTGGGAAAAAGTCCGGCTCAAATAGAACGGGCTGCACCCGATCTTCTTCCCCAGCTCCTCGAGTGAAGGCGGTTCACAAAGATCCTGCCGCATGAGGAACATCACCTGTTCCACGCGTTCCTGCGCGTTGCGGCTTTGCCGCGAGGCGGGCTGTTCCTTTTCCTCGACGGATTGCATGAAGAACGTCAGCGCCATCTCCAGCACCTTGCATTGGTACCAGAGCGGTTGCGCGGCGGCAAAGACCGGTGGCTGACGCAGGACATCCACCAGTTGCTGCTGCGCGGCGGTGAGACGTTGCGGCGCAGCCGGACCGACGGGGGCTGGTTTTTTATCTACGAAGGCCCGCACCAGCGGATGTAGTTTTTTCCCCAGCGCATCCAAGTGTGTGTGCAAAAAGGACCGGGAAAATTCGATGGTGAGGAACTGGTGGTGCTGCCCCGCCAACCGGCGGCCGATCAGCCGCTCTTCACCCTGCCGGTAAAAGGCCACGCTCAAAGGAGTGATGTCCGCCCGTTGTCCGCCGCCTTCCACATAGCCTTCCCCGCTCAGGTTCAGACACAGCTCTACGCAGTCCGGATGAAAACTGGCGGACCAGTCGAACTCCTGCTTGGCCGTGAAATCATGCCACTCCACGCTGAACCCCAAGCCCTGAAAGCTCCCGTAGAGCGGTTGCCAGCCCGAACCCACCGGTCGCCACGCCTTGGCCTCAGCAAAGGCGGCATCCGCTCCCGGTTGAGGAGCGTTGGCGGCATTGTCTGTGTCGGATTTTGCCATGGTAAACGCCAAATCGAGCCAAAGCTACTGAGACTCAGTATCATCTATCCCCTTATCGCTTGGCAAGGGGGATGATTCATCTAGAGACAAATACCCCTAGTCACGGAGTATGGCGATGTTTTGGGGCATTCCTGATGCCAAAGTTCCGCGTTCTTACCCACTAGCCCCGGCCCAAGTCATCCCTTACACTTGTCCCTGTGCCGCACATCCACGACACCGCAGCCATCGACCGCCTGAGCCGTCGTCTGAAGGTGGACCCCTACCGGGTCCGCCGGTTGCGCAATGCTTTCTACAAGTCTCAGCGCCCAAGCGCGGAAGCCTTGGCCGAATTGCCGGAGGATGTCCGCCCTGTTTTCGCGGCGGAAGTGAAGTTCCATTCACTGGAGCTGGTCCGCCGGGTGGATTCCCAGATTGATGGCGCGTCTAAACTCATCTTCCGCACCGCCGCCGGAGACCTCATTGAGACGGTCATCTTGCGCATCGCCACGGGGCGCACCTCGCTCTGCGTGTCGTCGCAAGCCGGTTGTGCAGCGGCGTGTGCCTTCTGCGCTACGGGCGCGCTGGGCTTCAAGCGTAACCTGACCGCGGAAGAGATTCTTGATCAGGTCATCCAGGCGAACCAGATCCTGCACGCGGAGAAACGCAAGGTGCGCAACGTCGTGTTCATGGGCATGGGCGAGCCCTTTCATAATGAACGCGCGGTGTATGGCGCGCTGGAGATATTGCGCTCGCCGCAAGGCTTCGCCTTTGATGAAAGCCGGCTGCTCGTCTCCACCGTCGGCGTTCCGGATGCCATGGTGCGGCTCGTGGAAAAGTTCCCGCGCATCGGCCTTGCGCTCAGCCTGCACAGCGCGGTGAAGGCCACACGCGAACGGATCATCCCGCAGGCGCTCAAGCATTCACTCACTGCTTTGAAAACGGCGGCCCTCGCGGCCACGGCGGCTCAACCGGACCGTGAATTGATGGTCGAGTACACCATGCTGGACGGCGTGAATGACAGTGATGCGGAGTTGGCAGCGCTCGCAGACTGGCTGGCTGATCTGCGCGTACACGTGAATCTCATTCCTTACAACACCATCCCGTCCTCACCCGATTTGAAGCCCACGCCACGCGCGCGCATTCAAGCCTTCGCCAAGGAACTCAAGGCTTACGGATTCCCCGTGACCATCCGGTATTCCTTGGGCGCGGATATCGCGGGGGCCTGTGGGATGCTGTCGGTGAAGGAAAACCTGCAACCCGCCTGACCGGCGCGACCATTTTCCCCTCATTGACACCCTTGCCGCTCAACGGCAGTCTGCGTTTCTCATGGCATTGGATAAACTGCCCAATTCAATCTTGCGCGACCTCAAAGCCCGCGCCCAGAAGCTCGAACCCATCGTCAAGGTGGGCAAGTCCGGGCTGACCGACGCTTTTTTCCGCAATCTCGACGAAGCGCTCGCCCATCATGAACTGGTGAAGGTGAAGTTCGCCGACCTCAAGGACCAGAAGAAGGAACTCACGCCGCAGCTCGTGGAGAAAAGCCAGAGCCATCTCATCATGCAGGTGGGCAACGTGGTGGTCATCTACCGCCCTAAGCCCGCACCAGCCGTAGCGGCAGTGGACGAAACGGCGGATTAAGCGCCGTCACTTGTCCACGTGCTTGCGGATGATCCCGTCCACCACCTGTGGCCACGGTTCCTCCGGTGTCACCGCGTAGGCAAAGGGCGCATGCGTGGAACCCGGCGTGTCATCGATGATGATGTCCGGCTTGGCCACAAACCCCTCGAACAAGTGTTCCAGTTTATAGGCCGTGGCGATGCGGAGCGCGTAATCCGCACCACCTGTGCTCCAGAGGAAAAGATGGCAGCCGGATGCCTTCAATTTCTCCAGCGCTTCCTTCGCGCCCGGCAAGAGCCGCTGGTTCATGTCCACCAACGTCAGATCCACATCCACGAAGACATTGGCGTTCTTCATGTAACCCTTTGCTTACTTCGCGGCCAGACCACCGTCCTCGATGCGATACACATGCGTGCGTGACCGCAGGTAAAAAGCCTTGCCGGAGATCGCCGGCGACGCCATGAAGCCGTCCCCGAGCTGGTTCTGGGCGATCACTTTATATGTGCGGCTGGCCTCGATCAGCGTGCATTTGCCTTCTTCATTGGTGAAAAGAATCATCCCGTCCACATACACAGGCGAAGAGGAGACGTTCCCGCCGATGCGCTCATTCCAGATGGCCGCGCCCGTCTTCGCATCCAGGCAGCTCGCGATGCCGCTGTCATCGATCGCGAAAAGCAAGTCATCCACCAACAGCAGCGAAGGCTTGTTCGGCACACTGCGCTTCGTGGTCCACACCATGTTCGTCGCGGTCAACACGCCGCTGGCATCCGACTTCATGGCGAAGAGCTGTCCCTTCGCGAAACCTGTCGGATAATAGATCATGTCCTTGCCCACCACCGGCCGAGTGCTGGCGGAATGCTGCCCGCGTTCTTCCACGCGCCAGAGTTCTTTGCCCGTCAACGGTTCGTAACCGTAGAACGCCTTGGCCCCGATGCTCAGCAACACCGGCTTGCCCTTGATCATCGCGATGTGCGGCGTGGCGTAGGCCTTGCGCCAATCACCTTCCGCCTCCGGCTTGCCGTCCTTGAGGTCCATGAAATCGATGGAACGCTTCACGTTCCACACCGTCTTGCCCGTCTGCTTGTCCAGCGCGAGGACGAACTGATGATCGCTGCCGTCATAATGCATGATGAGCAGGTCCTTATAGATGATGGGCGAAGAACCCGCCCCGCGATAGTGGTTGCACTCGATATCCGTCCTTTGCCACAGCACCTTGAAGGTCTTCGTGTCCAGGCACGCCGTGCCCGGCGAACCGAAAGTGATATAAACGCGCCCATCTTCGATCACCGGCGTAGGCGAAGCGTAGCTGTTGAACTTGTGCGCGAACTGCGGTGCGGCGACATCGAACAGTTTTTCGTTGAAGAGCACCTTGCCGGAATCCTTGTCCAGGCATACGGCGAAGAGCTGCTTGCCATCCTCGCTGGCCGTGGGCACCCATACCTGCTTGCCCCAGATCACCGGTGAACCCCAGCCGCGCCCCTGCACCGGCGTCTTCCACTTGATGTTCTCCGTCTCGCTCCATTTGCGCGGCACCCCTTTGGCCTCGGAATGACCATCGCCATTGGGTCCACGGAACTGCGGCCAGTTATCTGCCGTCCAGCCGGTCACTGCCCCCAACGTCAAAGCCCCAGTCAAGATGAGCGCGCGAAATTTCATGATATGATTCTCAGTTTATCGGTCTCTCTATTCAGAAGCAACCTCGTGCCTCGGTATTCAATCTTCGTCCCGCCTCCTACTCCGGCCGTTCCACCAACTTCCATTGTTCATCGAAGAACCCGGCATACGTCACCCCGGCGGGATGCCGCTTCTCCTTCTCCGCCGCCATGTCCAGCACCGCCCAGTCCGGCAGCCGCGGGTACTGGTTGCAGTTGTTCGACATGCCCGCATAGGCAAACGTGAAGCTGCTGTTCAGCACCACATAGCGCGTCGGGTTCAGCGGATTCGGATAGATCAGCACCGGCGCATGCGTCTCGGCGGAGAAGGTCTTGCTCCCCACCTTCAATTCCTTCGGCGTCCACGAGATCGGCAGCTTGCTCGCGATGTCTCCGATCACCTTGTTGTTCTGCGCATCACCCCAGAGCACGAGGTGGTTCTTCGCGATGTCCTCGTCCGTCAGTTCCGTGTCCTTCTTCACGCGCACCACGCCGCGCATCTGCAGCCACCATTGGTTCGTCGCATCCCGCAACTCCGCGGCCTGCCAAGTGCTGAACTTGTAGTTCGGCGTACGCCCCGTCGGCACCACGAAGATAAAACTGTCCATGAACGCATGGTCGATCGGCCCCTGCAACCCGTGCTTCTTCACGATGCCTACATCCGGCTTCGTGCCCGCATACCACTGCCCGTTCACCTTGTAGAAGGATACCTTCCAGGATTTGTCCCCGCCCACTGCCGTGGCCGCAAGATCTTTCCCGTCCACCGTCACCTTCGGCGAACCGCTCACCAGCGTCTGCCCGGCCGGCATATTGATCGTGAAGGCCGAGACATTCTCCGTCTTCACCGTCACCGCGCTCGCGCTGTTCACCAGCGCGTTCACTTGTGCCTTCTCCCAATGCTGCTCCAGGCCATCCACCGTGATCCATTTCATCTGGTTGAACGCCAGTGTGAACAGCGTGAACCGGATTTCTTTCGGCGTCACCTCCCGGCCCTTCGCCGCCTTCTCATCCATCCACGCATTGATCTCCGCGATGGAGTTCGTGTCATAGCGATGCCCCATGCCCTTGCCGATGACGTGCGTGAGCTTCAAACCTTCCTTCGCCATCGCCGCTTCCATCAGGTCTGCCGCCAGCTTCTGCCCATCGTTCTCGCCGCTGTAGGCGATCGTCGGGCACTGGAAGAGATTGCCCGGGATGGTCACCGAGTCATACATGCGCCAGAGCTTCTCTTCAAACCACGTCGGTTTCGGCTCACGCGTATAGATCTTCAAGAACTGCTCTGTATCCGAGAAACCCGCGCCCGGTGCCGCTGCGAACCACAAGCCCGCATGATGCGTGGCCAGATGCCACGTCGTGCCGCCACCCAGCGAGAACCCGCGCACGCTGATGCGGTTGTCATCGATCGGATAATGCTTCTTCACCGCCGCCAGCGCCTCGAACGCATCCGTCTCGCCCGCGAACCGCGAGCCGTTGTTATGCCGGCCATACGGTTGCAGCACGAAGCCATCATCCAGCTTGAACTGCCCGTACTTTGTCTGCCGGTCATTGATGAACTTCAGTTCGCTCAACTTGCTGTCCCGCCCGTGGAACCAGTAATCCAGCCGGTGCTTCTTCTCCTTGTTGTTCGGCGAATACGTCGCCGGCACTTCCAAACCATAAGGCTGCACCGAGCCGTCAACGCGCGACACATACCCGCGCACCACCAGGCCCGTCGAGTGGATCCAGCCCGGATTTCCGTCACGCAATTGCTTCGCCCGATACGTGCCGAAATTGATCATCGCCTCTGCCGTGCGGAACTCGTTCGTGTTGTAGAAGATATTGTGTACCAACGCGTGATACGCCGCGTTGTAATAGATCTGCACATCCGGCAGCAGCTCCAGCATCGCAGGCTTGGACTGCAACTCCAGCTTCAGCGCCTCGATTTCCTTGCCCAGCGCCACCACCTTCGGCCCCAACGTCGCTTTAACCGTCAACGGCACATCGATGCCCATATCCGGAGCGCGCGGTGGTCCCTTGGGCTGCGGTCTGGCCTGCTGCTTGGGTTGCTGTTTCGGTTGTTGCTTAGGCTGCTGCTGTTGCTGGGCGGACAAACTGCCCGTCAGCAGAACCGACGCGGCCAAAACCAAGGAAGCGAGAATTCGCGGAGAGTTACGCATAATGACTGTCCGCCGAAAATAACAACCCCATGAAGTGGGTAAAGGGATTTTAACTGGCTTACTTCAGTGAAAGCGCATTTTCCCATAGAGGAGACATTCCCGCCTGAGCTGCCCAGCGGACCTTCCCTCATAAAGTCTCATGCCGTAGGGGTTCGAAAACCCCGCTACCGTTTACAACAACCGTGGCTCCCGGTCAGCCTCTGCAACTGGAGCTTCTAAGCTGGGTGCCGTTTCTGTGGCTGTCTCTGTGGTAGTGGTCGTTTCGACGGCAATTTCGGTCACGGGAGACGGTTCAACTTGCGGTGCCGCCAAAATCACCAGGGCCGGGCGCACCAGTCTTCCCTGGAACGTATAGCCCGGCGCGGTCGTCTCGCCCACCACGGCCGGACCTTCCGGAGCTTTGCCGTCGGCTGGATGGTGCTTCTGTGCGTCAAATGCCTCGCCCGGTTCCGCGGCGTAGGCCGTCAACCCCACCCGCCGGGCGGCATCGCGCAAGGCGAACTGGAACTGGCCGAGCTGCTCCACGAGTCCGCGCTGACCGGAGCGCGTCGCGGCATGATGCAGCGCGAAGGTGTGGTCCAGCATCCGCACCACCACTTGCAGCCAGTCACCCTCGGAGCGGCGCAACTTCTCCACTTCCAGCCGCAGATGCCCCTTCTCCGTGTCGTTCGCCGTCTTCATGAACTCGGCGAAGTTATGCGCCTCCGTCGTCATCCGGTCCCCGATCTCCTTCGCGGCCGTGATGGATTTCTGGCTCTCGAGCTGGGCGGTCTGCAGATAATTCAGCGCGGACGTGATCTCCTGCGCCACCTGTTCCACGTTATGGATCTGCTGCACCGTGGTGGTGAGGGAGTTGGATTCCGCGAAGCGCACCTCCGCCTCGTACTCGCGCAGGAACGGCTGGATGAAGCACCACGCGCCGATGACGCCGCAGGCGACGACGCCCGCCAGTTCGAACGGTTCCAAAGGATAATGTCCGCGCTGAATGATCAGCCCGGCCAGGCCCAAGAGGACCAGGTCCGCCAGCAGAAACGGCCACTTGGCCGCTTTCGGTGCACTCGCTTCGCTCATGAACGGGCGAGAGTAGGGGGTGGCCCCAAAAAGAAAAGAATTCTGTTAAACCTAGTACCAACGACAACGCCCAAGGATGCCCTCGATTGCTTCTCTGGCACTTGCCCTTGAGCTTTGAGTTTTGATTTTTTGAGCTTTTCCACCCTTTCCCTGAATCTCTTCCCCGGCTTGACCGTCGAAGCCCTTGCCGCTACCAACGGTACAACCTAATCCGCATGAAACTGAAAACTCTTCTGACCACCCCGGTCTTGGCCCTTTCCCTGGTGGCCATCCTCACCGGTTGCAGCACCACGGAATTCGACCAGCCCGCGGGCGGCTCTGCCTCCAAGCCCCCGGCCGGGTTCACCGCCCTCTTCAACGGCAAGGACCTCACCGGCTGGCGGGGCGGTACGACCTTCGACCATCGCAAACTCATGGAGATGTCCGAGGCCGATCGCGCCGAGCAGATCCGCAAGTGGACCGATCCTACCGTGAAAGGCTCCATGATGGAAGCGGGCACCACCGGCAAGGCGCATTGGTATGTGGAAGGCGAGGACCTGGTGAACGACGGCTTCGGCGCCTACGCCACCACGGAGAAGGATTATGGCGATTTCGAGCTGCTCCTGGAATACAAGACCGTGCCGAAGGCCGACTCTGGCATCTACCTGCGCGGTGTGCCCCAGGTCCAGATTTGGGACTACACGGAGGAAGCCAAGTTCAAGCTCGGCGCGGACAAAGGCTCCGGCGGCCTATGGAACAACTCCACCAATTCCCCCGGCAAAGATCCGCTCGTGAAAGCGGACAAGCCTTTCGGCGAATGGAACAAGTTTCGCATCATCATGGTGGGTTCCCGCGTGACGATTTATCTGAACGACAAGCTGGTGGTGGATCACGCCATCCTGGAGAACTACTACGACAAGGCGAGCAAAGACCCGGCCATCAAGGGCAACCCGCGTCCCGTCCCGGCCAAGGGCCCCATCCAGCTCCAGACCCATGGTGGTGAGATCCGCTGGCGCAATATCTTCATCCGCGAGATCGGCTCCGTCGAGGCGAACAAGATTCTATCGTCCAAGAACCGTTCCGGCTTCAAGCCCATCTTCAGCGGCCAGGATTTCACGGGCTGGCTTGGTCCGGTGGAGAATTATGAGATCAAGGACAGCGCCCTTTATTGCAAGGCGGGCAAGGGCGGCACCATCTACTTCAATGAAGACCTGAAAGACTTCGTCGCGCGCGTGGAGTTCCAATTGCCGCCCGGTGGTAACAACGGCCTGGCGCTGCGCTATCCTGGCCAGGGTGATACCGCCTACGTGGGCCTGTGCGAGCTGCAAGTGCTGGACACCGAGCATCCCAAGTATGCCAAGCTGGACCCGCGCCAGGCGCATGGTTCCGCTTATGGCATCGCCGCCGCGCATCGTGGTTATCTGCGTCCGACGGGTGACTGGAACTTCCAGGAAGTGACCGTCGTGGGCTCCACGCTCAAGGTGGAACTGAATGGCACCGTCATCCTGAACACGGACCTCAGCACCATCACCGAATACATGGCGAACAAGCCGCATCCCGGCAAGGACCGCAAGAACGGCTTCTTCGGCTTCGCCGGTCACAATGATGCCGCCGGCTTCCGCAACGTGTATATCAAGCCGCTGCCGTAAGCATCTGATATCCTGACAACACCCGCCCATCGCAAGATCGGCGGGTGTTTGCTTTTGTGATTGGCCCAAAGGGCCAGCAGAGTCCAGCCTGGGGCACGGACAGCTCGCGGTCCGTGCCCTAGGTTTCACGCAGATAAATATATGTGTCCTGTAAGGACACCAGACTCCTCTGGCGACCCTTCAGGCCGCTCTCCTCAAATTGACTCGTACTCCCAAGGCAGACCGTCGGCGGTCTGCCTTGGGCTGGATTCTTTTGGCCCTTTGGGCCAAGTCCTTAAGGAACGGCAGCAACTGGTCAAATCAGCTTCCCGCACCTCTACACAAAAACCTTCTTCAGATACTCGATGCTCTTCGTGGCGATGACTTCCGCGCCTTCCTCGAACTTGAACACCTCCACCGATACCCAGCCGTCGTAGCCCACTTCCTTCAGGGCGGCCGCGATGGGTTTGAAATCCACATCACCGAAGCCTGGCCCCTTCAGGTTCGCATCGTTCGCGTGGAAGTAGGCGAAGTTCGGCGTGGATTCCTTGATGATCTGCGGGATGGGTTTGCTCTCCGAGCACATTGCCTTCACGTCGATGATGATCTTGAAGGCCGGGCTGTTCAGCTCCTTCGTGAACTTGATGCCATCCTCCGCCGTGTTGATGAAATTCGTCTCCGCCGGGGCGAGCGGCTCAAAGCAGATCACGATATCCCGCTCCTCCGCGCGCTTCACCGCTGGGCAGAAGACTTCCAGCGCCCAATCCCACGCCTGCTGGTAGGAAACACCCTCCATCAAGTTACGCTGCTTGGGTGAGCCCACGATGATGCGTTTGCCGCCGATGTCCCCGCAGAAGTTCACGAGGTCCACGAAATATTGCTGTGTCTTCGCGCGGATGGCCGCGTCCGGATGTGTCACATACATGCCTTCCGCCTGCACCAGCACCCAGTGGATGCCCGTGATGGCGATGCCGATGCGCGCCGCCGTTGCCTTGATCTCCGCGCGCTGCGCCGGTGAAATCTCGGTCACATACTTGGCGATGGTGAAGGGCGCGATCTCGATGCCGTCATACCCCGCCATCTTGGCGAACGCCATTGCGTCCTCCAGCTTCCAGTTCTGGAAAATCTCGTTGCAGATGCCGAATTTCATGATGCCCTGAATTTAGCCTGCCAAGGCCGTGAACTGTCGAGCGCGAAAGCGCTCTTATCCGAACGAGATGAAGTGATTGCCGGTGAAAATGGACCTTTCCCGTTCACTGACAGTGTGCTAGTTTAATTACACTTAAGCGAGCGACTTGCGGTGTCACCTCTTAAAGGAGTCCAGAACATAACCTTTGGAAAAGATATGAACTTGAAAACCGCAGAGCCCAGAATCACACGGGTTCGCGCCTTCACCGCCAAGGAGTTGATTGTGATTGTTGCGGTCATCACACTGCTCGGGGCTTTGGTTATTGAAGCGGTGCTCCACTCCAAGCGGGTAGGGCTGCGGACCACCTGCGCCAGCAATCAAAAGCAGATCGCGCTCTCCTTCAAAATGTTCGCTGGTAACTGTAAGCAGGAATTTCCGGTCGAATACTTTAAGAACCGGGCTTACCGGTTTCCTTCCAACTTCAACTATAACCGGCCTGCTTGGGAATATTTCAGACTTGCTTCCAACGAATTGGGCACGGCAAGAATTCTGATCTGCCCCAAGGATGTCTTGCGTCGCGCCAATGCCGTCAAAGAATTTACGAACACCGTCGATGGATTGGCGCATCCGACCCGGCAAAACAATTCCATCAGTTACTTCCTGGGCATGTCGGCTGAAGAAACCAAACCGAACACGCTGGCCGTGGGCGATCGCAATCTGGCACTTGATTCCAGCATACAATTTTATAGTAGCCCAGGAGAGGTCGCTGTGGATGTGGCCAGCAATTCCGTCTGGCGCAGTTCTTCCAAGGAACCGTTCCATAAAGACGAAGGTTTCTATGCGCTCTCCGACGGCAGCGTGCAACGAGCCGACAACTCCCGCTTGCAAGAAGCCCTTCGCCTCGCCCGCCAATCTTATGGCACGAATGCCAACCGCTTTTTGTTCCCGCAGTAGAGGCGCTATTTCCCCAGCTTTTCCTTGCCATAAATGCCAAAGAAATCATTGGTATCCAGCAGCAGGCCGTGCCGTTCAAAAGCCCGTTTGAAAACATCTGCCGGAGCGCTCGAAATAGTGAGTTCCCGTTTCCCGCTCAGCCGCTCCTCCGCTGTCCGGCATTCAAAGCTGAGGATGAGATCCACGGTCTTGCCCTCACGCTCGATTCTTACCGCATAACGTGGATCGAAACTATGGAAACGGTTGCCTTCCAACGCGCGCAATCCGTTCGTGATGGCTCCGTAAAGTTCCAACTGTTCCGCACGGTTCGTGATGCTGGCCTTGCCTAGGACTTCGTGCTCGTGAAATTGCTCCAGCGAAGATGGAGTGGCTGGCTCGTTGGTTTTCCCCAAGGCCCAGCGGCGCATTTCTGCAAAAGGACGGAGTGAGAGCAGGGTGAATTCCCCGGGCCGTTCAAAGATCCATGCGGTTTCGAGCGACAATGCATTGTGATCGTAAGCCTGCGCTTCCCGAGACTCCGACCGGAACATGGCCATCGCGAATTTCGCCAGCAACAACGCCAGCACAAAAGCCATGATCAGGCTGGCTTTCGTTTTGGAGCGTTCAGGCTCCGTATCATTTTCGTTGGGTTGGCTCAATCCGCAATCCCTCCAATTGCCCCCGCGTCACGCCGAGCTGGCTCACCAGTTTCAATTCCCGCCACAACTGCTGCCCCGTGATCTCACCACGCAAGAGCTGACGATACTTCGCGATGGTCTGCGTGACTTGCTCCGGCGTCTCATTCAGGAAATCGATACGGAACTGGCGCGCTCCCAAGGCCACCATGCGCTCGAAATACTCCGCCCCTGTCTGCGCCATGGAGTTGAACACCGTGTTGCGACAACCGGCATCCGCCTTGAGTGTGTGCAGCGCACCCACGCGATCGCGCAGCTTCACCTCATGCTTCTCACACGGGCGCCCGCAGTCATGGTAATCCTTCCCCTTCGTGAGGAACGCACAGAACACGCAATGTTCCATATGGAACATCGGCATGTGCTGATGCAACGTGATCTCCAGATACTGCGCGGGCGTGGAGGAGAGCAGCGCTTCAAGCTGCGTCACATTCAGATCATAAGACGCTGTGACCCGTTCCAATCCATAACGCTGGATGAAATACTCGGCCGTGAGCGGATTCGCCACATTCAACGAGAAATCACCGCGCTGGCGACAGCCTGCGAAAAACTTCAGATGCTCGTAATTACGGACCACATAACCATCTGCATTGCTCGAGCGCACCAGATTGAGAATCCATTCCTCACCTGACTTGTAGATACGCGGCGGCAACACAAAGATGCCCGCCTGCGGATTGCCCAAAGGCGTCTTGCACCCACGCGCCGTATGATACAGCGTCACCGCTTCGCGATACTTCTTCGGATCTTCGAATTCACAATAGATCGTCTCGGCCCCACAAGTCAGCGCCGTCTCAAGCTGGGCCAGATTCCGCACCAGCACGATCAGCTCCATCCCGTTGGTCGCCGCATTCCCTGCCTGCACCTCAGCCACGGGCGCCGACCACTTCGCGCTCACCGGCTCGGACACCAAGGTCCAGTGCTTCGGTGCCGCAGCTTGCGCTTCCAATTCCACCGCCACTTCGCGCCGCATACGGTTCAGCTCGCTCACCGGCAAGATGACATTGCCCTCGAGATGATTCGTCAACTCACCCAAGCGGAACGGCGTGCCCCCAAGGCGTCCAAGCTGTTCCTTCAAACGCTCGGTAGAAAGCGGCGTCTTCTCCGCCACCGCCAGCATCACTTCCGATTCCGCCTGCGCGACATGTCCATTTTCATCGCGCGCGATGAGCGTGAACGGCTTCCCCGCCAGCCCATGCACTTCCATCGAGATCGGCCGTTGATAACGGATCTGGTCGCCTTCAAACGTCTGCCGCACGCGCTTGTCCAGTTCGGGATCATTCGTCTTCCAGACGATATGTCCGGGTTGGATGCGCGGAAACTTGATCGCGCCATGCTTGAACGTCAGCCCCACTTCACGTGCACCCGGCGTCACGATGCGCGTCTCAAAAATCTCATACACGCGCCCGCCTTCTTCGCCTTCTTCCGGCTTGCCCGCATCGAAGACCACGCCATCACCCGGTTTCAACGCCGCCTCCAGCTTCACCATGACGCGTTCGCCCAGCACTTTCACCACTTTGCCGAGATACACCCCCCGTTTCTTCCCGAAGCGCGCATGCACCAATCGTTGATTATCGATTCCCTCAAACCATCCCGTGAACAGCCCGCGCGAGAACGACATCTCCAGGTCATACTTCGCGGCGCTATCGACGCGGTTCGTGAGGTTGGCTGCAGCAGCGATCTCCTTCGCGGCCAGATCCAACGCCTGCCGGTAAACCCGCGTGATGCTCGCCACATACTCCGGCGATTTCAGCCGCCCCTCGATCTTGAGCGAAGCCACGCCACTACGGATCAATCCGGGTAATACATCTAGGCCCGCGAGGTCTTGCGGGCTCAGCAGATAACGTTTGTCGCCCAGCGGCACTTGCACGCCATCCGAGAGCAAGTCGTACGGCATTCGGCATGCCTGCGCGCACTCCCCACGATTCGCCGAACGTCCACCCAGCGATTCACTCGTTAGGCATTGACCGGAATAAGCCACACACAACGCGCCATGAACAAACACTTCCAAAGGCAGATTCGGCTTCTTTACTTCAGCGCTCACATTGCTTGCTGCCTGAGCCGCCTGAATCTTCTCAATCTCCGCGATCGAACACTCCCGCGCGAGCACGACGAGGTTGCAGCCGAGGTCACGGGCAAACTCCACACCAGCGGCGCTCGTCACCGTCATCTGCGTGGAGCCATGGATGGGGAAATCGGGCGAGAGCTGGCGGATGAGGCGGCAGATACCGACGTCTTGCACGATGGCGGCATCCACACCCGCCGCGATGATGGAGCGCAGATATTGCTCCGCTGCTTCCAGCTCATTTGGAAAAACTAGCGTGTTGAAGGTCACGTAACCGCGCACACCGCGCCGGTGCAGAAACTCCATCAGCTTCGGCAAGGAGGATTCGGTGAAATTCTGCGCCCGCATGCGCGCATTGAATTTATCCAGGCCAAAGTAGATCGCATCCGCGCCATTCTCCACGGCGGCCTTAACGCATTCCCAATCACCGGCGGGAGCGAGCAGTTCAGGCAGGCGCAACGGAGCATTGCTGCCAGTGGCAGGAGTGGCGGACGATTCAGTTGTAAGTACGGCAGACATTCAGTTTCTACGCTGCATTTAGCATACAACGAAGCAGTCTAGACTACACGTGTCTTTATTCGCGGCAATGGAAACCTTTGGAAGCGACTGTCCGGAAGGAGCGCGGCTTTTAAGCCGCTTCAATATTCCTGAGCAACGGTGGGTTTCAATCTGTTTGGGCATTCAATTGAGGATTCCGATGAAAACAGGTGTATTTTTCAATCCTTACCATCTTTTGATTCTCGGGAGTTGAAGCGGCTTAAAAGCCGCGCTCCAAAAGAAAAACGCCGGGCGTGATGCCCGGCGTTGATTCTGAAGGAGTTAGCCCCACCGCTTATTGATAAGCTTCCATGCCCACGCAGGTGCAAACCGGGTTACGGTCACCGAACACGTTGTCGATACGGCCCACCGCAGGCCAGAACTTGTGGTCTTTCAACCACGGACGCGGGAAGGCGGCCTGCTCGCGGGTGTAAGGACGATTCCACGCATCGCTGGCGATGGTGTCCGCCGTGTGCGGTGCGTTCTTGAGCGGGTTATTCGCTTTGTCCGCGGCACCCGTTTCCACGGCTTGGATCTCGGCGTGGATGGCCAGCATGGCGTCGCAAAAGCGATCCAGCTCGGCTTGAGATTCGCTTTCGGTCGGTTCGACCATCAGCGTGCCGGCCACCGGCCAGCTTAATGTCGGCGCGTGGAAGCCGTAATCCATCAGGCGCTTCGCGACGTCCTCAGCGGTGACCGCCTTGAACTGGCGCAGATCGAGGATGCACTCGTGCGCGACGAGGCCGGACTTGCCCTTGTAGAGAATCGGGAAATGCTCTTGCAGACGTTTGGCGATGTAGTTTGCGTTCAGGATGGCGAACTTCGTCGCATCCGTGACGCCCGCCGGTCCCATCAGGCGGATGTAAACCCACGAGATCGTCAGGATGCTGGCACTGCCCCAAGGCGCAGCGGCGATAGCGCCCAGCTTGTGCTGGCCTTCCAGTGCGATGACCGGATGACCTGGCAGGAATGGCGTGAGGTGTTTGGCGACACCGATCGGGCCCATGCCCGGACCGCCGCCACCGTGCGGGATGCAGAAAGTCTTGTGCAGGTTCAGATGGCAGACATCCGCGCCGATATCGCCCGGGCGGCAGAGACCGACTTGCGCGTTCATGTTCGCGCCGTCCATGTAAACTTGGCCGCCGAAGCTGTGGATGATCTGGCAGATGTCTTTGATGCTTTCCTCGAACACGCCGTGCGTGGACGGATACGTGATCATCAAGCAGGAGAGCGTGTCCTTGTACTGCTCCGCTTTCGCGCGCAGGTCAGCCACGTCGATGTTGCCTTCCTTGTCGCACGCCACGGGAATCACTTTCAGACCGGCCATCACGGCGCTGGCGGGGTTCGTGCCGTGCGCGGAAGTCGGGATGAGGCAGATGTCACGATTCACCTGGCCCTTGCTCTGATGATACGCGTGGATGGCCATGAGGCCCGCGTATTCACCGGCGGAACCGGCGTTAGGCTGCAGCGAGATGGCGTCGAACCCGGTGATCTCCGCGAGCCATTGCTCCAACTGCTGGAACATTGTGAGATAACCCTGCGTCTGGCTGAGCGGCGCGAAGGGATGCAGCTTGCCGAACTCCGGCCAGCTTACCGGGAACATCTCCACGGTCGCGTTCAGCTTCATCGTGCAGGAGCCGAGCGGGATCATGGAATGCGTGAGCGAGAGATCGCGTGATTCCAGCTTGCGCAGGTAACGCAGCATCTCCGTCTCCGAGTGATAGAGATTGAAGACCTTGTGCGAGAGATACTCGCTGGTGCGTTGTAGCGCAGCGGGGATGGAAGAGGCCAATCCCTTGTTCACGTCCTCAACGCTGAAACCAGCGGCTTTGTCACCATTGAAGACCTGCCACAGCTCGGTGATGTCCCTCGCGGAAACGGTTTCATCCACGGACAAGCCGACAGAAGTACCATCGATCTTGCGCAAGTTGATGCCGTGCTTCTCGGCAATGGCATGAACGGACGCAGCGTCCTTCACGCTGACACGCAAGGTATCGAAGTAAGCAGCGGGCTCAACCTTCAGCCCGAGCTTGCTCAGGCCGACGGCGAGAACCGTGGTCACACCGTGCACGCGTTGCGCGATGGCTTTCAGGCCCTTCGGGCCGTGATAGCACGCATACATCGCGGCCATGTTCGCGAGGAGCGCCTGCGCCGTGCAGATGTTGCTGGTGGCCTTGTCACGGCGGATGTGTTGCTCGCGCGTCTGGAGCGAGAGACGGAAGGCGGCTTTGCCGCGCGCATCTTTCGAGACACCCACGATACGACCGGGCATCTGGCGCTTGAAGGCGTCGCGCGTGGAGAAGAAGGCGGCGTGTGGCCCACCGTAGCCCAGCGGCACACCGAAGCGTTGCGCACTGCCCACGGCGATGTCCGCACCGAGTTCACCGGGCGATTTCAGCAGCGTGAGCGCGAGCAGATCGGATGCGGCGATGGTGATGGCGTCAGCCGCATGCGTCTTCGCGAACAAGTCGGTGTAATCGGTAACGGCACCGAACGTGTCGGGATACTGCACCAGCACGGCGAAGAGTTTGCCATCGAAATCGATCTTGGCCGGATTGCCCACGCGCACCTCGATGCCCACGGGCTTTGCGCGCGTGACTACGACGTTGATCGTCTGCGGATGGCAGGTGTCGGCGATGAAGATGACGTTCTTCGTGTCGTTGCCCTTGATGCTGTAGGCCATCGTCATGGCTTCCGCAGCAGCGGTGCCTTCATCGAGCAGGGAGGCGTTCGCGATGTCCAGGCCGGTGAGGTCGCAGACCATCGTCTGGTAGTTCAGCAGGGATTCGAGGCGGCCTTGGGAGATCTCCGCCTGATAGGGCGTGTATTGCGTGTACCAGCCGGGGTTCTCGAGGATATTGCGCTGGATCACGGGTGGCGTGATGGTGTCATAGTAGCCCATGCCGATGTAGGAGCGAAACACTTTGTTCCCGCTGGCGATGCCGCGCAATTCCGCGAGCGCCTCGAATTCCGAGCAAGGCGTCGGCAGATTGAGCGAACGGCCGAGGCGGATGCTCGCAGGCACGGTCTTGTCCGCGAGTTCGGCGAGCGATTTCACACCGACGACGGGAAGCATCGCGGCGAGTTCGGATTCACTCGGGCCGAGGTGGCGGGCGGCGAACTGATCAGGATGGGCAAGATTAAGGGCAGACATGTGATTCAGCGTCAGTGACCGGAGGCCGGTCGAAAAACAAGGGTGCAAGGTAAGGGCGGGCGGGGGCAAATCAAGTGAACTTTGTTCACAAGCGATTCACCGGGCAAGCTGGGCTAATGAGGGTGTGAAGCGCGGCTGTTCCCAGGCCGAAAAAGCGGTCCCTTTTGGGCTTTTGAGCGGGCGTGTGGCGGTCTATGCTCGCCTCAATGCGCGTTCTCATCATCGGTTGCGGCTACGTGGGTCTGCCGTTGGGCAAAGCCTTGGTGGCCAAGGAGCATGAAGTCTATGGCGTGCGCCGAAGTGCGGTGGGGAGCGCGGAATTGGAGACGGCAGGTATCAAGCCGTTGGTGGCGGATATCACGCGGCCGGAGACACTAGCCGCCTTGCCAGGACCGTTCGATTGGGTGGTGAACTGCGTATCTTCCAGTAAGGGTGGGCCCGATGTATATCGTCAGGTCTATCTGGATGGTACGAAGAATCTGCTGCAATGGTTGTCGGCCAATCCGCCGAAGAAATTCATCTACACGAGCAGCACGAGCGTCTATGGCCAGACGGATGGGATGCCCGTGAAGGAAAGCGCTTCCACGATGCCGGTAAATGAGACCAGCCAGATCCTGGTGCAGACGGAGAAGCTGTTGCTGCAAGCGTTTCAGATGAGCAAGTTCCCCGCGGTCATTCTGCGCGTGGCGGGCATCTATGGACCGGGACGCGGCCATCTTTTCCAGCAATACTTGAAGGATGAGGCACGTATCCATGGCAAGGGTGATCGCATCATCAACATGATCCATCTGGATGATGCCGTGGGGGTTATCATGGCAGCCCTGAAAGGCGCGCATGTCGGCGAAATCTATAATGTGGTGGATGATGAGCCCGTGTCGCAGTTGAATTTCTATCGTTGGTTAGGCGAGGCACTGGGCAAGGATTTGCCCCCGCACGCTACGGAAGAAGAGAACGCCGAGCGCAAACGTGGTCTGACGAACAAGAAGGTGGCGAATCGCAAGCTGAAGATGGAGCTGGGTTATCAGTATGTCCATCCGACGTTCCGGCAGGGATATACGGCGGAGATGCTGTGGATGGAGCGTGCGGGATTGTTATAGTTGAATCCGTCCAGACGCTGATCGCTTCGAGTTTGTTTCAGAAATGTGCTGGATGATGAATTCTGCTTTCGCGCCTGTTCAAGATTAGGTTCAATGGCGGCATGCTTCCAGTTCATCTTAATCGGCAGGTCATCCTGAGCGTTCTGCTCATCGCTTCCCTTACCACCAGTTTTGCGGCGGATGCCAAGAAGGCTGCCCCGCAACCCGCCGCCAAGGCAAAGGCCAAGCAAGCGCTGCCGCCGAATCCCAAGAAGCTCTCCCCGCCGCCGGGTTTTCCAGTGTCGGCCGAGGCGAAGGCGGAGATCATGAAAGCGGTGGCGGGTCTGGACCGGGAAATCCTGGGGTTGCGAACGTCTTTGAAGGGGCAGCCGAAGTTGCTGGAGCTGCTGCCGGATGTGCAGATCTATCGGAACGCGGCGGCGTATGCGGTGGAGGATGATATCTTCTACAGCACGAACCAGACGAAGTCCGCACTGGCGATGGTGAAGCAAGGGATGGAGCGCGCGGCGCAGTTGAAGGCGGGGCAAGCGCCGTGGACGACGGCGACGGGTCTCGTGGTGCGCGGGTTTGTGTCGAAGCTGGATGGTTCGGTGCAGCCTTACGGATTGGTGGTGCCAGCCACGTTCAAGCCGGGCAACAAGCCGATGCGGCTGGATTTCTGGTTGCATGGACGCGGCGATACGTTGAACGAGATTTCATTCATCGAGGGACGGCAGAAGTCGGTGGGCGAGTTCGCGCCGGAGAATACGTTTGTGCTGCATCCGTATGGGCGCTTCATGAATGCGTTCAAGTTCGCGGGCGAGGTGGATGTGTTCGAGGGCTTGGCGCATGCGATGAAGCATTATCCGATCGATGCGAAACGGGTCTCGATGCGCGGCTTCTCGATGGGTGGCGCGGGGACGTGGCACTTGGGTGTGCATCATGCGGATCAATGGGCGGCGGTGAATCCGGGGGCGGGTTTTGTGGATGTGCTGAATTACCAAAAGCTCGCCGACAAGCTGGATACCATCCCGTGGTATGAGCAGAAGTTGTGGGCGATGTATGATCCGCTGGCGGCACCGATCAATCTGGTGAACACCTCACTCATCGCCTACAGCGGCGAGGATGACGGGCAGAAGGCAGCGGCGGATCTCATGGAGGCGGCGCTGGCCAAGGAAGGCATCAAGATGACGCATCTTATCGGGCCGAAGACGGGTCACAAGTATGAGCCGGAGACGAAGAAGAAGGTGGCGGCACTGGTGGATGCGGCAGCGGCGAAAGGTGTGACGGTGCCGAAGAAGGTGACGCTGGTGACGCATACGCTGAAGTGGAACAAGATGCATTGGGTGGAGATCGATCGTTTGGAACAGCATTGGGCTAAGGCTTCACTGACTGCTGAAATTGTTGGCCGTAACAAAATAGTGATCAAAACCAGTAATGTTCGGGCGTTCACCCTCACGCCATCAGATTTGTTGCTATCAGGCAAGGTGGTCGTGAGTTTGGATGGCAAAGATTTACCCATAGAAAACCCGCACGGACTGGGAGACTATAAACACCCTTACTTGGCTTATTTTAAGACCGATGGAGGCTGGAGGCAGGTTGGGATTCGCGCAATGAACGTGGGGGTTAACGATCCCCCGGGTAGTTATGCGTTTGTCTTGGAAAAATTACCCAACCTCCAAGGCCCCATCGATGACGCGTTCATGAGTTCCTTCATCATGGTAAAGCCGACAGGCCAGCCCTTGAACGCGCAAGCCGGTCAATGGGCGCAGGCGGAGATGAAGGAGGCGCTGTTCCAGTGGCGTCGCCAGTTCCGCGGACCGGCGCAGGTGAAGGATGATGGCGCGATCTCCGATGAGGACATCAAGAACAACAACCTCATCCTCTGGGGCGATCCGAGCAGCAACAAGGTTCTCGCGAAGATTGCGGACAAGCTGCCGATCAAGTGGACGGCCAAGGGTGTGCAAGTGGGTGACAAGACGTATGATGCGACCAAGAACGCGCCGGTGCTCATCTATCCGAATCCGCTGAACCCATCCAAGTATGTGGTGATCAATTGCGGGTTCACGTTCGCGCAATACAGCTCGGGGACCAATTCCCAGCAGACCCCCAAGCTGCCTGATTGGGCGGTGGTGGATATGAGCGTGCCTTCGGGCGAACGCATCGGCGGCAAGGGCATCGTGGATGCGGCGTTCTTCGGGGAACAATGGGAATTGACGGCGGCGCGGAAGTGACCAGTCAGCCAAATGGACGAATAATCTGACCTATTCAGCGTCTGAACCTGTAAAGTTAACGACATGACCTAGGCCGAAGCGAAGCTTGACGCTCACGGTGATGGGTCTAAAACAGCACTTTAAGATAATCCATAGACTATGAATCAGCCCCCTGACTCTCCGCTTAATCGTCGCGCGTTCATCAAAACTTCCTCGGGCGCAGTGCTCACTGCCAGCGCTTTGGCGTCGGCGGTCACGTTCCCCCATGTGTCCATCGGCCAGCCCAAGGGCGACAAGCTCAAGCTCGGGTGGATCGGTTGTGGCGGTCGTGGTTCCGGTGCGGCGGTGCAAGCGTTGCAAGCGGACAGCAATGTGGAACTCTTCGCCACGGGTGACGCCTTCAAGGAGAACATGGACAAGAGTCTCAAGGGCGTGATGACTTACATGAAGGACAAGCCGGACAAGTTCAATGTCCCGCCCGAGCGCCAGTTCGTGGGTATTGATGCCTTCCAGAAGGTCATCGACAGCGGCGTGGACGTAGTGATCTTGACGGCACCTCCGGGCTTCCGTCCGCAACATATCGAGGCCGCAGTGAAGGCGGGCAAGCACATCTTCACCGAGAAACCGATGGCCGTGGACGGCACCGGTCTGCGCTCCGTGATGGCGAGCGCGGAACTGGCCAAGCAAAAGAAGCTGGCGATGGTGGACGGCTTCGTCTGGCGCTGGACGTATGCGAACCGCGAGGCTTACGAGAAGATCCACGCGGGGGCGATCGGTGATGTCCTGGCGGTCTATTCCACTTACAATTCCGCCGGCACGGACCGTTATCCGAATGTCACGCGCGAGAACACGCCGAACGAGGTCGAGTATCAGATGCGCCGTTGGCACTATTACTGGTGGCTCTCCGGCGACGGCATCGTGGAGCAGGCGATCCACAGCATCGACAAGATGCTCTGGACGATGAAAGACGTGGCCCCGGTGACGGCGGTGGCGCATGGTGGCCGTCAGGTCCGTACGGACAAGAAGTTCGGCAATGTGTTCGACCATTTCGCCGTGGAATACCGCTGGGAAGACGGCACGCCGGGATACCATTACAGCCGCCAGATCGACCGCTGCTGGAACTCGGTGGCCGACCGCGTGTTCGGTACCAAGGGCGTTTACGACGGCGAGAGCGCGGGCCGGATGCACACCATCCGCGGTGAGAACCGCTGGCGCTGGCGCGCGGACGAGAAGAACAAGAACGACGGCTACCAGACGGAGCATGATGAACTGATGGCTTCCATCCGCTCCGGCAATCCGCTCAACACTTCGGACCGTTTCATCAAGGCCACGGCGATGGGTATCATGGGCCGCATGGCCGCCTACACGGGCAAGGAAGTGACTTGGGACCAGGTGATCAACTCGAAGGAAGACTCCTTCCCGAAAAACCTGACTTGGGACTCCAAGCTGCCGGAAGTGCCGGTAGCCTTGCCGGGCATCACGCCGCTGGTCTAAGCAGATCCTTTAAGGGAAAGCCCCGCATCCATGATGGTGCGGGGCTTTTTGCATCTTTTTGAACATTTCACGGCCGGCTGGCGTCAGCACTCTGGTGCGGGCAGATGGCCGCTTGACGTAACAACAGTTTAAGACCTAATTTGCCTGCTCAACCCTGAGCGCATATTTATGCATATGGAACCGACACCGACTTCGCGTCGCGATTTTTTAAGAACTTCGTCCACCGTGGCCATCGGGGGCGCGCTGGCTGCGCAAGCAGCTTTTCCCGCGATCACGAAAGCTGCTGGCAATGGTGACAAGCTGCGCATCGGTTTCATCGGCTGCGGTGGCCGCGGCTCCGGTGCTGCTTTGCAGGCGTTGAAGGCGGACAGCAACGTGGAACTCTTCGCCATGGGGGATGTCTTCGCCAGCCAGATGGAGAAGAGCCTGACCAGCCTCAAGAAGAACCTGCCGAACAATCCGGAAAAGTTCAATGTCCCGGCCGAGCGCCAGTTCGAGGGCCTCAACGCCTATCAGAAGGTGCTCAAGTCCGGGGTGGACGTGGTCATCCTGACGACGCCGCCCGGTTTCCGTCCGCAGCATCTGCGCGCGGCCGTCGAGGCGGGCAAGCATGTGTTCCTGGAGAAGCCGATGGCCACGGATGCGCCCGGGGTGCGTTCGGTGATGGAGTCCGTGAAGATCGCCAAGCAGAAGAAGCTGGCGATGGTGGCGGGCTTCTGCTGGCGCTATGATTATCCGCGCCGCGAGCTTTTCAAGCGCATCCATGATGGCCAGATCGGCGATATCCGCGCCATCTACGGCACCTATCTGACCGGCCCGGTGAAACCCATGCCCCCGGCGGATACGCGCCCGGCCGGTATCACGGACATGGAGTGGATGGTGCGCAACTGGTATAACTTCAACTGGCTCTCCGGCGATGGTCTCGTGGAGCAGGCCATTCATGCGGTGGATTGGCTGGGCTGGGCGATGAAGGATCAGCCGCCGCTGAAGTGTACGGCCATCGGTGGCCGCCAGATCCCGGCGGAAGGCGGCAATATTTTCGACCACATCGAAGTGAACTTCGAGTGGGAAAACGGCGTGCGCGGTTTCCTCGCCCAGCGCCAGATCACCGGCTGCTACGGTGAGAACAACCTCAGTGTCATCGGCTCCAAGGGCATCGCGACGATCGGTCGTGGGCGCGTGCAGATCACGGGCGAGAATCCGTGGCGCTATGAAGGACCGACGCCGGACATGTATCAGGTGGAACACGACGAGATGTATGCTTCCATCCGCGCGGGCAACCCGATCAACAACGGCGACCGCATGGTCACCAGTACCATGATGGGCATCATGGGCCGCATGGCCGGTTACACGGGTCTCGAGGTCGGTTGGGACATGGCCTTGAACTCGAAACAGGTGCTCGTGCCCGAGATCAAAGACTGGAACACCCCCATCGAAGTCCCGCCGCTGGCGATGCCCGGCCGCACCAAGTTCATCTGAACCAAGCACCCTCTCTATGAATCGCCGCTCCTTTCTCCAGACCGCCGCCGCCGCCTTTGCGGTGACGACGCTCCTGCCCTCGTCCGCCTTCGCGGCGAAGCGCAAGCTGCGCAAGGCCATCATGCATTCCACCATCGGGGTGAAAGGCACGGTGATGGAAAAGTACAAGGCCATGAAGGCCGCAGGCTTCGAAGGGGTGGAACCGATGGGCGGCATGGACCGCGCCGAGGTGCTTGCGGCGCTGAAGGAGACCGGCTTGGAAGCCGCCAGCGTGTGCTGCCATACGCATTGGGCCAAGCCCCTTAGTGATCCGGCTCCGCCTGTGCGCCAGATCGGTTATGACGGCCTCGTGCTCTCCCTGCAAGATGCGAAGGCCTACGGGGCCACCTCGGTGTTGCTGGTGCCCGGCGTGGCAAAGAATGGCGTGAGCTACGAAGATTGTTTCAAGCGCTCCGTGGAAGAAGTGAAGAAGGCCGCGCCGGTGGCAAAGGATTTGGGTGTGAAGATCGCCATCGAGAACGTGTGGAATGATTTCATCATCAAGCCGCAGCAGGCCGTCGATTATCTCGATGCCATCAACAGCGAGTGGGTGGGCTGGCATTTCGACATCGGCAATGTGGGCCGTTACAGCCCGGCGGAGACGTGGATTCCGGTCATCGGCAAGCGCATCGTGCGCCTGCACATCAAGGAGTTCAACACGAAGGCGATGACGGCGGAGAAGCCGGGTGCGGGTTTTGGTTTCAACCTGATGGAAGGCGACAACAACTGGCCGGCCATCATGAAGGCGCTGGATAAGATCGGTTACCAAGGCTGGGGCATCTCCGAACAACCGAGCGGCCAGGCGAACAGTGTGGATACAGCCAAGGATCTGGCCGGGCGGATGGACAAGATTTTCGCGCTGTAAGCGGACCGTTTTATGATCAGCCGCTGCCGGTGGTCACTTGCCCGCCGGGGCGGCTTTTTGCATCAGCGCCGCTTTGGAGGGCGGTTTGTCACAGTCTTTGACCACGTTGGTGGTCGCCTGACTGGCGGCGAGTTTTCCCTGTTCCGTCAGATAGCTATTAAGCACTGAGGCACGACTGCCGGGGCTGTGGCAATCCACACCGGGCTTGGCGCTTGCTTGGCAGACGGGATCTTTGGCTGGCTGCGCGGGAGTCTTGGGGGCTTGGTCGTTTGCTTGAACTGGCACGGTCAAAACCAAGCTGGCAACTCCGCACATGGCGGCGGGCAGACAAGTTTTGAGCAGACGGTTCACGGAGGATAAGGAAACATTTTTTGGGCGGAGGGGCAAGGGGGAAGCAGTCGCTAGAATAGCCGGCACAGACGAGGTGCCTTACGCTGCGCCCGTCGTGCCCTGGCCATCCACCCAGCGGACGGCGAAGTGGATCAGCTCCGAGGCGGTCTTGAGGTCCAGCTTCTCCTTGATGTTCACGCGGTGGACTTCCACGGTCTTGATGCTGATGTGCAGCTCGGCCGCGATCTCCCGGGTGCTGCGCCCCTGGCCAATCAACTGGAATACTTCGAATTCGCGGTCGCTCAATTTTTCCACGGGCGAAGTGCCGCTGCGGCGACCGGAGAAGAGTTCCAAGATCTGGGCGGAGATGTTCTGGCTGACGAAGATGCCGCCGGCCAGGACCTGCTGGATGGCGGTCATGAGCTTCTGGCCGCCTTCGCCCTTCATCACGTAACCACGGCCACCGGCGCGCAGGACGCGCTCGGCGTAGATGGATTCATCGTGCATGGAGACGACGAGCACGGGGAGGCCGGGCTGGAGGGCGTGCAGGTCTTTGATGAGTTCCAGCCCGTTGCGGCCGGGCAGGGAGATGTCAGCGATGACGAGATCGGGCTTGAGGCGCATGGTGGCCTCGACGGCTTTGGAGGCGCTTTCGGCCTCGCCGCAGACTTCCAGCGTGGAATCGGTCTGGATGAGCAGGGCAAGACCCTGCCGCATGATCGGATGGTCATCCACGATCAAGATGCGTTTCTTCGCTTTTTCAGCGGCTGGCTTCTTGCTCTTTTTCATGAAGCTTTCCCGTTGATACCCGCACGGAACAGACCACGGCCGTTCCGCCTTCCTGACGCTTTTGCAGGGCCAGCGTGCCACCGATGACCCCGGCGCGGTAGCGCATGATGCGCAAACCCATGCCGCGCCGTTTGGGGGTGGCCTCCGGCAAACCCTTGCCGTTGTCCTCCACCAGCAGGCTGACCCGCTCCGGGGTGGTGACCAGCGCTATCTCGATGCGCCGGGCCTCACCGTGCTTGATCGCATTGCTCACTGCTTCCTGGGCGATGCGATACAGATGCGTTGCTACGGACAAGTTTTTCACACTTACGGGTCCGGGACAACGGAATACGCAATCGATACCGAAGATGCTTTTAGTGGATTCCGCCAATTGCTGCAAGGCAGCGGTGAGGCCTTCCACCTCCATGACGACGGGGGAGAGGCCGCGCGCGAGGGCGCGAGTATGGCCGATGGCGTCCCGGACGAGCTGGGAAATCTCCCCGGCACGGCCGGCCATGGCCTTGGACTTGGAGCCGAGCTGCTGTTCCAGCACCTGGCTCATGATCTCAATGCCGGCGAGGCGCTGGCAGAGGTCGTCGTGGAGGTCGTGACCGATGCGTTGCTGGACGCTTTCCTCGATGTTGAGCAACTCCTTCTCCAACTGGCGGCGGTCGGTGATGTCGATGCCGGTGGCGATGACATATTCCACGTTGCCAGCGGCATCACGCAGGATGGTGTTGGACCAGGCGATGAGGTGGTCCTCGCCATTGGCGGCCCGCCAGTGGTTCTCATGGGTGTGGAACTCCAGGCCGTGCTGCAGGCGGTCGATGATCTCCCGGGCGGCCCGCTGCTCGTCTTTGCGGCTGATGAGTTTCCAAGCGGGCTGGCCGAGCATCTGCGCGGTGGTGTAGCCGGAGCTGCGTTCGCAGGCACGGTTGAAACGGATGATGCGGCCATCCTTGTCCAGCACGAGCACAAGTGCGCCGGCCGTTTCGAGGATGGCGGAGAGGAACTGGTGCTCGCGCTTCAGGGCCGCCTCGGCGGTGGCCAGCTTGTGCTCCTGCTCCAGTTGCCGGGCCGCGCGGCCCATCATGGCGGGAAGGCGGTCGAGAAAATCAGCATCCTTCACCACGTAGTCGAGAGCCCCGCGCCGCATGACATCCACGGCGACGCGTTCATCGCCCTGTCCGGTCATGATGATGTAAGCGGGCAGGTTTTGCGGGGTATGCTGGCGCAGTTCTTGGATGATCTCCCAGCCCATCATGTCCGGGAGCTTGAGGTCCGTCAGAATCAGGGCAGCCCGATTTTTACGCAGCCAGCGGACGGCGGCGGTGCCGTTGCGGGCGGTCGCCGTCTGAAAGCCGTTGGCTTGAAGACATTGATCCACCAGCTTCACGATGCCCGGATCGTCATCGACGATGAGGACGGGGAAAAGGGTCTTGAAGGGCTGAAGGTCCATGGTTTCAGCGGTCAGGAGATGGCTGTGGCCTGAGGACGAACGTCCGCGATGGCGATGGGCAGTTCCCACGTCCAAGTTCCTAGGCAGGTTGTCATTGTTACTGGCGCGTCAGACAACCCACGCCTAATTTTAAAGACCCCCAATCTAGACCGTGGGCAGATGCTCGCGATACTGGGTGGGAGACTGGCCGACGATGCGTTTGAAGACGCGGTTGAAGTGCGTCAGGGACTGGAAGCCAACCTCATAGGCGATCTCGCTCACGCGCAAGTTCGGGTTGAGCAGCAGATTTTTCGCCTTCTCGATGCGCACGCGGGAGACATAGTCCGTGAAGTTCAAGCCCGAGTACTTCTTGAAGATCTTGCAGAAATAGAAGGTGCTGGTGTTCACCGACTTGGCCACCTGACCTAGGGTGATGTCCTCGGCCTGATGCTCGTGGATGAACTCCTTCGCCTTGCGGATGACGGGAGGTTCGGAGTTCGCCTGTTGCAGGGCGATCTGGTTGCATACCATGGAGAGGTGCTCGGCGAAGATGCGGAGCAGGCCCAACACGGCCTCATATTGTTTGGGCGGGACGATCTTGCTGGCAAAGTAGGCCTCGCGGAGTTCGCCCTGGTCGAACGTGAGGTTCCAGTTCTTGATCTGGTCGGAAGCGCGGTCGAACTGGGCTTCGGTCGGTCTGCGCTTCATGATCTGGCCGGTCTGGAGAAAGCCGACGATCTGGTCACCCAGCTTGACGGGCACGGCACTGTCACTGAGGCCGAGGGCGCAGGTGACGGTGGCGGTGCCATTGCAGGCTTTTTCCGAAAGTTCCTGCTGGGTCTGGAGGCAGGCGGCGCAGGAACGGCTTTTGCCGGCCATCAGCGCGCAGAAGGTATTCTCATTGCGGTGGCGATAGAGGGGCAACTGCCAGGAGTTCACCGGTTGCAGGGTCATGGCCAGACCGGTGGCATCGGAGAAGGCGCGTTCATAGTCCTGATAGATCTGGGACTGTTGCAAGGCATCGATCAGCGTCCGGTGTTGGGCTTCGCTGAGCGGGACAGTCGCCGGGAGGCTGGGAGCGCCCGAACACCCGCCTGCCATGGCAATATTTGTCTGGGTTTTGCGCGAACCGGTAACTTCTGATGTTGCTATCACGGTGCCAATTTAGGGATTGCCAGCATGAATAACAATCAGGGTGCCTCCTATTTTGTCCTATGGCATCCCCCTAGATAGGGCTAAGGGAATCCCTTAGAGAGCAATAAATGTCAATGCCTGTCGCCTAAGTGACAGAGGGGTTGGTGGTCAAACAGAAAAATCACGAATAAAACCTGTTTTCGGTCGTAAAACCCCCGAAAACATTGTCTTTATAAAGCCAAGAAAGGGTTGTGGCCCGAGTTGTTTCTGGTGTGCTTATTTTGCGCAACTGTGCTTTTTGCACACTATCACCGAGCGGATTTTTTCAAGGCCAGCAATTCCTCACGGTTCTTTTGCAGGCGTTTTATGACTATTTCCGAGACACGTTTCATCAATTCATAGCCGAGTGATGTGTCCTGTTCGCACCGTTCCCGCAAGCGAGTGCCATAAAAGAAGACAGATTCCACCGGGGTTTTGGCTTCCGCGGAGAAATGCCAGTAATACGGGGGAAAGAGCCACGACCAGCCGAGCACATCCCCAGCTTGGAGCGTCTGGACTTCCTGATGTTCATGCGGAGTGGTCTCGGCAGAGAGGATCACTTCGCCGGATTCGATGAGGTAGAAGCGGTTGGCTGCATCGCCCTCTGCGAAAATCTTTTCTCCCGCATGGAAGGAGACGGGGAGGGCGCATTCGGCCAACACGGTCAGATGTGTGTCACTCATTCCCTTGAAGAACGGGTGGTCGCGAAGGTGGGTGATGAGGTCGTTTGCTCCAGTGGTCATAAGATGGTCAGGTTAGCCCGGCTCTATGTCTGTTCGGCAGCATTAACCTCAGCGAATTGCGCCATCCGGGCTCGCCGCTCTTTGGGAATGGCTGCGCCAAAATTGCTGAGGCCATCCGATAAAATGAAAATCGCCCCGGAGCTGAAGCTCGCGGGGCGATGGCAAAACACGTTTTATCCGGCCGATTATTGCGGCGTGGTCGGCGTGGCACCCGGGAAGAGTGATTCGCCAGGGGCAGTGGGCGTAGCGCCCGGAGCTGTCGGTGTGGCGCCCGGAAACAGAGACTCACCAGGCGCGGTCGGCGTGGCACCGGGGAAGAGTGATTCGCCAGGAGCCGCCGGAGCGGCCGGTTTCGCAGCAGGTGCCACGGGAGCGATGTTCGTCGTCAAAGCCGGGGCGGGCAGGGCCGGGGTGGTTGTAGCTGCCTGTTCCAAGGCCTTTTGGAAGTTCTTCTTGCCAGCGTTGGCCTCGTTGGTCTTGAGGACCGAGAGCACCAGGCACAGCACCAGGAAGATGCCGGCCGAATAGCGTGTGGCCATCGTCAGCACATTGCCGGAGCCGGCGCCCATGATGCTGTCCGTCATGCCGCCGCCGAAGGCCGAGCCTACGCCCGCATCCTTCTTCGGCAACTGGATCAGCACCAGCAGTCCGAGAAACAAGCCGGTCAAAACCAGCACCGTCGTCAATAATCCAATCAAAAATGCCATAATCTTTTACCTTTTCGTTTAAATTGAGTTTTTTACCAGTTCCGTGAAACCGCGCAACTCCAACGAGGCGCCGCCCACCAAGGCGCCGTCCACGTCGGGCTTGCTCAGGATTTCTCGGACATTGTTCGGTTTCACACTGCCACCATACTGTATCCGCACCTTCTTCGCCACTGCTTCGTCATACAGGCCGGCGATCTCCCGGCGGATGAACGCGTGCACTTCCTGCGCCTGTTCCGCCGTCGCCGTCTTGCCCGTGCCGATGGCCCACACCGGCTCATACGCGATGATCACTTCCTCCATCTGCTGCTTGGAGATGCCCTCCAGGCTGCCGCGGATCTGGTGGCTCACGATATGTTCCGTCTGGCCCGCTTCCCGTTCCGCGAGGAGTTCGCCCACGCAGATGATCGGCTTGATGGACGCGGCCAAGGCCGCCAGCGCCTTCTTCGCGATCAATTCGTTCGATTCCTTCTGGAACATCCGGCGCTCGCTGTGACCAAGAATGACGTAGCGCACCGAGAATTCCTTCAACATGCCCGCGGCGATCTCGCCCGTGAAAGCGCCCCCGTTGTGCTCGCTCATGTTCTGCGCGCCCAAGCGGATGTTACTGTCCACGATGACCTTCGAAACCTCGCTCAAGGCCGTGAACGGCGGGCAGACGACGACGTCCACTTCCTTCACGCCCGCGAGGTCGCGCTTCAAGCCCTGGACCAGGTCCAGCGCCTCGGCGACCGTCTTGTTCATCTTCCAGTTGCCCGCGATGATCAGTTTGCGTTCTTTTTCCATGTGCGTGTCTCTCTTCGTTAGAAATTACTTGTTGCTCAAAGCCGCCACACCGGGCAGTTCCGCGCCTTCGAGGAATTCGAGGCTCGCGCCGCCGCCCGTGCTCATAAACGTCACCTTGTCACCCAGCCCGGCCTTGTTCAGCGCCTTCACGCTGTCGCCACCGCCGATGATCGTCTTCGCGCCGTTCTTCTCCGTGGCTTCCACCACCGCGAGCGCCACCGCGTTCGTGCCTTCCGCGAAACGCTTGTCCTCGAACATGCCCATCGGCCCGTTCCAGAGCACCGTCTTCGCACCCTTCACCACTTCGGCATAACGCTTGGCCGTGGCCGGACCGATATCAAATCCTTCTTCGTTCGCCGGGATGTCCGCCGCCGTGTTCACCTGCGGATTCACGAACTCGAACACCGGCTTGCCCTTCTTGTTCAATTTGCCCGTATCCGTGGGCGTGGCGATGATGTTATCTGTCGGCAACAGGAACTTCACTCCGCGATCCGCCGCTTTCGCCAACGCGCGCACGGCCACCGTTGTCGCATCCTTTTCCACCAGCGACTTGCCCGTCTGATAACCCATCGCGAGCTTGAACGTATAAGCCATCGCGCCGCCGATCAGGATCGTGTCTGCCTTTTCCAGTAGGCGATCAATTACCTTGATCTTATCGGACACCTTCGCGCCACCGAGGATCACCACGAAGGGGCTCGCCGGAGCTTCCAGCTCATCACCGAGGAACTTCAATTCCCGCTCCATCAGGAGACCCGCCGCGCACTGACCACCGCGCTTGGCGATGACCTGGGCGATGCCCGCCGTGGAAGCATGCGCGCGATGCGCCGCTCCGAACGCGTCATTCACATAGATGTCCGCGTTCGCGGCCAACTTCTCGGCGAACGCGGCGTCATTCGCCTCTTCCTCGTTGTAATAACGCACGTTCTCCAGCACCAAAATATCGCCCTCCTGCATCGCGCCCACCGTCTGCGCCACCTTGTCGCCGATGCAATCATCCACGAACGCCACCGGACGGCCGAGCATATCCGCCAGCTTCACCGCCACCGGGCGGAGGGACATGGACGGCTCGCGCTGCCCCTTCGGACGGCCCAAGTGCGCGGCCAGAATGACCTTCGCGCCACCCTTCACCAGCAGGTCGAGGGTAGGCAGCGTTTCCTTGATGCGCGTGATGTCATTGATGACCATCTGGCCATCCTTTTCTTCCATCGGCACGTTGTAATCCACCCGGACGAACACCCGTTTGCCGCGCACATTCAGATCATTGACCGTCAGTTTAGCCATAAAATCACCTTAACAAAAATAGGTCGGGGAGCATAACGAAGACCTTTTCACAGTCAAAGCCCGATTTCCTCCAATCGTAGCAGCCGACGTAAGGAGGCTCAAACAACCCCGCTCGATGTTCGATGTTGGGCGTTCGATGTTCGATGTTTCCCCAGTCCCTCATTCCTACCTCATCCTTCATAATTCATACTTTACGGGAGGAGGTAGGACATCCGCTGTCCTAGGTCCCCTTTTCTTTAAAATATTTTAAATAAACGCAAACCACTTAAAGCCAACACGTTAGAGCTGCGACAGTCCCTAAAACCCGAAAATCCCCAAAAAAAATAATCCACGCCTAGCATCGAAAAATCCCCCGCTTCAATGGACGTCCGACTGGCTGCCTGTCTGGTAAGGACCGGTTCCACCCGGTCCCTAGCTATTTTCGCACCCGCCCACCCGAACCCGCCGGCCATCGCGGATGGGACTGCCCCCCGAACCGCCCCCATCCCCCAACCTCGGCACTTATCTACATGTGCCGAGGAATTCTACCAATTTGCCTCGAAACCCAGATCCTCCTCGCCGAAATAGACCGCGCCCCCCACGGCTGCTTCTTCGGATAAAGCGGACCGCCACTCCCTCCCAGCCCCGGAGGGGCGAACGAAGGTAGCCACGGGTGACAAACGGGAACCCGTGGAAAACCATCCATAACTTCGGCCCGCCCCAGCGGGGCGGATGAACCCCTTCCCGTTTGACGAATCGCATGCCACTGCGTACCTTTACGACTGTGACCAAGGGCCTTTCCAACGACCAAATACGTCCGCTTTCAAACCTCCCTTGAACCCACGCATCCCATACCTCGTCCTCGGCCTCCTGCTCTTAAGCTGTGTGGAGGCCATGGCGTGTCCCATGTGCAGCTACGAGCGCATGCTGGACTGGTATCCCAAGCTGATCATCACCCGGCTGGCCATCGTGCCGTTTCTGGCCGTGAACCGTCTGGACGCGGTCCGCGTGCTCGGTGCCTTTGTCCTCTACGAGATATTCTGGTACTACGCCTACCGTTACGGCATCTGGTACGCCTTCCCCTTTTCGGACAATGATCTGCTCGAAAGCATGGCTCAACTGGGTCTCTTTCTCTTGGAGATTGGCGCCTTTGGGGCGGGTCTGCTCTACCTGATCGGCAAAGTCCGCTTCTTCCAGCGCCAACCAGAAGTGGGTGTGCCCTGGTGGCAAGCCTGCTTTTATTTGCCGCTGGCCATAATCACACGGCTGGTGGTTTGAATCATTGGCGCACCAGCATAAAATGACTGACTACCTCAAACGCCGACTGCAACAAACCGGCATCATCCTCGCCGCCATCCCGGCCATCGGCTGGCTTCCGTTTGGTTTCGGCCTGCTCCTCGGGGCGGTCTGGCAGTTACTCTTTGGCTTCGATGATTTCGATATGGTGACTCCCGTCATCGGTTTCTTGCTTGGCGTGGTTCTGGCCTTGTTCGCTTTATTTCACATCGCGCGCGGCCTCTGGCAGGGGGAGATCCGCTTGCCGGCCAAGGTCGTAATGATAACTGCCATCTTCAGCCTGCTCTCCACCCCTATTGCCGGGATCATCATCAAGATCGTGGAACGAGGATAATCCGCTAATGAAGACACGAATCTCATTTCTGAACGCTTGCTCCTTGATGCTGTTGATGGCAGGACTTTTGTGCCTGTCCGGCTGCGCTTCCGATAACTCCCCCAAAGTGACCGATATCGCCACCAGCTACACCAACTACCACAAGATCACGGCCCAAGAAGTCTTCGTGAACCCGGAACTTGCCATGCTCTGCATGGGTGTCACCACGGGACAGATGGCAGAGGCCCGGAAAAAACACGGTCCGCACGCGCACACGGCCATCCTCATCTACATGAACGATCCGGCCGCCAAGTCCTTTACCAACCGCACCCAGCCGTATCCCGTCGGCTCCGTGATCATCAAACACAAATCCCTCCTCACGTATTTTGACTCTAAAGGGAACGACCTGCCCCAGCCCGCCGACAACGGTGTGGGCGGCATGATCAAGCGTGCCCCCGGCTACGATCCCGCCCATGGCGATTGGGAATATTTTTATTTCGAGAAGCCGGAGAAGATTGAGAGCGGCCGCATCGCCTCCTGTGTAGATTGCCACACCTCAGCAAAAGAGAAGGATTACGTCTTCGGCTCGTGGCAAAAACATTGATACGTTCACCTCCGGGAGCAGACCTTCATGCAAGATTACAAAACATACCGGCGCACGGCGATCCGCTACTGGGAAAAACGACGCATCATCTACAATCTCGCGCTCGTGCCGCCCGCGTTTGTAGGTTATGGGCTCACGGATATTATGAACCATGCCGGAGATGCGGTCTCGACGAATTACCACATCATTGTCCCTTACTTCATCATGTCCGCGCTCGGGGCGAACATCTGTTACACGTTTGCCTATGCGCTGGAGTTCCTCTTTGGCAGCGATGATCCAGCGTCGCTCTGGTTAAAACGTTACCGCACAGTGTCGTTTGTTTGCGGTGTCCTGTTCGCGATGCTGCTGGCCTTGATCGGTGGCGGGCAGATCGCGAATATCGCGTGGTATCATGCCGTGCGGTCCACGATGTGAACTTATGATTGAAGGGGGCAATCGCTGATGAAACAGGATGTCATAATCGCAGTGGGTAACATGAAGATAGCGATAACATGCCTGCTCGCCCTAAACCTTGTCGTGCACTCCGGGTGTGTTCACCCTCGACCCGCAGGGAAGACTGCACCGGCTAAGGTGCAGGTCCGCCAGCTCGAGATTTTTAGTGAAGGCGACAAATACGGGTATAAGACCAAAAGTGGTGATGTGGTCATCCCGGCAACGTTCGACGATGCCCGTGACTTCAACGGCGACTTGGCGCGGGTAAACCTCGGCGCACGCAGGACTGTCGCCGGGCTGTTTGGCGGAAGCTGGGGCTACATTGATAAACGTGGCATCATCGTGATCCCCATCATCTACCAGCACGCCAACGACTTTTCCGAGGGGTTGGCGAAGGTGATGCAGAACGGCGAGCATCGGTACATTGATTCTTCTGGGAAGACTGTGCTCAGACTCAGCAGGGGTGCTTCCGGCGGCGATTTCTCCGAGGGGCTCGCCGCCGTGACCCGATCTGTGGATGCAGGCACCAACCGGACGCATTTTACAAATTATATCGACCCAACGGGGAAAGTTGTGCTCAGCGTGCAAGCACAAGGAGAGGAGTTCCACGAGGGAATGGCCGCTGCGAAGGTGCCGAACCCGCTAGTCCCTTGGGAGAAAGTGGGGAGCCGCCTATATGGTTTCATCAACCGGCAAGGCCATTGGGTAATTCCTCCGGCCTACGCTAGCGCTGGCGAATTTTCCGGCGGGCTGGCACCAGTCTGCGTGAAATGGGACAAATCTTGGGGAACGGATAATGTTTGGGGCTATATCGACCCAACTGGGAAACTGCTGATCGATGCCCAGTTCAACGAAGCACACCCGTTTCATCGGGGCTATGCGCTAGTGCATACCGGCGGAAGATACGTCATGTATCTCGACGGTCCTAACGAATGGAGAGGTGGGAAGTGGCTGGTGATCGACCGGCAGGGGAAGGTTCAGAAGACGAGTAGCGACTGGATTGACGTAAGGTCATTCGCGGAGAAGGCCGACACGCACTGATCTGATTTGAACCATGTGGAAACGTTCGCAAATAGACCGCTCGAAGAAATACTTTCTGCAGTTGTGCCAAGGGGCTGATGGCATACGGCACTTTGTCCTGACCGAGGTCGGCGACCCCCGACGCGATTCCGGTTGCCTTCTGGAAACCGAGGTCTGCGATAATGAACTGCTTTGGCAAAAAGACTTGCGCGGCATCGCGCAAATCACACTCCTGACCAATGGGCAAAAGTTCCATGTCGATAACCACGGCATGTGGTTGACGACAGATGAAGGCCAGCAAATGAAAGCGCACGACTACGCCTTGGGAAAAGTCCAATGGCAAGGCGGAGTGATGCCACGCTTTGCACCCAAATAAATAAGTGTATGCCGCGCCCAGACCCACAAACCCTCTCCGACGCCCTCACCGCCCTGCGGCGTTTCTTCGTCGATTTCGAGAATAGCAAATACACGCGGGTGCTGCCCTTGGAGCGCTACATCCAGACGATCAAGGACGGCGGATTGAGCAAAGCGTTGCTTGAAGAGCTGGAGCACGTCAAAGGCGAGCTCTACACGCAAGCGCGGGAGCAGATCTATTACGGACGCCGCCTGATCGGCCCCTACGAGACAGAGGCAAAGTCTTTGGCCGAGCTGGAACGGGTCATCATCCTGCTCCGCGATGCGCTTGATCCGCCGGAACCTCCGCTGCCCACCATGGCTGTGACCACCTTCGCCGGAAGTGAATTCGTGGAAGCAAAAGAAACGGCTTACATCGGCGACCCCTCGGCCGTGCAGTCCATCTTTGAGCAAAGCGTAGTCGTCGTGCGCCGCCACACGGAAGCCATTGGCCGTGGTGATTATGCCGCCGCCTATGAAGACCTGGCTGCCGATACGCGGTCTTGGATGAGCCCCAAGCGGTTCCTGTCCGCGCATGAGGAGGCTTCCCAGCGATACTTCGGCCCGCCTTTGTCATTCCAGATCGGGGGCTTCGCCCCCATCCTCGCCGATGAAGCGGCCCGTAAGAAAAGCAAGCTGGAGCAAGGCTGGCCCAAGACCTCTCCCAAGGAATCGCGACGCGCCAAACTGAACGGCTTCTGGTTTCGCGACCAGCAGAACCACGGCTGCGGCGGCACCTTCTGGATCACCGAGGAAGCTGGCCAATACCGCATCGCCAAGTTCGATTTCTGGAGACCGTGAGCAACGCCAAACTGATAAAATCATGAGCAATCTGCTGCGACATAGCCTCAAAAAAGCTTATGCGTCTGAGTGTCTGACTTTGCTGAAGATGAAAGAGCTGGTGCCTTTTGAGATAAAGGCCACGCACACTGATTTCACCGCGAAAGTCGTGGAGATGGTTTTCGACCCCTTCAAGATCAAGGAGGTGAACGCACGTTTTGCCGCAGCGGGTTATCCGGTGCTTGAGGGCCTGGAGGTGATCGCGGTGAATGAGGATGGTTCGATCCTGCTCTGGGGCGGTGTCGCTGGGATATTTTATGCCAGAAAAGACGAACCGTTCGATGAAGATTGGGAGGATAATTCAGTCTATGAAGATGTGATCGATCTGATCGGGCAGTTCAAAATCAAGCACAAGAAGGCTGAGGTGGATGAGATGATGGAAAAGTTGCAAGCGCACTACACCAAACGATGATTCCATGTCCGAATCACCTAACAGGATGATCCACCCGGTTCACACTGGTCTTGATGCTTGCCGGTTCAGCTTTCGCTTTGGTCTCGATGGGCGGCAAGAGGATGCTGATCAATAACAACAGCAAAAGTCCGGCGGCGGCCAGGGCAAGCTTGGATGGGCGGACTTTGTTCATGGTGGTGAGGCACACGGTGCGCCGATTTATGACTTAGTTCAATCCCATTCCCGTTTGACGTCACCATTTTCGAGGCGCTAATCTGCCTTTGTGAACAAGGCCTTTCTTATCCTAACCAACCTCGGACTGCTTCTGGCGTTGATCACCGGTTGCCGTTTCCCGCCGCCTGATATCAGCTTGAAACGACGTGTAGATGAAAAAGAAGTGATTGGCACATGGAAGCTGACGGAAGCCACCATGACGCTGGCGAAACGATATGGTTATGTTCCTGCTGCGGATTTTCCCCATACCATTGAATTACGGACTGATCACACTGTTAAGTTTGCCGCAATCACCGTGTCTCCTCCTCACAAAGTCACCCCTACTAAAGCAGATGGCACGTGGAGGCTGGAGTTTAGAGATGAGAACCAGCTCAGTTTTAACCTGAATGGGTATGGGATGAATTTTGCATTCACCGAGACGGATAACGGTCGGCTAATCCTCTGGCAGTTTTTGGGTGATCCGGATGATTGGGAGCTCATTCAATATGAAAAAACGGTCCATGAGTTGCGCCCACTTGAAGTGGTGGTGAATAAATGACGACTCTCATGGCTCCGCTTTCCGCCATTCGCAAAATCCGCGCCGACGAACTTCCCGCCTTGCTGGACCTCTACCGCCATCTACACGCAGATGATCCCGCACTACCCGTCACCTCGGACATCGAGCAACTCTGGCAACGCATCCTCACCGACCCCTCCCAGCACTATCTCGTTGCGGAAGTGCAAGGAAAAATCGTCGCCTCGTGCGTACTCGTCATCATCCCGAATCTCACCCGCAGTGCGCGGCCTTACGGCCTCATCGAGAATGTGGTGACCCATCCGGACTTCCGCAAACGCGGCCTCGGCACACAACTGCTCAAAGCCGCCCTCGCCCTCGCTTGGGAGCAGAACTGCTACAAGGTCATGCTGCTCACCGGGCGTAAGGACGAAGCGACCCTGCGCTTCTATCAACAGGCCGGTTTTGAGGGCGGTGTGAAGACTGGCTTTGTCGCGAAACCGTGACCTCCCCAGAGAGACGAACATCATGGAATACTATTTCGACAAGCTTAAGCGCAGCTTCAAGGGCCGTCTGCTGGCGGGTGTGGTCATCGGCGGCGTGTTCGGTGCCTCCGCTGGCGCAGGCGTTGTTTCAGACGCCACCGGCATCGTGCTTGCCGCCGCCGGTAGCGCTTTCATGGGAGTGCTGGCTGTTTGTCTCTTGGAATTTCGCGACCACGAACGCCGCCAATCACCCGAATGGCAGGAGCGGCTGGCGAGGAAGGCTGATCAAATCCGCGTGGCTCATCCTGACCTCAAGAGGGCGGAGACCACGGAGGCGGCCAAAGAACTCGAAGAGCAACGTCCCGGCCTCCTCTTCTGGACCGGCATGATCTTGGGCGGCTTTTGCGTGCTGTGCTTCGCTGGAATGTTGATATATAAGCTGGTGCAGTTGCTGAAACTGCTGCGCTGACCGCGCTGCGTTTCAAAAAGCACCAAGGCCTTGAAGGTGACAAAAACGGGTTCCGTGACCAAACCGCAAGGAGCGCGGCTTTTAAGCCGCTTCAATGTCCGCAAGCCGGGCAGTGTAAAGAATGCCGATGGCAGCCGAAATCTAAGCGTCCTCTTCTTGGATGCCGTTAAACATTTCTCATGCTGTGTTAGTTCAAACCTTGAAGCGGCTTAAAAGCCGCGCTCCCTTTTATCCGCAACCCCTTGCCACCACAGGTGTTCAACACTCATCATAGTAGCTATGCGCATCCTATCCCTCAGCCTCCTCCTCGCCGTCGCTATGCCGGTCATGGCGCAGAATGACACCAACGCGGCGCCGTCCCAAAAACAAAAAGGCCCCGGCGAACCCCGCATTACCGGCCGTAAGATCGTGTTGAATGAGGATGACAAACCCGCCTTTCCCGTCCCACCTGCCGGCTTCGACAAAAAGCGCGAAGCCATCCCGCACGGCAAGCTGGAGATGATCGAGTATGATTCCAAGACCGTCGGCACGAAGCGCAAGCTGAACGTTTACACCCCGCCCGGTTACTCGAAGGAGAAGAAGTATCCCGTGCTGTATCTGCTGCACGGCATCGGCGGGGATGAGACGGAGTGGGCGCGCTTCGCCTCGCCGGACATCCTGCTGGATAACCTCATCGCCGATGGCAAGGCCAAGCCCATGATCATCGTGATGCCCAATGGCCGCGCGCAGAAGAACGATCGCGCCGAGGGCAACGTGTTCGCCGCCGCCCCGGCCTTCGCCGTCTTCGAGCGCGACCTGCTGGATGACGTCATCCCCGCCATCGAGTCCCGCTACAGCGTGAACCCGGATCGGGAACACCGCGCCCTCGCCGGTCTCTCCATGGGCGGCGGCCAATCGCTGAACTTCGGTCTCAGCAACCTCGACAAGTTCGCCTGGGTCGGCGGCTTCTCCTCCGCGCCGAACACGAAGAAGCCCGCTGAACTCCTGCCCGATCCGGCGGCTGCGACCAAGCAGTTGAAACTCCTCTGGCTCTCCTGCGGAAACAAGGACGGCCTCATCAACATCAGCCAAGGCTTCCACGCGCACCTCAAGGAAAAGAACATCCCACACACCTGGCACGTAGCCACTCACGGGCATGATGCGCCGGAATGGAAACAGGCGCTCTACTACTTCTTGCAGCAGGTCTTTAAATGAGGTCAGCGATGGGTTATCCTACCTGCATGCCACAGTCCTGAAGCAGACTTGACGACCTTATCCTATGAACCTCCTCGGTGACATCAAAAGTCCGGCGCTCCTCCATGCCAAGGGCGCGCTCTTCGTGCTGCTCGGCCTCTGCTCCGCCGGGCTGCTCTTTGCCCAGGTGCCCACGTTAAAGACGGCGGTGCTGCTTGGCCTCACCATCTGGTCATTCTGCCGCTTCTATTACTACCTCTTCTACGTGCTGGAGAGGTATCTCGGGCGGGAAAAACGTTTCGCCGGGTTCTTCGATGCCGTAAAGTTCCTCCTGTCCAAGCCGGGTCCGGACAAGTCCAAAGCCTGATCCGTTCCGGCTCGTGATTGACGATGGAACTGCTGCCTCAACTCCTTTCGTATGGCCCTTGGTGGCTGATCTTTGCGACCGTGGCCTACCTCACGGCGCGCTTCCTGCACTGGGGATTCATCCCGCTGGGGCATCTGGCGGTCGGGAGCATGATCTTTTACCTGGAGGTCCGTGCGCTGCGCGTGGCGATGAACCAACCGGACTGGAACGGCACCCCATCCGCCGATGCCGCGTTTCTTCTGGGCCTGATCGTCCATGTCCTCTGGGTGAACACCCTGTTGCTGCCGCTGACGGGCTTCGGAGCCTGGCAACGGAAGCGGGCGCGGCAGGCGAATGCCCCGGTCTAGGGCAAGTCAGCTGCCTGCCTCGGTGAAGCCCGGTTTGATGTTTTCGTCCTTCGCCGGTCATTCCGTGGCTGGAGGGGTGCCCGGTTTCAGTTTTTGCAGTTCCTGGCGCAGCCGGTTCATCTCCTGTTCCAAGGCTTGCTGCTTGGCTTCCAGTTCCGCCGCCGTTTTCCTGGCGGACTGGGTGGATTGCACTTCTTGCACGCGGTTGGTCAGGGTGTTGATCACACTGCTGCGGAAAGTGCCGCTTTCATTCTGGATCTCGCCCATGACACGGTTGAGGTCCTGGACCTGTGCCAGCCGGGCCAGCTGGATGAAGTTCGCCTCGGCATCGAGCAAGCCGCTGACTTCGCTGTAACGGATCTTGTCCGTGTCATCCAGATGGATCTTCACACCCAGGATGCTGGGGTTTTTGACGAGGTCCCGCAATTTGCCCTCGGAATCACCTTTCTTCACATTCCAAGTGAAGGGAAATACTGAACTCACAGTGTTTTTCTCGATGTCGCTCCACCAATTATGATTTATGATGGTGATAGGCACCTTGCCCAAAACACCCAGCCATCCCGCAGTTCGCCAGAAACTCTTTCGCCCCGTAGCAGTGTAAGAACTGTTGAAGAAGATATAATTGCGCCCATCCCAATCCATATGCGTCGCGGTGCGCGGAACCTTCACCAGCAGATGGAATGGCTGGTCGCCGTTGGGCTGGCCGTTATGCGCGGCCGCCACGAGCTTCTTGGCATCCGTGCCGGCCTGGCTGCTGCGCAAGTCACTCTGGCGGATGACCCATTTGGCGAAGTTATCCCCCCGGCCGGCCGCCGTGATGGCGGCGTCCAGATACTCGCGGCGGCGCGCGTAGGCGAAGGCGGACTGGGCCCGGGCATAGACACTGCCCTTGGCCGAGGCGCCCAGCGCATACCCGGACATGCCGGCGGCTTGCTTCAGTGAGCTGAGATCGATGAGCTTTTGCTGGCTGGCACCTTCCCGCAGGCTGCTGAGGCTCTTCAGCGCCTCATCAGGTGTGAGGTTCTCCGAGAAAGAACTGCTCTTCTGCGAGCCCAGGCTTTGGGCTTCGATATTGCGCAGCGCGGTCTGGAACATGTTCAGATCATACGCCGCCGCCCCCTCCGCCTGAGCGGCGATCTTGGCCACCATGCCGCCTTCATTGACCGACATGGAGACGAGGTCATCCCGTGAAGCGGGCAGCATATCCACGATCTGGATGCCGCGCTGCAGGTAAGGTTTGTTGCGATAGCCAAAACGTTCAAAATCCTGCTGGGTGATGAACTCGAAGGGAATGGGCTGGCGCTCAATCTTGTTCAGCCGGTCCAGCGAATCGAAGTAAGGCCGGTAAAGTGTCAGCAAGAGGTTCTTGCTGAACTGGTCCATGACGCGCTGATTCGCGGCGAGCTTTTCCACCCAGTCGAAGACGCTGCGATACGTGGTCACGACTTCCAGGAAATGTTTCCGCGAATCGTCTGTCAGGTAAGGGTGCCGGTCCAGCAGCAGAGTGGCCAGGACCCTGCGCGTCCGGAGCTTGTTCTCCTCGGAGAACGAAGCCTGCCTGTATTGTTTTGCATGCGCCAGCTCCACGACCTTCTTGGCGTAGACGATCATCTCGCTGCATATGTTGGTCATCATTGCGGCGGCAACCACTTTGGCCTCATAGGTCGGTGTGCTATTCGTCTGGTTCGCACAAAACAGATGTACTGCGACGGCATCGGTCTGCGCCTGCGTGACGATCTCATGAGCTTTGGCGATCAGGTCGACGTAATGCTGCGCGCCATTGCCCTCCGGAGATTGAGTCTTCGTCCAAAGGCGGTGCATTTCCCCCCACGCATGGACATACTCGCGGGAGTTGACGATGGAGGCCACGTCAAGCGGTTGAATCAACAGCCATCTGGCAAATGACCGCGACGTATTATTGCCGGTTTCTATCAGTGAGGGGATATCCTGCTCGGCGAGAATCTCCCGCTCCGAATACTCCAAAAAAAGATCCCGCAGCATCAGATATATCAGACTCCGCAAATGGCCGTCATTTTGGAGGAAATCCGAGCTGATCCGCTTCAGTGGCGGAATCGCCGGATAACTTGAATGGTACAGGCTGACAGTCACGAAACGAAGCTGCTCCTGCATCGCATCCAGATCCTTTTCGAACTGCCACAAAACCGGGTACTCAAGATACTTGGAAGGGCGCGCGTCGGGAAGGTACTGGACATCACGAAAGAACTCCCGCGCAGTCGTCCGCTGCTCCACCAGCGAACGCTCGCCCATCTGGCGCAGGAAATCCTGAAGCACCAGACCGGCATGGGACCGGTTTGTCCGGTTCTGCCAGGCCGCATTAGGGACATCATAATTCCCAGGCCCCAGCAGCTTGACCAGCTCGACAATGCCTGAGCTCATGTACCAACTGTTTGGTGCGAGATACTTCTCCTGATAGCGGACGAGCAAATGGGCCACACTCTGATGATCAAGCCCCTTCATCAGAAGGTATCGGGCCATGTCAAACTGCTGCGCCACATCCTCAAAAGGAACGACGTATTTCTCATATTTCATCCGCTCGGCAATCTGCTCGTTCGCGATGAAGCGTTTCAACGCCTGCTGGTCATTGAGCGTGTATTCCGACGCAAACTTGCGGCTGCCATCGAAGAAAGCGTTGGCATACCCTTCAACCTTCTCCGGCAGGGTGGCGTTCTTCAGAATGGCGGCCACGACGGCAAAAGCCACGTGCCGCTCATCGAAACTTTCCCACGCCAGGGCCGTCCGGGTCCCCAGCTCGAACGAACCCAGATACGAAGCCATGTCGAGGAAATGCCGGTCAAAGTCTTCGATCTTCTTGTAGGGTTTGGGCGCTGGCTGGTGCCCCCAAGCGTATGACCCCATCACGATGAATGGAAGAATACCATCTCTGGTGTAGTTGAAGTAGGCCTCCGCAAACAGAAGGGCGGCCTTATTCTCGATGGTCACGCTGGCATTGGTGACGATCATGGTGTTACTTTTCGTGCCGCTTTGGAAGATAGTGTTTGTAACAACACTGAACGAATTGGTCAGGCCATAATGAGTTTTGAAAACATCCCGCACATCCCATTTCTCCCCTTTTAGGCTCAAGGAGATGCCGGTCAGCACTTTTACCTTTAAATTTTCACAATGGGATTCATAGCTTATGAACCTTGGATCCAGTCCGTTGGTCGGGAAGGAATTGAGTGCGTTTTGTTTCACTCCCTCCAGCAAAAGCCGCAGCCGCTGAAGCTCCCGATCTTTCGCCCGTTCCATCAGGTGTGCCATCCCGTCATTGAAGCAAAGCTGCTTGATGTTCTCTTTCACATCGTGATGGGATTTATCGGGGCGTTGCGTCATTTTCGCCATCGCTTCCTGGATGGTTTCGCGCAGTTCGGGATATCGTCTGCTTAGATTCGGCGAGTCAAGTACGACCAGGAAGTCGTTCAGGACACCTGTGGCCAAACGGATTTTCTGGCTGTACCCAGCCTCCACTTTTTTCAGCTCACTCAGATCTTCCTTCACCAGGTACTGGTCTTGCAACCAGCGATGGTACTGTTCGCTGGGGACCATGTTCTCGTTGAAATTGACCTGGAGGATGCTTTCGCCCTGGAAACGGTTTTCCCCGACGGCAATGGCTTTCGGGTAGAACGTCATCCACCAGTAGTCGTAGTCGGCCTCGCGCTCGGCATTGAGGGCCTCGGCGAGGCGGTGTTTGAAAGCATTGTAGAACTCGGCCTTGAAGGCGTCGGCGGCCTTGCGGTTGGCCTCGCCGCTGCCGAACAGGTAGGTGACTTCGGGGGCTTGAAGGGCAAACTCGAGTGCGTCAGCAATCTGATCCAAGGTGGGGGTGGCATTTTTGTCCAGCTTCTCCTTGAACCGGGGCGGTATTGCTCCCGCACCGATCGCCTGATAGCCAGGGGACCCGAATTGAACTTTTGAACTCTTGAGGATCGCCACGAGAATCGGGTCTTTGGACGAGACCAGTTCTGGGATGCCGTTGAATAACCGGGTGAATGAAGCGATGAGTTTGTTCTGGCTGTCTGCTGTGTCTGAAAGAGCCGCCAGTTTCAGGATGCCGGTCAACAGGGCAGACAGCGCGGGCATCGTGCCATTCTCGCCGCTCCGGGCCGGAAGCAGTTCTTTTTGGATCGATTCGAGCAGGCCAGGCAAGGCGGAGGTGATGGCTTCACTGATCACCGAGCTTTTGCCGCTATCAGCAGCCTTGAACACGGAGGTGAAACTGTTGGTAAACTTGGTGAACTCCTCATCGAACGCCATGATAGCAGCGGTGTGAGGGGCCAGAACGGAGTCAACGTTCAACTGGGCGACCCGCAGAGCGCCAAACTCCTTGATCAAGTTGGTGAAAGCCGTTTTTGGTCCATCCCCCCCCAGAGCCGCCTTGCCGCCGGTGTGCTGATCGGCCGCCTCCTGGATCGTCCCTGCCAATGCTTCAACCACGCTTTTGCCCTTGTCCGCAAGGACGTCATGCGCCCTGTTCAGGGCGGCTGCATTGGTGATGCCGCTATTCGCATCGACAATCAGTTTCAATGTGGCGACATAGTTGGACAGTCCTGTTTGGATATCGGCCCCCAACTGCTTCTCAGCGTCGGTCAAAGGGGTGAATTTTCCTCCGGCGTCCCGCAGATAGGCCGCCAGCGTCTCATTCGGTTTGGCAATGAACTCGTCTGTCTTGGCCCCGACTTGGTGGGCTATGGCCGCTTCGCCCGCCAGTTTTTGCTTTAACTTGACGAGTCCCACATTCTTCTCGTTGAGGGAATCCATAAAGCCCTTAAGCTCCGGGAGTTTTTGCTTGTTGGTCGCTTGCAAAGCTTGCGTATGCCCCTCCGTGACCCACTCCATCAGGGTCCTTTCCGGCGGAGTCCCGCTGCCAATTTTGGTATCCATCACTGCGGAGGGGTCCTTGTCTTTAACCCCTTTCAGCGCTTGGATTCCGCCTTGGAAGGCGGGCAATTCCGCGTTCACCAGTTCGGCTTTGGCCCTTACCTCGTTCTCCGCGGACACCAGCAGCGTTCGTTTGTCATCCAGCTTGGTTTTAAGGGACGCAGTAGCCGCCGCGCGCGTGGTCAACGTCTTGTAGAGGCCGGTCACGTTCGCATCCGCCTCTAATTTGTTCTTTGACGTCGTGATGAAAGCGGCCGTGCTGACTTCGGTTCGCAAAAGGTATCCTGATTGTCGAATCAACACGGCTTTGATTGCTGCCTCAGCCGTCTTGTTCGTTTTCAAGCTTTCCGTAAGCTCCTTTAGAACGAGATCGCCAAAAATTTTCAGCTCGGCGGGCGACATGCTGTCACTGGAGGTCCCTTGCTTGATCAGAATCTTGGCATCCGAGGCGGATTGAATCAGTGATTCCCAAAGCGTCAGCTTGAGCGTGGCGAAATTGGTGGAATGGGTCTCGGTGATGTTATCGCGGACGAATGTGTCCAAAACCTTCTGCGCCGCCTTCATGGGCTCCACCGGGGATGACGTGGTGCGGAAGAGGTCCGCCCGGTGGGAGACGGCGCGGTCGATGATGTTGCTGAAGTAGCGGCGTTCGCGCAGGGCTTGGCGCAGATCCCAGCCCATCAGCATGTGGGCGTTTGTAAGCCCGACATTATTGGTTAGCGTCTCGTATATCTTCCGGTTTTGCTGCTCAATCTTGTCAGCGGATGCCGCCACCGCCGGATCAGCCCCAAGGCTGTCGATCTTGGCCAGCACATCCATGATGTCCTCATCCCGCAGGTCGGGATAATTCTCGCGCTCCAGGGCCAAAGCCACGGCATTGACGAACAGCTCGGATTTTTTCTCCATCAGTGCGAGTTCAGTTGCATCGGTCGTGTTCGTTTTGTCGGGGGGGAGGAACACGTCGCGTTTATGCCTGCTCACCACTTCCTCCACCATGTCGCGGATGAAGCGTTTGTTGCGGAGCATGGAGATGGTGTCGCCCAGGATGGTGGTCTTGGCGTAGTCGAGCTTGCCGTCTTTGAAGTCCGGGCTGTGGGCGTTGAAGAACTGGCGGAAGGGGGTGTCCGGCTCGTGGATCATCTGCTTGTCCGGGGTGTCGAACTCCACCTTTTGGGCCCGGACCGAGCGCGGCGGGTAGACGAGCGTTTCCTTGGCCTGGACGTAGTCGGTTAGGGTGCCCTCGGGAGAGCTGAGCGGGGAGGCAGCGTCCGTGGAGCAACAGAGGCAGACCAGGGCGGCGACGGCGTACGGCAAGAGACGGTTGGGCAGCATAAAGCCTTTTTGGCGATGAAACTGAGTTACGGTTTTGCCAAGGAAACAGCAAAACGACATCCTTGAGCCACCCCTCCTTAGTTGGATAGATAGGGGTAAATGGGTTTACGTTCAACCTAAATTGGTGGTGGGGGCGGTTTTGTGCCCCGGTCTAGGGCAAGTCTTGTGTATTATTTGGACTGGCGGGGGCGCGGGCTTTTTGTTCTAGTCACCGCCACCGCCTTCGGTTTGCGGTCCCTGAACCATGCAATTGGTCAAAGAAACCCGCTGGTCGCGCCAGTACGAAATGGACGATTTGCAGACGAAACTCTTCGAGTCGAAGTTTGCGGATGGCTCGGCGACCATCACTGTGGCCGAGCTGGAGCAGCAATGGGGCGGGTGGTCGGCATTGGAACGGGCGGATTTTTGCCAGGCGGTGACGCAGGCGCGGTTCCCGCATCTGGGAGACATCCTGCGGTTCATCATGAAGAACGGGGATTTCGCCTCGTGGGAATCCGTGGCGAACAGCATCGCGCGGAATCTGCCGGCAGAGGAAGCGGTGCCTTTCATCACGGACATGTGCAAGACGGTGCCCGTGGGCAAGGGAGCGAAGTTTTACCAGGCCCTGGCGCTGAGCCGGCCGGCCTTTTGCCGGGATACGCTCATGGCATGCCTGAACCGGACCTGGGCGGACAGCCGGTTCCTGAGCGAGGATGACGTTTTCGACTGGGTGGCGAACGACGCGGTGTGCCTGATCGAGTATCTGGTGCAGCTCGGGCAGAACCCGACGACGCTGGCGGACAAGTACAAGGTGCTGGTGCGGCATCCGAACAACATCAACAAACAGAGCGCAATCAGCCGGTTGAGCCAGTTTTTCCCGGGGTATCCGACGGGATAGTTTCAAGTTTTCAGTGTTCAGTTTTCAGAGGGGAAAAGGGGCTTCGTGGTGGCGCTTGCCGGTGGTGATAAGCCTTAGGAAGGATGAGTACAAGTCTCTATAAATTTCAGTCGGATTCTCCCGCGCTTCTCGTCTTGGGCATTCTCTGGCTTTTGGTCTGGCTTTGGACCATGTGGCAGGCCTTGGCCCGGACGGATCTGGACCCGGTGACGAAGCTGATGTGGGTGCTGGTGGTCATCCTGGTGCCGATCGCAGGGGTGTTTTTCTATTGCTTCCTCGCACCGGATGCGCCGCGCCGCGCGCTGGGACGCGATGATGTGCGGGTGCTACCGGATGAACCGATCAAATGCGTCAAGTGCCAGACGGTCATCCCCGGGGACGCGACGGTGTGTCCGAAGTGCGGGTGGAGTTATGCGCACAAAGCGGCGGAATAGAAGATCAAGGACAGCCGATTCTGAGTATGAGATTCCAAGCACCAGAGGGAGCACTTAAGTGGTGGTCGATCCTGTGGATCATCTTCGGGGTGATCGCTTTTGCATTGTATTCGAAGGACCCGGTGAGATCTGCGGTGCTGTTATATTACGCGGGGCCGATCGCGATAGGTTCGGTTGGGCTGTGGTTCCGGCTGAAGATATGCGCCTATGCGTTGATCGCTATCTACGTGGTGGCGCTGGTGATCGGGGTGGTTTTGATCTCCAAAGGAGTGGTGGATGTGGCGAAGATCGTGCGCTTGCTGCTCACGTGCTACTTCATCTGGCTGCTGATAGATTACATCCGTGAAATCAATGCGGAGGACAGGCTGGCAAAGTATCGGGCTGAAAACGGACAGGAGTAATGGGGTGCCCTCGTCACTGGTGGGGCGGGAGGTCGATGGGATCAAGGCGGGGCCAGAGGAGGTCGCGGGTGTCGTCAGGAAAATAGATGCGGGGCTTGATGCGGCGGGCGGGATTGCCGCCATCGTCTTTGCCATCAATCCCGACAGACCAGAGGGTAAAGCTGCCATCGGGGTTCAGGCGGTAGCGCAGGGGGCGGCCGTCCCATGGGTCTTGCGGAAGCTGTTTGAGATATTCCGGGACCAAGCTGGTGAGAGTATCGGGATAGCGGCCGTGAACCAGTTGGTAGCGCTCAAGGGCAAGGGCGGCGATAGTTTGCTGACGGAGGGTTTCCGTGAGGACTTGGGCGATGATGCCTTGGGTGATGTTTGCGAAGGCCATGTAGGTCACGCGATAGCGTCTGGCTTTGATATTGTCACCGGACATGACCCCCCATTCGTCATCCATGGTTTTCAGCGCGCTGATGCCGGATGACCAATGGGGGGATTGCAGCATATTCCGCCAGATGTCGATGTCCGCCTGCCGTTGTTTGAGGAACATGAGTTCATCTTCATCCATGCCGAATCTGAACCAGTAAGTCTCCCAGCAGCGGTCGGCAAAGGTCTTGTTTTTGTTGCTAAAGATGATGTGGGCCATGCTGTTCGGGTCTGCGCGGATGCGGTTAAAGGCGTCCATGACGGTGGTGCGATCATAGAGCAATGGCTGAAACAGATTGGTGACGAGGGAGAGGTTTTCCCACCGGGTCTGAAATTGTTTCAAGGTGGCCTCATCCCAGAGGCGGGACTGGACTGCATAAGCAGTGGCGAGCCCGGCTGACTGGCAGATGCGGCGACGGATGTTTTGGTCGCGGAATATCCATTCGTCGCGGTGCCACTCGGCCAGATTCAGGAGCGCGGTCAGGTGTCGGGCAGCGCCATTTTTTTCGCCATCATGGGCAGCGACAATCACAGCGGTGTGGAGGGAGCGGCTGAGATGCAGACGGTACGCGGTTTGGGATTTCGGATAGTTGGCGTGATCACGGTAGTCCGCACCTTTTTCTGCTGGCGGGTTTTCCAGGGCTTGATGGAAGTCGGGAAAATATTGGTGGCGTGCGTCCAAGTTCGAGGCAGCTTGAATCCAGAGGGCAGCGCGGTGGGCTTGGGTGAGGGCGTTAGTATGATTGATCCAGTGGACGTGCCATAATCCGTTGGTGTTGGGTTGCAGTTCGATATCGCCCGTGCTGAGGGTGAGGTGGATGAGTTGATTTTTCCGGGCGAGGACGAGCAGAGGTTGGTCACCATCCGGCTCTTTGCCAGTTCGTTTGGGGGCGAGTTGATCGAGATCGAGGATTTCACCTTGGGCGAGGAGTTGGGCTTTGTAGCGGTCGAGCTCCGTGGGGCCGGAGCGAGACCACCAGAGGAGGCCGAGGAGTACGAGCAGGAGGGCGACGGTGTAGCAAAGGCGGCGTTTTTTTTCGGGCTCACTGGCGAAGGGGATTTTGAAGCTCAAAGTTAAAAAAGGAAACATCGAACATCGAACGCCCAACATCGAGAGGGGGAAGTGAGGTCAATGGGATGGAGGCTGAGGCGGGTTTTGGCTCGACAGAAAAAAGGTGATGGTGGATATGTCGGATGTCCCCGAATTAGAGTCACTGGCTAAAGCTCATGGAGCAGAAATCATCCCAACGCAGCACCAGGCCGTTTTGGAAGTGGCTGGCAGTTATCGCCGTGTGCTATGTGTTGATGTTGCTGGTGCTGGCGTCGGCGGGGTCTGGGTCAGGGGCGGATACGCGCCAGGTAGGCCGTGCTCCGCTGCCGCAGGGATTGGTGGTGTTGTGCCTTTTCTTGGGCAGTGCTTATGGGTTGCAGCGCTTGTTCGGACTGGGGTTTCTGTTGAAGTTTCTGCTTTTTGCGGGGTTGGTGGCGTTCGCTTTCCAGAAGTGGGCTGAGTCTCTTCTTCTGCTGTGTTTTATGGGAGTGGTCACGGTGATCGCTTGGTTATGGCCGGGTAACAGGGACAATGAAAAGCCTGGTCGGATGCGCTCGGCGGAACGGATGAACGAACTGGAGGAACTGCGCCGGCAGGAGCTGATTTCGGAGGAGGAATACCGGGCGAAACGGCAGGAGATACTGGCAGATTTGTGAGCCTGAGGGCGGTTATTTAGGCGGTAAATCGATGGGGTCGAGGCGGGGCCAGACGAGGTCGCGGGCTGCTTGGGGTTCTGGTCTTTTGGAGGCGGGGATGGTGGCATCGCCGCCGTCATCTTTCCCATCCATTCCTACCGACCAGAGGGTGAAGGTGCCGTCTGTATTCAAGCGGTAATGCAGTGGTCGGCCATTGATGGGATCAAGGGGAAGCGCGGAAAGATAGCCTGGGCGGAGTTTTCCCAAAGTGTCGGGGTAGTGGCCATGCTTGAGCCAGTGGCGCTCGAGGGCGATGGCGGCGAGGGCTTGCTGGCGGCGGGCTTCGGTGAAGAGAAGAGTTGGGAAACCCCGGTCCATGGAGGAGTAGAGCGGTGCGGTGAAGTTGAGTTTCAGTTGGGATGAATAAGTGGTGGCGGGGTAAAATAGCTTCTCCCAATCGTTGCGCAACTGGTCCGGCACGCCGGCCCAGTTGGGAGATTGCAGATTTGGGCGGATAAGTTCGAACCGCTGTTGGGAGATTTTCAGGAAATTGAGTTCGTCCTCATCGATCGCGAAATAGCTCCAGAGTGTGGTTTGGAGGCGTCGTTTCAGCTCGTAGGGTCGAGGGACGATGTAGGCCTTGGTGAAAGCATTGGTGGCGGCTATTTGAGCATTCCGGCGGGCTTCGGCGAAGTAGGCGAGGCCCATGGCGCGTTCGTAGAGGAGGGCTTGGTAAACATTCGTGACGAGCGAGATGGCGGCGATATGCGTGTGCAATTCGGCCAACTGGGCGTCATCCCACGCATGCAGGGCGAGGCCGTAGTTGAGATCTTCCAAGGGCAGTTTGACCATGGCGGTGCGCACCATCTGGTTCTCCACGGTCCATTCCTCGCGGTGGTGCTGGGCCATGCGCAAGGAGGTGATGAGATTAGTGAAGGCATCGCCCATGCGACCGGCATAGGCATCCAGTACGATGGCGTGGTGGAGAAACTGGGAGATGATGCGGCGCTGGACGAAATTGACCTGCGGATAGTTGAGGATGTTACGGTAATCAGCGCCTTTATCCGCAGGCATATTGGTCAAGCCCTGATGGAGGATGAGCAGGCCGGGACGTTTGCTTTCTATCTCCGCGATGCCGTTCTGGATGCGGGTCAGAATATTGCTGTGCTGCCCGGTCATGGGGCTCCACTCGAATTGCTGAACGCCATTGGTGGTGGTGAACATGAACCACAAGGTGCGTGTGATGGGATCATTGGTCATCTGGCGGACGGCCTGTCGCATGGGTTCATCACCATCCGGTTCATTGCCGGTGCGTTTGGGGGCGAGCTTATCGATATCCAAAATTTCGCCTTGGGCAATGAGTTGGGCTTTGTAACGGTCGAGTTCAGAGGGGCTGGAGCGGGACCACCAGAGGAGGCCGAGGAGTACGAGCAGGAGGGCGGCGGTGTAGCAAAGGCGGCGTTTGTTTTGCGGGCTCACTGGCGAAGGGGAGTTTGAAGCTCAAAGTTCAAAACTCAAAGCTCAATCAGAGATTTGCATGAGGCGAGTCTGAAGCGTTTAAATTGGCGCTCGCTTTGGGTGGTGGTGCGCCGTACTTTTGTGTTCTGGAGTTTGTATCGCAACGGAAAGCGCGGAGCCAATATCACCTGACCAAAATCTTCTTTATATGAGTATGGAGAATCCATCCGTAAACCAGTCGTTGGCCAGCGGGCTTCTGTCGCGTGAGTTGATCCAGAGGCATTGCGTGGTCGCAACGCTTTTTGTGTTGGGCAATGTGGTGATGGACTACCGAAACCACGATTGGAATGCGGATGTGACGGTGTCCGATTACCTGCTGACATATCTGCTGGCTGGCGGATCGATGGCAGGCGGGGTGGTGCTGCTGTATTTCATGTGGCTGCGGCCTACCGGCAAGACGGATCGGATCGCGATGTTGATCACGCTCGCTCTGCCAGCTGTTTTGCCATTGGCGTTGGTGCTTGGGATGATAACACCCGAAGCTTGGGAATATTGGGTCGGTTGGGTCGCCGTCCTCGTCGGAGCTAGATTTCATGGGAAAGTGTTTCAAGAGCTTGAAGCTAAATGGAGCAGGGAAGGGAAAATCATTCCGATGGCGGATGGGCAGGCGTGGCCACGTATCGACAAGGAATGGTATGGATTCATCGTGGGTATCGTTATTTTCAGTTCAATCAATCAAAGCCTTGGGGTGACTGGGTATGAGGGTGAGGATACTTATGGGGCCCTGTTTTGGGGAATAGCTATGCCAGTTTTGCTGACGAAGGTGGCGTTCTGGGCTTATCGAAAGCAGGAAAAGAACTGAGGCACGATGAATTTGATCTGAAATGAATTAGTGAGTTTCCTTCTTGGAGGCAGGGAGGATGGGTTGGCTACTGGAAAGACAAAAGTGGCGAGTTTCATTGGGAATTCAGGCTTTTCTGGGTTGCGTTGGGTGGAGTGGAAGGAAGTACGCGGAATCTGGGGGATGAGGTGAAAAATGGGTTGGCTGCTTTAGGGAATGGGGTGGTGGCGAAGTTTTGCGGAAGGTATAAGTCATGCAATAGATTGATTATTAACAGGTTAAGATGGATGATATGGGTGATGGTGGTGGGCTGTCAGGGTGGGTAGAAGCAGGTTGAGAAGGGGGTTTTTGGAGGTGATGTTTGGGTGAATTTGGTGGGTTGAAGGGAGGGTTTGAGCAGGGTGTACGCAGGAAAATGAAAAATAATTTGGCGGGTCAAAGGG
>CAZPUL010000021.1:288-85433 GCA_964589735.1 uncultured Verrucomicrobiota bacterium | reverse complement strand
CTTCGACGGAGAGGGCCAGGGAGAGGAGGCTTTTTCTTTTCCTCCTTCTCCCCTCGGAGGGGAGAAGGATTGAGGATGAGGGGTGCCCCCTTTCCCTATTACCTGCAAAACCACCCCCACCAACACCGCCCCAAACAACGGCGGCACCTCCCGATCCAACGGAAAACTGAACAACGAATCCACTTCGATCGCCCCCAGCGCCGCCAGCGCCCCGATCACCACCACCCGCTCATCCCGCGAACTCACCCGCGCCAGCCCCCGCCACGCCTCCCGCAAAAACAACCCCACCACCGTCAACGCCAGCAGCAACCCCACCGTCCCCAGCTCCGCCCAGACCTGCAACAGATCATTATGCGTGCGCTCCGGTGAACGGCCCGCCAGCGTCGGGTCCGGCACCCCCTGCAATGTCGCCGCCGGATACGCCACCCGCCAGTTGTTCAACCCCACGCCCAGCACCGGCTGCTCCTGGATCATCACCAGCGTGTTCCGCCAAAAGATCGTCCGCACCGCCACACTGCGCGACGACTTCGCCTGCAAGCGATCCGCCTCCGTCACATTCGACTCCGGCTCCTCCGCCAATCCCGTCAGATACGCGCCGATCTCTGCCCACCGCCACCGCACCCCCTCATTCGTCACATTGATCGCCAGTGCCGCGATGAACACCGCCACGAGCAGCGCCCTGAAGTTTCTGGATTGAATGTTGGGCCGCCAGCCGAATTGATATCCCAGCCCCATCGCGACTCCGCCGCTGAACGCCAGGGCGATCCAGCACCCCTTCGTGAACGTGTGCCCCAAAAACGTGACGCACAGCGTCAATGCTACCACCGCCGCGATGAACTCCCGCCGACACCGCGCCAGATACACCAGCACCGCTGCGATGGGGATCACCAGCACCATCACCTGCGCCGCCATGTTACGGTTCGCCAGCGTGCTCCCCGGCGCGATCGCCTGCGGTACCCAACTAAACTGAAACCACGCCTGTGCCAGCCCGATGATCGCCACGATCGCTCCACTCCCCGCCATCGCCCAGAGCAACGCCCGCAACCGCTCCGGCGTCAGCTCCACTTGCAGCACCACCCACCCGACCAGCGCACACGCCACCCACTGCCACCACGTCCACCAACCCAGCCACGGATTGGTCGCCCACGTCAGCGAAACCAGCGCCCACAGGAGAAAAAGAACCGTGAAGAACCCCAACGGCTGCGGCCAGCGCCACACCTTCCGCTGCCATACCGCCAAGCTCAGCAAGACCAACGCACCCACCTGGATCAATGCCCGCTTCGGCACACTCAAGCTGTCATAAAGTTCCCGCCAAAACACCAACGGCGCGAGCAGCAGCAACATCACCAACCCGCCGAAGAGCCAGCCCCCCGTCGCCGGAGCGGCGACAGGTGCAGACACGTTGCTTTCCCGGCTGGACATCGGCAGCAGGTTAACGGGTCAACCGCCCGAGGTCCAATCTTCGCGCAACCAGCTTTCAATCCTTAGATCCGCTTTCGCCAATGACCGTCATGCTGCGCTGCATGCAGTACAGCAGCGACCACCACTGTATGCTCAACTTCGTGAACCTCGTAGATGATGCGGTAAGGGAATCGATCAGGATAGCGCCAGCGGATATTCTATCGTGGATGGCGGCGGCAATAAATCATTGGATTTTCAGCCAACCGATCCAGGACAGACAGGACTTCCTCAATGAATTCATCTCCCAAGCCTTGGCGCCTGGTCTCATACCAATCAGCCGCTGCCTCGATATCATTCAAAGCCTCAAGCCTTGCCACCACTCGCCAGTTCATGATTTCGCACGGGAGCGCAAACGTGTTTTAACCTCTTCCAGCGGAATCGATGAACTTGGGTCGGCCCGATGCGCCGCCAGACGAGCTTCCACGAGTGCCTCATCGGCTTCGGACAAAGGAGTTTCGTCCAGTTCCATGGCCCGGCGGATAAGCAACTGCCGCTGCTCAAACGTCAGCGAAGGCAATTCTTCCAGCACCTGAGTAAAACTCATACTTAGACGATAACCGATGCATTCGTTTTTTCAATCGCAATACCGCTCTCTGCTTTAACTGGCGAAAATAGCTGCCTTGTAGTAAGCTATACCATGTCCCCCGCACGAGGAGTCAGGCTTTCACTGATCTGCGTATTTTTCATTTTTGTCACCAGCTCACTAGCAGTGGCCCAAACATCCGCTTCCACCACCCCCACCGCTCTCCATTCGGCCGAAGCCTACCGCCTCGAAGTCCGCTACCTCTCCCGCAAGCTCGGCGAGATCGATCTGAAAGGTCCGCCCATCATCACCGACGGCTGGCATACGAACATCGCCGAAGCCGAGTGGCCTTTCCTCACCTGCGTCTATTTCGGCCATGCCTGCTTGAACCTCGCGGAAGCCGCTCCGCAACTGCGTGCCGAGCTGTTGCCGGAAGTCCGTTGGGTGCTGCACGCGTTGCAGCAGCCCCGCCTCAGCGGTTTCGTGAAAGAGCATTTTGGTGAGCCGTTCCCGAAAGGTGCGAATGCGCCCGTTGTGCTTCCCGCTATCGGGCGATCCGCGGTCTTCGTGCACGGACACTTCCTTCATCTCGGCCTGCGTTACCAGCAGCTCTCCGGTGACCAGCGCTTCGCTCCGGTGATCCAACAGGTGGCCACCGCTTTGGCCCGCGACCTCGACGCCAGCCCACATGGCATGCTCAAAAGCTACTCCACCATGTGGTGGCTCACGGATAACTTCGCAGCCTATGCCGGACTGACGCATTACGATCGCTTGCACGGGACACAGCTTTCAGCGGCCAAGGGGAAATTCATCCACGAGATGAAGACCCATTTCCTGTCCCCCAAGACGGGCCTGTTCGCCACCTATGTAGATGCCGAGAAACAGCAAATCCTCCAAGGCCCCCGTGGCATCTCCCTCATGTATGGCCTGCATTATCTGAAAGAATTCGCGCCTGAGTTCGCCAGCGAACAATACGCCCTCATGCGCAAACATTTTTACCGCAGCCTCCTTGGCATGGGCGCGATGATGGAATTCCCTGTCAGTGAAAACGGACACGCGGATATCGATAGTGGTCCCGTGGTGTTCGGCCTCGGCCCATCCGCGAGCGGCTTCGGCATCGGTGCCGCCGCCGTGATGCAAGACCGCCGCACCGTCGATGAATTGCTCCGCTCCCTCAGCTTCATCGGTCTGCCCACGATGGAGGGAAAAGAACTGCGTTACGCCTCCATGCCCATGGTCGGCCAGGCCGTCATCCTCTTTGGCAAGACGGCGGCCTTGAAACGATAAGCTATCCTCCGTTCTTTCGCTTCAACGTCACCATTACTAACCCCGCCGCCATCACCGCCCCCACCATCGCCAGCGCCATGTCCTTCTGCGCGTCCCACATATCACCCTGCTGGCCGTTGTAGGCGTTCGCATCATCGGGCGAGAGCACCATCGTCAGCCCCCACTCAAACACCTCATACAACATGCTCGCCGCCATGACGAACTCCACGGCGAAGTAGAGCGCCAGCCTCGGCGTCACCCGGAAATGACGCGTGAGCACCTCCCAGACCGGCAAGGTCCACAACAAGCCGAACAGAAAATGCACCAAGCGGTCATAATGATTTCGCCGAAAATCAAACGCCTCTTGCAAACGCGTGCCGAAGAACTGCGCGCACCACTGGTCATACGGCACGTAAGAATAGATATACCTCGCCCCGAGCGTGTGAAAGAGCATGAACAGGATGAGACAAGTGAACCCGGCACGACTCACGGGATACCGTCGATGCATCCACGGCAAAAAGAACAGCAGGAACACCGTGGGCGAGTGTTGCAGATACATCTCCCGCGGATACGGCGCACCGAGGCAACTAAGCCCCATCGCGACCGCCAGCACCAGCAGCAGCTTGTGCTCATAAGTCCAAAAGGATGACGTCGCCTGCGGTTGCGTAGGTGTAGTGGACATGCTTGGCGTCTCTCGTGGCAAATGTTGCTGACAGATTACGTTTCGTAAAACGCCCTTTTGTGCTAGCTTACCTTTATGCACTCCCAGCTTCAGGGCGTCCCCATCTTTGCAGGCTTGAGTGAAGAGGCCATCGATCTCCTCGTGAAGCACGCCCGGGAATTGCATGTGAAAGCCGGTGACTTCATCGTGCACGAGGGCGAAAGCGGGAACCGCTTCTACCTGATCGGCGAAGGCGAGGTGCGCGTGGTGAAACAACAAGGCACGCCGCACGAAGTGGAGCTTGCCCGCCTGAGCCCGCGAGATTTCTTCGGCGAGATGTGCATCCTCGAGACCCTCCCCCGCTCCGCCTCCGTTCAGGCGATCACCGAGGCCACAGTCTTCGCCCTCTCCTCGCTCGACTTCCTCTATCTCTACGAAAAACTGCCCTCAGAGTATGGCATCCTGGTGCTGAACCTCGCCCGGGACCTCTCCCGCCGCATCCGCCACCTCGATGAAGTATTTGCCGCCCGCGGCTAGCATGGTGGTGAGGCAGGGCCCTCGTCTGTTCATCCCCATCCGTGTTTCTCCCGTGCAAATCTGTGGCTAAAAAATCATCCCAACACCCTCTTCCGCTCTTCTGCATTCAACTCCCTCCACTTCCCCGCCGCCAAATCCCCCAGTACAAACTGCCCGATGCGCACCCGCATCAACCGCAGCGTCGGATGCCCGATCGCCGCCGTCATCCGCCGCACCTGCCGGTTCTTCCCCTCCACCAGTTCCAATCCTATCCAGCAATCCGGCACCGATTTGCGGAAACGGATCGGCGGGTCACGCGGTGGCACCTGCGGTTGCGGCTCCAGCATCCACACCTTTCCCGGCAACGTCTTGTGTCCTTGGATCACCACACCTTTACTGAGTTGCCGCAGCGCTTCTGGTGTCGGGATGCGTTCCACCTGCGCCCAATACTCCCGCTCATGCGCGTGCTTGGGCAGCAGCAATCGCGTGTTCAATCCCGGTTCATCACTGAACAGCAGCAACCCCTCGCTATCCGCATCCAGCCGCCCGATGGCATACACGTTCTTCGGAAAACCGAACTCCGCCAGCGACCGGTTCGGCGAGCCATCCGGCGTGAACTGCGAGAGAACACCGTAAGGTTTGTTAAAGGCAAGGAGCATGAGGTAATTCTGTGACTACGGCTGACGCTTGACGGAAAATTCAAGCGTGACCGGTTCGCGCTGAGCCGTGACATCCGCCGTGTCGGGTGAAACAAGCAGGACTGGTTTGTTTCCGGCGGTCGCCTGAGTGATGGTCCAGCCCGCAGGCAAACGCAGGCGCAAGAGAGTCTTGGCCGGAGCTTGAGGCGGCGGGGTGAAACGAACCACGACTTTTCCGGCCTGCAATTGGGAATCGACCGTCAATGAGACCTCTCCGAATTCAGTCGGGGCACGTTCTATGACGATGCGTTTGCCGTCCTCCAACCAGGGGCGCGGCGTGGCAAACAACAGGCGAAGAGTATCCGGGCGCCCGTCTTCGTTCAGGTCCCAATCCTGCACGAGCAAGGTGCGCAGCATCCACATAAAGTGGGCGTTCCCGGCACTGTTGGGCGGGCAGTAGAAGAGGCGGCCATGTTCATCGAGTGAACGCAAAGAAGAACCTTCCCCGGTGATGAACGTGTCACGCGTGAAGCCCTGGGCAAGCATGCCGTAAAAGCTGGCCAGTGCCCGGTCCGGCTCATCGCGGCGCAACAAGGTCAGGACGTAACGCAATCCGTACAGCGGGTTGACGCTGTCCATGCCGGTCCAGAAGCTGGGGCTGGGACGCGAGCGTGTCATGCCGAGGCACAGCCCGCCCTGTTGCTGCAGGTAGTTCACCAGCGCTGTCTCGCGCTCGCTGTTCAGTCCGAAGATTTCCGTGCCGATGACGTAATTCGCCATGAGATTCCAGTAGCTCCCGATCTTGGTGCTGGTGATGGGAGCATAAGGCGTTTCCTCGCCCAGCAAGGCGATGGGTATGAAAGCGGGGGCGACATCCTTGCGTTCGCTTTTATCCACCGCCGCAAGAATGCGCTGGCGGAATTCGACCGCCACGGCCAGGCATTCCCGGGCCCGGTCCGGTTCACCGGTCTCCGTCAGCACGGCGGCGAAATCTCGCAAGGCACGCCAGCATTTGGCGTTGGAATTAAGCGAGTAGATCGGTGTGGGAACGTCGCCGCAATAGCGTTCGCGCGGGAAGAGGCCATGCTCGTTGGTGCGGCCTTTGAGGATCAATGCCAGTTCCTTTTCCCAGCGCGGCTGCATCTCGCGCAAGAAAGCGCGATCCCCGGTGACGCGGTAATAATGCACAAGCAGTTGCAGCTTGTGACCGGCCTGATGGTATTCGAGGCCTTTGCGGGTGAAGTCGAGCAACGGCACGATCATGCGCCGGACTTCATTGGTGTAACCATAGAGCAGCATGGCGCGCGCGGCGTCGCTGCCTTCGGCTTCGTAAAGCTGGTCATACTGGTTCCCTGCGCTGTAGTGCATCCGGTCTCCTTTCAGCAGCATGAAATTGCCGATGACCAAAGCGCGGGCCGCATCATTGACCCGGGCTTCCGGCACTTCGAAGCGCGTGCCGCGTTGAACCAGTTGTTGCCATTGTCCGACACAGAGCTGGCGCTGGCGGTCATAGCCGCCCTGGCGCAGAGGATGAGGAAAGGCGGCATCCATGGGCTGCAACGGAACCGCGAGGGTGGCAGACTGTCCGGCCTGCAAGGTGATGGTCAGACGTTGCCGGGTCCATTTCCAGGCCGGATCGCACCAGATCACGCTGCGGTTCTCCGCGTCGCGCAGACTGCCGTCTTTGAGTGTCAACGCGCTGCCGGAGTCCACTTGCGCCGAGATGGTTCCGGTCATGCCAGCCGCGAGGGAGAAGCGCACCAGCACGACCCCATTGGTGGCGAGAGCCGGATCTACACTGGCAAATGCTTCCTGCCGGTAAACGGCTTCGCCGTGGGCGTAATCCAGCTGCACGACCGGCAGGTAACCTTCGGCATAGCGCGGACCGGTGAGCCGATCGGGGTATTCACCGAAGCGCAATTCATCGATACCGAGACGGAAGGTGAGCGGTGTGCCGATGTCATGCCAGCTACGAGTGCCACCGCGCAGGTTCAAGCCGCTGCCATTGGAGATCAGCCGGGCCTTGGCCGGACTGCCCGGGGCGCTGAGGACGATGGGGTAATCCCGGAAATCCGCATTGACGTAACGCGGAGGCGGCAGGAGCGAAGCAAAGAATTCGTAGCTGGGGCCAGCCGGGAGTTTCAATGCCTGCTCCGTCCAGACATCGGCTTTCGAGGCGAAGACTTCCTCCGGTGTTTGAGCTTGGCCACCAAGCGGTGAGCCCAATAACAACAAGGCCAGCAGATACCGCATCTTGATGCTCACATCTGAAAATCGGCAGGCGATTGTCATAGATTGCTCAGCAGGTTGGCTGGTCATTTTCCAGAAACCGAAGACTGATAGCGAGTGAAGGCGTTCTGCAGTTTGATACTGGCCGATCTCATCGCCGCCAAGAACTCCGGTTTGCCCAAATCTACTCCAAGTTCATGGCAGAGAGCGAGCGTTTGAGTGATGATGGCTTCATCGTAGGGAGCCAGTGCGAGTAGCAGGCGCTCGGGATTGGTGCCGTAGTCTTTCACGAGTTGTTCCGCGTAGCCGCGCGGTGAGGTGTATTTGCCATCCCCATCGCCATCCACCCAGATGGGATTGGTGGAAGCGAGGACTTTGGGGGTGAAGGTCTTGGAGCTAGGCTGGTAAGGTTTGGGCGTTTCGGCAAAAGGCGCGGTGATGCCAGGCCCGGTGGCCAGGCCGACGAGATAGACATCGTGAAACGGCCGGTTCAGCACAAAACCCGAACTGCGACGCAAGCGCACGCGCGGTTGCAGATAATCGGTCTCGCGGATCTTCACGCCGTTGGCAAACAGTTCGACCTTTTGCACCCATGTCCATGAGGGGGAATCCGCGTGAACGGTCACGATGAATTCATCCGTGAGGTTCGTAGCGAGATCGCCGAGGTGAAACTTCTGCGCGACATCCATATCCGCGAACAGGCCGAGACTCACGGAAGCACGGCCAGTTTTCAGGCTGCGACAAGCCGCATTTACGTCGATGCGGGCCGCGTCGTCATCTGGTGCGGCGAGATAGGTCCGGCCCTGGCCGAGGATGAACCGGCTCACATCATGCGTATCACTGGAGCCCACGGACATGATGCGGTGGCCGCGGTTCAGCAGCGCAAACCAGTCGCGGTAGAGCAGGTAAATGTCCGACTGCATCGCGCCGGAAGTGATGACTTCCAAAGCGTCGAAAACTTCGTTGGTCAGCCGCAGGTGCTGGCCGGTGACGGGGTTGAAATTCGTCGGCCCGAGCGGGATAAAGCCGCTGTGGAGATCGCGCGGATGATTCAGCGTGATGACCTGCACGCCAGGCGTGGCGCGTATGCCCTTGATCAGTTCATTCCAATCCGTGATCTTGAAATCAGCCACGGTGCTCCCGCTGGCGACGGGGAAGGCGTTGAAGTGGCCGTTCTTCGTGGTGACCTCGTTGCCGATAACAGAAGTGAAGTGTTGTTGCAGTTTAGTGCGGATGGCGGCCTCGGAATAATCCGCGTGATGATTGTGGTCGGTGGCGACGGCGAGTTCAATGCCCTCGCCAGCGATAGTCAGCATGCGTTCATCGAGGGAGGCATCGCCATGGCCGCTGTAGGTGCGGGTGTGGATATGGGTATCGGCGGCGACCCAGCCCTTGGTGTTCACCTCGCGCCGGATGACGAGGTTCACAGTTTGAGTTCCACTGCGGGCGATGCTGACTTGTTGCGTAGCCACGCTGTATTCCATACCCCGCGAGGCATAGACTGTGTAGTCACCCGGCAGGAGGCCGATGCTGGCATGGCCATCACGGGTGTAGATCACGCCGGGGCGGGTGCTCGCGGCGAGGGAGTTGGTATTCGTCCCGTTCAGAGGTACCAGAGCAGCGAGAGCACCACTGGCATCCGTGATGGTGATGCGGCAAGGGATGGGCTGGTTGCCGGGAGCCTCAGTGACGGCCAGATTAAGACTTCCTTGATTCAAGACCCCGGCCGGTGGACCAACAGCCAGCCGGATATCACTGACCTCGACATCATCAGTGGCCGTGGGCGGCACGATGCTCAATGTGTTTGTGCCATCTCGGACCAGGCCAGGTGGCACCTCGAAATGAGCGATAAGCGGGGTCTCTTGCGCAACCAAGTTGCCAAGGCGCTTGCCGTTCACCTGCACCTGCCAGGTGCTCTTCACATCGCGTTGGCGAAGGAAAAGCGTGTGACTGTTAGTGATTGCCTGTGCGGTGAAGGTGAGATCGAGACGGCGGCCCTGGGGTTTGCTGTTTGCGAATTCTTCCCATTCGGGAAAGCCTTCGACGCCAAGGTGAAATCTCTCAGCGGAGAGAGTCTGAAGTTCGGCACCGTGAAGACAAGCTTGCAACGTCAGCAAAACCGCAGTGATTGCCATCCGCTGCTGCTTGACCATGCCACACCACCCGACAAACGTCTTCTGAATGGCTGCGATGTTTTTCACGATACCGATAAAACTATAAGCTGGTCCCGCCTTTGTCCATGCGGCTGAGGGCTTCCTCGGCGAGACGGCGCAGCGTATTATCCGGGTGATCAAGCAGAGCTTCCACTTGCGGCACGGCAGCGGCGGCATGCGGGCCCAGGTCACTGAGCTGGCGCAGGGCGACCTCGATCATGGACTGATCCTCATGCTTCAGGAGCGCAGCGAGCACCGGCACTGAGAACTTTGCCTCCGTGATGTCAAGCCGGGTCAGGGTCGTTGCCGCATTCAGGCGGACTTCCGGTTTCGGATTCTTGAGGAGTTCACGCAATGCCGGAAGGGAAGGCAGCGCAGCGGGACCGATGCGGCCCAACGCGATGATGGCATTCAGGCGGACAGATTCATCCTGATCCCCCAAAGCAACGATAAGCACAGGCACACCTGCCTTGGCTTCGGGACCGATGAAGCCCAGTTCACCGGCCCCAAAGACACGGATGGCGGGATCGGGACTGCGCAGGGCGACGAGCAAGCCGGGGACGATGACATCCGCCGGAGCGCGCATCCGGTTGAGCAGGTTGTAGCAATACCCTCGCACGACACGGTCCGGGTCCGCCAAGGCGGCAGCGAGCAAAGGACTGGTCGTCGCCGCCTCACTGCCGAGCAAGGTGAGTTGTTTCGCCGCCGCCCGCCGCCAGAGTGCGGCCGGCAACGCATCCGGCAAACGGTCACGGATGATGGCCGGCCATTTCTCACCCCCTTCGTGCCGCCAGCGCGAATACAACGTCTCCGCAGTGAAAAGCCTGTTCGTGAGGACTGGCAGGGAGTTCGTGCCGAGGGCGATGAAGGCGCTCTCTGCCTCGTCACGCAGCAGCACATCGGATTTGGGATCGGCCACGATGCGCAGCCACTCGCTGACCGTGCGCCCCTTATGGACCGTTTCCGGAGCGCGAAAATGACGCCACGAGAAAACAGCTCCGACCAGCAGCAGCCCGGTCAGGCTCAAGTATGCCAAGCGACGTTTCATGCTCACCAGATTACTGCATCGCTCACGGGGATGGAACTGGCAATGCAGCCTCTTTGCTCCGTGGCCCAATCCTTTTGAACACTGTGAAATGCTGGTCGAACTCCAGGTAACGCCGGCCATAGCGCAGCGGGCATTCCTTCACTTCCTTGGATATGTCAAAAACTTTGGCCACCTGATAATGGCGGGCCAGAAACGAACCGGACCGGACCAGCTCACCCTCGTATTCCATTGGCCGCAGCACTACCCAATCAGGTTGCAGCACTTCCAGGAGTCGCAGGTCCATATAGCTCAGATAGCCAGTCTGACGGCGGGCGGCGATGACCTCAGGGGATGACAGGCCGGGCCAGTCCAGCATCTTTAACTGGGAAAAGTAACCGATATAACCCAGGGGCTCGAGGAACACCGTATCTGCCGGACTGGCCGCGTTCTCCCGCAGCCAGAGCCCGATCTGCTTGCGCAAGCCGATCTCCACCAGACGCTGCTGCGCCCTGACCTGCAAGGCCAACAGGAGCAACGTGCATAATTGAGCCACGATCAGCAGCCCCACCGTTGCTTTGATCGCCACCTGTTGAAAGCGCTGACTGGAGGCCGTTGCCAGCCAACCCAAAAGCCGGTGTACGGCATCCGCCAGAGGCACCAGCCCAAGCAGCATCACCGGCGGCAAATACCAAGAGTAAGCGATGGGCGAGACACGCGTAAGATAGTAATGCCCGATAACAAAGGCCACGGAACAGCCACGCGCCAGGGCATGACCGCGGGGAAACACCCAGTAGCAGGCCGGAATCAAGGGCACCCACCGCCAAAACAGCTTGCCCGCTTCCGGCCAACTGCCGAAACCGTGATACGCTGGCGCGAAGGTGGCCTGCAGACTGGTATTTTCATAGATGATCTTGAGGGGAAACACCACCGCCGCCCGCAGATAAGCGATCAGTTCGATATGATGGCGGTCCAGCCCTTTGGCAATGATGGTGTTGGGGATCGGCGACCCATAGTAACTCCACGCCCAGAGCAACCAAGGAAGATAAAGACAGGTCGTCAGGCCGCCGGCTTTCAGAAACGAAAGGAACTGCTCATCATACAGTTTTTTCCAGTTCCGGCCGTGCTTGAACAGGGCATAGAAGATCGCCGTGGCACCGATGTATATGAAGGCGTCCGGGCGGCTCCACATCAATCCGGCCCAGGCCAAACCCAACATTCGCCAGGCGTCTTTCCCTTCCTGGATCAGGGCATACAGGGTCAGCACGAGAAAAAACAAGAGGAACGACGTCTCCATCCCGTTGATGCTGTAGTCCACCGTTTTGGCGTCAAAAGCGAACATGCCTGCCAGGAGAAACTGGGGCCATCGCCCCCACCCGGCCTGGTTGGCCAGGCGATAAAAGATCACATTCGCGAGCCCAAGGAAAGTGCCGGCCAGCAGCCGGAAAAGCCAGATCGCCACCGTGTCGCTCTGGTTCAGGGTCAGCATGCTGCACACCGCCGGCAGAAGCACCCCCAGCGGCGAAGTGAACGTATGCACACGCTGCCCCTCGGTGAATACCAACCCCTTGCCCGTGGCCAGATTCTTGCTCGCCCGGTAGGTGATGTAGTAATCCTCCCAGAGATGTTGCGTGTAGAGGGCAAATATCAGCGCGACACAAAACCCCAGCAGGAACACTTTACGTTCCGTCCCGGGCTGCGGCAGTAAAGTCTTCCACGATTTGAGTAGGTCCATCATGCCTGAGGTGTAGAACCACCACGGTTCACCAGCAAACGACTATAGCAATGTGACCTCATGTCGAGTGTAAACAAACCACGAACACCGCCCTCAGGGTGAGTTCCTGCCAAACAGCAGCCGGAGACTGTTCAGCACCACCACCACAGTGCTGCCCTCATGCCCGACCACCGCCAAGGTCAAAGGAATGGTGCCGGACAGGGCAAAGGCAACCAGCACCACCACGGTGCCCAGCGAGATGAAAAGGTTCTGCTTGATGATGGCCTTGGCCCGGCGGCTCAACTGGCAGGCGGTCAGCACATTTTCCAACCGGTCGTGCATCAGCACGATGTCCGCCTGCTCCAGCGCGGCATCCGAACCGCGCGCCCCCATGGCGATGCCGACATGCGCTGCCGCCAGACAGGGAGCATCATTCACACCATCACCTACCATGGCTGCTTTCCGGCCTTGCTGGTTGAAGCCTGCGATCGCTTCTACTTTCTGTTCGGGACTCAGTTCCGCCCGGATCTCGATTTCACCCAATGTGCCAACGAGCTTTTCCGCTGCCGCTTTGCGATCACCCGTGAGCACCACCGGGTGCATGCCGAGCGCATTCAGTTGCTGGATGACATGCGCCGATTGCGGGCGGATCTCATCACGCAAGACCAGCCGTCCAACTAAAGTCCCGGCCCGCACCCAGACCTCCGAAGTGCCCACATCATGCTCTGGCAACGCAGATGCCGGGGCCTCGCCTGCCATCACCCACTCGCGTTTTCCGACCAGCGCTTCCCGCCCGGCCACCCTGCCCTTCAAGCCTTGGCCGGTCACCGACTCAAACCCAGGCACTTCCACCTGCTGGAAACCCTGTTGTTTGCCATGATGCGTTATTGCGCGCGCCAGCGGATGCGTGGAAAGACGTTCCAGCTGCCAGGCAAGCTCGGCCACTTCGCGTTCGCGCCCGGCCGGAAAGGATTCGATGCGATCCACTTTCAGATCGCCCGTGGTCAGGGTGCCGGTCTTGTCCAACGCTACGACTTGGATCTCCGCCAGTTTCTCCACCGCCGCCCCGCCGCGGAAAAGGATGCCGCGCTTCGCCGCCCACGCGATGGCCGCGAGGATGGCCGAGGGGATTGAAAGCACGAGCGCACAGGGAGACGCCACGACCAGCAGGCTCATGGTGCGATAGAAGGCACTCTTTGTTTCCACCGTGGAAGCAAAGGCGGGCAATTGAAAACCCAGCCACCAGACAAAGAACATCGCGAGCGACATCCCCAGCACACCATAAGTGTAGCGGGTGCCGAACTTGTCCGTGAAATTCTGCGAAGGCGCCCGTTGCTGCTGGGCCTCACGGATGAGGTGGATGATTCGTTGCAACGCACTTTGCCCCGCCGGCTTGGTGACGATGACCTCCACCGCCCCCCACATGTTGATGGTCCCGGCGAAAACCGTGTCGCCGATCTGCTTCTCCACCGGGATCGCCTCGCCCGTCAGGTTGGATTCATCACTCGCCGTGGTGCCTTTGCGGATCTCGCCATCGACAGGAAATGCTTCCCCCGGTTTTACCAGTAAACGCAGCCCCACCTGCAATGACTCCACCGGCACGATCTCTTCGTGGCCATCGGTGCGCAAGACGGTGGCGGTCTTGGGCGCATCCTTGAAGAGCGAGCGGATCTCTCTCTGCGTCCGGCCCAAGGCATAATGCTCCAAAGCACCCGAGAGGGAGAACAGGAAAAGCAACGTGGCCCCTTCCTCCCAGCCACCGATGGCGGCACTGCCCGCGGCGACGGCAAGCATCAGAAAGTGTACATCCAGCACGCCCTTGCGCAGGTTCTCCAGCACTTCCTCGAGCGCATACCAGCCACCGGCGAGATACGAGATGACAAAGCAGGCCAGCGACCAGGTGGGGTGCGCGATGAAATGACCGGCCATGCCGAATACGCCGCAAACCGAGGCGGCCACCAATTGAAGTTTCCACTCGTTCTCGCCATGCTCATCTTGGGGAACCTCTACGGTACGCGGAACGATCTTGGGGAACGGCAGATCATGCCAGCGCCAGAAGCTGGGTGCGGTCGGACAGGTGATGCGGGAGATGGTCGTCGTATCCGCCTGATGTGTGACTGTCAGTCCGGGTTGCGTGCCGGAGGTCTTCTCCGAGGGGCACCCGGCGCAACTCGCGCCGCCTTGCAGCAGATGACACGGCGGATCCGCCGGCGTTTCGCGGAGGTCTTGCAACCGCTGGCTCAGACTGACATCCAAGGCCGCGACATCATGACGGCCCATGGTCGCCACCGAGACTATCTCCTTGTCCCGGTGCACCTGCACCGCTTCCAAGGCAGCATCCTTCTGCATCTCCTGCGCCACGGTCTCGATAAGGCAGGTGGAGTCCGCTTTGGCTGGATGAGGTGAAGGTGTTGCGCCCATGATTCGTTGCAGGAAATGAACCACATACGTCACCTCACAGCCACGAGTTTCTGGTCGTAAACCTCGGAAAAATTGCGATTTCACGAGACTGAGATTCGTTCTCGCTGGAATCAGGTTAAACGGCGTGCATTCAGCAAGGTCGCGGCCATTTTCGGGCTTTGACAGCAAGTCAATTCTGACGGAGGTTTATTAGTGGTGCAGCCGCTTATGAAAACCATTCTGATTGTCGTGCTGGGATTGTCCGCCATCAGTGGTTGGGCTCAAACTGACCCGGCCAAGCCCAAACCGGCGGTGACCAATGCCGTGGAACTCGCCACCCCGCCCGTGACGGAAGGCAGCGTGTCCCTCAAGGCCGTGCAGTCCTTGAAGCAAACTCCGCCCGTGCCGCTCAAGCCCAACGAGATCAAGACTGAGAAGGGTGTTTACAGCGGTGTCCTGCCCCAAGTTTCCAAGACCGACAACCCGCTCCAACTGGTGAATCCTGCCGCTCCCAAAGAATACGGTGATGCGAAAGACAACACCGTGTACGACCAGCGCACCGGCCAGGCCCAAGGCATAAAAATCTTCTCTTTCTCCTGGTTCAACCGCGACAGGACGAAGACTCAAAAAATCTCCGCTCCAAAACCGGAGAAAAAAGCCAAGGCAGAAAGCAAATAAGTGGCGGCGGATTCCGTGCAACGTGAGGGCTGGCGCAGATGGCTGCCGCGTGTTTCGCTCTATGCCGCCCTGCACTACCTGCTCTTGCTCATCCTTGATAGCATCGTTTTCCTCTTCGCCCACTTCCCGCCAAAACTGCTCGACCTCTCGCCCGTCGTCATCGGCATTACCTATCTCCAACAGGCTTTGAACCTCCCGCGCATCCTGCTGCGCCACCTCTGGTTCAGTGAAGTGACACCCGGGCTGAACCTCTTGCTCATCATCACCAACAGCCTTGTCTTCGGCACCCTGTGGTCCGCCTGGCGTAAATGGCGGCGCTGACTTTTCGTGTTTTCTACAACGCCTCTTTCAAACGGTTATAGGCCACCGCCATTGCCGTGTAGGCCGCCACCGTCATCAGCATCCGCAAATCCTTTTCCGTGAACCGGCAATCCCGCTTCGGGTTGTCCACGCAGATGACCCCCAGCGTGCGGTCGCCCCACACCAGCGGCGCATACATTCCCACCTTCATCTCCAGCCGCCGGATGGACTGGCTCTCAACCCCATCAATCACCCGCCGCCAGATCAGCGCCCGCCCTTCCTTCACCGCACGCAAGGCCAGCGTCCGGCTCACCGGCGGGTCATCCGACGGCAAGGACGCCGCGACCGTCAGCTCCGCGGTATCATTGTTGATCAGCAACATCGCCGTCCGCTCAACTCCCGGGATCAGCTTGGGCAGTTGGTTCACCACATACTTTGACAGGCTGGCCATGTTCGTCTGGCTCGCCAGCTTCAAAGGCAGCTCCAGCAGCAGTTCCAGTTGCGAATCGGCTTGGCCGGTGGCATCGGCCGCCACTTTCCCTAGGTGGGCCTCCTCCACGGCCATGGCCGAATCAACGCTGATATTGTCCTCATCATCCAGCGGCTTGGCCGGGACCGCTTTCTTCGTCGGAGCCGGACACAATATCTTCAAGGTCGTCTCGCCGATCTGCACAAAATCTCCCGGGTTCAACTGCCGCTTCAACGTCAGCCGGCCCCCGTTCACATAAGTCCCATGCTTGCTCACCAGATCCTCGATCCAGTAACCGTCCGCATTCACCCAGATGCGCGCATGCGTGCGGGATACCAGGATGTCTTCGGAAAGGTCCAGCGTCGGCGGCAGATAGGGATTGGGCCGCCCGATCACCACCTCCTTGCCCTCGAATTCGTACCGCTGCGTGTCGTCGCGATACGTTGCCTCCACGCGCAACGTGGCCGGTTTCAACTCGATGACATTCGTGGTCGTGCTCATGGGATGAATGCTCTTTGGTGTTGCGGCCATACTAATCCCGAACCGAAACCGCTGGCAATCCCCCATCTGCTCCTTTTAGAGTCCCGGTCATGGATATGTCTGCCACCCCCGGTTCCGGCTTGCATGCCGGCCTGCTTGTGGGCGGCGGCCGTTATCAATTGCAACGCGTGCTTGGCCAGGGCGGCATGGGCGAGGTCTGGCTCGCCCTGGATTCGCGCCTTGGCGAACAGGTGGCCCTCAAATTCCTCCCGCCCAAGATTCGCGGCGATTCCGTCGCCCTGCAGGATATGCGGCGCGAGACCCTCAAGAGCCATCGCCTCACGCATTCCAACATCATCCGCATCCACGATCTGTTCGAGTCGCCCGATGAAGCCTCCTTCATCTCGATGGAATACATCAGCGGGCAGAACCTGCATCACCTCCGCGCCGAACAGCCCCATGGCGTCTTTGCCTGGGATTACCTGCGCCCGCTCGTCCAGCAACTCTGCGAGGCGCTCCAATACGCCCATGAGGAAGGCGTCATCCATCGCGACCTCAAGCCCGCGAACATGATGCTCGATGCCCGGAGCCGCCTGAAACTCGCGGACTTCGGCATCGCCGCGGTCATCAGTGATTCCGCGCAGCGCGAAGCCCTCCCTCATGCCACCAGCGGCACGCTCACCCACATGAGCCCGCAACAGATGCAGGGCCGCCCGCCCAGCGTCACGGATGACATCTACGCCCTCGGTGCCACGCTCTACGAACTGCTTTCCAGCAAACCGCCTTTTCACAAAGGCGACATCTTGGGACAGGTGCTGGACACGCCTGCTCCTCCCTTGCGCGACCGTCTGTGGGAACTTGCCATCGAGAACCCGGTTCCCGATGACGTCGTTTCCCTCATCATGGCCTGCCTGTCGAAAGACCCCGCGCAACGTCCCCAAAGCGTGGCAGACATCGCCATGTGGCTCGGTCTCCCGGCGCGCGGAGCTTCGGCCACCCAAACCATCATACCGCCCGCGCCTGAACCCGCAGAACCCGCCGCGCCTCGTCGAAATCCCCTTCCGGTTCTCGTCGGTTTGCTCCTGCTCGGCGCGGTCGGTTTCGCCGGGTGGCAAGGTTGGGAGAAATTCCTGCGACCACTCTCGCTGCAGGATGCTTGGACCCAGCCAACCCGTTGGCGCATCGTTCATGATAGCCCCCTGCCCGATGCCTCCTGGAGTTTGCCCTGGGTGATGCCGGATGGTTCCGGCATTCGCGCGGCCAGCTTCAATTCTGAACCTGGTGGCACTGAAGCCGTGCCCGTTCTCCGGTCCAATCTCCGTTGGCTCACCACCCCCGATGGCCAAACTTGGCAGCCCGGCCAGAAAGCTTTCCCCCACGGCATCATCCGGTGGAACTATGAATCCGAGTTTGCTAACGGCCACGCCGTCGGTCAGCGGGACGGCGATGGCTGGATAGCGCGCGGTGGTCGCGGCCACATGGTTTATGGGCCGTATCGCAAATTCCCCGGCGGTGATTACCGCGCCTTTTTCCAGCTCCAGACCGATAAAACCGAGCCCGCTGGCGAAACCTTGGGCTACGTGGATGTCGCCCGGAACAGCGGCATCTCCCTCGTCATCATCGGCGTGAAGCGCGGCGATTTCCCAGCCCCCAATACCTATCGGACCTTTGAGGTCGGGTTCCGCTGCACCAGCGAGCAGCCGCTGGAATTTCGCACGCACTACGAAGGCCGCGGTTTCCTGAAACAGGATAATGTCCTCATCATCCCGCAAGCCGGGTATCATAAGGCACTGGACCGCATCACCCTCGGTTCCGTCTATCAGGATCAAGGCACCTGGTTCTACGTCTATCAAGGCATGGGCGAACTTCAGGGCACCATCTGCGCGGCCACTTCCACCAATGGCCAGACCTTCCTGCCGCTCCCCACCAATCCCATCCTCCGCCCCACCCCGAACGCCTGGGACAAGCACCATCTCGGTGCGCCCGTGCTCTATCGGGAAGGCGCGACCTGGCATCTTTTCTATGCCAGTTATGAGGGCGGTAAAACGGCCTTGGGCGTAGCTTACGGCAATTCGCTCACGGCCTTGCAAAAACATTCCCGTCCAGTGCTCCAACCCTCGGGCGATACGAACCGATGGTATGCCACCGGCTTTGGCCGCATCAGCCAGGTGCTGAAGGAAGGCCATGTTTACTACGCGGCGGGTGAAGGCTATGTGGCGCGTCCCGGTGGGCAATCCGAATGGCGCGTCGGCCTTATCCAGTCCACCAACCTCCTCGAATGGACCGCCGCACCCGCGCCCATCACAGGCAACATGAGTTTCCTCGCCTCCTCCCCCAGCTTGCTCTCGATCAAAGGCAAACCCGTGCTCTATGTGCAGCGTCAGGAAGGCACCAACGCCACCCTCAGCCGCCTCGAACTCGCTGCGCCCCAGTAGCGCTGGCTGCTCCTCTCGGATCACCCGATCCGGCTCTCTGCATTCCGTCTCCATGCCCGCGAGAATGGCATGTTCAATGACTCAACGTTACCCCTATATCGGCTATATCGGCTACATCGGCACAAAATTTCACCTTTTAGGCAAAACATCATCTGTTCATGCTCTTGCTTGATTTTCCCGGCTAAACCCGAAACCTTAATGACATGGAGTTGTTGCTCCCTATTTTGTTCGGTTGCTTGATGCTGAATACATTGGCTGGATTCATTCTGACCGGACGCACTTTGAACAAACTGCGCGATCGACATGCCTCCGTCTGGACGGAACTTGGCTGCCCAACCTTGATCGTCGGCAACTCGCCTGCCGCCATGAGCGCATTTCTTCGCTTTCTATGGCGAAGGAGTTATCTCCCGCTGGCCGATGAGGATCTGACCACAAACTGCAACCGGCTGCGTTTGATTCATGTGCTGCAGTTGCTGATTTTCACTAGTGCCATCCTGTTTCTCTTCAGCAGGAGCTAAATCAGTGAAGTCAGTTTGACCATTACCGCTCAAATGATTTCGCAGGACACAGCCCGCGGCAAATCTTCCCATTGTCTGGCCGCCAGTTTCATCATATTCTCGAACTGAAGTGGAATCTGTCCAACCAGTCACACCGACCTTGCCACCGCGCAATCTTATTCGCGTGCTGACGACGTTTGCTGCGTTGATAGTTTGGTATGGCCTCATTTCGTGGATGTTGAGCGAAGCCGGTCCGGCGATAAGCCAATGGTGGTCCCAAATGCAAACCTACCTGGACAATGGCTTGGCTCCGTTTTTGATTCTCGACACCTACGACCCGCTGATTCGGGTCATCATGATCTTGGGTATAGCGATCACCAGCGCCATCTGGACGCGTCGCGCTCTCTGCCATCCGAACGGCATTACCGACCGTCTGGCAATGCTGATCTGCCTTTTCTGCGCCATCTCCCTCCTCTTTGATATCGTTGGCCTGTTTGTGCCGGAAGATTTTTACGCAACGTTTCTCTCCATCACATTCCTGTTCTTCGTGCCAATCTCGTATTGGATTTATCGGCGACTCGAAACCAAATGGGCAGCCGATCATGAAATCCACCCCATGGCCGAGGGCGCGCTCTGGCCTGCCGACCGCCATTTCTGGGCCGCGACCTGTTTCTTTTTCCTGCTGGCTTGGATCTCGGTAACGATAAATCTGGATGATGATTTGCCTGAGAATTTCTTCCTTTTATACGGCTTTCTCCTCCCCTTGATCGCCGCCTGTCTAATCTACCGCCTGGGCAAACGCGCTCTTAAATGATTTTTGAGCTTTGAGTTTTGAACTTTGAGCTTAAAACCCGCCCTTCCCCCGCTCTTGCGTCCCGTCCCGCCCTTCCCTATCTTTCGCGGCTTAATTGTTTGGTTTTGAAAGCGACCTGATATGGCATATCTGAACGACAACTATTTGAAACTGAAGGCCGGCTATCTGTTCCCCGAGATCGCCCGCCGCGTGAAAGTCTTTACCGATGGCAATGCGGAAGCCGCCAAGCGCCTCATCCGCTGCGGCATCGGTGACGTCACCGAGCCCCTGCCTCCTTCGGTGGTTAAAGCGCTCCACGCCTCCGTGGACGAGATGGCTACCCGCTCCTCCTTCCGTGGCTACGGTCCGGAACAGGGTTATGAATTCCTGCGCAAAGCCATCGCCCAGAACGACTACCGCGATCACGGCCTGGACGTGGCCGATGACGAAGTCTTTGTCTCGGACGGCTCCAAGTGTGATTGCGGCGGCATCCTCGATGTCCTCGGCCACAACAACAAGATCGCCATCTCCGATCCCGTGTATCCCGTTTATGTAGATACGAACGTGATGGCCGGTCACACCGGTGATGCCGATGAATCCGGTGCGTATGCCGGGCTGGTTTACCTGCCCTGCACCCCGCAGAACGGTTTCATCCCGGAACCGCCGAAGGAAAAAGCGGACGTCATCTATCTCTGCTCGCCGAACAACCCGACAGGTGCCGCCGCCACGAAGGCGCAGCTCGAAGCGTGGGTGAAGTATGCCTTGGCGAACAAGGCCATCATCCTCTATGATGCCGCCTACGAGGCGTACATCTCCGACCCGTCGTTGCCGCACTCCATCTACGAGATCCCCGGTGCGCGCGAATGCGCCATCGAGTTCCGCAGCTTCTCGAAGAACGGTGGTTTCACCGGCACGCGTTGCGCGTTCACCGTGGTTCCGAAGACTTTGCTCGCCGCGACTGGTTCCGGTGAATACAAGCCCTTGCACCCGCTGTGGAATCGCCGCATGAGCACGAAGTTCAACGGTGTGAGCTACATCGTTCAGCGCGCTGCCGAAGCGCTTTACTCCACTGAAGGCAAGGCCGAGGTGAAGGCTCTCATCGAGCATTACATGGGCAATGCCAAGATTCTCCGCTCCGCCGCCGAGCAGGCTGGTCTCGCCGTCTATGGCGGTGTGAATGCGCCGTATATCTGGGTCGCCACGCCGAAGGGCTACACGAGCTGGCAGGCCTTCGACAAGATCCTGAACGAAGCGAACGTCGTCATCACCCCGGGCAGCGGTTTCGGCTCCAAGGGCGAAGGCTACTTCCGCATCTCGTCCTTCAACAGCCGCGCGAACGCCGAAGAAGTCGCCCGCCGCCTGCAGGCGTTGAAGTGGTAAGCGTGATATAGCTGATTCTCACCAGGCCGGAGCCGCAATGCTCCGGCCTTTTTTTCTTTGGAGCGCGGTGCGTCCTCGCCCGCAGCAACACACCTAAGCAAAGACGGCGTTCAAATTGCTCTTGTCATAATTCGCGAGAATGCCCCACTTTCGCACAAACAATCAAACACCCCAGCCACGCCTTCCCCTACCTTCCCTCACGTGAATCGCATCGATCACCTTGAACGCATCCAGCGCGCCATCGATTTCATCGAAGACCGGCTGGATGAAGAGCTGACGGTCGAGGCCATCGCCCGCCACGCCGGTTACTCGATGTGGCATTTTCAGACCGTCTTTCACGCCATCGTCGGTGACACCACCAAAGGCTACATCCGCCGTCGCCGCCTCTACCTCGCCTTGGAAGCCTTAAAGAAGACGGACCGGCCCATCCTCGACATCGCCTTGGCCGCCGGCTTCGAGTCTCAAGCAGCCTTCACCCGCGCTTTCAAAGCCCAGTTCGGCATCACCCCTGGTCAAGGCCGCAAGCAAAACACGCGTATGGATGCCGCCCCCGCCAAACCCAAGATCACTCTCGACTACCTCCAACACCTCAACCATCGCGTCAACATGACACCGCAATTCAAGGAAACTAAAGGCATGCTCATCGTCGGCATGGGCGCCCCGTTCATCTCCATCCTTTCACCCGACCGCAACAACTTCATCGTCATCCCCAAGCTCTGGTCGGATTACGTCCCTCGCATCTCGGAGATACCGCATCGCATAAGTTCTCAGACATCTTATGGCGTTTGCACCAAACCACCCGAAGGCTGCGGCTGCAACCGCCCCGATGAATGCTACTACATCGCCGGCGCTGAAGTCTCCCGCATCGAGACGCTCCCTTCCGGCATGACCTCCATGGAGATTCCTGCGGGCCGCTACGCCGTCTTCACTCATCGCGGCAAACTGGACACGCTCGGCCACACGATGAACTATATCTACCGCACTTGGCTCCCCGCCTCAGGAATCGAACTGCGCGATGCTCCCGATCTGGAGATCTATGATAAACGCTTCAACCCCCACTCGGAAGACTCGGAAATGGATATCTGGATCCCGGTGAAGTAAGAACCGTAGGGCTCACTTCTTCCGTTTCACCCAGATAAAACCGGCGATTGCTATCACCCCGAACACCTTTGCGCCCATGGTTCCAAACACCACCGTCGCATTGAACCACATGAACGCCAGATAGCCCTGGACGACCACGCCCAGCCACTTCGCCCGGGTAAGATAACTCTCCTTCGCCAGATTCAGCCATAACGCATCGCCCAGCCAGATCAGCACCAGCAGATAGTTGAGCCACACGCCTCCGCCCCATTCCCAGCCCATCAACTCTTTCGTCTGCCTCGCCGTATCGATGACTGCGGCCGCATGACTCCATTGGTGGCGAAAATGAAAAGCGACCAGCACATGCACCAGCATCATGCAGGCCCCAAACAACCAGCACCTCACTGCCCACACTGTCCAACTGCCCTGACGCAAACGGAGACACACCGCCAGCACATACCCCAGCCCGGTAAGCCAGGCCGTGGCGATGATGCCTAGATCAGGAGTGTTCAATGCCTCCAAGGTAACCGCAATGTGAAGCCGAAAGAAAGCCCCGCGCTATTCCTTCGCCGTCTCCGTATCGCCCAACCGCACCGCTACCAGCTTCTTTAACTCGAGGAACTTCAGCTCCAATGACGGGATCATTTCCTGCGCCTGCGTCATTTGTTGATCCTTCACCAAGTCTTCCATCTGCCGTGCCACCGCGACCATCGCCGGACTGCCGATGGTGGCCGACGAGCCCTTGATCATGTGTGCCAGCCGTTCCGCATTCACCGCGTCCTTGGTCTCCAACGCCCGGCGCAACTCCTTCAACCGCTCAGGCAGGTCCTGCATGAAGACACCCAAGATCTCGCGCACCAGAAAATCATCATCCCCGTAGCGCTCGCGCAGCTCGGCTTCATCCCATACCACGCCCTCGTTGGTGGACGGCTCCGGCGATGATGGGACAGGTTCCATGACTTTACGCCCCCCATTCTGCCACCGCTGGATGATTTCCGCAAGTTGTTGCGGATGTATGGGTTTCGAAAGAAAATCATTCATCCCCGCCTGCAGGCAACGCTCCCGGTTCCCGCCCGTAACGTTGGCCGTCAGCGCGATGATGGTGATATCCGGATCCAATACTCCCGCTCCCTTCGCCCGGATTCTTCGCGTGGCCTCATACCCGTCCACTTCCGGCATCTGGCAATCCATCAGTACGAGATCGTAAGGCACGACTTTCAATGACTCCACCGCTTCATGGCCGTTGGCCACGGCATCTGCCCGGTGCCCCAACCGCTCCAGAATGGCCTGCGCCACCATCTGGTTGGCCACGTTGTCATCTGCCACCAGGATACGCAGACGGCGCTCGGACATCTTGAGTTTGTTCTCCTCCATCACCTTCACCAGTTCCGTGGAGGAGGCCTCTAGGTCCGGCCGGTAAAGGCAGATGAGCGAGGCATAAAGCGGCAGTTGCTTCACCGGTTTCGTGAGCGAATCACAGAACACCTCGCCGATGAGCGGCTCCACCGTTTTCTTTCCGGCGACGGTTGTCAGAGCGATGATGTCCGTACTCGCCCCATCCTCCTCCCGCTTGGCCTGTTGGGCCAGTTCTACCATAGGCATGTCTTCGCTCTCGCCATCCACCAGCACGAGGTCATACGGCTTCTTATCCCTCCGTGCCGTGCGCAACAGTTCCAGCGTCAGCCTGGCGTTCAAGGCGGTCACCACTTCAAACCCCCATGCCTCCAGCAGACTTGCCAGGAAGGTCCGCTGCGTGCCGCCCCGTGCGATCACCAAAGCCCGGCGGTCCTGGAACAGCCGCTCAAACTTCACCGTCTTCTCCCCGGCCACTCCCGGCTCCAGATCCAGACTGAACCAGAAGTTGGACCCGACGCCTTCCGTGCTGTTCACCCCAAGCTGCCCGTTCATGAGTTCGACCAGCCGCTTCACGATGGACAATCCCAGGCCGGTCCCGCCATAACGCCGCGTCGTCGAGGCATCTGCCTGCGTGAAAGGCGTGAACAGTGTCCCCAGTTTCTGTGCCGGGATGCCGATGCCGGTATCTTTGACATCCACGCGCAAGCGCATCCGGCCATTCTCGCCCGTTTCCATCCGGACCCGGAGGATCACTTCCCCCTTGGCCGTGAATTTCACCGCATTGCTCACCAGATTGATGAGTATCTGGCGGATCCGGCCCGGGTCCCCTTTGAAATTCACCGGCAGCAGAGGATCGATGTCGCAGACCAGTTCCACGTCTTTCTCCTGCGCCTTCACCGCCAGCAATTCTGCGACCTCTTCGATCAATGTGCGCAGATCGAAATCCACCTGCTCCAGTTCCAGCTTGCCCGCCTCCACCTTGGAGAAATCGAGGATGTCATTGATGATGCCCAGCAGGTTTTCCCCGCTGGACCGGACCAGTTCGGCATGCCGCCGTTGCTGCTGGCTCAGGGGGCTGTCCAGCAACAGGCCCGTCATGCCGATGACGCCGTTCATCGGCGTCCGGATCTCATGGCTCATGATGGCCAGAAATTCATCCTTGGCCCGCGAGGCTTGCCGCGCCCGGGCCTCCTCCTCCGAGGAACGCCGCGCGAAATAAGCCAGCACGCCGGTCAGCACGGAGAATGCTCCGCCGATCAACAACACATAGAGTGAACTGCGCCACGCCGTCAGCACCAGCCGCTGATGCTGCGGCGTCAGTTCGATCAACCAGGTCTGGTTCGCCAGCGTCAGCGGCACGCTGGTCTTCCAGCGGTTAACGAGCCGCCCGGGTTCCGCCTTGCTCGCGAAGACCGTGGTGCCGCCCTCGTTCACTGCCAGCCGGAAATCAGAAAGAAACGCCGGATGCGCCAGCTCCTTCATCAAGTCATCCCAGGCAAATACGAAACCGATGAACCCGTTGAATTCCCCCCCCTTGTAAACCGGTTCATAAACCAGAAACCCTTTGCCGCCCTGCACCAGGTCGATCACGTCCGAAACGGTGGTCGTCTTACGGCTGCGCGTACCCATGATCACATTGCGGCGCTTCTCCTCGGCCAACAGGTTGAGTCCTTGCACCTTTTCATTCCCCGCCAGCGGTTCCACCCATTGCACGATGCTCGCCTCATCCACCCACTCGATCACCCGCACATACTTCATGTCGCGATAATGGTTCAGCGCATCTTGTCGCCAGTAGATCTCCGGGGTCCCCCGCATCGCGTTCCAGCGGGCAGCCATGCGGCGATGTGACCCGTGCGCCTCTGTCAACGTGAAGGCCAGCCGGTCACGAAAACGCTCTGTCTGCTGCAAAAGACCGCGCCGCGCCTCCGCCTTTTCACCGGCGGTCAGGTAGATGGACAGCCCGATGACCACCACCAAACCTGTTGTCGTCAGCCGCAAGGCGATACGAAAGGGCAGCAAGGATGGTTTCCACAAACCTACCTCGTCATCTCCCGCTCCTTGCGCCCGGCGCAGGAAGGTATAGACCGCGAGACATCCCACGCTCGCGCCGATGGTGAAGACCTGCACTTTCAGGATGCTTTGCTCCAGGTGCTTGCCCACCAAAGCCAAGGGCGCATCTACTGCTCCCAAGATGAGCCAGACCGAGATCACGGCCAGATGCAGCGTGCACCACCGCAAATCCATCCACAGCGGGCCTCCCACGAGCAGGGCAAACATCACCAGCGCCGCCAGCAAGGATAGCGGCTCCCCCTCATACGCGTAAAAACCCGATAGCGCCGTTAGGATCGCCACCTGGCTCACAAACACCTGCAGATTATACGTATCGAGCAAAGGCCGGGAACTCGCCAAGGACGCCACCAACGGCAACACGATCATCACGCCCCACAGATCGCCACCCCACCAGATGCCGGCGAACTCCAGCCAGTAGAACTCCCCGCCCCATACCAGCTTGGTCGAGATGGTGCCGACGAGGGCGCTGATGCTGCATGCGAACGCGGCTGCCCCCAGAAAACCCGCCAGTTGCCTGGGCGTTTGCGGCAGAAAATGATCCTTGCAGATACGCCGGATCAACATCACCCCCACCACCGCCTCCGCGCTGCTGCCCAGGCCGTTGATCGATGCAGCCAGGACATTTTGGAAGAGTTCCCCCGTTCCACTCTCCATGAAGGCCACCAGATTCGATCCCATCGCCCCGAGGAACACCCCCGGCCACAACCGCTTGCCGAAGATAAGCAGACAACTGAAAGCGATGCCCGCCGGGAGGTAGATGGGGCTGGCGTGGGTTTCCGGGGCCGTCAGCAGCAACGTGAGCCGCGCCACCGAAAAGTAAATCAGTGAAAACGCAAATATCTTGAGGGCGTCATCCCAACGACTTGATGGCACACTAGTCTGCTTCACTGGTAGGTAGCAGACTAGCGCCTAGGGCCAAAAGACGCAAACAGCAACACACCCCCTGGAAGGAAATGGCAAAAATTGCCCCCACCAAGGCAAATAAAGATAAGTCACACTTCTTTTTTACGCCGTCGGCCCAGCCTCAACGGAGACCAGCACCACTGCATTCTCTGTCCCAAAGGGATTGGTATGCCGCTCCTGAGCCTTCGGGTCCGTCACCCATTGCCCGTCCACGATGAACCGGTATTCATACAGTCCGCACGGCAGGGAGACTTGCTTATGCCACGTCCCGTCCTTGCTCTTTTTCAACGGCAACGGCTCCTTGTCCCAGTCGGTAAAGTCACCCGCCAGCAGCACTTCTCTGGCCTCCGGTGATTGCAGCTCGAACATCACTTTCTTCTTCGGAATAGTAGCTTTAGCCATAGTGTATCCTTTGCCTCAAAACTTCGTTGCCGCAGCCCCTCACTTGCCCACTAACTACCGTATCTTGCCCGTCCGTAAAAACCAAGCGAATTGGCACCTATTCCAAAAACGGCACGCTATTGGATTTGAGGGAATTTCGCGAAAAGTCCAAAACTAGTCCCGTCCATGGATAACCTGACCAATAGCATCATCTCGACGCCGCTCGTCTTCGAATGCGAATACTGCCATGACGCCGTCGATACCGCCCAGTCACCCCCCACCTGCTGTGGTTGCGGCACAAGGTATCGTTTTAATGATCGGAAGAACACCTTCACCACCATCACCTCCCGTGCCCAAATCTTCGATTTTATCGCCGCAGCACTCCTGATCTCCAGTATTGGCATAGTCGTGGTGACCGATGGAGAAAGCAGCGCCGGTTGGTTCTTTGGTATTTGCGGTTTCGCCCTGCATTACGGAAATGGGCTGCGTAACGGTGTGCTGCACACACGTTTCTTCTTCCTGAAATATTCGTGGACGATCTATCAGGTCGAATCTCCCAATATCTTCACCATAGCCAGCCTTGTCGAAGGGGCTATGCTGCTGTTCTTTATTCTCGTATTCCTTATTTCTCTCTGACTCCACTTCCCGTTCTCGGCAGACTTCTCCCTGCTTGTCTTTCCCCCTGTTTCCTGCTGAATATCACCCACCTGAATGAAAACGAAGAAGTCCAGTCCGTCCAAATCCGGCAATAATATCCGTCCTTACTCCAGCCTCATGCTGGATGGCCCCGACCGCGCTGCCAGCCGCGCGATGCTCTACCCTGTAGGCTTCAAGCAGGAAGATTTCTCCAAGCCCGTCATCGGCATCGCCTCCACCTGGAGCATGGTCACCCCGTGTAACATGCACATCGACAAGCTCGCGCTCGAAGCCGAGAAGGGTGCGAACGCGGCCGGTGGCAAAGCCATCATCTTCAACACCATCACCATTTCCGACGGTATCTCCATGGGCTCCGAGGGCATGAAGTATTCCCTCGTCTCCCGCGAAGTCATCGCCGACTCCGTGGAAACCGTCGTCGGTTGCCAGGGCATGGACGGCTACGTGGCCATCGGCGGTTGCGATAAGAACATGCCCGCGTGCCTCATGACCATGGCCCGCATGAACCGCGCGGCCGTGTTCGTCTATGGCGGCACCATTCTCCCCGGCTGCATCACGGGTGACGTCCAGAAGCGCAAGCTCGACGTCGTCTCCGTGTTCGAAGCCATCGGTGCCCATGCGAACAAGCGCATCGATGACAAGGAACTCCAGCAGATCGAATCCTGCGCCATCCCCGGACCTGGCTCCTGCGGCGGCATGTATACGGCGAACACCATGGCCAGCGCCATCGAAGCCCTCGGCATGAGCTTGCCGAACAGCTCCGCGCAAAACGCTATTTCTCCCGCCAAGATGGATGACTGCCGCCGCGCCGGTGAAGCCGTCGTGAACATGTTGAAGAAAGGCATCCGCCCGCTCGACATCATGACGAAGAAGGCGTTTGAGAACTCCATCACCGTCGTCATCGCGCTCGGTGGTTCCACGAACGCCGTGCTGCACCTCCTCGCCATCGCGCACTCTGCCGGTGTGAAGCTGACCATCGATGACTTCACCCGCATCGGCAAACGCGTCCCTGTGCTCGCGGACTTGAAGCCCAGCGGCAAGCACCTCATGTCCGAGGTCGTCGCCATCGGCGGCATCCGCCCGCTCATGAAGACCTTGCTCGAAGCCGGTCTGCTCCACGGCGATTGCCTCACCGTCACCGGTGAGACGATGGCCGAGACGCTCGCCAATGTGAAACCGTATCCGGCTGGCCAGACCATCTTCCGCCCGCTCGATAACCCGATCAAGAAAGACAGCCACCTCGTCATCCTGCGCGGCAACCTCGCGCCGGAAGGTTCCGTGGCCAAGATCAGCGGCAAGGAAGGTCTGCACTTCGAAGGCAAAGCCCGCGTGTTCAATTCCGAATACGACGCCATGGACGCCATCCTCGCGCTCAAGATCAAGAAGGGAGACGTCGTCGTCATCCGCTACGAAGGACCGAAAGGCGGCCCCGGTATGCGCGAGATGCTTGGCCCCACGTCCGCCATCATGGGCCAGGGCCTAGGCAAAGACGTGGCGCTCATCACGGATGGACGCTTCTCCGGCGGCACGCACGGCTTCGTCGTGGGCCACATCACGCCTGAAGCTTACTGCGGCGGCCCGCTCGCCCTCGTGAAGAACGGCGACAAGATCATCATCGACGCCGAGACCCGCGAACTCCGCCTCGACGTCAGCGCCAAGGAACTGGCCAAGCGCAAGAAAGCCTGGAAAGGCATCAAGCCGCGCTACAACTACGGCGTCCTCGCCAAGTACGCCAGCGCCGTTACCACAGCCTCCGAAGGCGCCGTGACCGATAAGAACCTGAAGCTGTGAATCAAACGTGTCACTACCTATGGCTAAAACCCTTAAATTAAGACGCTTAATTTCCGCTTCCAAAAAAAACACAGCCTCCGAGCAAGACTCGGATGACATGGAATTTTTGTTTCCAATTGAAAGTTCGGAAACAGAAGAAGATTTACACCCAAAAAAGGTTCACCAAGCTGTCACTTGGACCAGCGATTGGACAACAGAAACCATTGTCCTCCAGCTACGGAGAGGCACGATAGATTTGGATCCGTCCTTTCAACGTCGTGACGCTTGGCGGCAAAGCCGGAAAAGCCGTTTCATCGAGTCCTTGATCTTGGGACTACCAATCCCTCAAATTGTTTTGGCGGAAAAGAAAGACAAACGAGGCGAATACATTGTGATAGACGGCAAGCAACGCCTATTAACATTAGCCCAGTTTTGCCACGATCCTGCATCTTCACTAACAAGCGAGCCTCTGGTCTTAAGTCAATTACTAGTCGAAACTGAGCTTAATGGTAAAACCTACAAGGATTTAACCGAAACTCCTTCTTTAAATCAGAAACTAACGGCGTTTCTCTCGCAGCCCATAAGGGCCGTAATCATCAAAAATTGGCCCGATGAAGACTTTTTGTATACTGTATTTCACCGGCTTAACAGCAACAGCGTCCCCCTTTCACCTCAAGAGTTAAGAAAAGCTCTGCATCCCGGCTCGTTCATCGATTTCGCCGAGAAAGCAAGTGAAGATTCCAAAACCCTACAAGATGCCCTCGGTATTAAAACAGCGGATTTCCGCATGCGAGACGTCGAAATCACTGTCCGCTACTTTGCATTCAGACACTTTATCAAGGATTACAACGGGAATTTAAAAGAATTTTTAGATAACACTTGTAAAGTTTTGAACAAAAAATGGGCAACGGAGAAAGAAACCCTGGTCAAAGAGTTTGAATCTATGGAGTCCGCTATAGTGCTTACAAACTCTATTTTCGGGAAGCAAAAAGCTTTCCGCAAATATTCCGAAGGACAGTATGAAAGACGATTAAACCGGGCTGTTTTTGATATATTTCTTTTTTATTTCTCCCAAAGCGAATACGCCAAAAAAGCAGCCGATAAGAAAAACGAAATTAAGAACGCATTCGAATTATTATGTTCCACCGATAATGATTTTCTACGCTCCTTAGAAACTTCGACGAAAACCACGGATGTCGTAAAGAAGCGTTTTGCAACATGGGGACGAGAACTATCAAAAATCATTGGTGTTAAGTTCGCAAATCCCTTCTAAAACCTTCAAGACGATGCCCTCATCTCGGAGATTCACATCAATGAGAGCCAGATTAAATCAACTGGCCTCAGATCTTTTGCCAGCCGCGAACCCAGCAGGAAATTACTCATTGCAGGAACAAGACAGAATCCGAGCTTGCCGCGTACTAGCGCATGCAGAAATCGAAGCGTTTTTGGAAGAAACAGCCAGCGAGATAGCAACAAAATCCCATACTCGGTTTAATCGCGCGCACAAACAGAACAAGCATATTAAAGCTTTGACTCAGACATTCTGCCGCGAGCACTCTCTAACAGGGCAAACCCACAGGGTGAATGATGCGATTCAAAAATTCACTAACTGCATCACGAATAATCATGGAATTAAAGAAAAGAACATTCGCAGTCTTTTTCTCCCACTAGGAATTGATCATACACTACTCGACATACCTTGGCTATCGTTAATGAATTCCTACGGACAGATGCGAGGAGCCGTTGCGCACAATTCATTCAGAGTAAATATTATATTGGATCCTGTGAATGAGATGCGAACCATTCAACAACTCATTCAAGGAATAGAACAATTTGATCAACGACTAATTCCTATTAGAAGGCAAGCCTAGCGGCAAACAGTTCCCTCCAACCCCAACAAAAACGCCTTCCCCATCACCCCGCCCGTTTCCCGTTCGAACCGGTCACCACAGGACCAGGCGTGATGATTTATTTTCAGGTTCCAGCGTACTCAGTGAGGTCAACCAAAGGGATTCCAACTTGCATCCCCACGCGTAGCGTGAAATTCTCCGCTTAATCACCCGGTAATGCGTTTTACAGCGCACTGCATTCACCCATTGAGGGTGCTTGCTCGTTCTGCCGGGCAAACACTCGGATCACGCATCAAAATGACACGCGCTCTGAATCTTCTCCTGGCTCTGCTGTTCACCACCCTGTCCTCGCTGCATGCCGCAGACCTCGTCCTTGTCGAACCCGGCAAAGCTCCTCCTCCCATCGTCGTCTATCAAGGTGCTCCACCCCGCACCCATGATGCCGCGGTAACCCTGGCGGATTATCTGGAGAAGATCACCGGCACCCGCCCGCAGGTGCTCAAAGGTGAGCCCAAGCCCCTGCCCGCCCATGCCATCTGGATCGGCTACCAACCCGCCCTCAAACAGCTCTTCCCCAAGGCGGATTTCAATTTCCAGCACCCTGAGGAAACGCTCATCACTGCCAACGAGAACCATCTTGTCATCGCCGGTCGCGACCGCTGGGACCCGGCGCATATGGAAGCCAAAGGGCGGCTCTCCATGAAGACAAACATGCAGCAGGAGTATGGCACCGCCAACGCTGTTTACACTTTCATCCAGGACAAATTGAATGTGCGTTGGCTCTGGCCCGGCGAAGAAGATATTATCAAACAATCCCGGCTTGCGTTCGCCCCGTTCGAGCTGCGCTATCACCCGGAGATACGTTCACGCTCTGGCATGCTGGTGAAGATTTCGCTGGGCGACAACAAGGAAGGCCCCGATGAACTCTGGGGCCGCTTCCAGCGCGTGCAACTGGACTCCATGGAGATCAGCGGCGGTCACGGCTTCGGCGATTGGTGGGAGAAATATCATGAAACACACCCGGACTACTTCGCCGCCGCCCCGGATGGCAGCCGTCCGCCAGTGGCTTTCAATCCGCGGAACACCAAACTCTGCGCATCCAATCCTGCGGTTTGGGATCAATGGTTCAAGAATGTGGAGCAGGAACTCGCCGAGAACCCTACGAAGAATGTGTTCAATGTCTCTCCGAATGACGGCTATACGAGCGGCCACTGCACCTGCGCCAAGTGTCTCGCCTGGGACAATCCCAAAGGCGAAAAGATGACGTGGACCTTCCCCAAAGGCGTGAAATTCGAAGGGGTCGCCCAGTCCGACCGCGATGTGCGCTTCGCCAACACCCTGGCCCGCCTGCTCAAACAGCGCTTCCCGGACCGCAAGCTCTTTGTCCTGCTCAATGCCTACGGATTGTCGCGCAACCCGCCCATTGGGGTGGTGCCAGACGAAAACGTCATCATCTCCAGTGTGGCCAACTTTCACATGCGCTCACCCGAGTCCCGCAAGGAGCCCATGGAACAACACGCTGCCTGGGCCAAGAAAGCGAAGCAGCTCATCTGGCGACCGAACCTGGGCAGCCAGGCCGGACTGAGCTGGGGCATGCCGGACGTCGCCATGACTCAGGCGGGCGAGGATTTCCGCTTTGTGGCGGACCATCATTGCGTCGGCCTCTTCTTCGACCTGTTCTGGTTTCACTGGGCCAATCAAGGCCCGCACTACTACGCCCTCGCCCATCTGGCCTGGAATCCTTACACCGATGTTTCCGCGCTGATGGACGATTACTACACTCGGGCCTTTGGTCCGGCCGCCAGTGATGTGAAGGCCTATTGGGAATTGCTCGAACGCACGCGCATGGAGTTCGTGGCCGAGAATCCCAGTCGCCAGCGCGCCTTTGACCTGCCGAAGAAATACACGCCCGAGCTCTTGGCCAAGGCGCAATCCCATCTGGATGCTGCCGCTAAAAAACTGGCCGCGGCAGATGAAAAATATCGCCGCCGTCTGCATTTCATCCAATGCGGTCTCGACTTTACCAAACTGGTCGTCGATACGCGCACGTGGATGCAAAAGTTCGAGGCCAGCAAGGGCAAGGATGCTGATGCGAAAGCTCATGTGCTCGCCAACTGGAAGCGCACGGAAACGATGAAGAAAGAGTTCCCTGAGTTTGCCATCAACTGGCAGGCCGTCTTCCGGGAAGGCGCCGACGGTAAACGCATCATGGGTCTGCACCCGGATACTCCGCTTAGCGGTCGCACATTGCGCGAACTTCAAAACGCGGGGCTGGAGTAATTCTGGGCATACCCCGCAAATGATTGCTTAACCTAAATCAGGCTGGGTTGCTTCGTCTCCAACTCCAGCAAAAACGCCTTTGCCTCCAACCCACCCGCAACCCCCGTCAACTCCCCATTCGAACCGATCACCCGATGACTCGGCACGATGACCAAAATCGGATTCCGCCCATTCGCCGAGCTTCCTTTACCAAATCTCTGACTTCCGCCAAATCCGCCGCCATCAAAGGCAGCGGTTTCTCCTTCATCGCTTCCAGCACCGCTTCTTCATGCTGGCTCTTTTCCTCCATCAACCGCCCAGGCCTTGGGAAAATTCGCGAGCAGTGGTGATTTGGTAGAAAACCTCGGCACTTATGTACAAGTGCCGAGGCGGGAAACGGGGAGCGGAGGGGCATCTGGCACACGGGTGTTCCTTTGACCTTTCAGACTGCATGGTATTGGTGGAGGTCTGGGAGGACGTGGTGATCCAACAGCGTAAGCGCGTTAGTTTCGCCAAAAAAACTCAAACTGGAAGTCTCTGAAATGCAACATATTGCGCATTAACTGCAATTTTATTGAAAATTTCAATTGTGCATTGAATGGTGCGTGATAGTGTTCCCACTGCTGACGACTCCGTTGTCAGTCAAAGGAGGTCCGAGAGAATAGACCGGTTATCCGCTCGCTCTGACCACCCACTGAAAATGAATGAAGAAGGAAGAATTGTGAACGCAGAGGGAGGCGGGAAAAAAGCTCAAAGCCAATACTCGTCAAAGGCGAGCTTGGAGGAAACTTTTTGACTGTGCCCGGCGTCTAAGAGAAAGTCATATTATGTCCGCGAAACCTGTGTCCATGAACCGGCGGTACTTCCTGAAGGCGGCCGGGGTCACGTTGGCGTTGCCCTTGATGGAATCGCTCTCGCAACGAGTGCTCGGGGCGGGGCTGAACGTGGGCACACAGGCCGGTGCGGCGGTGAAGGGCACGCGGCCGACGCGCATGGTGTGCATCGGTAATGCGTTGGGGTTCTATCAACCGTCATTCTGGCCCACGAAGACGGGGACCAATTACGATCTGCCGCAGTTGTTGCAACCGCTGGCGGCGCACCAAAAAGATTTCACGCTCTTCTCGGGATTGGACCATGGGCATAAGGGGGGGCATTTCGCGATCCATTCCTATCTCAGCGGTGTGCGGACGATGGATGCGAAGGGCATGCCGGAGGGCAATATCACCATCGACCAGCGCGCAGCCGAGACTATCGGTGGCGCCACTCGGTTCCCGTCCCTCGCGATCGGTTCGGAGGATGGCATCCACGGCGGTTGCCTGATGTCTTGGACGCGCAGCGGCACGCGGGTGCCGCCAATCCCCGGACCGCGGGAGTTGTTCCGCAAGCTCTTCGTCACGGATAATGCGAAGGACTTGGCGAAGAGTTCGGACCGGATCGCCTTGCAAGGGTCCATCCTGGACGCGGTGAACGGCGATGCGAAGTCGCTCAAGAATCACCTAGGCAAGCGGGACCAGGAGAAGCTGGAGGAGTATTTCACCTCGGTGCGCGATGTGGAGAAGCAACTGGAACTCAGCAAGCAGTGGTCGCATGTGCCAAAGCCGAAGCCGGGCATCCCGGAGCCAGCGAACACGGGGTTCGTGTCCGATCTGCCGGTGTTGTATGATCTGATCGCGCTGGCGTTGCAGACGGATTCCACGCGCATCGCGACGCTGGAGATCGCGGGCGGGTTCGAGGCGTCGGCGTTCGGTTTGCGTAAGGATTATCACGCGCTGTCGCATCACGGGCAGGTGCAGGAGAACATCGATGGCTTGCTGAAGCTGGAACAATACCAGATGGAGCAGTTCGCGAAGTTCCTGGCGAAGCTGAAGTCCATCGAGGATGGCGACGGCACGTTGCTGGATCATTCCATGGTATTGTGTGGCAGCGGCATGGCGAACGCGAACGCGCACACGAACGTGAATCTGCCCATCATCCTGGCGGGTGGCGGTTTCAAGCATGGCGAGCACAAGGCTTATCCGAAGACCGGCCTGAACAAGCAGCAGCTCTGCAATCTCTACGTGACGATGCTGCAGAAGTTCGGCGTGGAGGTGAACCGGTTCGGCATCAGCACCGGGACGTTGACTAATTTTGCGTGAGGTGTGCCAGACGTGCTGTTTCAAATGCCGATCTTTCCAAGACGAAGCCTGATTTCATGAAGTGCCCCACGATTACGACCCGTTTTCCGAAGAAGTTCTCCCGCGGAATGCATCCGCTGGTGGTCAGTCTGGCAGCGTGTTTGCTCACTTGCTTCAGTGCTCGAGCGGCCGGAGTTCCCGCCCCGGTGAGCCAGTTCCTCAGCAAACACTGCACTGATTGTCACGACCGGGAGGTCAGCAAAGCGGACCTGAATCTGGCCGACTTGAAATTTAATCAGGCAGACCCCGCCAATTTCAAACTCTGGCAGCGCGTGTTCGAACAGGTGAAGGCAGGCCAGATGCCGCCGGAGAAGAAACCCCGGCCGGAAAAAGCGGAAGCTGACCGGTTTCTGGCGTCGCTGGCCGAACCGTTGCTGGTGGTTGACCGGGAAGATATCGCGAAGAATGGCCGGGTGCGCAGCCGTCGATTGACCCGCGTCGAGTATGAACACACCGTTCACGACCTGCTGGGCATCGACATTCCCTTGAAAGATCAACTGCCGGATGATCCGTCGTCCCACGGCTTTGAAACCGTCGCGGCCGCCCAGCAGTTTTCTCATCATCAGTTGTCACGGTATCTGGACACGGCGGATCGCGCACTGACCGAGGCGTTCAACCGGGCGCTGCAGGGCGATGCGACCTTCCGGCGGGAGTATTCGCCGGAACTGCTAGCGCGGCCCACCGGTGGCAATTATCGCGGCCCCGATCTGCGTAATGGTAAAAGCATCAGTTGGCCGATGACGCTCCAGTTCTTCGGACGTATGCCCGCCACGCAAGTTCCTGCCGACGGCTGGTATCGGATCACGCTACGGGATGTTCATGCTATCAATCCCGCCAAAAATGGTTCCGTGTGGGGCACACTGCGCTCGGGCGCCTGCTCCTCCGCCGCTCCGATCCTCTACATGATCGGCCTGGTCGAAGCCACAAGCCAGCCGCGTGATATGGTCTACGAAGGGTGGATCCAACGCGGACACATGCTCGAGTTGAAGCCGAACGATGGTGAGTTGCGCCGTCCGGCCAGCGGAGCCACGGGCGGCAATGTCTCATTCAAGAACCGCGATCTGGAAAAGGACGGTTTCTCAGGCATCGCTCATCGGGGAATCGTGATCGAACGCATCTATCCGCAGGCCAACCGCCAGTTTGTGCGACGCGCACTGTTCAACAATGTGGAGCTGGAGTCCGCGAAAACCAATCCCGAGGCGGCACTGGACCGGTTGGTCGGGCAGTTTGCGGAGCGCGCTTTTCGCCGGCCAGTGACGGATGCGCAACTGAAGGCTTACCGTGATCTTGGCCGGCAGTCCCTGGCGGCTGGCGATTCCCTGCCGGAAGCCCTGCGCGCGTGTTACCGGGCGGTCCTGTGTTCACCGCGCTTCCTGTCGCTCGTCGAAGCCCCCGGGCCGCTGGACGACTACGCGGTCGCGTCACGCCTCAGCTACGCCTTCTGGGTCAGCCGGCCCGACGAGCAACTCATGCAACTTGCCGCCACCGGAAAATTGCGCGAACCGAAGGTGCTGGCGCAGCAAGTGGACCGGTTGCTGGCGGATGCGAAATCGGAACGCTTCATCCGCAGCTTCACCGACCAGTGGCTCAAGTTGAACCAGATCGATTTCACCTCGCCGGATACGCGCCAGTTCCGGTCGTTTGATCCCGTGGTGCAGGAATCCATGGTGCAGGAGACGCGGACTTTCCTGGCCGAGTTGATCCGGAAAGACCTCGGCGTGGCCAACTTTGTGGATTCCGATTTCGTCTTCCTGAACGGACGCCTGGCCCGTCACTACCGCCTGGATGCCACAGTGACTCCCGGTGAAGGACTTCAAAAAATCTCGCTCGCGACGGCCAAAGACAACGTGCGTGGCGGTCTATTGACGCAGGGCGCGATCCTCAAGGTCACCGCTGATGGAACAAGCACTTCACCGGTCGTGCGGGGAGTGTTTGTGAATGAGCGGATTCTCGGCACGCACATCCCACCGCCGCCGGCTGCGGTGCCGGCCATCGAGCCGGACATCCGGGGCGCAACGTCCATCCGCGATCAACTCGACAAGCATCGTTCGGATGCCTCCTGTGCGGCGTGTCACAAGATCATCGATCCTCCGGGCTTCGCGTTGGAGAGTTTCGATCCCGTCGGCGGGTGGCGCACGCGTTACGGAACCGACGGCAAAGGCGTGCCGGTGAATCCTTCCGGCATTACGATGACCGGAGAGGAGTTCGCCGATCTGCAAGCCTGGAAGCAAATTTACAAAGAGCGCAGCGCCTCACTGGCGCAGGGTTTTGCCGGTCACTTTCTGACGTATGCCACCGGCGCGGCCATGCGGTTCAGCGATGAAGCCGTCGTCGAAGAAATCGCCACCCAAGCCGCCCGGAACGGACACGGGGTGAAGTCTATCATCGCGGCCGCCGTCCAAAGCCCAATCTTTCTCAATAAATAAGCGAACCCACCATTTGACCACTGAATCGACATGAAAAACGTGAACTTCAATTTTGGCCGCCGCATTTCGAGACGTGCCGTGCTGCGTGGTGCGGGTGTCGCGCTGGCTCTGCCGTTGCTGGAGGCCATGACGCCGGCCTTCGCCGCCGTAGGCGAATCGCGGAAGGCGAAACGGTTTGTCGGGGTGAGCCTCGCGCTCGGCTTGCATGGTCCCAACCTGGTGCCCGCCACCAGCGGACGCAACTACCAGCCTTCGATGTATCTCAAGTCCTTGCAGGACATCCGCAATGACTTCACCGTGGTGTCGGGCTCCTCGCATCCCGGCGTCACCGGTGGACACACGGCGGAAGGCAGCATCTACTCCGCCTGCCCGAATCAGCGCGGCACTACTTCACGCAACACCATCTCGCTCGACCAGCTCATGGCCAAACACCTCGGCCACGAAACGCGGTTTCCTTCGCTCGTGTTGAACACCAACAGCCAGAACAGCCCGTCCTACACAGAGAACGGCTCGATGATCCCGGCGTTGAACGACGCGATGCGACTCTTCACGCGGTTGTTCGTCAATGACTCGAAGACGGAGCAGGATCGCCAGGCGGAGTTGATCCGGCGCGGGCGCAGCGTGATGGACGTCGTCGGTGCCGAAGCGAAGGCGCTCCAGCGCGAAGTCGGGCCGGGTGACCGGGACAAACTGGACGCGTGGTTCACGAGTGTGCGGGATCTCGAAAACCGGCTGGTCGCGAACGAGGAGTGGGTTCGCAAGCCCAAGCCGAAAGTGTCGTTGAAGTCCCCCACGAGCATTCCCCGGGACAACGAAGTCGAAGTGCAGCGCATCTTCCTCGACATCGTTCACATGGCGCTCGTCACCGATTCCACGCGGTTCATCACCTTGCATGTGACCGGCAATTCCGTGACTGGATTGGAGGGTGTGGACACGAGCTATCACACCTTGAGCCATCACGGTCTGGATGCCGAAAAGCTACGCCAGCTGGCCATCGTGGAACAGGGAACTATCAACGCGTGGGGCGATTTCCTGCGCAAGCTCAAGGCGGATCAACTGCTGGACGAGACGATGGTCCTGCTGACGTCCAACCTGGGCAACGCCTCCTCGCACGACAACAAGAACATGCCCGTGCTGTTCGCCGGTGGCGGTTTCAAGCACGGCCAGCATCTGGCGTTCGATCAGAAGAACAACTACCCGCTGCCCAACCTCTACCTCAGCGCGATGCACCGGCTGGGGCTGCAGGATGAACGTTTCGCGACCAGCACGGGTGAGATGAACGGGCTGGCTTGAAGCCTGACGAATATCCATGCGGAATCATGAATATCCAATGACGAAAGCCAGACGACTCGCTGGTTGCTTGGGCTTTTTGATGGCGACCTTTTTGTGCATGGCGGCCATCAGCAGCGCGCAAGCCGCCGAGGGGAACGCGTCTGCCGCGAACTTCCTCAAAACTTACTGCAACGACTGTCACGGGGCGGAGAAGCAAAAAGGCGAGCGACGTTTCGACCAGCTCAAGCTCCCGGCGAAAGACTTGGAGGCTGTGATCGATCTGCAGGATATCATCGACCAGCTCAACCTCGGCGACATGCCGCCGAAGAAGGCCAAGCAGCCTTCAGAGAGCGAGCGCAAGGCGGTGGTGGCCGCATTGACCACAACGATAACAGAAGCACGTGCGGCCCTGCGCAGTACGGGTGGACAGACTGTTCTCCGCCGACTGAATAAGCGCGAATACATCAATACCGTGGGCGATCTCTTCGCCCTGGATATGCGGCTCTTCGATCCCACGACGAAATTCCCGCGCGATCAGATGGCGGATCACATGGATAACTTGGGGGATGTGCTCCAGACCTCCGGTTATCTGCTCGCGCAATATCTCGATGCCGCAGATCAAGTGGTGGAGAAGGCGTTCAGTGTCACGGATAAACCGCAGGAGCAGACGTGGAAATTCAAGGACAACTTCCGGCCGCAACAGGAACACACTTATCCGCATGGACGCGTGTATCAGAACAAATACCTCTGCATCTATGAAGTGATGGACACAGAAAACCACGAGGGCGGTTATGGCTTTATCTCCAATTTCCAAAAAGGTGTACCCGTGGACGGGCTCTACGAGATCCGGGTGAAAGCCCAGGCGATGCACCGGCAGCATCCGTATGATGAGACGATCTTCAAGCGCGATACCGCGCAGCCATTTCGCCTCGGCATCGTACCCGGTGATGTGCAGGCCGGGCCGTTGCATCATCCGCAGCCGCTCGAGCCGCAACTCGCCGAGGTGACGCTCAAGGATGGCGAACCCGAGTGGCACACGATGACGGTGCCGCTCAATGCCGGGCAGACACCGCGCTTCATTTTCCCCAACGGCATGGCGAACAGCCGGCGGGCATTTCAGAACGTGGCGCGGCGCTACAAGGATCAGTGGCCGGAGAAAGAGCAGAAGGACTTGGGCATCTTCGAGGCCCGGCGCGTGGTACTCACCTACGGCCAGATGCCGCACATCCGAATCCACGAGATCGAGGTCCGTGGACCAATCGTCACGCAATGGCCGCCCGCCGGGCAGCGCTTCGTGCTGGGGGATCAGGCATTTGCGCCGCAGCGCACGCGGGAGATACTGCAGCGTTTCGCCGACCGCGCCTATCGGCGTCCGGCTACGAAAGAGGAAGTGGACCGCTTGATGATGGTGGTGGAGACGCGCGTCAAGGCCGGGCAAACCCCCTTCAACGCGATGAAGGATGGCCTGAAAGCGGCACTGTGTTCCCCGGCATTTCTCTATCTGACCGAACCGTCCATCAAAGCGGAAAAACTGAACGCCCACGCGCTGGCTTCACGGCTCTCCTATTTCCTCTGGTCCACGATGCCGGATACGGAGCTGCGTAAACTGGCGGACAGTGGCGAGCTATTGAAGGATGAGGTGTTGCTGGCGCAGACGCGGCGTTTGCTGGCCAGTCCGCACGCGGATGATTTCATCGAGGGCTTTCTGAACAGTTGGCTGAACCTGCGCAGCTTGGGCGATATGCCGCCGGATCGCGAGGCGTTCGACCGTTTTTACTTCGACGGCCTCAAGAGTGCGATGAAGCGGGAGACGCAGTTGTTCATGCGCCATCTGCTGACGCAGAATGAAAATCTCGGCCGCTTTCTGGATGCGGATTACACCTTTGTGAACCAGCCGCTGGCGAATCTGTACGGCTTGGGGCGCATCGCTCCGCCGGAGAAGGCGCATGAGTTCCAAAAGGTCAGCCTTACAGACAAACGACGCGGTGGCTTGCTCGGTCAGGGCAGCGTGCTGACGGTCAGTGCCAATGGCATCGAGACTTCGCCGGTCGTGCGTGGGATTTGGTTGCTGGAAAACATTCTCGGCACACCGCCGCCTCCGCCGCCGGATAACGTGCCGCCGATTGATCCAGATATTCGCGGCGCGAAGTCCATGCGCGACATCCTGACCAAGCATCGCGACAATCCCGGCTGCTTCGAATGCCATAAGAAGATTGATCCGCTGGGCTTTGCGCTGGAGAACTTCGACCCCATCGGTGCCTGGCGCACGCATTATCCCTTGGGCCGACGGCAGGGGCCGGTGATTGATTCCGCCGGTGAATTGCCCAACGGCAAGTCCTTTAAGGATGTGGGCGGACTGAAAACGATCTTGGTGGAGCGGCAAGACCAGTTCGCGCGAGTCTTGACGGAGAAGCTGCTCGCTTACGGCTGTGGCCGGCGCATCGAGCCACTGGACCGGCCACAGGTGGACCGCATCTTGAGCGCCGTGAAGAAAGACGGCGATGGCTTGCGGACGCTGGTGGAGCAAGTGGTGCTCAGTGAGATGTTCAGAGGTAAATAAAAAGGCTTCCCGGCTTGGGGCCGAGAAGCCATTGAAAGCGATTCACTCCCCTGCCCTACGCTTCCGGTGTGAAACCCATCACGATATCGAACTTGGCGGCCAGCTCGCCGATTTTGGAGTTCTTCACCGGCGTGAATGGCACGATAACGGAGGCACGTTGCTTCGCATCCTTGATGCCGCGCAGCACGCCATCCTTTTCATTCATCGCGTGGCCTTCGATGTAGCATTGGGTGACGAGTTTTTTCTGCCCTTTGATCTTCACCGCCACATGGATATGCGGCGTGCGGCCCGGATACGGCACCGGCTTGATGGTGCGGAACAGGTATTCGCCGGTGGAACCGGTAAGGAACCGGCCGAAGCCCTGGAAATTCTTGTCCTGCTTGTCCTTGTTGCCCGTGCGGCTGTGGAGATAGGCACCGTTGTTATCCGCCTGCCAGATCTCGATGGTGGCGTTGCGGATCGGCTCACCGCGCGAATCCAACAACCGCCCGCTCAGCCAGGTGATCTCGCCCACGCCCGGCGTCGTGCCGTCATTGACGACTATCAGATCATTATCCGTATCCAGCGGCAGCTTGTCCGGATAGAACGGCCCCTCCGTCTGAGCCGGTGTGCGGGTGAGTTCCTCGGCAAAGGCACCGGGCACCGTGAAAAGCGCAGAGGCAAGACCAAGTTGGGTCAGGAAACGACGACGGCTGTTCACAGGCTGGATGAACGTATTCATAAGCGGTTTGGTTGGTTGCATAGACATATACCTGATGGTGAAACGCCCCGCACGGAGAAAAGTTGGGGTTTATTTGTGAAGGAAGGGTAAAATTTTCCTGATTTGCCCAGTTTAGAAAGGTGGTCCATTTTGGCAGCCGTCATGAGAGCGACCGGCGTTTGCGAAATGTGCCAGCGGGAGGGCTGCCTCCTGACCAAGCATCATCTCATCCCGCAAGCCCGCCATGCGAACAAACGGAACAAACGCGAGTTCGATCGCGTGGAAGTAAAACAGCGGGTCGCGTGGATCTGCCGTCCCTGTCACAACCACGTCCACGCTCTCTTCACGGAGAAGACATTAGAGCGGCAGTATAATACCTTAGCGTCGTTACTGGATCACGCCGAGGTGAAGAAATTCGTGGATTGGATCAAGACCAAGCCCAGTGCGTTCAAACCCCTGAACAGCCCATCGAATCGCAAAGGCGGCAAACGCTCGAAGCGGTGGTAACGGAATATCCGCCCCGTAATCATCCAGTTCCCTTTTGGTTCTGAGAGTCCTCTTCCGCCAATTCGTCGCCGGTCCGTAACCTCTTCTTCACACTACCCCACTTGTTGCCCGGACTAAAGCCATCATTCTATCGGTTCGGGATTTTCCCGGCGCGTTGATGGTTCTCATGGTCATGCGGGTCGCCGGGCATTCCTAGCAGTTAAAAAGCCAATCACATATCACGCTCGACATGAAATCCTTGTTCAACCATGCCGGATTAGGCCGGTTCCTCTGCTTCTGTGGTGCCCTGACCGCCGCCTTGAGCCTTCTCCCAACCGCACGGGCGGTCACACCGCTGAACGAACGGCTGGTCCTCACCGAGATTCAGTCCAATCAGGCTTCCAGTTCACCAGGGTCAGACTATTGGGAGCTGACCAATGTGGGCGAGACGCCGGTGGATCTGAGCAACTGGAAATGGGACGACGACAGTCGCAATCCGGCGGATGCCGCCGCTGTGACCATCCCCAACGGCACCACCATTGCCGCCGGGGAATCCATCATCTTCACCGTGGCTTCAGCCGCGACTTTCCGCAGTTGGTTTGGCATCAGCGATTCAGTGAAAGTCGTCACCGGTGGACCGGGCTTGGGCCAGGGCGATGGCATCGCGCTCTTTGACAACACCGGCACAGAGATATTCTTCTTCAGCTACGCGGCCAGTGGTTTCACGCAATCCAACGGCAGCGGTGCGGCAGGTGGTCACGCGGGTGCCTCTGGCGGTGGCACAGCGACGGCAGCACTGGTCATTGATCCCACCTTCGGTAGCACCTTGGCAGGCCGCCGTTACACGGCTGCGGTGGCGGGAACCTTTGGTGCGTTCGCCACCACTTTTAGCGCCGCTGAAATCGGTTCACCCGGTGTGACCGGTCTTGGCACCACCGCTCCGGCCATCACGCTCACCGTCAGCGTCAATCCCGCCAGTTTCTCCGAGAGTGCGAGCAACCCCGCTGCTACCGGCACGGTAACGCGCGACGGCAGCACCGCTGCAGAACTGGTAGTCACGCTCAGTTCCAGCGATGTGACTGAGGCTACCGTTCCGGCCTCGGTGACGATTCCCGCCGGTCAGACATCTGCCAACTTCAATGTGACCGCCGTGGATGATTCCTTCCCGGATGGCAGCAAGACCTCGACTATCACCGCCTCGGCAACAGGTGCGACCGCTGACACCTTTGAAGTCACTGTGCAGGATGATGGCGATGTGGCGGTACTCACCTTGATGGTCACGGAGATCCAATCCAATCAAAGCGTCAACAAACCGACCGGTGCAGCCGATTATTGGGAACTTTACAACTACGGCTCCGCCTCCGTGAACCTCTCCGGTTATCGCTGGCACGACAGCGTGAAATCCTTCGCGGCGGCGGTGGTCATACCCAATGGCACCATTATCGCCCCAGGTGAATCCATCATCTTCACGGCCACTCCGGCGGCTGTGTTCCGGGCCTGGTGGAATCTTCCTGGCACGGTGCAAGTCATCGAGTCGGCCAGCGCCCCTGGCCTCGGCCAAAACGACGGCATCTCCCTCTTCGACAGCGGTGGCAACCAATTGTTCTTCTTCAGCTACGCCGCCGCCGGTTTCACCAAAGCGGATGGCTCACCCTCCACGGGCGGTCACGCCGGTCCTTCCGCCGGTGGATCGGCTGATTCGGTGGCGCTCATCTGGGTGCCTTCTTCCGGCACGGTGAACCCCCGTTACACATTTGCGGCCAGCGACACCTTTGGTGGTGGTGTCGCCGTCGCTCCGGCGACGGATGTCGGTTCACCAGCTACGACCCATGCCGGGCCGAAATCGATCGACCTCTCCATGTATGTCCGCATCGGTCGCTACGATCTGCCGGAACCCACTCGCACCACGCCGCCCGATGGCATCAGCCTGCTGGCGCAGGAAGCATCCGGCGTGGCGTACAATTGGGACACGGACACGTTGTTCATTACGGCGGATGGCGGCACCTCCATCGTCCAGGTCAACAAGACAGGTCAATTGATCAACTCCATGACCCTCGCGCCCGGAGCCAGTTCGCAAGGCACGGAATTCTATGACCCGGAAGGCATCACCTACGTGGGCAACGGCCAGTTCGTCATGAGCGAAGAACGTGACCGCCAACTGGTCCTCTTCACCTATGCCGCCGGCACCACGCTGACCCGTGGACAAACGAAGACTGTCAAGATCGGCACCTTCGTCCCGAACACCGGCACCGAAGGTCTCTCTTACGACCCGCTAACCGGCGGCTTCATCGTCCTGAAGGAGATCGACCCCATGGGCATCTTCCAAACGACGGTTGATTTCGATGCAGGCACCGCCAGCAATGGCTCGCCGACCACCGAGAATTCCGTGAACCTCTTCGACCCGGCGCTCACCGGTCTGGGTGATGTGGCGGATGTGTTCGCCCTCTCGAACATCCCTTCCCTCGCAGGCACGGCACTGTATGACCGCATGCTGCTCCTGAGCCATGAGTCGGCCAAGATCCTGCTCATCGACCGCAGCGGCACCATCCACAGCACGCTGAATATCGTCTCCGATCCGGGCAACCCGCTCTCCGTGGTGGCCCAGCAGCATGAAGGTCTCACGATGGACCGCGACGGTATCCTCTACGTCGTCAGCGAGAACGGTGGTGGTGATTTCGATCACCCGCAGCTCTGGGTCTATGCCCCGGCCACGGGACCGAATGCGGCTCCTACGGCTGTCACGCTGAACAACGCGGTCACTTCGATGCCGGAAAACTCCAGCACCACTGCCCGCGTCAAGGTGGCGGACATCGCCGTCTCGGATGACGGCCTCGGGGTGAACACCTTGGGCCTCTCGGGCGCCGATGTCGCCTTCTTCGAGATCATCGACACCTCGCTCTTCATCAAGGCCAACACGGTCCTCGATTTCGAGACCAAATCCAGCTACAACATCACGGTCAATGTGGACGACTCGACGGTGGGTAATACGCCAGACCAGTCCGTGAACTACACGCTCACGTTGATAGACGTTGAAGTGGAGACGCCGCTCGCCTCCGCCGTCATCATCTCCGAAGTCGCTCCGTGGTCCAGCGGCAACAGCCCGCTGGGTTCCGACTGGTTCGAGGTCACGAATGTCGGCACGAACGCGGTGGACATCACCGGCTGGAAGGTGGACGACAGTTCTGCTTCCTTCGCCTCTACCTTGGCGCTGAACGGCATCACCAGCATCGCCCCAGGAGAGTCGGTCATCTTCATTGAGACCAGCGATCTCGCCACGACGGCGGCCACCTTCAAGACGCTCTGGTTCGGGGCGAATCCGCCCGCGGGTTTGCAGATCGGCAGCTATTCGGGCGGAGGTATCGGCCTGAGCACGGGCGGGGATGCGGTGAACCTCTATGACAGCACGGGCACGCGGAAAGCCAGCGTCACGTTTGGAGCTTCTCCCGCCGGACCGTCCTTCCCGACGTTTGATAACGCCGCCGGTCTGGATACCGCCACCATCAGCCGCCTGAGCGTGGTCAATCTCTATGAGGCTTTTGTGGCCGCGAACGACGCCACGGAGATCGGCTCTCCGGGTACGGCAGGACGGATCATCGTCTCGGAAGTCGCCCCGTGGTCCAGCGGCAACAGCCCGGTGGGTGCGGACTGGTTCGAGGTCTCCAACACCGGTGCTCGCGCCGTGAGTATCGAGGGCTGGAAGGTGGATGACAGCTCGGAATCCCCTGCCGCCGCACTGGTCTTGAACGGCATCACCTCCATCGCTCCGGGTGAATCGGTGATCTTCATCGAAGGTGCCAATCTGGAAGCCGCGCGCACGGCGTTCATCAATAACTGGTTTGGGGGCACGGCGCCGACTGGTCTGCAGATTGGTGTTTACTCCGGTTCCGGCATCGGTCTGAGCACGGGTGGCGATGCCGTCGTCCTCTACGACAACCTGAACCGCCAACGGGCTAAGGTCACCTTCGGTGCCTCCCCCTCGGGTCCGACGTATCCTACGTTTGACAACACGGCCGGCTTGAACGCCACCGCCATCACTGAGATGAGCACGATTGGCCGCCATAGCGCCTTCACGGCGGTGAACAGTGCCTCGGAGATCGGCTCCCCGGGTTCCGCCGGTGCGCTGGTCGTGACGGAAGTGGCTCCATGGTCCAGCGGCAACAGCCCAGTGGGTGCGGACTGGTTCGAAGTCTCGAATACCGGCACCCGCACCATCGACATCACCGGCTGGAAGGTGGACGACAGCTCCGCCTCCTTCCCGGCCGCCTTGGAACTGCTCGGTGTGACCTACATCGCCCCGGGTGAATCGGTGATCTTCATTGAAGCCACTGATCGGGCGGCGATAACCACCCTCTTCAAGCACAACTGGTTCGGCGTCACACCGCCGTCCGGTCTGCAGATCGGCAGTTACACCGGCTCCGGCATTGGCTTGAGCACGGGCGGTGATGCGGTGAATCTGTTCGACGCTGGCGGCATCCGCCGCGCGGGCGTGACCTTTGGAGCTTCACCGGCTGGGCCGTTGTTCCCGACCTTCGATAACTCCCTCGGGTTGCGGTTCGCCGCCCTGACGTCACCAAGCGAAGTGGGCCGCTACGGTGCCACCACGGCCGTCAATGATACGGCAGAGATTGGTGGACCGGGCACCACGAAGACCGTGCCCATCGTGAAGATCACTACACCGTTGCCACTCGCCAACGTAGTCGTGCCGAACGACGTGCTGGTGCAAGCCACGGCGTCAAAGTTCGGTGGCAGCATCACGCAGGTGGAGTTCTACCTGGATGGCGCCTTGCAGGGCACGGATAACACCCAGCCGTATCAGGCGACCATCGGTGTGACCACCTTGGGTGCGCACACGCTCACGGCCATTGCTACCGACAATGCCGGATTGCGCGCGACCAACATCGTGGCCATCACGGGTAATGTGACACCGGCCATCTCCTTGGTGCCGTTGGGGCAAGTGGCATTCACGGCTCCGGCCAATCTCCTGTTGCAGGCGAATGTGGTCGGCTTGGACAACAATCTGGCCGATGTGAAGTTCTATGCGAATGGCACCCTGCTGGCAGCAGTGACCCCCTCGCCTTACCAGTTCAACTGGCAGAATGTTCCCGTCGGTTCCTACTACATCACAGCGGTCGCCCAGCCGATCACGGGCGACATCGTGACTTCCACCAGGATGCACGTCATCGTCGGACCGGTGGGTATCACTGCCCCGGTGCGGGCGCCGGACAACAAGTTCAGGTTCCAGTTCACGGGCCTGGTGGCGGGCAAGTCGCACCGTATCGAGGTATCTACCGATCTGCTCAACTGGACACCGCTGGGGAACGTCATCCCGACCTCCAACACGGCGGAAGTGGAAGACCACAGCGCGACCAGCGAGATGCGCTTCTACCGCGTGGTGCAGGAATAACCGCGACCCGTATCAAAATCCCCTCACCACCCGCCATCTGGAAAGGTGGCGGGATTTTTCCTGTCTGACTGCCAGGCGTTCCAAGGCGGATGTGCGGGCAAGGAAAAGGCGGAATCCCAAATAACCGGGATTCCGCCGTAAAGGGATGGGGTGACCAACGGGACTCGAACCCGCAACATCCAGAATCACAATCTGGGGCTCTACCATTGAGCTATAGCCACCGCACAGGACTTGGGAAAATAAGCGAGGGAGCCGCTCTTCGTCAAGAGGGCACTAAGTGCTTTACCCGGCCAAAACTTGTCTTAGAATTAAGGACGAATGGCACCGGGCAGACGTCACAAGCAATTCAGCGGTTTATTGGCCGAAGAGCTTCAATCTCTGGCACAAACCGCCGAAGTCCGCTTTTACAAGGCTGGCCAGCACATTTTCCAGGAGGGCGACCCCGGTGACGGCATCTATGTGGTCCTTGAGGGCGCAGTGCAAGTCTCTGCGCTGGTGGGACAAAACGAACGCCGCGTCCTTTCCCGTATTGAGAAAAGTGATTTCTTTGGCGAGATGGCCGTGCTGGACGAGGAACCCCGCTCCGCCACCGCCACCGCCGAGACCGATACCCGGGCGTTTTTCATCCGGCGGGACAACCTGCTGAACGTCCTGGAGCACTCCCCAAAACTGGCCGTCAGCCTGGTGCGCGAATTCAGCCTCCGCATGCGGGAGTTCAACCGGCATTACATCCAGGAAGTGCTGCAAGCGGAGCGGTTGACCCTCGTCGGCCGGTTCGCCCGGTCCATCGTCCATGATTTCAAGAATCCCCTGAATGTCATCAGCCTCGCCTCCGAGATGGTGAACATGGACGGAGCCACGCCCGAGATGCGCAAGAACGCGGCCTTCCGTATCCGGCGGCAGGTGGACCGCCTCAGCAACATGATCAATGAACTGCTGGAATTCACGCGCGGTTCCCAGGCGGCCGTCGTGCTGGCCGGGTCGGACTACGGGGCATTTGTCAAACACTTGATCGATGAGATGGCGCCCGAGGTGAAGGAGAAGGGTGTCGAGATCGTCTTCGAGACGCCGCCGCCGAAAGTGATGGCGCTGATGGACCCGCACCGCCTGACGCACGTCTTTTACAACCTCATCAACAATGCCGTGGATGAGATGCCGAATGGTGGCCGTATTTTCATCCGCTTCCAGGTGCGCGAGACGGACATCCTTACCGAGGTGCAGGACACCGGCAAAGGCATCTCGCCAGAGATCGCCGGGCAGTTGTTCCAGCCGTTTGCGACGTTTGGCAAGATGAAGGGCACCGGCCTCGGCCTTTCCATCTGCAAACGCATCATCGAGGATCACCGCGGGATCATCACGGCCCGCAGTGAGCCGGGCAAGGGCGCTGTGTTCGCCTTCACCATCCAGTTGAACCGTTAACCCTTTTCCCGCCGGAGCCGCTGTTTCGTTCCGTCCATTTTTCACGATGAACCGCATCCGTCTCCTGCCCGAAAATGTCGCGAACCAGATCGCGGCGGGAGAGGTGGTGGAGCGCCCGGCCAGTGTGGTGAAGGAGCTGGTCGAGAACGCGCTGGATGCCGGGGCGACCGCCATACACGTCGAGATCCAAGCGGGCGGACGCAGCCTCGTCCGGATCACGGATGACGGCATCGGCATGAGCAAGGATGACGCGCTCATGTGCCTCGAGCGCCATGCCACCAGCAAGATCCAGCGGGCAGAAGACCTCGCCTCCATCCGCACGATGGGTTTTCGCGGTGAGGCCCTGCCCTCCATCGCCAGCGTGAGCCGTTTCACGCTCACCACACGTGAACGCGAAGGTGATTCCGTCGATGGCACGCAGATCATCATCAATGGCGGCAAGATCCTGGAAGTGAAGGCCGCGGGTTGCGCCACGGGCACCAGCATCGAGGTGCGCCAGTTGTTCTACAATCTGCCGGCGCGTCGCAAGTTCCTGCGCGCGGAAGAAACCGAACGCGCCCATATCCAGCACTACGTCACGCTGGCCGCCTTGGCACGACCGGATGTGGCCTTCACATTGGTGCACAATGGCCGCTTGCTCTGGCAGTATCCGGCCGTCACGGGCGATTCCAAACTCACTGCCTTGGGCGAACGGTTGCGCGCCCTGTATGGTGGTGACCTCGAATTGTTGGCCGTGGATTTCACCGGCCATCTCGCTCCCGCAGCTGAGGTGATGGACGATGAACCAGAAGTGGATTCCACCTTGCGACTGTGGGGCTTCATCGGTGCGCCCGGCGTTTCGCGCAGCACGCGGGAGGATCAGAATGTTTTCGTGAACCAGCGCCCGGTGGAGAATCGCGGCCTGAATCACGCGCTGATGGAGGGCTATCACAATGCGTTGATGAAGGGGCGCTTCCCGGTGTGTTGTCTCTTTCTGGAAGTGGACCCGGCGGAGGTGGATGTGAATATTCATCCGGCCAAGCGCGAGGTGAAGTTTCATCGCGAGCGCAATGTGCGGCAGTTGGTGACGAAGGCTATCCGCGAGACTCTGCTGCGGTACCATACGGGCACCGGCCAAGCGCCGGAGGCCAAGCCCGTCACGAAACCTGAACCAGTCATCCCGCAAGCGGAACAACGGCATCTGGCTTTGCCCACGCCGCTGGAATTGCAACCCGCTCCCAAGCTGCCTGTACCCGTGCCGAACAAGCCGATCGCGGACTGGCCGGTGGAACGCAGTGTGGCGGGGGTGCAGAAGATGGAGCCACCATTGACGGTGAAGTCGCCCGCGATGACAGCAGAAGCGCCTGCAGCATCGACACCACTGGCTCCGCTGATCACACCACTGGCTTCAGCTCCGCAACCTGTGGTTTCCTCCAGTCAGCCGACCGGGCCGCGACCTTTGCTATCTGTGCCGCTGCGGCTCGTAGGCGTGATCGGCAAACTGTATGTCGTGTTGGAATCGGACAAGGGCCTCGTCTTGCTCGATCAACACGCCGCGCACGAACGGATCCTTTACGAGCAGATGCTGCAACGGCTGGAGTCCGGTCCGGCACCTTCGCAACGTCTGCTGCTACCGGAGACGGTGGAATTGCCACCGCGCGATGCGCAATTCGTCCGCGACCAACTCACCACCCTGAACAAGCTGGGCGTCGGCCTGAGCGAGTTCGGCGACCGCACCTTCCTGCTGGACGCCCTGCCGCCGTTCGTGAAGGTGAAGGACACGCGCCGCTTTGCGCTCGAACTCGTGGATGCCATGAAATCGGTCGGGCAAAGCATCAACACGATGCGGCTGGGCGAGGACATGATCGCGAAGACCGTGTGCCGCCATGCCGTGAAGGCGAACGATCCATTGCGCGAGGCGGAGTTGCAGAATCTTGTCGAGGACCTGCGCCGCTGCACGATGCCTTACACCTGCCCGCATGGACGGCCAACGCTCATCGAGATGAGCTATAAGGAGTTGGAGAAGAAGTTTGGGCGGACGCAGTAGGGGCTGACCACAAAAAGCACAAAAGGCACAAGAAGCCAGAAATGACATGATTGATCGCAGTGGTGACGACATCCAGATTCGTCCAACCGATTTTGGGAATGGAAACAATGAGCCATTCTGACCTAGCCCAGTCAAACCCCCATCTTTCACCGCTATTCTCAACATATTGGAATCAAGGCAGTTGCACGCGCAAGTGTTAGCCAATCTTAAGTATTGAATAAGATAATACCTATCCCCGTCTGTTACCTATGTTAGGCCAGAACATACAATAACCTGGCCATGGAGGTTTGAGGCGTTTTCGCAAATCATCCACAAAACTGAGATGCTATGAAAACACTGGTGTCCGAAAGAAACTCATCACATGGATTGTTTACGACAAAATTGTCACTCATTTGCACCCTGATTGTGCTGATCGCCTTTGGTGGCATTGCGGCCAACAAAGACGTAGCCAAAGCAGGGCCTACTGAGGCGTATTGGAACAAGCTGCACACTGCCGCAAACGCGACTGAAGCCGAGCAAATTCTAAGTAATTTCAAACAAACCGAACCAACCAAAGAGTCATTAAAGCAAGCCGCCGGAGCATTAAATAAACTCGCCAACCAATTGGAGGACTCCTGCCAACAAATTGCAGTCATCCCGGTGCTAAATGTTGATTCCGAGCTTTTGCAATATTCAGCGGCTTATGTTAAAAACAGGACAGAAGGAATCATTTTTCTGAATGAGTATGCAACCCTGCTTCTCCAAGCCAAAGAGTTGTTGAATGGGGAACAGTGGCTGGCGGACCTGGTTATCAGTGCGATGAAGCACAGCGACAAAAGAGGAGAAGCTTGGAAGCATGTTTTGACAGAACAATTGACCGATAAGGGAGTTGGACTGGCTGCAATCAAACCCAAAATGCTTGAAATTCAAAGGCAGGCTATGGATATAAGCAATCAAGTCTCCCGATTGAAAGCAGAGGAGATGCAACTTCGCCTGAATCTTTCAAAAAAGTACAACCGAGAATTCTTATCCGGCGATACGTTCAAACGTCCGATAACTTCACCCCTCAAGACAGCCAGCAAAGTAGAAATACCTGTTACAAAAATGCAGCAGGATTTGCTTGGGAAATCCATCAATGATGGTTCTTGGTGGAGATTCGATGATATGAAAGAGTATAATCTCTTTCATGTGATTAAATCGAACCAGATGGAGCCAAACTCAATCCAGTATCAGGTGGTCAGCAGAGTCAAAGGCATGTATAGCGGCAATGTAAGAACCGTCTGGTTAAACTTGGAATATCGCCAACAAAATGGCCAATGGAACCTGACGGGTTTCGCTCCATTTTGATGGAGCTGTTTGCACGCTCATCTGCCTCCTAGTAAAAGCAAAAAGCGCGGAACATTAGTTCCGCGCTTTTGTTTTTTTAAATGTTCTGCCGTTTTACACGTTGAATTTGAACAACAGCACGTCGCCGTCTTTCACCACGTACTCCTTGCCTTCCATGCGGTAGAGGCCCTTCTCACGGGCGGCGGCAACGGAACCGCAGGCCACCAGGTCCGCGTAGGCGACGGTTTCCGCCTTGATGAAGCCACGCTCGAAATCGCTATGGATCACACCGGCCGCCTTCGGGGCGGTGTCGCCCACGTGGATGGTCCAGGCGCGCACTTCTTTTTCACCGGCGGTGAAGTAGGTGCGCAGGCCGAGCAGATGGTAGGTGGCACGGATGAGGCCGCCCACGCCGGATTCTTTCACGCCGAGTTCCTTCAGGAATTCAGCAGCTTCCTCGGCGGAAAGGTCGATGAGATCGCTCTCGATCTGGGCGCTGATGACGACGGCGTCGCAAGCAAGGTGCGTCTTCACATACTCGCGCACTTTCAGGACGTAGGGGTTTGAATCCGCGGTGGCCAGGTCGCTTTCCTTCACGTTGCACGCGAAGATGGTCGGCTTGTCCGTCATCAGGAAGAACGGCTTGGAGATGACTTTCTCCTCGGGCGTCAGTGCCACGGTGAGGGCGGGTTTGCCGCTGTCCAGCACGGGCTCGATCTTGGCGAGGACGGCGTCTTCGGCGATGGCCACCTTGTCACCGCGCTTGGCATCCTTGGCCACGCGTTCGCGGCGTTTCTTCACGGATTCCAGGTCGGCGAGGATGAGTTCGGTATTGATCGTCTCGATGTCGCGCACGGGGTCCACGGAACCGGCGACATGGTGGATGTCGGCGTCTTCGAAGCAGCGCACGACCTGGACGATGGCGTCCACTTCGCGGATGTGCGTGAGGAATTTGTTGCCGAGGCCTTCACCGGCGCTCGCACCCTTCACCAGACCGGCGATGTCCACGAACTCGATCGCGGCGGGGATGACCACGCTCGTCTTCGCGATCTTTTGCAGCACGTACATGCGCTCGTCCGGCACGGTCACGATGCCGACGTTCGGATCGATGGTGCAGAAGGGGTAGTTCGCCGCTTCCGCCTTACGGGTGCGGGTGACGGCGTTGAACAGGGTGGATTTTCCGACGTTAGGAAGACCGACGATACCAGCTTTCAACATAGCTCAAATCAACGGGGTAAGACTTTATTCCTTGGCCTCAGCGGCGGCGGCCTCTTCCACGGCTTCGCGGATGGCCAGTTTAAATTTCTCGATGCCTTCATCAAACGCGGCGGAGATGGGCATGACCGGGACCTTGCGGATCTTGCGCTTGAATTTCTTCAAGTTCTCCTCGGCCACGGGTTCATCCATCTTGTTCGCGACAACGATGCGGGTGCGCTCCAGCAGTTCGGGATCGTACAGAGCCAGTTCGTTCAGCACCTGCTTGTAGTCATCCCAAGGCTCGCGGCCATCGGTGCCCGCCATGTCCAGCAGGATCACCAGCACCTTGCAGCGTGTGATGTGGCGCAGGAACTCGTGACCGAGGCCGACGTTGTTATGCGCGCCCTCGATGATACCGGGCACGTCGCAAACGGTGAGGCGCTTGTAGTCCGCATACTCCACGATGCCCGGTTGCGGATGCAGCGTGGTGAAGGGATACGGGGCGACCTTCGGTTTGGCGCGGGAAATGGCGGTGAGCAAGGTGGACTTGCCAGCGTTCGGATAACCGACCAGGCCGACGTCCGCCATGGTGCGGAGCTCGAAAAGATAATTGCCTTCCCCGCCCACTTCACCGGGCTGGGCGAAGCGGGGGGCCTGACGGACGGAGGTGGCGAAATTGCGATTGCCGAGACCACCGCGACCGCCCTTGCAAAGGACAAACTGCTGGCCGTTCTCGGTCAGGTCGGCGACGAGTTCCGCGCCTTCGATGCTGGCGGTGGCATGCGTGACGCTGGTTTTTTCGTGAGGCTCCTCGTCCTCATATTTCACCTCGATGGCGCGTTCGCGGCCTTGATAGCGGATCGTTTCGCGACTGGCGGTGGCCAGCTTCATCGGCTTGGGATCGGCTTCCTCTTCCTCGGCGGATTCCTCGTCCTCATCGTCATCGTCCTCCGACTTCGGCTTCACGGACTTGGTATCGATGGGGGCTTCTGTGTCGGGGAGCTTCCAGATGAGTGTGCCACAGGGGACTTTGATGATGAGGTCTTCCCCGGCGTGGCCGTCCATGCCCTTGCCCATGCCGGCTTCACCGTGTTCGGCGAGGAGGCGGGGCTTGAAATACTGCTCGATGAGGTTGTTACGGTCGTGATCGGCCACGATGATGACATCGCCACCGCGACCGCCATTGCCACCGCTGGGACCGCCCTTGGTGATATAGGCCTCACGATGGAAGGCGACGCAGCCCTTGCCGCCTTTGCCGGCGCGGGCGAAAACTTTGACCTGATCTACAAACATAACGGAACAGACCGACAATAGGCGGAAACGGAGCGTTGTGCAACGGACCTTCTCCCGCGCGGGAAATAAAAAAGGCGAGGTGACACGCACCTCGCCGTGAAATGGATTGGGGGGCTAGTTCGCGGCGACCGCAGCTTCCACGGGAACGATGTTCACGCGGGTGCTTTCCTTGTCGAACTTCACGAGACCGTCCACGAGCGCGTAGAGCGTCCAGTCCTTGCCGATGCCGACGTTCTTGCCGGCGACGAAGCGGGAACCGCGCTGGCGCACGATGATCGTGCCGGCGAGAACCATCTGGCCGCCGTAGCGCTTCACGCCGAGGCGTTTGGATACGCTGTCGCGACCGTTACGTACACTTCCTTGACCTTTCTTATGTGCCATAACTTCTTAAGCGTTGATTGCGTTGATCTTGACGACCGTAAGCTCCTGGCGATGCCCCACCTTGCGGTGATAGCCCTTGCGGCGCTTCATCTTGAAGGCGATTTTTTTGTCGCCCCGGATGTGTTCTACCACATCTGCGGTGACCGTGGCCGAGGCGACGGTCGGAGCGCCCACCTGCACTTGGCCATCTTTGGCCACGAGGAGGACACGGTCGAAAGTGACAGGTTGACCAGCGGCGATGTCCAGATGCTCGATTTCGAGCGTATCACCCGCGGCGACCCGATATTGTTTGCTGCCTGTTTCAACTACTGCGTACATAGCGTTTCCCTATCAAAAAGGACGGAGATACAAACATAACGGCCCGTAGAGTCAACATCTGAATTGAAGATTTTCGTGATTATTTGGCCGCCCCTGCCCTTGGAGACGGAGCAGGAACCTAACCTCTTCCCGTCCAAGGGGATTGCTGATGGCGATTGAGGGCAGGGTGCGGACATAGGCCAGACCAGGAACCTGCCTCATTTCGTTATCTGCGGGTTCCTCCCGGAAATCCAGGTGCCTTTGCAGATATAGAGGCCGCTGTTGCGCGCGCCGAGATAGGGGAAATCCGGCAGGCCCACGCTGGAGATGATCCAGGCGCGGTTGCCGGGAGCCCCTTTCCGGTAGCGATAGCCCAAGCCCCCCTTGGACGGGGTGTAGTCGCCGGGCTTCGGCGCTTCCGTAGTGGGCTTGGTCACATAAGGGTCGGAGGGCAGCTCCACGAGATATTTGGGGACGAGGGCATCGAGGGTCTCGGGCGGTTCGTCATCGTGTTCGTCCGCGTAGAGGTCCAGGGCGCCCCAGAGGAGGAACTGGTCGCGCCGGACCTGTTCCAGTCGCATACGATCGGCAGCAGAGAGCTGGGCATAGGCGGTCGAGGCGCGGAAATCATAGCGGTCAGCGGCGGTCAGCCAGCCGGTGAGCAGGAGGCAGGTGAGCAGGAGGCAGGCGAGCAGGAGCAAAGGTTTCATATAGGTATATGACACATGAACGAGGGGGGTTCTTAGAAGATTTTGCGAAGTCACCGCCTGCCGACTGCCAGTCGGCGCTACGGTTTGAGCGCCGAGTCATTGGCTTTTCTGCGTTCATCCCATCGTTTCAAGGTTAGTTTGCGGCGACGCCAGTCTTTGAAATCGGTGAAGAGGTCGAGGGTCATGGTGAGCGGATGTGCAAAGGCGATTGAGAGGAAGATTCGGGGCAGCCAGCCCAAACCGGTCAGCAAAGTAAGTGCGCCCATGAGGAGCAGGAATGAGAGGAGGTAAACGACCGCAACCACCCCTGCCCCAACGAGCAACATCAGCAGCAGATTTTTCAGCGAGTATGATTTGTCAGGTTTATCCACTGCACTACTCCCTGAATCAGTTGAGGCTTCAGGATAGACACCGCCACCGGCGTTGTTATTTCCTTTTTCTAATGCAGACGCGTATCTTTGAGCATTGAGGCGGGGCAAGGCTCAGCCTGTGTTCTGAATCGGGCGGCGGGCGAAGATGTAGGCCCGGCGGCTTTGGTGTTCCACGTCCGGATACGGCTCCCGCTCGATGATTTCCTCAATCTCGAATCCCGCAGCGACGAGGTAACTGACCATCTCGGACGTCTGGAACAAGTAAAAATCCACGCTGACCGGCTGCCCCCACCACTCGTCCAGATGGATGACCCCGTCACCGATGTGAAAGGCCAGCAGGAGGAGGCCGCCCGGCCGCAACACGCGCCGTAGCCCGGTCAGCACCGTCGTCAGGTCGCCGGGCGGGATGTGGATTAGGGAGTAAAAGGCCACAATCCCCGCCCATGCTCCCGCTGGTGCGGTGAGCGCCTGCATGTCGCCTGGTTGGAAGTCCACGCCGGGATTTAGGCGGCGCGCCACCTCGACCATGACCGGAGACAGGTCCACGCCGAAGATCTGGACACCCCGCTGGTGCAAATAGCGGGTGACGTGGCCCGGTCCGCAGCCCAAGTCGCACACCGGACCGGACACATGCATGCGGGTGGCGAACCGGTCGAGCAATTGGCGGTCGAGCGGTTTGTGGCGCAATTCATCGAAGATGCGGCGCACGTATTCCTCGGCCACGCGATCGTAGCTGGTCTGGCAGTCGTGGCGTGGGTGCGGAGACATGGTGGTGGATTGGTATCGAGACGGAGATTATGCAGGATTCGTGCGTGGGGCAAGGCGACGGAAGGAATTGTTGGGGATCGGAACGGACTACGGTGGACTATCGCTCATGCCGAAGCGAAAGGGAAAGCATGATGTATGGGACGAACGTGTTTTCGTAAAAGGCCAGATGGAGCGGCGAGATCAATCAATCTCGGAAAGCTTGCGTCTGGCGCGAAAGGCAGTGGTTATATGCCTTCTTGCATTCCGCACAAAAGTCCGAGTGGTTTTGCAGCCGGTCACAATCGGGACACCGGTGCGTGCCGGTAAGTTTGCGCCATTGGTTCAACAGCCAGAACACGGCTCCTGAGACTAATATTCCACCGGTCGCGGAAGCCAACAGCACCGCCGTGACAGAGAGGGTTCAATATTTCCAGAGTGTTCAGCCTCCGCAGTCCTTCCCTACATTGACTCCCCCCGCATTCTCCCCCACCCTTTGCCCGGTCCATGAAACTTTGTTTGCGCCATCTGACCCTCGCCCTGCTCGGCTTGTTATGTCTGGCTGGCTTCCATCTCTCTGCCCAGACCGCCCCCAAACCAGTCTCTGATGCCTGGCTGCCCGAGGGCGTTCACCCGGATTTTCTCACCACCAACCGCTGGTCCGTCACTCAGTCTGGCACGCTGACCAATGAGGCCCTCGTCGGTAAACTCAAAGTCTATTGGCATCCGCCGGCCGGAACGGAAGTGAAGTCCGCCCGCCTCTGGGCCAGTGCTGATGCCTCCGGCCGCTGGCGCGCTCGCGACTGGCAATCTCTGCCGATGGAAAAGCGCGGCGAACGCTGGGAAATCGCCCTGCCCGTGGAGAATGTGGATGTGCCCATGGTTTACTTCGTGGAAGCCCAGGCTGCGCAAAAGCACACCACCGCCATGCGCCTCTGCCGCCCTCGTCTGGTCGGCTTGGAAGAACCCAGCCGCATCTTCTGGCCCTTCCTGGAGGGCTTCGAGGAAGAACTCTGGAGCTGGCGCACAGTCACGGATGAACCCCGCTTCACGCCGGTTGAAACCGGTACGTCCGCGAAGAATGGCAAAGCCGCCCTGCGCCTCATCATCCCGATGGGCAAGCGCTCCACCACCGTGACCACCACACGCATCCGCGGCTGGCAACTGGACCAGAACGTCGCCAGCGGCATCCGCCTCTGGGTCCGGATGGCCAGTGGCACAGCCAAGCTCCGCTGCACGCTTCAGGCCCATGCCTTCACGCCGCAGCAGACCATCGCCCTCTATCCTGATGAACCGGTGATCGGCACCCAATGGCAGGCCGTGGACCTGAAGTTGGATCGTTTCCCCAAACTGAGCATCAACGAAGTGGACCTGATGTCCTTGGAGGTCATCGGAGCCGGCCCGCTGGAGTGCTTCGTGGATGACATCCAACTCCTCGGCCGCTGGCCCACCGTGGATTGATTTCCGTTAAAACGGTTAATCGGTTGAGCCGTTAAATGGAAATGCACGGCGGGTCTGTCACCATCCCGCCATTTACCCATTCACCTCTTTAACGATTTAACGACTTATCGCATCAGAAAATCACTCAAATGCTCACCACGCCTACGGCGATCCCACGGTGCCAGTGTGACCAGCACCGCCCGCTCCGCTGGAAAACCTAGAAACCGCTCGGACAACTCATTGAACCGCTCCACCTCATCCGTCACGAACGGCAGAAATACACCCTCACGCCGCCGCCGCGTGGCCAGCAGCTTCAAGGTCTCCAACCGTTCATGGACATGCTCTGCGCAAGCCTCGGCTGAATCCACCAGTTTCACCTGCTTGCCCACCACCTCTGCGAGCAACGGTTTCAGCAACGGGTAATGCGTGCAGCCCAAAACCAGCGTATCGATGCGCTGCTTGAGCAGCGGAGCGAGATATTCCTTCAGCACGGACTTCGTGACTTTGTGCCGCACCCAGCCTTCTTCCACCAAGGGAACCAGCAGCGGACATGACCGGGCCACCACGCGCACCGAATCATCCCGCGACAGGATCGCCTTCACATACGCCTGGCTGCGGATGGTGGAAGTCGTACCAATGATGCCGATGCGCCCGGTCTTCGTGCCCTCGAGCGCCGCCCGTGAGCCGGGCAAAATCACCCCAAACACCGGCACATCAAAGCTGCGCTCCAAAGTGGGAATGGCCCAGGCGGAGGCCGTATTGCACGCCACCACCACCGCCTTCACGTTTTCCTGCATCAGAAATTGCGTATCCTCACAGGCGAACCGGATGACCGTCTCCGGCGATTTGGTGCCGTACGGCACCCGCGCCGTGTCACCGAGATAGACGAAGTCTTCACGCGGCATCACGCGGCGCAACTGCCGTACCACGGTGAGCCCGCCGATGCCGGAATCAAACACGCCGATGGGAAGATTGCTGTCCTGCTTCACAGAAAGTTGGGTGGCTGTGGCCTCTTACTCCCGCTCGACGATGCGCTTGTACTCCTTGATGCCTTCAACAATGCCTTTCGCCATCAGGCGGCGATGCGAGGAGCTGCGGATCTTGCTGGCTTCGCCCGGGTCGGACATGAAGCCCGCCTCAACCAGCACTGCGGGCATGTCCGCGTAACGTAACACCGCAAACCGCGCGCGACGCACACCCCGGTCTTCCGCACCTGTGTTCTTCAGCAAATGGCGATGGATGTAAAAGCTCAACAGGCTGTTCTGTTCATCATTCTTGTTGCCCGGAAAACGCACCGCTGTGGCCCCTTCACCCCGGGCATTCGTGGAACTGGCTCCCGGCGGGGTCAGCGCGAAGACTTCAGCTCCTTTGGCACCACCACCGGCCACCCCGTTGAAATGCAGACTGATGAACAAGTCCGCTTTGAATTTCTGCGCCACAAAAGGCCGTGATTCCAATTCCACAAACTTGTCCGAGGTGCGCGTCAGCACAACCTTGAACCCCACCGTTTCCAATTGATACTTCAGCTCTTTGGCCAGCAGCAGGGTGTAGCCTTTTTCCTGCCCGCCGCTGTTCTGGTTGCCCGGATCTTTGCCGCCATGGCCGGGATCGATGCAGATGGTGCGGACCTTCTCCCCGGACTTGATCTTGGGCGGGAACATCACTGCGTGGATGGTGTTGTCCAGATCCAACGTAGAGATGCAGGCGGAGCCACTGCGCAACACCACCGGTGCTGACAGCCACACGGCGACGCCATTCAATATCATCCGTTTGCTCTCGATCTCGAACTCCAGTTTCGACCACTTGCTGGTGATCTGGGCTTCTTTGGAGGCTTTGGTCCAGACGTAGGTGAAGTTGTAATGCTTGGCCCAATCATCCAACTGGATGTAGCGAAAACCATTCAGGGGAAAAGTGGACAGCTTGCCCTCTTGGGCACGGGCAGCACCCGGCAACAACAGGGCCAGGCACCAGCACAGAAACCATAGCTGTCTCATGGGATGCCAATGTGCCTGTGCCATGCCGATGCTTCAAGTGTTCGCTGCGGCCGCGCCTTACTTTTTCAATGATTTCACGTACGCCGCATAGGCGGCATCGCTCGCCGCGCGAGATTTGGCCTTTTGCTCGGCCGATTCTTTGCCCGGCGCTTCCGGCGCGGAGGCTGGTGCGATGAAGAAACGGTAGTTCACCGTGAGGTTCTCATCCTTCTTCATGGCCTTGTCGAAAAAGAAACCGAACCGGCCATAATCGCGCCAGGAAAGCTCTTTGATCGGATTCGTCGGGGCGTTCAGTTCCGTGCTGGTGTACCAGTTCTGCCCTACGGGAAAGAGCAGCCGGCACCATTTGAACTGGTCGCTCACGACCTTGCCGTTGCCCGCCGGCAAGTCCGGCTCCCACAGATAACTGGTCTCCTTCACGCGATCCGCCACTTCACCTGCCGCACGAAAATGGATGCCCGCGTGCTGAAGATCGCCACCGAGATTCAAGTCGCGCGCCGCTTGCAGCTCGAACTTCGCATCCACCTGCGTGGTCTTGCCATCGGGTTGGCTGATGACCAGTGTACGCGTTTCGTTCACGAGCAAGTTGCTCTCGTTCGCATCCTTCTTCTCCGCACGCCAGGCGATCTTCGCCACGAGCGTAGCGGAATCAGCCGTGGTCTTGGCAGGCTCCAGCTTCTTGAGCTCCATGCTGCCGCCCTTCATATGCCAGCAATCTGCGCTGCCCAGGTCCGAGGTGATCTTGTTCCAACCGATGTAGATGCCACGATGATGGGGGAACTTGCCCGCCGTCTTGCCTTCGGCATCCAGCCCGCTGTTGGTCAACAACTCGCCTTGTGTGCCATAAATGTGCAGATAAGGCTTGAATTGTCCCTCACCGAAAACCAGCGCGGCGACTTGCTTGCCGTCCCGCTTGACCATCGCAACCTTGCCTGGCCCATGCGGATTCTTCTCCTCCGTGACGACCCATTGCGCCGCCATGGCGGAGGAGAAAGCGGAAAAAGAAACGGCGGCTAGAAGCAGCCCCGCAGACAAAGTAAAACGACGATTCACACCGGACAAGATGGAGTGCATGCCCCAGTGTTAACCCGAACCGCCGGTCTCGAAAAGGCGAAAACGTTGGATCACTTCGCTGCCGGCGGCAGGAAGGTGATCTTCATGCCGGACTTCTTCTCCTGGCTCAGGCTGTCAATCAGATTCGCTCCCGATGAAGCTGGCGTAGCGACAACGGCTGCCGGTTGACAATCCTTCACTGTTGGTTCCAACGCCGAACGCAACGCGCCTTCCACCAGTTCTGCGCAATGGATCTTCATCGGCGGCAACGGTCCCAGACCACCAGACAAATCCTCCGACTTCAAGGCGAGCGCCTCTTCCGCCGTCTTACCCTTGATGAGTTCAGTCGCCATGCTGGCGACGGCGATGGCAGTCTCGCAGCCGAAGGATTGGAACGTGGCCTTGTCAATGACGCGCCGCCCCTTGTCGTCCTTGAACTTCACCCACAGGCGCAACATCTCACCGCAACCGGCATTGCCCACGGTACCGATGCTGTCAGCGTCAGCCATCTCACCCACGTTCTTGGGATTGGCCAGTGCCTCACGGATCTTCTTTTCCAAATCAGCGTTCATCAAAAAATTCCTTAACCCAATTGATACCGCGGCAAACTTGCATCCACATCTTGCGACCACGCATCAATGCCCCCACGCAAGGCCCGCACGTTCTTGTAACCATGCCCGAGAAAATACGCCGCCCCATCAAGAGCCGTCTTGCCCATGTGATCGATGACCACGAACGAAGCATCCTGCCCCCACTTGCCCAGTATCTCCTGCATCAAGGGCTGGGAGAGGAGCAGAGAGCCCTCGATCTTCACCGCCTCATATTCCTCGCGCGAACGGATATCAAGCAGACGGATGGCTGTGTTCTGTTTCAACTGCTCCGCCAGTTCTTTCGGCGAGATCAAAACTTTCGTGTCCTCATCGTGACTCGTACGGATGTGTGTCAGCACTTCGCTCACATTCAGGTTATTGTTCCGGGCGCAGACTTGACCGAGCGTCTCCGTCGGCTGGAAGCCACAACTGGAGCAACCACCTATGTGATACTTGCGGAAGAGCGCACGCTGCGCACCAGGATACGCTTCCAGCACCTCGCTCATCGGCGAGTTCGCTCCAACTTGTTCGGCTACGGCGGACATAAAATCAGTATAGCTCAGAGGAACAGCTTTTGCACCTTGTGCAGAATCTCGATGAACCGATCCACTTCTGCCTTCGTATTATAAAAGTAGAAGCTCGCCCGCAATGTGGCCGGCACACCCAGCTTGGCCATCAACGGCTGATTGCAATGATGCCCGGCGCGAAGGGCGACGCCCTTTTGATCCACCATGGTGGCGATATCCAAGGCGTGGGCATTCGGAAACACAAAGCTCACCAAACCCGCACGCCCTTGCTTCGGACCAAAGATGCGGATGCCCTTGAATTCGCTCAGTTTCGCCGCTGCATACTCCGCCAATTCCTGATCATGCGCAAAGATGCGGTCACGACCAATGGCATCGAGGTAATCCAACGCCGCGTGCAATCCCACCGCTCCCGCGATGTGCGGCGTGCCCGCCTCAAACCTATGTGGCGGCACATTGTAAACCGTATCGAAATATTCGACCTTCGAGATCATCTCGCCACCGCCCTGATACGGCGACAGGTCTTTCAGGATTTCCTTGCGCCCATACAGCACTCCCATGCCCGTCGGACCACAAATCTTGTGACTGGAAAACGCGAGGAAATCACAACCGATCGCCTGCACATCAATGGGCAAGTGCCCCGCACTCTGAGCCGCATCAATCACTGTCACGACCCCTTGCGCCCGTGCCTTCGCACAAATCTCCGCCACCGGATTCACCACCCCCATCGAGTTCGAGATGTGCGTGATGGAAAGAATCTTCACCCCGTCCGCAGCCATTCTGTCGAGGCGGCTCAGATCAAGCGTGCCTTCATCACCGGTCACCGGAATGTAAGCGAGCTTCGCACCGGTGCGCTTGGCGACCATCTGCCAGGGGACGAGATTGCTATGATGCTCCAGCTCGCTAATCAGGATGGTGTCGCCGGGCTTGAGATGATCCTGCGCCCACGTCGCAGCTACGAGGTTGATGCCTTCCGTCGTGCCCCGCGTGAAGATGATCTCCGCCTTATCCCGCGCATTCAGAAACTGCGCCGTGCGTTGACGCGCATTCTCGTAGGCCTCCGTCGCGCGATTGCTCAGTTCATGGATGCCCCGATGCACATTGGCATTCTCGTGCTCGTAGTAATTCTGGACGGCCGCTAGCACCTGCTTGGGCTTCTGGCTCGTCGCCCCGTTGTCAAAGTAGATAAGAGGATTGCCATTCACCACCTCCTTGAGGATGGGGAAATCAGCACGGAGCGCAGCCCAGTCGGGAATGACTGGCTTCGGCGATGCTGGCAATGTCGCAGTAGCGCTCATTTCATCAATATACCATCAAGCAGACTTTTGTGCGCCCTTACATCAGACCAAGTTGCAAGCGTGCGGCTTCCGTCATCATGCCTTGGTTCCACTGCGGTTCCCAGACGAGCTCCACGTTCACTTCCTGCACGTCCTCGATGCTGATGAGCTTGTTCTGCACGTCCTGCTGGAGCACCGGTCCCATGCCGCAACCGGGCGCGGTGAGCGTCATCTTCACGTCCACTTTGTAGCCGCCACCGTCGGGCAGATTGTCGATGTGACAATCATAGATGAGGCCGAGGTCCACGATGTTCACGGGGATCTCCGGGTCATAGCACGTGCGGAGCTGTTCCCAGATGTGCTTGTCGAGTTCCTCTTTCGTCACGGGCTGGCCGGTGGTGGAGCGGATGGTTGTCTGCTTCACTTCCTTGCCCAGCGCGTCGGCATCTTTGCCATCGATGCGGAACATGTTGCCATTCACCACCACTGTATAGCTGCCGCCCAGTTCCTGCGTGATGTAAGCCTGCTCGCCCTGCTGCAAGGTCACTTTCGTGCCCACGGGCACCACGGCGGCATCCACATCGCGGCTCAACGTCACTGTCTCTTGTGCTCCGTAACTCATATGTCTTTCCCTTCAGTTTGCAGCGTCAACTTTAAGGCAAAGTTCAACCGCTTCGTTCAAAAATTCTTAACCGTCAATTCGCCGCCACCAGCTTCTCCTGCGCCAGCACTTTGATCCGTTCCACCATCGCGAAGAGCCCGTTCTTCCGCGTCGGACTCAGGTGACGGTCCAATCCCAGCTTCAGCAGATGCGCCTTGGCATCGGCTTTCAAAATCTCTTCCGGCGTGCGGTCGTTGAAGATCAACTGCAAGACCGCGATCAAGCCGCGCACGATGAACGCATCGCTGTCCGCCAGGATGATGAACGCGCCGGGCTTCGTCGGGCTCGGCATCATCTTCATCCACACCATCGCCTGGCAGCCGTGGACGCGATTGGCTTCGGTCTTCTCCGCTTCCGGCAGGCCGGGCAGTTTCTTGCCCAGCTCGATCAGGTAGCCGTAACGCTCTTCCCAATCGCCCAGCAACTCAAAGTTCTCGACCAGTTCTTCGATCGTGATCGACATGGCTCAGCTCTCGTGCAGATGCGGGTTCGTTTCCAGCCGTTCCCACACGATTTTATCCAATTCCTCGCGGACCGCTTCCGTCTGGACGCGATCAATGATCTCGCCCGCGAAGGCATGCATCAACATGCGGCGTGCCGTCTTTTCACCGATGCCCCGGGCGCGGAGGTAGAAGATCTGCTCTTCATTCATCCGGCCAATCGTCGCACCGTGCGTGCACTTCACATCGTCCGCGTAGATCTCCAACTGCGGCTTCGCATCCGCCGTCGCATCGTCGCTCAGGAGCAGGTTGCGATTCGTCTGCTTCGCATCCGTCTTCTGCGCGTCCGGTTTCACCAAAATGCGCCCGTGGAAGACACCCTTCGATTTATCATCGAGGATTCCGTTAAAATATTCATGGCTCGCGCAATGCGCCTTCGCATGCTCCACGATCATGTGATGGTCGATCACCTGTTCGTTGCGTGTTAGATAAAGGCCGTTGAGGATCGCTTCCAAGCCTTCGCCGTCCAGCTTCGTGCGCAGGTTGTAGCGCGCCAGCTTGCCACCGAGTGCGATGGAGTGCGTCCACGCCTTCGAGGTGCGACCGAACACGCCATGCAACGCCGCGAAATGAAACGCATCCGCCGCTTCATCCTGGAACTTCACATGCTCCACCCAGGCGTTATCACCCACCACAAGTTCCGTGATGGCATTCGTGACATAAGGCGCCTTCGCGAGACTCACATAGCTTTCCAGCAACGTGACCTTGGCGTTCGCATCCACGATCACGAGATTCCGCACATGCGCCGCCGTGCCCGTTTCCGTGGCGGTGCTCAGATAGATGACTTGAACGGCTTGCTCCACCACAGCGTTCTTCGGCACATGCACGAAGAGACCGTCCGTAAAGAATGCGATGTTTAACGCGGCAAACGCATTCGCCTCGTTACCAGAATAACGCGTGAGATATTTCTCGATGAGCGCCGCGTCCGTCGCAAGCGCCTGCTTGAGATTCGTCACCTTCACACCTTCCGGCAAAGCCGTGATGTTCGACAACGCGGCAGCGTAATGACCATCCACGAACACAAGGCGTGTGCCTGGTTGATCCGCGAAAGGGAATTGCTTCAAGTCCGCGCGCGTCACACTGGCCGAAGCCGGTTCCGTTACGGGCAGGAAAGGCAGCTTGGCGGCGTGCGCCACATTTGTGAAACGCCAGTCTTCGTCGTGCAGCGTGGGATAGCCCAGCTCGGCGAATTGCGAGATGCCGGCCTTGCGCAGCGGGAAGAGCCAGGCGGGCTGCTGCTTCGCGAACGAGCCTTCCAGCCGGTCAAAGGCGGCGAGGCGGGTATCCGCTTCAGCGGCGACGGGTTTGTTGAGGGTCTGGGTCATGTCAGTGCCGCTTAAATATTACGCGGTTTGGAGGTCGCCCTTGGTGACCCAGTCATAGCCCTTGGCCTCAAGTTCCAGCGCCAGGTCCTTGCCGCCGGATTTCACGATGCGACCGTTGTAAAGAACGTGCACAAAATCCGGCACGATGTAATCCAGCAACCGCTGATAATGCGTGATGACGAGCTGCGCATTGCCCTCGTTCTTGAGCTTGTTCACGCCCTCGGAAACGACCTTCAACGCATCGATGTCGAGGCCGGAATCCGTTTCATCCAGGATCGCCAGCCGCGGCTCAAGGCACGCCATCTGGAAGATCTCGTTGCGCTTCTTCTCACCGCCGGAGAAGCCTTCGTTCACCGCGCGCTTCAGGAAGTCTTCGCGCAGTTCGAGCACCTTGGCCTTCTGCTTCACAAACTTCAGGAATTCCATCGCATCCAGCTCCGGCAGGCCCTTGTGCTTGCGCACTTCGTTCACGGCAGCCTTCAGGAAATAGGTGGTGTTCACACCCGGGATCTCGATGGGGTACTGGAACGCCAGGAAGACGCCTTCACGCGCACGCTCTTCCGGGTCCATGTCCAGCAGGTCCTTGCCGAGATACGTGGCGGAACCGCCCGTGACATCGTAGCCATCGCGACCGGCCAGCACCGAGGCTAGCGTGCTCTTGCCGCTGCCGTTCGGCCCCATGATGGCATGGACTTCACCCGCCTTGATGGTCAGGTTCAAGCCCTTCAAAATCTGTTTCGTCTCCACCCCCGCCTGGAGGTCTTTGATCTCAAGAATCGTTTCGCTCATTTTACTCTTATTATTCGATAAATTTTTCTTAGCCACGGATTGAACACAGATGAAACACAGACAGTGTCCGATTATGGCCGCAGTTCAAAATACCATTCGTTTAAATTCTACTTTTGTTCGGCCGAAGTTGATCAAGAGCCCGACCTTGATCTCGGATGCCTTTAGCTCATTCAGCAATTGAGGCTCGTCTTCAGCATTATAGTTTTTCGCCACTTTCAATTCCACCAGCACCGCATCGTTCACCAGCAAATCTGCCCGAAAGTCACCAACTACGGTCCCTTTGTAATTTACCTTTATCGGACATTCCGTCTCTGCTTTCAGCCCGGTTTTCACCAGCTCAGTCTGCAAAGCCTTCTGATAAACACTTTCCAAAAACCCATACCCCAACACCCGATACACCTCAAATGCCGCTCCAATGATCTTTTCAGTTACGTCCGCATGTAACAACTGGGCCTGCATTTATCTGTGTTTCTTCCGTGTTCCATCCGTGGCTAAATAAAATCAACCAACACTTCCCTCAAGGCTCACGCCCAGCAGCTTCTGCGCTTCCACTGCGAACTCCATCGGGAGCTCCTTGAACACTTCCTTGCAGAAGCCGTTCACGATCATGTTCACCGCGTCCTGCGTGGAGATGCCGCGCTGGTTGCAGTAAAAGATCTGGTCCTCACCGATCTTCGAGGTCGTCGCCTCATGTTCCACGCTGCCCGTCGTGTTCTTCACTTCGATGTACGGGAACGTGTGCGCGCCGCACTTGTCACCGATCAAGAGGGAATCGCACTGGGAGAAATTACGAGCGTTCTCCGCGCTCTTGCGGATTTCCACCAGCCCGCGATAGCTGTTCTGGCCGCGACCCGCCGAGATGCCCTTCGAGATGATCGTGCTGCGCGTGTTCTTGCCAATGTGCACCATCTTCGTGCCCGTATCCGCCTGCTGCTTCTGATTCGTCAACGCCACGGAGTAGAACTCGCCCACCGAATTATCGCCCAAGAGGATGCAGCTCGGATACTTCCACGTGATGGCGGAACCCGTCTCTACCTGCGTCCATGAAATCTTCGAGTTACGGCCCTTGCACATGCCGCGCTTCGTCACGAAGTTATAGATACCGCCGCGACCTTCTGCATCGCCCGGATACCAGTTCTGCACCGTGGAATACTTGATCTCCGCATTGTCATGCGTGATCAACTCGACGACCGCCGCATGGAGCTGGTTCTCATCCCGCATCGGCGCCGTGCAACCTTCCAGGTAACTGACATGCGAGCCTTCATCCGCGATCAGCAACGTGCGCTCGAACTGCCCCGTCTTCGCCGCGTTGATGCGGAAATACGTGGAGAGTTCCATCGGACAACGCACACCCTTCGGTATGTAGCAGAACGAGCCGTCACTGAAGACCGCCGAGTTCAGCGCCGCGTAAAAATTATCCGTGTACGGCACCACGGACCCGAGATACTTCTTCACCAGTTCCGGATGTTCCTTCACCGCTTCCGAGAACGAACAGAAGATGATGCCCTTTTCCGCTAGCGTTTCCTTATAGGTCGTGCCCACGGAGACGCTGTCCATCACCACATCCACCGCCACACCGGCCAGCCGTTCGCGCTCGCGCAAGGGAATGCCCAGCTTGGCATACATCTCGAGGAGCTTCGGATCCACTTCATCCAGGCTCTTCGGGGCGTTCTTGCCCTGTTGCTTCGGCGAGGAGTAGTAGATGATGTCCTGAAAATCCACTTTCGGATAATGCACATGCGGCCACTTCGGCTCCTGCATGGTCGTCCAGTAGCGATAGGCCTTCAGACGCCATTCGAGGAGCCATTCCGGCTCGTTCTTCTTGGCGGAGATGAAGCGCACGATTTCCTCGCTCAGGCCGGGAGGTGCGGAATCCGCCTCCACGTCAGTCACGAAACCGTACTTATACTCGCTCTTTACGAATCCCTCGATTGTCTCGGTCGCTGTGCTCATCGTGTCGAAAATCTAAGATTAATTGCGCTTCTGGGCGCACGCCGGGCAAACGCCCCGCAAGGTCAGGTCCAGATGTTTCACTTGGAAACCATTCGGCATCCGCGCGCCCGCCGTTTCCAGCGGATTCACCAGCTCGATGTCAAAAACGCCACCGCACTGTTCACAATGGAAGTGGCTGTGATCCATCATGTTAGGGCAATAACGGGTCGCCCCGCGATCCAGGTTCACCTGCTTCACCACACTGCACTTCACCAGCGCGTCCAGACAGTTATAGACCGTCGCCATCGAGATATCCGGCGTCTTCTGTTTCGTGCGGATGAACACCTCTTCGGCGGTCGGGTGATCCCGGTGCTCCACGAGCACCTGATACACCAGTTGGCGCTGCGGCGTCTGGCGCAGGCCGCTATGGGCGAGCTTCTCGATCAGCTCACCGCTCGTGCTTGCTTTTGCGTCCAAACTCATACATTAATACCTACTTCAATTCCCCAAACTGTCAATATTTAGAATAATTCTAAGTCTCAATAAGCCGCTCTTACCATTTGCATAGGCAAGGACCTGTCAGCTTGAAGGGATGACCGTCAGCCGCGTAGATTTCGCCCGCAATGCCCTTTACGCCTGAGCAGCAGAAAAAAGTTCACACGATAAGCACTGTAGTTTTATTGCTCCTCTGCGTCCTGTTCGCCTGGCAATACTTTGCACTGAAATCCCAAACCGAATCCGCCCGCGACCAGATCGCCATCTTCACTGAGATGAGCAACCGCTCCATGGCTGGCAATCCAGCCCAAGCCGCCGAGTGTCTCGCCTACGTGGTAAACTATTATCCCTCCGGCACCAAGCAAACCCACGGCTCCGCCCTCGATGACCTCGTCGAACGCCAGCGCGAACGCGCCCAGCAAGAGATCATCGCCATCCTCCGCACCCGCACCCGCGATGACCTCGGCCAAAAGCCCGAGCCGTGGATCAAGAAGTATGGCAAAGCTTTGAAATAACCTGACGTGATCGCACTAGCGTCAGCGTGGAGCGCGGCTTTTAAGCCGCTTCAACATTCGCCAGCCAGTCGCTTAGAAAAAGCCTGTTGATTTTGTACGCAATTGATTCTGGCACCTCTTGAGCGGATTACACTGAAGCGGCTTAAAAGCCGCGCTCCTAAAAACAAAAAACGCCGCCCTGAAAAACTCAGAGCGGCGCTCGTAATTCGTAAATTAACCCCGCGCCTTTTGGTCGGGGTCTAAAATCGTAAATCCCGCTATTCCCCACCCGCCCACTTCGGCTGTTTCTTGAGATGGTACAGCATCTCGCCCGCCTTCGGCACCAGCAGGATGCCTTCGTCCTCGCGGTTCGCGAAGTCTTCCTTGCGGATCGTCTTCGGATCGCGATAGCCCATGTTGATCTTCTTGCAGATCTCTTCCGGGATACCCGTCGCCAGCGTCACCTTCACGCGGCATTGCTCTACACCATTCTCGAACTTACCGATGCCGCGCACATGCGTGGAGTGCGCGATGACACCCCACGGATAATCTTTGAACTTGTCCCACTGCTTCAGGAAGTAATCGCGGCAGTGGTAGCCGATCTCGATGATCGTCTTGCCATGCGCGATGCAGACCTCAGTGATGTGCGGCGCGTAGATGATGAGCTCGCCGCCATCCGCCACCACCGGCTCCAGCTTGTACATGCACTTGCCACCGGTCCACAGCTCGTCATACATCGCGGGCGCACAGGACAGCACCGTATGAAACGGCTTATCCTTGTAGCAGATATGATGCAGCTTCGAGACCTCGCTCGCCGCATCCCAAGCCGTCTCCGGCGTGCCCGCATACAGGCCCACCAAGTCTTTGTTCGGTGCTACCACCATGCAGAAGCATTTCTTCGGCACCGTGACCAGGGCACCCGCGCGATCCACCACCTTGCGCACCGGCGTCCACTTGTTGCCGATGATCATCGGGTTCGTGACCACCGCGCCCAGCCAATGGAAGAAATTCAGGATCTCCGGCCCACCCACGCCCGGGAACAGATACTTGTTACCACCAGAGAAGCCGACGACCTCATGCGGGAACACCGGCCCCACGATGATGATCTGGTCGTACTCGAAGACGAGCTTGTTCACATCGACCCCTACTTCCATCTCGAAGAGGCCGCTGGACAATTCGCGGATGTCTTCCTTGCTCAACACACCCACGCGCCGCAACGCCGCCGGATTATCCCACTCGTGGTTGAAGAACTTCACCTTGCGATACTTGCCTTGATGCTCGGCCTCAGTGATGTCGAGCCGTTCGCAGATGGCCGCCTCGCTCATCGGCTGGTGCGTGCCCAGCGCCGTGAGGATATCCATCGATTTCGTCACTTCACCGATCTGGTCGAAGAGCGTTTTGAACAGCAAACCCACCGGGGCCGTGCGCGTGGCATCGGGCACGATGAGCAGGACTTTCTTGTCGCGATACTCCTTGGCCGGACAGGCTTGCGCGACGATCTCCACCACTTGCTGCGGCGAGATGCTGGAACCTGAGGGCACCGATTGGCCGATGGCTTGCATAAAAGTAGTTTAAATCGTCTGCGACAAAAATCCACCATCCACCGTGATATCCGTACCAGTCACAAAGCTGCTTGCCTTGTGTGACGCGAGGAAGATGGTCGCACCGATCAATTCCTGCGATTCACCGAAACGGTTCATCGGCGTGTGGCCCCAGATGGCCTTCGTGCGCGCTGTCGGAGAACCGTCTTCGTTGAAGAGCAGCTTGCGATTCTGTTCCGCCGGGAAGAAGCCGGGCGTCAACGTGTTCACGCGCACACCCTTCGTCGCCCATTCGCGCGCGAGGAATTTCGTGAGGCTGATCACCGCCGCTTTGGACGCCGAGTAAGACACCACGCGCGAGAGCGGCAGATGCGCCGAGACGCTCGCGATGTTGATGATGCTGCCCTTGCCGCGCTTCACCATCGCCGGACCGAACTCCTGGCACGGCAGCAACACGCCACCCACCAGGTTCATGTCGAAATTCGCCTGCCAATCCTCCAGCTTGATGGATTCAAACGGATGATCTGCCGTCACCGTCACCTTCGGGTCGTTGCCGCCCGCGGCATTGATTAGGATTGTCGGCGCACCCAGCTTCGCTTCGATCTGTTCATGCGCTTCCCCGAGGCTGCAACGGCTGATGGCATCCGCCGTGAAGAACGCCGCCTGACCGCCTTGGGCTTGGATAGACTTCACCCGCGCTTCCCCGCGCTCTTGGTTACGGCCCAAGACGGCCACTTTGGCACCCGCTGCGGCCAAGCCCTCCGCCAGCGAACCGCCCAAGACACCGGTAGCCCCGATGACCACTGCCACATCACCCGAAAGATCGAAAAGATTCATGTAGTATCAAGTTTTGCCGTCGAAGCCAGACAAGGGACTTCCCCTCATCTAAACCCGCCGGACCGCTCCATACTGCGTTCCCCACCGAAACCGGAAAGCAAAAAATCGCGAAGAGTAGCCTCTTCGCGATTTCGCTGAAATGCGGGAACATCACTCGCTGCCACCGAGCCTGATGCGCTTGGTGGCATGATCGATGTAATACATCTTTCCGGGTGGGGGCTTGGGCAATGACTGCAGCGCCCCGGAAGCCACCAGTTCATCCACATTCATCGGCATGCGCTTGTTCTGGGTCTCAAAACTTTGGATCGCCATCTGGATGGGTTTCAATTCCGGCTCCACATCACTCGGTGCCTGGGCCGGCGGCTGATCCGCCGCGGGCGTCGCTGCCGCAGCAGCGGCCGTACTGGCCGGTGCCAAGGCAGGTGCTGCCACTGGGGCTGGCGGCGGCAATTCAGGTTCCGCATCCGAACACCCGACCACCACCGAAATCCCGAGGCACAAGATATATCCTGACAACTTCATAAGTTCGCTCGATTGCTGTTCGCCGATCAATCCTTCGCCTTGATGGTCCAGGCACCCTTGGGACTGGCCAGCGTCCCGTTGACACCCACCGTCGCGCCTGGATTCAACGTTTCTGCATGACCATCCGCGAAGAGGTAGTTGATCATGCTGTTATGGTAGGCACTGTTCACGATCCCCGGATACGCTTTCGACATGTTGGTATCCGTGTTCTGCACATGCGCATCGGGCCGATGGATGGCGGAGAACACCCGGCTGCCCGCCAAGTTCTCAAAATTAGGCTGCTCGGTGATCCAGATGGTATCAACGGGGTCCATGACCGTCGCCACCCTGACCGCCGCCTGGGCACCAAAGTTGTAAGTGAACCGCTTGCTGCTCAACAGCGTCGAGAAAGACGGCACGACGACCCCCCAACTGCCCACCCGGGCGTTCCAGTTGGGATAAAAATCCGTGTAATCCCAATACAATCCCATGCCAGTATCGCTGGAAGGATTCGGCGGCCAGTTGGTCGCCTGCATGTTGAACAACGTCGTGGAGTAAGTCCGCCGCTGGCTGTCCCAACCGCCATCAGCCGCCGTTTTCAACGGGATAGAGTCGGAGGGGCAGAGCAGAACTTTGGGCGTTTTGCCTTTCACCGCCGCACCATCATCCATCTCCGTCCCATACATCCCCAACTGCCCGCCCAAGCCTTTGTCCAGCATCTCATCCCAACTGAACTGGCTGTCACCACCACCGGTTTGATTTTGGTATTTGGCCACCGATTGCGGGAATTTATCCGCCCATGTCCCTAGATAGATCGCCGTCGCCGACCCGATCTGCTTCAAGTTGTTTAAGCACTTGGTGCTCAGAGCCTTCTGCTTTGCCTTAGCCAACGCTGGCAACAACATGCCCGCCAAGATGGCGATGATGGCGATGACAACCAGCAATTCGATCAACGTGAACGCTTTGCCCCTCTTACGCTGCGACCAAATAGAACGCATAAAGATATCAAATAAAAATGCTCAGCCCATTACGGCGGCTTTGTGCTTGAGCCTTATCTAACACCCCGCACCCCAACATCGTCAAGTTTCCTAATATAGGCAAAAAAACCATGTCCAATAACTAATAACTCCGGACTCAGCCTAAAATCCAAACTCGCAGCCGCCATCTTTCCTCGCCAAAACCCCCGCCACCCGCTAAACCCCTCCCGATGGCTATCGAACTGCCCAAACCCGACGTTATTTTGACCCACGAGAGCGATCTGGACGGACTCACCTCCGGCCTGCTCCTCAGCCGCCTCGCCGAACACCTCTACGGCACCCCGATCAAGCTCGAAGCCCATCACAACAACTTCTGGAAACAGCGTAGTATGTCGGAAAAGGCCGCCTGGGTCAGCGACTTCACCTTTGAAGCCCGTTTCGACAAACCCAACTGGCTCGTCCTCGACCACCACGTCACCGAAGTCACCCCCAAGCATGCCCGGCTCATCCACGATAAAAACAAATCCGCTGGCCTCCTCTGCTACGAACTCGCCTGCGAACACGGCCTCGCCTCCCCCGCCCTTGAGCGCCTCGTTTACCTGAACAACATCGCCGACCTCTTCTTGGAAGACGCCCCCGATTTCGTTCTGGCCCAAGACTATGCGAATCTGGTGAAAACCTACGGCTTCTGGAACCTCTACGAGATCATCGGCGGTCGCCTCGAAAACCTCCTCGACCACCCCCTCCTCGAAGTCATGGCCGTCAAACGCCGCATCGAAGACCCCCTCGGCTTCGACTGGAGCCGCAATAATGTCGTCCCCCTCAGCGACAAAGTCGGCTGGGTGAACACCGTCGTGGGCAATGTGAATCTCATCGTCCACCGACTCCTCGACGAAAAGGCCACCCCTTACCCCGTCCTCGCCACCATCTTCCGCCGCTCCAGCGGCATCGTCATGGTCAGCTTCCGCAGCAAGAACGGTGAAGCCCTCGCCATCGCCCAACTCTTCCAAGGCGGTGGCCACCCGAACGCCGCCGGCGCCACCCTGCCCAAGTCCGTCAACACCATCCCGGACGCCGTCATCTACATGAAAAAGATGCTCAACCCCGCGCCCGCCCCCAAAGCCGCCACCGGCGATCTCAACAGCCTCGCCTCCGTACTGGATGGGCTAAAGCTGGATTAAGAAATGAGCGTCTCATGCACAAAGCACACGTCTTCTTGGCTGTCCACGAATTTGGCCAGAATCCGGATGCCGTGAGCAAGCTGGCCGGATTTTCTCCTAAAAAAAAGTCTGGGTGGCCGTTGAGCCGATCCAGAAGTCTCGCACAGATTCAGCCGCTGGACCTATCAAAGCCCTTTGCCTTTGGAAGCTGCTGTGGAGGATCATCTGGCCACCTTGCTGGAGGCCTTGGAATCACACACTAGCGGCGTGAAAAATGTCAGCGCCTGTTTTCCTGCCCATATCGGTTGTGCTGTATACTCGGCTGACGCTGTGGAAGGTTTCCACCTGAGCGCACCCGCTCTTGCTCGTATCAGCGCACTCGGTCTGTCCTTCGACTACGAGCACTACTCCACAGACAACTCCTAAAACCCCTTCCCCGGCGGCCTTTGCCCATCTGGTGGCCCACCACCACCCGGTCCACCCGGCGGACGCCCCTTCCCCTTCCCACCACCCGGACCTCCCGGTCCCCCAGGTCCACCCCGAACACCTGGCCCCTTGCGAAACCCTTCCCCCGGCGTCCCCTTCCAGAACCGCGACAACTGCGGGAACTCCTCCGTGATGTAATAATGATACACGCCCTGCGGATACTCCGGCGTGGGCCCAAACCGCCCGTTGCACTCATCCAGATCACCCGCGCCCCTCACATACTCATAATCCGCCGTGAACATGCCGTCATGCTTGCCCCCCGGCCCGCCCTGCCGCGCCCCCTGCTTCACCCGGTAACTGGATTTCAATTTCTTGATCGGGCTGTTCGTATCCTTCGCATCCGTATGACCGTAATTCGTGTAGATCGGAAAACCATCCGCCGCATAACCCACCATCGTCATCTTGTTCGTCGTGCCGCCCAGCTTCAGGATCAAGCCCACCGGCAATCCGTGATAATGATACGCCCCTGTCGGCTGCACATGCGCGTTATGCGCATCGATACCCAGATTGATATGCCCGGAGAGCGCCTCATAATTCCACCGCCGGTCCCCGTTCCAGAACTCGCCCGTCCCCGGCTCGAACGGCACCCCGTTCAACGCCACACCAAAGAACGCTCCATTCCCCGGACTCAGATTCGCCGCCGCTTGCGGTTTTGCCGGCACGCGGAAAGTGTACGTCTGCGGACTCAGCCGGTTCGGATTGCCGCGATTCGGGAACTGCCCCGGCGCATGGTCCGGCCACCCGTTCGAGCGGATCACCCGCTGCTCCCCCTCCACCTTGATGCTCACCGCATTCGTCCCCGGCGCCACACTCGCCAGCACCGCATCCCGCTGTGGACGCTGCTGCTGCACTGGTCCGCGATCTGGCTGGGCTGAAACCAAAACCGCGAAAGAGAGATAAAGGCTGACCGCGATAAACACTTGCTTCATAGGCTTGTTCCGAGGTGACACCCCCTATGTAAAGCGTTCGTGTGGCCTCGTGCGAGATATTGTTAAGCAATGGTAAATGCCCCCAGCCAAGAAATGACCAGCACAAGCTGTACTCCACTCCTTATTACAAGCCCACTGGGATGCCCCCCTACTGCGGCCCCTTGTTCTTGAACCCCTGCTCCCCGATCCCCGGCGGCGGGAAATCCGACTGGATCTTGTCCTTGATCCACGTATCCGGCCCATCTCCGCGCAATTCTTCAGGAAACTTCTGCCAGACCTGCATCCCCAAACGATGCCCTTGCTCTTGGATCAGCTTCTTCGCCTCGACCGCCAAAGCTTCATACTCCTTTTTCGCCGCCGCCATCTGCCGGTCAGACCACAGCTTGTAAGCATCTCCCACCGTGGGCCGGTGCGGCGTGCCCCCCGTGATCGGATAAAGCTGGTCATACCGCGCCAGAATGCTCCGGTAATTCGTCGGGTTCGCCTTCGCGTAAGCCTCTGCTTCCGCCACCATCTCCGCCAACGGCGCCGTCTGCAAAGGATTCACGATCGGTGCCAGCGGCGGCAGGGGTTCCGGATGCTCTTTCGCCGACATCATCGCCGAATAGCGTTTGCCCTTCACCTGCTGCTTCATCATCTCCTGCAGCGCCTGCATATCCTCCTCCGTCAACTCCTTGCCCCCGGGCCCTTTTTGCGCTGGCTGCGCTGGCGCCTGCTGCTGCCCATCATTCACCGTCACCACATTCGTGCCGGGTACATTCCCCGGTCCCTTGTCCTTCAAGCTCTGCACCAGCGCCACGAGCGAAATGATCGCCGTGCAAAGTATCCCCACCGCCATCGCCATCTGCCAAAAACGCGATTCTCCACCTGAGTTAGTCGCTGGCGGTGTGGCCGCCGGCACCGTCGCCGTGATATCCAAGGCCCGGTGCTGCTGCGTCTTCGGTTTGCCCGCCGCTCCTGCCGGCATTGGGGGCATCACTGGCGTGGTTGAAGTCAGCTCACCCAGCTTGCCTTCCGGCATCTCGCCACGCTGCACGCGTTTGATATCCGCCAGCAACGTGGCATAATCCGCATACCTTTCCTCCGGCAGCTTCGCCGCCATCTTCTGGATGAGCGCCTCCACATGCGCGGGCAATTCCGTGCCCAGCTCCAAGCCGCTCGGCAACGGCTCCGTCGAATGCGCCAGCACAATGCTGTAAGATGATTTCCCTTCGTAAGGCCGCTTGCCTGTCAGCAAATAAAGTAGCGTGATGCCAAGCGAGTAGATGTCCGCGCGATGATCCACATGATGCGCATCCCGCGCCTGCTCCGGCGACATGAAGTGCGGCGTGCCGATGCCCGCACCCGTGGCCGTCAGGTCTGAATCATCATCCAAATGCCGCGCCAGCCCCAGGTCCGAAACCTTCACCACCCCTTTGGAAGTCAGCAGAATATTCGCCGGCTTGATGTCCCGGTGAATGATCCCCTTGCTGTGCGCCTCTTGTAGCGCACTGGCAACATCCGCCACGATCTTCAGGCCATCCTTCGACGGCATCTTGCCCGCCTGGCTCACGATCTTCGCGAGGTCCTGGCCCTCGATGAATTCCATCACCAGATACGCCTGCCCGTCCTCTTTCGCGAAATCGTAGACATGAACGACGTTCGGATGATTGAGCGCCGCCGCCGCTTTCGCCTCCCGCTCGAACCGCTGGAGAAACTGCTCATCCATCGCCAGATTGCGGTTCAGGATCTTCAACGCCACCGAGCGCCCCAGCCTCAATTGGGTCGCTTCATACACCTCGCCCATGCCGCCCTTCGCCACCGGCCGGATGATCTTGTAATCTCCCAATTGACCGAGCGACGGCTTGTCCGCCTTGGCCGGAACTGCCGTCGTGGATTTGCCGCACTGCGGACACATCACGATCCGACCCGCATCAGATTCCGGGCGCGGAAACTTTGTCCCACACGAAGGATTGGCACACTGGACCAGCATGGTCGGTTTATGATTCAGAAAGTATCTCGGGCACGACTGACGAATCGAACATCACAGAACGACCGGGATTTTTTCCCGGCCAATCCCGGCGATTGACGTCCTTGGCGCAAATAATGGTCATCGCGGTTTATTTTGAAAGCACTTTTGTCTGCCGAGTTTTCCAAAGCAGACGGGCCCGGGCGGCACACACTCCTTCGCCCGAGCCCGCCTCTCCGCCACTCAGCGGAAACCCTCTCAAACCAAGCAATGGCAAGGCTTGTGAAAAGCGGCCACGACTCAGCGCGCCACCACAAAGACCCCCACTCCGGGGACAAACACGATTTTGTTGGTTTTCATATCTGGAGAAGAACCTGCGCCCGGATTGTTAAGCTGATATGTCGGCCTAAACAAAAAATGTTAAGCATGTGTAAAAGTTTCAGCCCTAAGAAAAACTGTGCTTCTGCACCTTTATAGTAGAAATATCAACCTCCCCAACGGTGAAGTTTATCTAGCGGCTGCTCGCCTCTTGCTTCGGCAAAAACGCCTCATCCGTCAGCGTCTTCATGAACGCCACCAGCGCCTGCTTGTCCGCTGCGCTCAGCGGCACCCCACCCGCCGGATGCTTGGCCAGATTCGGGTCCAGCGAGGGCGATGCCTTCACCCCGCTCACATAATGTTCCACCACTTCCTCGAGCGTCTTGAACCGGCCATCGTGCATGTACGGTGCCGTAACCGCCACATTGCGCAACGAAGGCACCGCGAATCTGCCCAGATCAAACTCCCGCCGCGTCACTTCACTCAGGCCGATGTCGCTGAACTTCCCATCCAGCCCGTTGTTCGCGAAACTCTGGTTCGAGAACAGCGGCCCACCGTGACAATGGAAACAATCGGCCCCATAGAATCCCCGGCGCGGATCGTACTCGGTCACGAACAGCTCGAACCCGCGCTTCTCCTGCTCGGTCATCTGTTCCCGGCCCTGCATCGCGCGGTCGAACTTGGAACGGTAGGAGACGATCGTCAGGAGGAACTGCTCCAACGCGCGGGCAACCCGGTCCGCATCGATCTCCTTCGTTCCGAACGCCCGCTCGAACAGGGCCGGGTAAGCCTCCGTGGTCGCGAGCTTGGCGACCACATTCGTCAGTGATTCATGCATCTCCACCGGGTTCTCGATCGGCATCAATACCTGCTCGCGCAACGAAGCCGCCCGCCCATCCCAGAAGAAAGATTTCTTCCACGCCAGATTGAACAGCGGCATCGCATTGCGTGTCCCCGCTTTGCCTTCCGCGCCGATGCTGAATCGGTTCACATCCGTGAACGCCGCTTCCGCCTGATGACACGAGGCACACGATTGCGTGTTGTTCACTGACAAGCGCACATCATTGAACAGCTTACGCCCCAGTTCCACGCCTTCATCCGTCAGTGGATTGTCCAGCGGCAGCTCCGGCGGCGGAAACTGGCGCGCGAGCACAAACCGGTAAGGCGTCGCCGTCTTCGCCAGCAAACGTTTCATGGGCGCCTTGGCATTGCCCGCCGCCATTCCCGCTGCCGTGGTTTCCTCGATGGCGAAGGCATCGCGCAACTGGTTCCGCAACCGCATCGCGAGCGCATCACCTTCCCGCGCATGTGTCACCGAGTTCTCCTCATCAAAGACCAAAGCCGGCTTGCCGCCAAACAAACGGTTCAGGTGCAGACTGGCGGCGACCGTGCGGCTCTCGCTCAGCTCGATAACCAACGGCAGCTCGATGGCGGTGAGCATGAAGTCGTTGCCCAGGTGATACGAATAGCCGCCGGTCTCGCCCTTGGCCGATTGCCAGCGCCCTTCCAACGCCAGGAACACATACCCGCCCTGCCAGCCCCAATGGAGGCCGTTGAGGTTCGGATTCAACGGATGAGTCGCCGGATACTGGGCTGGGTCGGCATGATTCACCTTGGGCTCCAAGCCCACGTAGAAACGCAAACGATCATAGCGCCCCACCGGCAGACCGCTTGCTTCCAGCTTCGTCCGCTTTGATTCCAGCGAGAGGAATGCCAGACTGTTCGTCGCCTCGATCCAGATGCCATCGAGGCGGCGTAACGCCACTCGGGAGAGCAGCATATCCAGCCTGGTGACAGAGAACGCCTGACCACTGACATTGGTCTGCGTCATCGTCCCCAACGGCACCGGCACGGCCTCAAACCTCGGCGTCACCTCCACCGTCAGCACCGGACCGGCCTTGCCGCTCTGCTCCGCTCCACTCAGTTCAAAGCAGAAGACCACCAGGCACAACAACCAGCAAACCAGCGCATAACCGCACTGCTTGCTGAGGTTGGTTGTGTCCGCTGATCTCATGGGTGACTCAGTTCTTCGTGTATTGGTTCGAGGAGGTGAGCGTCTGCTGGCTCTGGCCCGGCGGCGTGAACTTCAGCGTGGCTGAGTGATTGCCGTTGGCCAGCGTGCTGTTGTCGAATTGCAGTGTCACCGCTCCCGTGGCCTGCGTGTAACTCGTTATCGTGGCCGTCACACCGCCCACTGCGGCCGCTTCGATCGCGTTCTGCGGCGGCAAGGGTGGATTCGTCGCAAAGGTGGCATTGAAGGTCACCGTGCCACCCCCGCCACCACCACCGCCTCCACCCGCAGCACCGGTCACGCTGTCGTAGGTCGCCACGCCAGAGAGTTTCACGCGGAAGTAGAGATTGCCGCCCGTATTCTCGATCGCATAATCCAGTTCCACCTGATTCTCCGGTTCACTCTCATTGAACAATTCATCATAAACCGTCCAGTTCACCAGATCCGTACTGGACTCGATCTGATAGGTGCCCCCTTCGATCGCCGACCACTTAAGCACAACCCCTTCCACATCGGTTGTCGGTGCGCTGAACTTGATCTCCCGGCTTGCCGCACCCACCCAGTTCGTCACCACCGTCTCACTGATGGATGCGACCGAGCCACCCGTCGGATCGCCGTAAAACACCCGACCGATGTTGTAGGGATACACCGGCGTACCACTGGAATTGATGGTCATGAAATAAGCATACGTACCGTTCGGGAACTCCGGCGTCTTGCAGAAGCGGCCATTGTGCTCGTCCAGATCGAAGTCCGTGCCCTGCACCTTGCCCACATCACCGAGGTATTCGTAATCTTCGTGATACCGGCCGATGGTATAGATGCCGGTCACATTCGGGCCGTACTCATTTGCCGCCAACGTCGCCGAGCGATTCCGTCCGCGTGCGGCCCAAGCGGGCAACGTGATACGTCCGGTCACGCTCAGGTTCACCGTGCTGTTCTGCCCGTTCCTCAAAGCGTAACCCGTTGTCATACGCCGGATGCCGCTGTTCGTATTGGCCGGGTCCGAGTAACCATAAGGGCCATAAATCGGATACCCATCGCGCACCCAGCCGATGATCGGCGAATGCTGCGTCGGCGTGGCCACGGACTCCGTATATATCTTGGTAGTGGAATTGAAATCCACATGATCCCCCAGCAGATAACGCAACGCGAGCGGATTGGCATGATAATGATACATGCCCGTTTGTTCCTGATGCGCGTTCGCGGGATCAAAGCTCACCCCTTCCTCCGGGAACGCATCACGATTCCACAGGCCGCCCGTACCGCTTTGCGCCTCGGCGGTACCATTCCAGTAATAGCCGTCCTGGCCGTCAAACATCGCCACGCCGTCCACGAAGTAACCGATGGCGCCGAGCGTGGTCAGCGTCGGTGACGTCGCCACCACCGGTGTACGTGGGAAGCGCCAGAGCGTGCGGCTGTTATCCGGGTAATTCGGGAAGAGCTGCGTCTTCTGCGCATCCAGGTACCACGGCCCCATCACATGATAGCCCAGCCCCGTCGAGCGGATATACACCCAGTCCTCCGAGTAACTGATCTCCTGCACGCCACCATACGTCGGCGTCGTCTGCACCCCGGCACCCCGGTTCCAAGTGGTGACTGGGTCACCTGAAGTCTGGGTCGCCTTGGTCTCGTAGATGCGCGCATAGCGGCCCGCCAAGTCCGTGAGCCATTCCGTGAGGATGACTGTGTCATCCGAGGTCGCCGGCAAGACGGTCAACGTCGCCACCGCACTGGTGTCCGAACCGTACGGATTGGTGACCACCACGGTGTAAGAACCCTGATTGGCACTGGTGGCTCCCGTCACGGTGTAGCTGGTGCCGTTGGCGCTGGGGATGTTGTCATTGTTAAACTTCCATTGATACGAGAGCGTGGCTGTGCCCGTGGCGGCTACCGTGAACGTCGCGTTCCCGTTCTCGTTAACGGTCTGGGAGACCGGCTCCGTCGTGATGGTCGGGGCCGTGTTCACCGGCGCAGTCACCGTAAGCACCGCCCCGGCGCTGGTGTCGGACCCCGCGCTGTTGCTCACAGTTACGGTGTAAGTTCCTTCGTTCGCCGAGGTCACTCCGTTGATCGTGTAGCTGCTGCCCGTCGCGGTGCCGATGATATCCGACCCTTTGCGCCAGACGTAGGTGAAAGGCGTCGTTCCGCTCGCCACCACCGAGAAGGTGACATTGTTCCCCTCGCTGATGGTCTGCGATTGCGGTTCTGTCGTGATGGTCGGCGGCGTGATGACGGTGAGCACCGCCTCGTTGCTGGGCACTGAACCGGCCGCGCTGGTCACCACCACTTTGTACGTGGCCGCGTTGGCCGCCGTCACATCATTCAGCGTATAGCTGCTGCTGGTGGCCGTCGGGATGGAATCATTGCCTTTATACCAAAGGTAGGAGAAGGGCCCTGCCCCGCTCGCCACCACGGTGAAGGTCACGTTGGAGCCGATCTTCACCGTCTGACTTTCCGGTTGCGTGGTGATGTTCGGCGGCAAGAGGACGGTGAGGTTCGCGACCGAACTGGTCACGCTGCCCGACGCGTTGGTGACGACGACGGTGTAACCGCCCGCGTGATTCGTCTGCACGCTGCCGCGGGTGTAACTGCTTTGCGTCGCACCGGCGATGTTCGTGCCGGTGTGGCGCCATTGATAACCGAGCGCGGCGGTGCCTC
>CAZPUL010000021.1:0-278 GCA_964589735.1 uncultured Verrucomicrobiota bacterium | reverse complement strand
GTCATCCCCCTCATTCACCGTTTGCGATTGCGGCTGCGTCGTAATGGATAGCGCACTGATGGTATAGCTCTCCGTATCTGTCTGCGCGGTGGTGAAGGTTCCCGTCGTCGCGCTGTCATAGCTGGCCAGCGCCGTGCGGGTCACCCGCCCATAACCCGTCCCCTGGCTGCCCGTATAGCTGCTCTGGGTGAAGGTGCCTTGCGAGGATACACTGGCCGCCTGTGTCGTCCAGGTGGATTGGTTAGGCGAGGATTCCACCTGATAGGTGCCGCCTTCCA
>CAZPUL010000020.1:0-89120 GCA_964589735.1 uncultured Verrucomicrobiota bacterium | reverse complement strand
CGTGCCGCCCCAATACTCCGCGCCTTACCAGATGCCGCCGCCATTGGCCGTGGCTCCGCCGAAGAAGGAAAAACGCCATCCGCTGGTGTGGGTTCTGCTCATTCTTTTTGGCTTGGGCGTTGGGCTGTTCATGCTGCTCGGGATTTTTGGCGCTTTACTGGGTGGCGGTGCTGGCATGTCCAATCCGGGCGCCACGCGCTCGATGTTGCATGAGATCGTGGTGGAGGATAGTGATGCTTCAGACAAGATCGTGGTCATCGGCGTGGAGGGAGTCATCACGGGTTCGGCGATCGATCACACGGGCGCTTCCATGGTGGACCTGATCAAGGAGCAACTGCGCCGCGCGGCGGATGATGAGAAGGTGCAGGCGGTCATCTTGAAAGTAGATTCACCGGGCGGGGAAGTGCTCGCTTCGGATGACATCTACCGGGCGATCCAGAAGTTTCAGGATGAAGAGGGCAAGCCGGTCATCGCCTCGATGGGCAGTCTGGCGGCTTCCGGTGGTTACTATGTCAGTGCGCCTTGCCGCTGGATCGTGGCGAATGAACTGACATTGACCGGCAGCATCGGGGTGATCATGTCCGGCTACAATTACCGCGGCTTGATGGACAAGGTGGGAGTGGTGCCGCTGGTCTACAAGAGCGGCAAGTTCAAAGATATGCTCAGCGGTTCCAAGAAACCCGAGGAAATCCTGCCGGAGGAAGGCAAGATGGTGCAGTCGTTGATTGATGAGACGTATGGGCGCTTCAAGAAAATCGTGAAAGAGGGGCGGGAAGCGGCGAACAAGGAGAATGCCGGCAAGGGCAAGGCACTGAGCGCGGATTGGGAAGAGTTGGCGGACGGGCGCATCCTGTCCGGCAATCAGGCGTATCAGGCCGGTCTGGTAGATGAACTGGGCAATTGGGATACGACCGTGGACCGGGCCTTGAAGCTGGCTGGTATACAGGATGCCAAGGTCGTGAGTTACGCACGGCCTTTCACTTTGGGCAGCCTGTTCGGTTTCTCAGGCAAGGCTGAACCGGCGACCATCAAAATCGACTTGGGCATGGATACACCGAAGCTGAAAGCCGGTCATCTATATTTCCTTTCCTCGAGTGTGCTAAACTGAGTGATTGGTGTTTTTTAACGGCCACCCGAGTCTTGCCGACACGGGTGGCCTTTTTCATGCTCAAGTCAAAGCCGTGAATGGTATCCGCGAACGGGTGATTGCTGGCCCTTGCATCTCGGCGACGAATCGTCATAGTTCAAGTGCTATGGGACGGGACGAAACGCTGCTGATGGTGGCCGACAGTGAGCGTGACGCGAATATGCTTTATGCCGTGCGCATGTTCGTGCCGGATCCGTTTATTTATCTTCGCGTCAATGGCCGGCCGGTCATCGTGCTGAGCGATCTGGAGATCGACCGGGCCCGCAAGCAAGCCAAGCATTGCCGGGCGGTTTCCTTTTCTTCGATCGCCCAGAAGCTGGAACGGGTCAACGGCAAGAAACCGCATTCCGCCGAGGTCATCAAATCCCTTTTGAAGGCCAAGCGCCGGAGCAAGGTGTTTGTGCCGGGCAATTTTCCACACGGCCTGGCGCGGCAGTTGCGCCAGCTCAAGGTGAAGGTCAAGGTGGCGAAGGGACCGGTCTTTCCGGAGCGTGAGTTCAAAGATGCGCAGGAAGTGAAGTATGTGAGCGCGGCCTTGATGATGGCGGAAGTGGGGCTGGCGGAAGGCATTCAGGCGCTCAAGTCTTCAAAAATAGGGAAGGGGAAAACGCTGTTCTATCACGGAGTGCCGCTTACAGCCGAGAAGCTGCGATCTATCATCGACATTGCCATCATTCAGGCGGGCGGGATAGCGAGCCACACCATCGTGGCCTGTGGCAAACAAGGTTGTGACCCGCATGAACGGGGTTTTGGCCCGCTGAAGGGGGATCAGCCGATCATTTTGGACGTATTCCCGAAATCTCAACGCACGGGCTATTTCGGTGACATCACGCGGACGGTGGTGCGGGGCAAGGCGAGCGAGCCGTTGCGGAAGATGTTCGATACTGTGGTGCGAGGCCAGGAACTCGCCATCAGCCGGGTGAAGGCAGGGGTGAAGGGGGCCGAGGTGCATCATGCCGTCAAAAAACTATTTGAGGAGGCGGGCTTCAAGACGGGCCGAGTGAAGGGGCAGATGCAGGGTTTTTTCCACGGCACCGGTCACGGGCTGGGGTTGGAGGTGCATGAGGCACCCCGTTTGGCGGCCAATTCAGAGGATGTACTCAAAGAAGGGCATATCGTGACCATCGAACCCGGGCTCTATTACCCGGAAATCGGCGGGGTCCGGATGGAAGATGATGTGCTGGTGACCGCCAAGGGAGCCCGTAATCTGACCAAATTCGAGAAGGTGCTGGAGATCTGATTTCGCAAGGATTCAACGGCGGGCGTTCATTCCAAAAATTCATTATGTTTCCATTCGCGCATCTCCTTGATGCGTGCCACTTTGCCGCAATTGCAAGGCGTTCGAATCGGTTGAACGCCCGACGGCGCAAGCTGTCTAATTTGGCAAGATGACAAACCGTCAGAAAAGTGATGTAAAATGAATGGTTTAGAAATATATCTTTTGTGTGCGATTCCGCCGCTGCTGCTGGGCCTTTATGCCCAGTTCAAGCTGAAGTCCACCTATGAGCGCTACATTCGTGTGCCGGTAGGTACTGGATATTCAGGCGCCCAGGCGGCCCGGCGAATTTTGGACTCAGCCGGACTTCAAAACATGCCGATACAAGAAGTGCCGGGACATCTGAGCGACCACTATGATCCGATCAAAAAGCAGCTCTGTCTGTCGTCTGAAAATTACCACGGACGCTCGCTGGCAGCGGTCGGCGTAGCGGCGCATGAGGCGGGTCATGCTTTGCAACACAAGGCGTCATATGCGTGGCTGAATCTGCGCATGGCGCTGGTGCCGATCACGAACATCGCGAGCGGTGGGGCCATGGTGCTGTTCATTTTGGGCATGTTCTTGAGCATCGCAAAATTGGCGATGATTGGCATCATCGTATACAGTGTGATCTTCGCCTTTCAGTTGATCACGTTGCCGGTCGAGTATGATGCGAGCCGTCGGGCGAAAATCGAGTTGTCTCGCTTGGGAATCGTGTATCCGGGTGAGGCGGGCGGAGTTTCGAGCGTATTGAATGCTGCGGCATTAACTTATGTGGCTGCGATGGTGCAATCGCTGATGACATTGCTTTACTTCATCATGCTGGCCCGATCGGACAACCGTTGAAGTGGAAGCCGGAATAAAAATGGGAATCAGGGCTCTAATGGAAAAAGTGCGGGGCAGGCAGGTATTTGCTTGCCCCGGCCTGCTTAAGTTTTAGCCTCGGGAACACAGGGTTATGCCACCAAAAAAAAACGCCAGAAAAAAACCTGATAAACCCCAGGCTGCGAAACCTGAGCCGTTGAAGCCCGCTACACCGGCGGCTCTGTCAATTCCGGCACCAGCGGTGCAGGAGAAAGATGAGTTCACGGCCGAAGAGTTACAGAAGGTGGTGCCGGCCAGTGAGCCGGCAGCGCCACAGCGTGAGCGCACCAGCTACGATGGGGATACGGCCATCAAGCTTTACCTCCGAGAGATCGGTCAGGTGAAGTTGCTAACGCCGCAGGAAGAGATCGAGCTGGCGGCGAAGATCAAGAAGGGTGACAAGAAGGCGCGGGAACACATGATCAAGGCCAACCTGCGTCTGGTTGTGAAGATCGCGCATGATTATGAAGGCCTTGGTCTCCCGCTGCTGGACCTCATCAATGAAGGCAACATCGGCCTGATGAAGGCAGTGGAACGCTTTGACCCGGCCAAAGGTGGCAAGCTTTCCACTTATGGTGCCTGGTGGATCAAGCAATCCATCAAGCGAGCCCTAGCCAACCAGTCGAAGACCATCCGTCTGCCGGTGCATCTGGTGGACAAGATCTCCAAGATGCGGCGGGCAGCCATGAAGCTGCAAGAAGAGCTGGGTCGCGAGCCGACTGATGAAGAGTTGGCGGAAGAGTTGCATACTTCGGCTTCCCGTGTCGCTGCGATGCGCACGGCAGCCATCCGGCCGGCTTCCTTGGATGCACCGATCAGCGAGGATGAGGATTCCAACAGTTACTCGGAAGTGGTGGCGGATGAGAACGCGACCTCACCCTATGACCAGCTCGAGGACAAGACGGTGACGGCCATGCTGGAGGAGATGGTCAAGAAGCTGGACCCGCGCGAGGCCACTATCCTGCGGTTCCGGTTTGGCCTGGACGGCGGTGCGGAGAAGACTTTGGAAGAAGTGGGTGAAAAATTTGGCGTGACGCGAGAGCGCGTTCGGCAGATACAGAACATCGCTTTGCGCAAGTTGCGCAAGATGATCGAGAAACTCGAAGCCAAGAAAAAATAACATGCCGTCGAACGCTGTCTCCCCTTCGGATCTTGCCGCCGCCATCCGCGACGTGCCGGATTTCCCCAAACCGGGCATCCTTTTCAAAGACATCACTCCGGTGCTGGCCGATGCGAGGCTCTTTGCCGGAGCCATTGATCTGCTCACCGGCTCGTTCAAGCCGGGGCAGGTGGATGCGGTGGTGGGCATCGATGCGCGTGGGTTCATTTTCGCCTCGGCCGTGGCCATCAAATTGAATGCGGGCTTCATCCCGGTGCGCAAGAAGGGCAAGCTGCCCTACAAGGCGCATGAGGAGAGCTATGATCTGGAATATGGCAGCAACACGGTGGCCATCCATATCGATGCGGTGAAGCCCGGCTCAAAGGTGTTGCTGGTAGATGATCTGCTGGCCACGGGGGGGACTGCCGCCGCTGCGGTATCGTTGCTGGAGAAGATCGGGGCGGACATCTTAGAGGTCACTTTCCTGATCGAACTGGCTTTCCTCAATGGGAGGAACCGTTTGGGCAAAGCGCCGGTGCGTTCCCTGGTGGTCTATTGAGCCGCATGCGCCTGTTTTTTCCGGCTCGCCCACCGGCCTGTCCACAGCCTACTCTCCAGTCTTTGACCGCTAAAGCATAAGGCATGGACTGGCTGCAGGCATTAGACCGCGACCTGTTTCGATTCGGCAACGAAGCGTTGAGCAATCCGTTGTTCGACGCGGTCATGCCGTTTTTCAGCGGGAACCGTTACTTCGTTCCGGTGGCTTTGCTGGCAGCGGTGTGGTTGCTCATCAAAGGTGGTGCCCGTGGCAGGTTGTGTGTCTTCTTCCTGTTTCTGGTCGTGGCCATCGGCGATGGCGTCATCTGCAATTCGTTGAAGGATGGCATCGGACGGCTGCGGCCATTCAATGATCTGCCCGAAACTATAATGCGTGTCGGTAAGGGTGGCAGTGGCAGCATGCCTTCCTCGCATGCGGCGAACTGGTTTGCAGGCACCATGGTCTTCTGGCTGTTCTACCGCCGCTCGTGGAAGTTCTTCCTGCCGATCGCATGTATCGTGGCGTTCTCGCGGGTTTACAATGGCGTGCATTATCCCAGTGATGTGCTGGTGGGAGCTTTACTGGGAGCAGGGTATGCATGGGTGATCGTCCATGCGCTGGATGCACTTTGGCGGATGGCGGGTCCAAAACTCTTTCCGTTATGGTTTGATCGATTGCCCTCGCTGCTGCTGCACGATGCCGGTTACCGGCCGGTGACGGAAAGAACACCGGAGAAGTGCGAGCAATTGCGCGAGCGGCAGTGGTTGACGTTTGCGTATGTGCTCATCACGGTCATCTTCCTCGCGCGTATCGGATATCATGCGGCGGGAAAGATCGAGCTGTCGGAGGATGAGGCGTATCAGTGGCAGTGGGCCAAGCATCCGGCTTTGGCCTATTACAGCAAGCCGCCGATGATCGCCTACACACAATGGCTCGGCACGAGCATCTTCGGTGACAATGAGCTGGGTGTCCGCTTTTTCTCCTCGCTGCTGGCGGCGTTGATGTCGGTCATCCTGTTGCGCTTTTTCTATCGGGAGCTGGGCTTGCGGGCGGCCTTGTGGGCGGTGGTGTTGCCGCTGTGCATGCCGCTGGTGGCAGTGGGGTCCATCCTCATGACCATTGATCCATTGAACGTGTTCTTCTGGATGCTGGCGATGATGAGCGGCTGGCGGGCGGTGCAGACGCAATCAACGAAGCAATGGCTGCTGGTGGGCTTATGGATGGGGCTAGGATTCTTGAGCAAGGCCACAGCGTTGTTCCAATTGCTGAGCTGGGCAGTTTTCTTTGTGCTGTGCAAACCGGCGCGAGCCTCGCTGCGGACTAAGGGGCCGTGGCTGGCCTTGGCGATCAATGCGCTGGCGAGCATTCCGGTGCTGGTGTGGAACGCGCAGCATGGTTGGGCTACGGTGAAGCATCTGGAGAATCGCAGTGGCCTGGACCGGGCGTGGGATTTCAATCCGAACTTCATCATCGATTTCACTGTGGTAGTGCCGCTGCTGTTCAATCCGTTGATCTTCATCGGCATCGTCTGGGCCTGTATTGCGTTCTGGAAGAAGGACAAGGGCAATCAACTGATGCTTTATTGCTTCAGCATGGGGGCGCCGCTGTTCCTGTTCTATTTTCTCTACACCATCCGCGCCCGCGTGCAGCCGAACTGGATCGCACCATCGATTCTACCGTTGCTTTGCCTGGGTATCATCTACTGGGAGCGCCGTTGGCGGGAAGGCGTGCGCTGGTTCAAGCCGTGGCTCATCACGGCGTTCTTCATCGGCTTCATCCCGATTGTGCTGATGCATGATACAAACCTGACGGGTAAACTCATTGGCAAAGACCTGCCGGCCAAAAAGGATCCGCTGCGCCGGGTGCGTGGGGCCAAGGAAATGACGGCCATCGTGGAAAGTGCGCGTCAGGAGTTGCTGAAAGAGGGCAAGCCGGTGTTCATCATCGGCGGGCACTATGGCGTGACCGGGCTTATCGCTTTTTATCATCCGGAAGCGAAGAAGGATGTGGTGAAGGAACCGCTGGTTTACTACCGCTGGTCGGAAAAAGCGGAGAACCAGTTCTATTTCTGGCCTTCCTATCGTGAGCAGCGCAAGGGACAGAATGCGATCTACGTCATCCGAGAAACCAAACCCCAAGCGCCGCCGAAGACGCTCACGGATACGTTTGAGAGCGTGAATGATTTGGGCATCCATGAAGTGGTTTATCGCGGACGGGTGTTTGAGCACATCCAGATGTTCGAGTGCCGCAATCTGCGCTGAGGCCATGAATGCGACGACGCAGCGCTTTCCCGTTAAGGATTATGACCTCGCCGCGACGCTGGCTTCCGGCCAGGCCTTTCGCTGGCGATTGGTGGATGGAGCGTGGGAGGGCGTGGTGACGCAGACGTGGGTGCGACTGTCCATGGAACGAGGCAGCATTGTCGCTCAGACGGCCAATGAGGCAGTGTCGTGGGAATGGTTGGAGGAGTATCTACAAGCGCAGGTCGATCTAAGCAGGGTGGTGGCCAGTTTTCCCAATGATGTGCCGATGTGTGAATCGGTGGCGGCGTGTCACGGACTGCGCTTGCTGAAGCAGGAACCATGGGAATGCCTCGCTTCGTTCATTCTTTCATCTACCAAACAGATCGTGCAGACCCAGCAGATCGTGGAGCTTCTTTGTGTGCGGTATGGTGAGCGGGTGGCGACTCCGATGGGACGTGCGCCGGTGTATGCCTTTCCGAGGCCGGAGCGGTTGGCACAATGCACGGAAGCGGAGTTGCGGGAATCCAAGATGGGGTTTCGGGCCAAGTACCTGTTGGCGGCGGCGCAAGCGGTGGCGAGCGGGAAGCTGGATCTGGAATCGCTACGCAAGATGTCGTGTGCGGAGGCGCGGGAGAAATTGATGGAGTTGCCGGGTGTGGGGCGCAAAATCGCGGATTGTGTGCTGCTGTTTGCTTATGGGTTTCAAGAGGCATTTCCGGTGGATGTCTGGGTGTTGAAGGCGCTGCAACAGCTTTACTTTCCCAAACGTCGAGCCTCGGCAAAGCGGCTGGCGAAGTTTACGGCCACGTATTTTGGGCCTTACAGCGGTTATGCACAGCAGTATCTTTTTCACTACATGCGCACGCAGATCGGTCGTGCTGGCAAGAAAACGAAATGAAACGGACGCTCGAAGTTTTATTCACTCCAGCGGAGTTTAATGCGCTGCCCGCTCGCGATTTAAGCCAGACGGTGTGTGTGGTGTTAGATGTGTTGCGGGCGACGAGTGTGATGGTGCAGGCATTGAGTGAGGGTGCGGAGGGTTTGATCCCGGTGGGCACGATTGAGGAGGCGGTGGCGTTACACCGGCTGAAGCCGGAACTCTTGCTGGCGGGGGAGCGGCATGGGTTGCGTATCACGGCGCAGCAGAGCGGTGGGGTTGATTTTCTTTTTGGCAATTCACCACGCGAGTTCACGGCGGAGAAGGTGAGCGGGAAGAGCATCGTTACGACCACCACGAATGGCACGCGGGCGTTGCAGGCGTGTCGGGGAGCGAGTGAGGTTTTGGTGGGAGCGTTTTTGAATCTGGATGCGGTGGCGACGCGATTGGGGCGGGAGAAACGCTCAATTGTAATCGTGTGCAGCGGGACAGGGGAGGAAGCGGCTTATGAGGATACGCTGGCGGCGGGGGCTTTGTGTGAGGTGTTGCTGAAGACGGGCTTTGAGGGGCGAGTGGTAGATTCAGCGCAGGTGGCTAAAGCCGTTTATTTACACGAGAAAGCAGATTTAATGGGGGCGATGCAGCGGGCGAGTAATGGGGCGAGATTGTTGGGGATGCCGGATTTGAAAGAGGATGTGGCGTTTTGCTTGCAGCGGAATGCGGTGCCAATGTTGGCGGAGATGGGGAAGGATGGGGTGGTGAGGCGGATGGCTTGATCGAGAAGCGGTTGGCTCGCTCACTCCTCACCCCGGCCCTCTCCTCATTAAGAGGAGAGGGAGAACAATTGGCCGCGAATATGTATGTTTGGAACTTATTGGCGGACGATTGATTGTCGCGCGGGATTGGAGATCGGTGCTCCGCTCATCATAAATATTTCTTGGCGTCGGACCAGACGCGGAGGAAGGAAGTGGCGAAGTCTTGAGGGCGCGTGGTGGTCCAGTTGTCGAGGTGTTGAGCGGTGAACCAATCGCCGGTTTCAATCTCTTCGGGGTGCAGAACGAAGGGGCCTTCGGAAACGGTGTGATAAACCCAGACGAATTCCTGGCCGGTGTCTTTGCAGGCTTTGATGTAGCAGAGGCGGCGGGGAGTTTTATCGATGGAGAGGCCGATCTCTTCGCGCAGTTCACGGATGGAGCAAGTATCGTAGTCTTCACCGCTGTCCACATGGCCAGCAGCGGAGGTGTCCCACAGGCCGGGCGACGAGTCTTTGCTCATGGAGCGTTTCTGCATGAAGACATCGCCTTTGGTGTTCGTGACGATGATGTGCACGGCGCGATGCTTTAGGCCTAGTCGATGGACTTCACGGCGGGGCTTTTGATCGATCACTTCGTCCTGATCGTTGACGACATCAAAGATTTCTTCAGCCATACGAATTTAAGCGAGGGCTTTGGTGAGGGCGGCGAATTGTTCCAAGGAGACTTTTTCGGCGCGGATTTGCAGGGGAAGTCCAATGGTGGTAAACGCAGCTTCAAGCTGTTCCACGGGCCAGTTCTGCTTGAGGAGTTTGATGGCCATCTTACGACGTTGGCCAAAGGCGGTCTTCACGATGCGTTCGAACTTGGGGACGAGTTCGGCGGGCAGCAAGGGCTGTTGGCGGCGAATCAGGCTGATGCAGGCGGAGTCCACGTCAGGCGCGGGGAAGAAGCATTTGGGCGGAATCTTGAACAGACCCGTCGGCTGATAATGCAATTGCACGAGCAAGGTCAGGATGCCGTAATCGTCGCCGTCGGTCTCGGCCATGAGGCGTTGGGCGACCTCCAGTTGCAAGGTAGCGATAAGGCGCTCGGGTTTGCGGGGATTGTGAGCCAGTTCAACCAAGATGGGTGAGGCGACGGAGTAGGGGAGATTGGCGATGAGTTTCCAGTCGTGCCAATCACGCGTTTGATCTTCGACGACGCGCAAGGCATCGGCATGGAGCAGGGTGAGGTTTTTATGTTCGGCGAAACGGGATTGGAGCAGCGGGATGAGGCGCTGGTCCTTTTCGATGGCGAGGACTTCATTGCCATTCTCCAGCAGCAATTCGGTGAGCGGGCCGAGGCCGGGGCCGATCTCCAGAAGTTTGTCGCCAGGCTTGATCTCGCCAGCCGAGGCGATGCGACGGAGCTGATTGCCATCGTGCAGGAAGTTTTGGCCGAGGGACTTGGTCAGTTGGATGCCGTGCTGGGTGAGCAGGGCGCGCATCTCGGTTAAATTCATACGGCTACCTCCGTGAGACATTGGGATAGTGCTTTCACGGTGCGGCGCAATTCGGCTTCGGTGAAGGTGAGCGGGGGCGTCAGGGAAATGACGTCGGCGAATTCGCCTTCAGGCAAGAGGATAAAGCCACGCTGGAGCAGGCGGTTGATGGTTTTCAAAACGATAGGAGTCGCGGGCTGATTATTTTGGGTGCGGATTTCCAGGCCGGCCATGAGGCCGCTGACGCGGACATCGAACTTCAGGCCTTTGGGTGGCGTCAGCGATTTAAGCAGTTTAGTCAACAAGAGGCCGAGTTTGTGGCTTTGAGCAGGGAGTTTGTTTTTCTTCAACTCATCGATCTGAGTCAAAGCCATGGCGCAGCCGACCGGGTGGCCGAGAAAGGTGGAGGTGTGGATGGCTTCGCCGTTCGAGGGCGGCCAGGCCTTGTCCATCACGGCAGCAGAACCGACGCAGGCGGAGAGGGGGAAGCCGCCCGTGAGGGCTTTGCCGAGGCAGATGAGGTCCGGAATGACACCGCTGTGTTCGCAGGCGAACCATTTTCCGGTGCGGCCGAAGCCGGTATAGATCTCGTCGAGGATGAGCAGGGCTTTGTGTTCGTTGCAGAGCTTCCGCAGGAGCGTGAGAAAGCCTGGCGGAGGAATGTGGATGCCACCGCGGGCTTGCATCGGTTCTATCAGGAGGGCGCCGATTTTTTGCTTTTTGAACAGAGCGCGAAGCTGTTGCTCGAGGGGCTTCAGATCAGTTTCGGTTTTGGGAAACGGCGCGAAATGACCGAAGGATTTTAGCTGGCTACGAAACTCGCCACGAAAGTGTTCGCGATGCGTGGCGTTCAATGCGCCGTAGCCAACGCCATGATAGGCACCTTCGAAGGCGATGATGCCGGGTTTGCCGGTGGCGAGCTTGGCGGTCTTGAGGGCGGCTTCCACGGCTTCAAAGCCGGAATTGCAGAAGATGGTTTTGCCACGGCCGCCTTTGGTCCAGCGGCCGAAGGTGATCTTACTGAGCTTCTGGGCGAGTTGAGCCTTGAGTGAATGGGGGTGCACATCGCCCATGGCGTGGAGCAGTTTGCCCATCTGCCGCTGGCCGGCTTTCACCACGCGAGGGTTGGCGTGGCCGGCGGCGGCGACACCGAAGGCGGCGGTGAGGTCGAGATACTTGCGGCCTTCGATGTCCCAGACGTAGTTGCCTTTTGCGCGTTCCCAGACGATGGGCCAAGAGCCATCCGGTTCGGTGAACAGGATGTTGCGTGACTCGTAGGTCTGCAACTGGTGCAGGACGGTTTGTGTTTTCGTGGGCATCACTCGGTCAACTGTGCGGGTAATCTAATGGGAGAGGGGCGGTGTGCCACGAGAAAAGAATAGGGGGTAATGCTGCGTTAGGCTCGCTCACTCCTCTCCCCAGCCCTCTCCTCATTAGAGGAGAGGGGGTTGAGATCTCTTGGCGTTATTTTGATCTGATGCGATCTGATGATGCAGGTGCTTCGGCGGCGGCCGGCTGAGGACCCCGACACTACATCGGGGCAAGCCGCCGCCCTACCAATGTGAGGCAATCCCGAAAGCTTCTATTTCAAGGAAAAGAGGAATTCTACCAGATCGGCGGCTTCTTGGGCGGTGAGGGATTGGAGGAGCATTTCGGGCATGGCGGAGAGTTTTTGCTCCTGAACTTTAGCGACGTTCTTGGCGTCCAGCTTGATGATTTGCGCGTTGGCGTCTTTTAGTTGGATCTCCGTTGACGTCCGGCTGAGGAGGAAGCCGGTGTAGGCGAGGTCGTCCTTGGTCTCGATGCTGTAGCTCTTGAAGGCGGGGTCGATGGTGCGGGAGGGATCGAGTAGGCTTTCGAGGATTTTGGCGCGGTCGTATTTGCGGCCGATGGTGCTGAGATCGGGACCGAAGTTGCGGCCGGTGCCGTTGAGCTGGTGACATTGGGTGCATTGCAGTCCGGTAGTGCTGAGGAAGAGGGCGCGACCGCGTTCGATGTTGCCTTTTAGGCTCAAGATATCACCGGGGCGGATGTTGGTGCCGAGGGTTCGGCTGCGTTTATCAGAGGGCAGGAAGCGTTCGAAAAGGTCGCGGATTTCGGGACGCGTGGAGGCTAGGCCGCGTTGGATGAGTTCATCGCGTTCTTGGGCACTCCATTTCTCCGGTTCACCTTCGAGCGAGCAAATCGCGGCGAGGGTTTGTGAGGTGGTGTCGAGTTTCGTGGGTTGGGTGAAGGATACGGGCGCGAGGTTGTTTGTGGATTTTAATTCGCGGACCCAGCGTTCGAGGAGTTTCAGAGCGGTGACATCCACTTCCTGGGTGCCGAGGTAGGGCATGTGGCTTCGACCGAGTTTGGCGAAGCGGTAGAGGAGCACGGATTCATGCGGACGACCGGCGGTGATGATGTGCGGGTTGTCGAGGCCGAAGGTGCCTTGGCTGGGCGGAGCATCGATGGCGAGCATCTTGTCATTGGTCATCTCCCAACGGAAATCAACGGTAGAAGCGCCGCTGCCACCGAAGCGGTGGCAGTGCGAGCAATTGACGTGCAAATAGGCGCGGGCGCGATCGTTCACGGAAGCGGATTCGTCTTTGAGCGAAGCCATGCGCTGATACTTGGGCACGGGATATTGGAAGAGGCCGAGCTGTTTCAGAACATCCATCTGATTGCGTTTGCTGCCAGCTTGAGTGACTTCGCGATCAAGTTGGAAGGCGGCGAAGCTGTGGATGGTGCCGGTGCGGGTGAGGTGACAGACCATGCACTCGGTGCGATTGGAGTAGCGCCAGGTCCAGGGATGTGACTTGCCGGTGGCGGAGTCTTTGACTTGATAAGTCTCTTCTTTGCCATCGCCATCGTAGAGCACGGCGTCTTTCTGGTCTTTGGTCCAGTGATAGCTGTAAGCCTTCCAGTCATCACCGGTGTTGTGAAGGATTTGGGTTTCGAGACGGCGGCGGGTGGCGGGGTTGCCTTTTTCCAATTCCACGTAAACCGTGCGGGCGAAGACGGTGTTCGTGGGGAAACGCCAGGCGTCTTTGGTTTCGCCTTTGCTGAAATCACCTTTCAAGAATTTGCTGATGTTATTGGTGCCGGGCAGGGCGATGAAGCGTTCCGCGCTGGTGCCGTCGGACCACATTTCCATGTTGATGTCGTAGGGCAGGACGCCTTCGGCGACTTGATGCTTGGCGGTGGAGTAGAAGAGGCCGGTGTCGCTGAGTTTCTTGGGGAAGCTGGTGGCGATGGCGGTGGATTTGTTCGGGAGCAATTCGAAGATGCCGCCGTCGTAGCTGACGACGTAGAGCTCGCGCTGGTGGTCTTCGCCGAAGCAGATGATGGGGATGGAGGTGCTGGCGATCTCTTTCACCTCGGGTTTACCATCCTTCACTTCACGCAAAGCCCAAATCTTGCCGGTGACCCAATCGCCGTGGATGTATTTGCCGACGAGATCGGGGTATTTCTTGCCGCGATAGACGAAGCCGCCGGTGATGGAACGGGCGACGGAATGGGAGTGGGCATAGGTGGGCGGGGTGACGGGTGTGGGGCCGAGGGGTTCATTCGGGTGAACGAGTTGCGGGCCTTCCATGACGCTCCAGCCGTAGTTCGCGCCACGCTGCACTTTGTAGATGAGTTCCCAAATTTCCCAGCCGACATCGCCAACCCAGAGCCCGCCAGTGACGGGATCGAAGCTCATCTTCCACGGATTGCGGAAGCCGTAGGCCCAGATCTCGGGGCAAGCGCCGGGAGTTTTGATGAAGGGATTATCAGCGGGGACGGAATAGAGTTTGTCGCCAGCGGGTTTGTTCACGTCGATGCGGAGGACGCAGCATAGGAGGTCGGTCAAGTTCTGGCCGGTCTTCAAAAGATCAGGCGGGCTGGCGGGGCCGCCATCGCCGGAGGAGATGTAGAGCATGCCATCGGGTCCGAATTGCAGGGAACCGCCATTATGACCGCCGGAGCGCCACGAGATGATGATGCGCTCGCTCGTGGGGTCGATGCGGAGCGGCTGGGTATCAGGCAGAGTGAACTCGGAAACGTGCGTGCCGCCATCCACATCGGGCTTGGTGATGTAGCAGAGGTAAATTTTGCGGTTCTTTTTGAAATCAGGATGGAAGACCATCCCGTAGCTTTCGTGGTGTTGCTTCAGCTCTTTCTTGAGGTCGAGGATGATTTGAGTGTTCGTCGCTTGGCCGTCATTTTTGAAGAGGTGGACGGGGCCGCGTTGTTCGAGCAACACCATTTGATCGGTGCCGGGCAATGCGACCATCTCCACAGGGTTCTTGAACTGGAGCTTGGGAAAGGTGCGTTCGGCGCGGTAAGGGGGCGGGGCCTCCGCCGTGCCGATGATGCGGGAGGTGGTCCAAGGGAGGCGTTTCTCTGGTAATTCAGCGGCGCTAATAATCTGTGCGAGCAGAAGTAGTAAAACAACTGAAATGCCACGGTGACGGATGTCGCTAAGAGGGCAGATAGGGCCGATGCGCATGGTGCTGGGCTGGGGCATGTTTGATGGCGAAGACAATAGCGGTTCGGAGGAACAAGGCAATCGCGGAGCGGGTGGGATATTTGCTTGCCAGTCATCCGGTTGGGGCGGATAAGGAAGGCGTTCCACAAATCTACGACCGCACACCAAGTGCGTGTACGCAACCCGTTGGTGAGCAGCAACACAGCCAAACCAGCCACTGCGGCTGAGGACGCATCCGAGTTGAAACGTCGTATCCATCAACTCGAGCAGGAGATTGCTTCGCTTAAATTTGACCAGCAACAGGTGCGGCAAGCAGCCCTGGCAGAGAGCAACGCGGAGATGGGCCAGTTGCGCAAGACCATCCAGGCATTGCGGGATGAAATGGATGCCGTGCACTTTGACAAAGCGCAGGCCGTGCAGGCGGCCGTGGCGGCAGCGCAGGCGGAGATCCATCAACTGCATGAGACGGTGCAGAAGTTGCGGCAGGTGCTGGATGATGCCCACTACGAAAAGCAACAGGCGGTGCAACAGGTGGTGACGGCATCGCGAGGGGAAATCGACCAACTGAAGGCGACCGTGCAGGCTTTGCGCGACCAACTGGATCAGAAGCAGCAAGCGACAGCAGCCAAGACTTAAAGAGACGCATGGGAAGAATAAAGGGCAGAAGACAGCAGGCACTGGCGGGATTGGAGGGACTTGTGAACTCCGAAGACCGGTTGCGACATCTGGAAATGTTGTTGAGCATCAGCCAGCAGGTTTCATCCATCGAAACGCTGGATGAGGTGCTTTCTGTGCTGGTGAGCCTGAGCAAGGAGCAGACGCACGCCGAACGGGGCACGCTTTTCCTGAATGATCCGCAGACTGGTGAGCTTTATTCACGTATCGCCTTGGGGAACATCAGCCGCGAGATCCGCATCCTGAACACGCACGGTGTGGCCGGGTATGTCTATAGCCATGAGGAAGGAGTCATCATCGCGGATGCGTACGCGGACGAACGGTTCGACCGCTCGATCGACAAGCAGACAGGATACAAGACGCGGAGCATCCTGGCGGCACCGGTCAAGACAGTGAAGGGGGAAGTCATCGGGGTGATGCAGATGCTGAACCGGAAAGACGGTGAGTTCAGCAAACTGGATCTGGCGTTGCTCGAAGCCATCACCAGCCAGGCGGCCATCACCCTGCAGAGCCATCAGCAGGCAGAAAGACTGCAACGCACGCGGGAGCAGGAGATGGAGTTCCTGGATGTGGTCTCGGATGTGGCCACAGAGCTGGAGCTGGGACCGTTGCTGCAAAAGATCATGGGGGAGGCGCGACGGATGTTGAAGGCGGACCGGGCTACCCTGTTCCTGAATGACGAGAAGACGAATGAACTATGGGCAGAGGTGGGTACGGGACTGAACAGCACGCAGATACGCTTTCCGAATAATCTGGGCATCGCAGGGGCGGTTTTCACTTCGGGAAAATCCATCAACATTCCGTATGCGTATGCGGACCTGAGGTTCAATCCCGCCTTTGACAAGAAGACGGGGTATTTCACGCGCAGCATCCTGTGCGTGCCGGTGATCAACAAGCAGGGGAAAACCATCGGGGCGGTGCAGGCGTTGAACAAGTCGGGCAGCGTCTTCAGCACGGAGGATGAGACGCGCTTGCGGGCCTTCAGCGCGCGCATCTCGCTGGCACTGGAGAACGCGAAGCTTTTCGCAGACATCCAGAGCATGAAGAATTACAATGAGAGCATGCTGGAGAGCATGTCGAACGGTGTGCTCACGCTGGATGAGAACGGACAGATCATCACGTGCAACCGGGCGGGTTATCGCATCCTGGGAACAAGTCCACAGGAGACGCTGCACAAGAAGGTGGAGGAGTTTTTTACGGCGCAGAATGCGTGGTTGCTGGAGAAGATTGAGCGGGTGGAGAAGGAGGAGACCTCGGAATCGGCGGAGGATGCGGAGCTGCATATCCATGGCGAGACACGGTCGGTGAATGCCACGGTGCAGCCGCTCTTCAATATGGAGCACAAGCGGCTGGGCACGATGCTGATGATCGAGGACATCAGCTCCGAGAAGCGCATGAAATCCACCATGACGCGCTACATGGACCCGGCATTGGCGGACAAGTTGCTGGCGGGCGGCGGGAATATCGACCAAGGGCGCAATGCGGTGGTCACGGTGCTGTTCGCGGACATCCGCAACTTCACGAGTCTGACGGAGAAGCTGGGTGCGCAGGGGACGGTGACCATGCTGAACGAGTATTTCGAGATCATGGTGGAGAGCATTCAGCGCGAGGGCGGGATGTTGGACAAGTTCATCGGGGATGCGCTGATGGCGGGGTTTGGCACGCTGGTGGCGCACGACGACGATGAGGACCGCGGGATGCGGGCGGCCATCGACATGATCCGGGAGTTGGAGAAGTTCAACCGGGCACGCGTAGAGCGAGGCGAGAAGCCAATCGAGATCGGCATCGGGTTGAACACGGATCGCGTGGTGGCGGGGCCGATCGGATCGGCGCGGCGGCAGGATTATACGATGATCGGGGACGGGGTGAATCTGGCGGCGCGGCTGGAGAGCGCGTGCAAGCAGTATCATGCCCGGATATTGATCAGTGAATTCACGATGCGGAAGCTGCATGGGAAGTATCGGCTGCGGGATATCGACAGGGTGGTGGTGAAAGGGAAGAGCGAGCCGGTGGGGCTGTATGAAGTGCTGGATTATCACACGGCGGATACATTTCCGAACATGGAGGCGGTGCTGGAGAATTTTAACCGGGGGCTGATGCTGTATCGGCGGGGGGATTGGGACAAGGCATTGCAGACGTTTGAGGCGGCGTATGAGTTGAACAAGGAGGACCGGATCTGTCTGGTGTATGCGGAGCGGTGTCGGAAACTGAAAGCGGAACCGCCGCGGGAGGATTGGACAGGGGTGTGGGTGCTGGGGGAGAAGTAGGGAGGGAAAGCTCAAAGTTCAAAACTCAAAGCGCAAAAGAAATCCCAATGACCAAGCTCCAATGGGAATGACTGATTTTTACCAGCCGAGGCTGCCGACGTAGTTGCGGTAGAGCATGAGGAGGCCGCAGAGGGTGGCGATGAGGGTGAAGGGGATGGCGAGACGGTTGCGCTGTGGGGCGGTGAGGCCGGTGTAGATGCCCATGAAAAATAAGGAAGGGACGAGGAGGTATTGGAGGAGGCCGAAGGAGCAGACAAAGCCGTAGAAATTACTATGGTAATCCCATTTGCGTTTGCTGACTTCGAACAGGACATTGATCTCAACTTCATGCTGTGGGGTCAACGTGGTCTCTTGGCTGAGATCATGGGTGCGGCGGTAAGACTCTTCACACATCATGCGAATAGTTGCGTCACCGGCTATGCGTCTGCCGGGGAATGGAAGCTTGATGAAAGAGTTCGCATTGTACCACTCGATGCGGAGGGCGGTGAAGAGGCAGAGGGCGGACAGGAACAGGCCGAGGTAAATGGTCCAGTGGCGATAGGGATGAGGGACGGTAGAGTTCATCGGAAGGGGGTGACGCCTTCGATGGCGCGGATAGCCAGCCAAGGAGGTCCGTTTTCTGAGCCCCAAGGTATGACTTGGAATATTTTCGCCTGATCGGTGAGTTTCAGGAAATCGGGAGAGTGATGACCACGCATCATCCAGGTGAAATGGTAAACGCCGTTGGTTTCGTCGTGGTAATCAAAGTGGATGGTGGTGATGTTGTGGTCGCCCAAGGGCATGTTCTTGGTGTAGCCGTGATCTACTTTCAGGTTTTTCTGGCGATGGGCTCCACTGAGTTTGACGTAATAGATGCGTTCAGTGGTGGCGGTATCCGCGTTGGTCCAGGAGTTGTAATCGTCCCAGACAGCGTCTGCGGCGGGAAGGGGGCGCTCCACCATCCGCAAGTGAGGCTGGCGAGAACGCCAGTCACCGGTATAGCCGGTCTTAGGCGTGGCCGGATCGCAGCCGCGAATGAGAAGGCCCAGGGAAAGCAGGACGCAGAAGCCCATGACACCGAGGCTCAGGATCAGCTTCGACAAAATCACGAGCCAGGTCGGGATGGTGATGCCGCGCGCTGATTTGATGGCAGGTGAGAATGAGTTGCCGCATTCGGCGCAAGCAGCAGCAGAGTCGTCATTTTCCCGTCCGCAATAGGGGCAGGGTTTCATGGCGACTGATAACGGTGATGTGGATGAGTTGGCACGTCCTGTGTATGGGAAAAAGTAGGCGAGCGGGGAGGGAAACGCAACCGGAAGAATGCGGGTGATCGTGAGCTTTTCGGGCGTAGGGTGCCGGATTTGCTTATGGACATCACCTTCCCCCTCACCCCGACCCTCTCCCTGGGGGAGAGGGAGGCAACATTTCCAGCGCTCATGACTGTTTGATTACGCTCTGGCTGGCAGGGGCAGGGACTGGGCCGCTGCCGGTCATAGGGAGCTGTCCGATAAAGTTTTCCCCAGTTGGTCTCACCCGGATTTAACCACACCCCCTATGGAGGGGGAGGATTAAAAGCGGGTTGGGAAGAGGCGGGTAGTTCGGGTGGGCAGTGGCTGGCTGCCTGGGTCAAAAATCGGGAAATGGTAGAAAACCTCGGCACTTATGTACAAGTGCCGAGGGAGAGGTTTAAGCTCAACGTGCAAAACTCAAAGTTCAAACGTGGCAACTGAGGGCGTGGGTGTTCCTGGCTGTGGGACATTTTGGCGCACTTGAGCAGGCTGTTTGGGTGAGACATGCTTTTTGGGTGGTTGGCACAGTTTGGTGGGGCAAAATGGCGCACTTAAAATCTGGAAAAGATTTCAGATTATTTTGAAACTTTTTCGTGTCTGTGGAGTCTATATAGTTAGCAGAAAGGAGGCGGGTTGAATGACCTAAAAGCAGGGAAAAATTCATCGCAAGCGACACTAATTGCCAGAGTTTCATTTTTGATGGTTTGACGACCGAAAAGGTCTGGTTTGGGCTCGACCCCGACGAAACGCCGGGGCAAGGCGGCATCTCGCCCTACCGGGTTGAGGTGGAGCAAAGGCTTGCAGCAGCTCGCTTAAACGAGGATAACCAAGGCGTTCAACATTGATTCACATGAAGCACAAAGTTTTAGTCATCATCGGAGATGCCACGGAGACCGTGGACACACTTTATCCATACTATCGCCTGATCGAGGGCGGCTACCAGCCGGTGGTGGCGGCGCCGGAGAAGCGGCGCTATCAGATGGTGCTGCACGAGATCAAGCCGGGCTGGACGATCACGAAGGAATGGGAGGGGTATTCCATCGAGGCGGAGGTCGCGTTCAAGGACATCAATCCGGACGATTATCTGGGCATCTTTTTCAGCGGTGGCCGTGCGCCGGAGTATATCCGTGAGGATGAGGCACTTCTGAATATCACGCGCGATTTCTTTGCGAAGAACAAGCCGGTGGCGAGCGTGTGTCATGGCGTGGAGATCCCGGCGCGGGCGGGTTGCGTGAAGGGCAAGCGCATGGCGACGGTGGCGAAGTGCAAGTTCGACCTGGAGATCTGCGGGGGCATCTACGTGAACGAGCCGTGCGTGATCGATGGGAACATGGTGAGCGGCCGGACGTATCATGACAGCGGTCACTTCGTGGGGCCGTGGATCAAGATGCTGGATGAGGCGGCGGCGAAGTTGGAGAAAAAGTAGGCGGGGGTGAGAGTTTTTCGCCGGTTCGACAGGTGCATCGCTTGTCGGACCGGTGTAAAAAAATGCCTGCGGCCTGGGGAGACTGGACAGGCGGTGGCACCTGTCCCACTGCGGTGGCGTGGCAGGCGAGGGTGCCTGCGGGACAGGAATTTGAAAATGGAGTTGATGGTATGAAACGAATTAAGCGGAAGAAGATCGGGATGGTGGCGGGTGCGTTATTGCTGTCGCTGACGATGGTTTGGGCGGCTGACCGGCCGCCGTTGCCTTTTTCCAAGGAGGGGAAGTTCGGGTATCGTGATCGCAAGCGGGTGGAGGTGATCGCGCCGAAGTATGATTTTGCGAATGAGTTTTCCGAAGGCTTCGCGGCGGTCGGCGTGGGGGCGTATCCGGGGACGAAGTGGGGTTACATCGATCTGACAGGCAAGATGGTGATCGAGCCGAAGTTCGATGAGGCGTATCAGTTTTCCGAAGGCATCGCCGCGGTGCGGATGGGCGTGACCGAGAAGTCGAAGGGCCAGTTGGGCTACATCGACAAGACGGGGAAATACATCGTGGAGCCGAAGTTTGATGAGGCGGAGCCGTTCAAGGATGGGCGCGCGCGGGTGCGGATCATCAAGGAAGGTTACGGTTATATCAATACGAAGGGCGAAGTGGTGGAACCGTTGAAGCTATGAAAAAAATTGCGATACTCTGGTCTTTGCTGGCGGTGCTGGTGGTGAATGTCACGGCGGCGCAGAAGCAGCCGAATGTCATCCTCGTGATGACAGATGATCAGGGTTACGGCGATGTGGGGGCGCACGGGAACACGATGATCCGGACGCCGAATCTGGACAAACTGCATGGGCAATCGGTGCGGCTGACGGATTTTCACGTGGACCCGACGTGTTCACCGACGCGGGCGGCGTTGCTCACGGGGCGTTACTCCACGCGCAGTGGCGTGTGGCACACCATCATGGGCCGCTCGCTGATGTATCATGATGAGGTGACGGTGGCGGATGTCTTCAAGGCGAACAACTATCGCACGGGCATGTTCGGCAAGTGGCACTTGGGGGATAGCTATCCGATGCGCCCGCAGGACCGGGGATTTGAGGAGACGCTGATCCATGGTGGCGGCGGGGTGGGGCAGACGCCGGATTATTGGGGGAACGATTATTTCGATGATACGTATTGGCACAATGGGAAGGCGAAGGAGTTCAAGGGCTATTGCACGGATGTGTTCTTCAATGGGGCGTTGAACTTCATCGAGAAGAGCAAGGACAAGCCGTTCTTTGTGTATCTGCCGACGAATGTGCCGCACGGCCCGTACAATGTGGCAGAGAAGTATGCGGCTTACTACAAAGGCAAAGGCGTGCCGGCGACCATGGCGAATTTTTACGGGATGATCGAGCAGTTCGACGAGAACCTGGGACGGCTCATGGCCAAGCTCAAGGAGTGGAACCTGGAGGAGAACACGATCGTGATCTACATGACGGACAATGGCACGGCGGCGGGTGGTGGCCGTCCTGCCGCAGCGGGCAAAGGGAAGAAAGCGGCGGAGACGAGCGGGTGGACAGGATTTAATGCGGGGATGAGGGCAGCCAAGGGATCGCCATACGATGGTGGGCATCGGGTGCCGTTCTTCATCCGCTGGCCGAAAGGTGGCATCGGCGGAGGCAAGGATGTGACGCAGCTCGCAGCGCACATGGATGTGCTGCCGACGTTGGTGGATTTGTGTGGGCTGAAATTCACGGCGAAGAATCCGCTGGATGGGAAGAGTCTGGTGCCGTTGCTCAAAGGCGAAGCAAAGAGCTGGCCGGAGCGCACGTTCTTTGTGCATACGCAGCGCGAGGAGATTCCGCCAAAGTGGAAGAACAGCGCGGTGATGACATCGCAATGGCGTTTGGTGAATGGGAAGGAGCTTTACGACATCAAGGCCGATCAAGGGCAGGCGACGGACATCGCGGCGAAGCATCCCGAGGTGGTGGCGAAACTGACGGCGGAGTATGAGGCGTGGTGGAAGAGTCTGGAGCCGAGCTTCACGCGCTATGGCTGGATCACGCTTGGCGCGCCGCAAGATAATCCCACTCACCTCAACTGCATGGATTGGCACGCGGAGCAGGCCCAGATACCATGGCATCAGGGTATGATCGATAAAATGCCGGTGGCAAATGGGTGTTGGATGGTGACGGTGGCGGCTGCGGGGAAATATGAGTTCACGCTGCGGCATAAGCCTGCAGTGGCGAAGTTCGGCATCCAAGCAAGCCAGGCGGTGGTGAAGGTGGGCGAAGTGGAGGCGAAGGCGGAAGTGCATGCCGGGGCAGGTGAAGTGAAGGTGACGATGAATCTGCCCAAGGGTCAGGCGAAGATGCAGACGTGGCTGAAAGATGAGGCTTATGGCACAGAGCGCGGGGCGTTCTTTGTCGAGGTGAGGAAGGTGGATTGATATGAGATTTCTTAAGTATCTGCTGATGGTGCTGGGGGTGTCGCTGACGATCGGTGAATTATCTGCGGCTACGAAACCGAATGTCGTATTCATCCTGATCGATGATTACGGATGGGCGGATGTGGGTGTGTATGGCAGCAAGTTCTACAAGACGCCGAACATCGATCGAATGGCGGCGCAAGGGGCGCGGTTCACAGATGGTTATGCGGCGTGCCCGGTGTGCTCGCCGACGCGCGCGAGCATCATGACGGGGAAGTATCCGGCGCGGTTGCAGATCACGGACTGGTTGCCGGGACGCGGGGATAAGCCGGATCAAAAGCTCGCTGTGCCGAAGATCCAGCAGCAATTGCCGTTGGAAGAATTGACATTGGCGGAAGCACTGAAGGCGAATGGCTACGTGACGGCGCATATCGGCAAGTGGCATTTGGGTGGTGAGGGGTTTGAGCCGCAGAAACAGGGCTTCGATGTGAATATCGGCGGAGATCATACTGGGACGCCCTTGAGTTACTTCGCGCCCTTTGAGGCGGTGGACCGGCGCGCAGGAAATGTGAAACGGCCGATGCCTGGCTTGGAGAAAAGCGAGCCGGGTGAGTATCTGACCGACCGGTTGGGGCTGGAGGCGGAGAAGTTCATTGAGGCGAACAAGAGCAAGCCGTTCTTCCTTTATCTGGCGCATTACGGTGTGCACACGCCGATGCGGGCGAAGGCGGACTTGATTGCGAAATACAAGAGCGACGGCAAGGTGGGCACGCAAACGAACGCGATCTACGCAGCGATGATTGAATCCATGGATGATAGCGTGGGGCGCGTGCTGAAGAAGCTCGAAGACCTAAAACTGGCGGAGAATACGCTGGTGGTGTTCACGTCGGACAATGGCGGGCTCTGCGTGGTGGAGGGGCCGAATACACCGGCGACGATCAACAGTCCCTTGCGCGAGGGCAAAGGGTATTTGTATGAGGGCGGCATCCGCACGCCGTGGATCATCCAGTGGCCTGGTGTCGTCAAGGCGGGCACGGTGCTTACAAATCCGGTGAGTTCGGTGGATTTTTATCCGACTATTCTCGAAGCCACGGGTACTCCGATGCCGAAGGAGAATAAGGTGGATGGGGTGAGTCTGGTGGCGTTGCTTAAGAGCGGAGCGGCACCGAAACGTGATGCGCTTTACTGGCATTACCCGCATTACAGCAATCAGGGAGGCCGTCCGGGCGGAGCGATCCGTGAGGGGGATTGGAAGCTGATCGAGTTCTATGATGACGGGCGGTTGGAGCTGTTCGATGTGCGGAAGGACAAAGGAGAATCGCGTAATCTTATTGAGGAGCAAAAGACGGTGGCCGTGAGGCTGCAACGGAAGCTGGACCAGTGGCGTCGCGATACGAAAGTACAGATGATGGAGGAGAACCCGGCGTATGTGGCGAATCCACAGGCGGCGAACGGGAATATCGTGTTGCACGCGAAGTATGCGGATATCCAAGGAACGATGGTGCGATATGAGCCGTTGCCGCATAAGAACACGTTGGGCTTCTGGGTGCGCGTGGAGGATACGGTGAGTTGGGATTTCACGGTGACGAAGCCGGGCAAGTTCATGGTTGAAGCCTTGCAAGGCTGTGGCACGGGCCATGGCGGCAGCGAGGTGGAGTTCCGCGTGGGCGAGCAGAAATTGAAACTGATCGTCGAGGACACGGGGCATTTCCAGAATTTCAAGGCGAAGGAGCTGGGCAGTATCACGATCGACAAGCCGGGTCGTTACACGCTGCACGTCAAGCCGTTGACGAAGGCGAAGGCGGCGGTGATGGATCTGCGGATGGTGACGTTGAAGGCGGAGAAGTGACCGGTTATGGGGAGAAATGAGCTTAAATTTACCCTTTCCCTTTTGCCTGAACCTTCCCATTGTTTCCGACCTGAGTCATGAAAGTTACTTACAACTGGCTTAAACAATACGTGGATTTTGACTGGTCGCCGGACGAGATGATCGAACGGCTGACCATGATCGGTCTGGAAGTGGAAGGCGTGCAAAAGCTCGGCGGCGAGTTTGAGGGCATCGTCGTGGCGCAGGTCATCACGCGCGACAAGCATCCGAACGCCGACAAGCTGTCCGTCTGCCGCGTGAATGACGGCAAGGGCGAACGGCAGATCGTGTGCGGCGCACAGAATTTTCAGGCGGGCGACAAGGTGCCGCTCATCCTGCCTGGGGCCTCGCTGCCCATGAAGCCGGGTGACAAGGAGCCGTTCACCATCAAGGTGGGCAAGATCCGCAGTGTGGAATCGCACGGCATGATGTGCTCGCCGCAGGAGTTGGGCTTGCCGGATCAGGTGGATGGACTGCTCATTTTGAAAGCAGATGCCCAGGTTGGTCAGCCGTTCGCGGAATATCTCGGACGCGCTGGCAGCGATGTGGTCTATGACCTGGAGACGACGCCGAATCGGCCGGACTGGAACAGCGTCATCGGCATCGCGCGCGAGCTCAGTGCGCTGACGGGGAACCCACTGAAATTGCCGGATGTCTCTCTGCCTCAAGCAAGCAGTGACAAGACCGGTGACTTGGTGTCCGTGCGGATAGAGGACACCGAACTGAATCCCCGCTATACCGCTCGTGTCATCAAAGGCGTAAAGATCGGGCCGAGCCCGGATTGGTTGCGCTCCATGCTGGAGAAGGTCGGTCTGCGCAGCATCAGCAATGTCGTCGATGTGACGAACTACGTGATGTTGGAGAGCGGCCAGCCGCTGCACGCGTTCGATTATCACCTCATCGCGAAGGGTGCGGATGGCAAGCCGACCATTGTGGTGCGCCGTGCGACGGAAGGTGAGAAGTTCAAGACGCTCGATGATAACGAACGCACGTTGTCCACGGAGAACCTGCTGATCGCCGATGAGCAGAAGGGTATCGCGCTGGCAGGTGTGATGGGCGGTCTGAATACGGAGATCAACGATCAGACGGTGGATGTGTTGATCGAGAGCGCTTATTTCAAGCCGCAGAATATCCGCGCCACGTCCAAGAAATTGGAACTGCGCACGGATTCTTCCTACCGTTTCGAGCGTGGTGGTGATGTGGGCATCTGCGATTGGGCGAGTCGCCGGGCGGCACAACTCATTCTCCAAACGGCTGGCGGCCAATTGGCCGAGGGCGTGGTGGATGTTTGCCCGCAGACGTTTGTTCCGAAGATCATCACGTTGAGACATCCGCAAGTGCAGAACGTGGTGGGTATCGAAATTCCGGTGGAGCAGCAGATCGGGTATCTGCTGAATCTGGGGCTGGAAATGGAGACGGCACCTGGCATCTCACCGATGACAGGTTTGCGTACCCCTCATTCCAGTTCGTTCCGCATCCCGACTTTCCGGGTGGATCTGAAGCGGGAGATCGATCTTATCGAAGAAATCGTGCGCATGTATGGCGTGGACAAGATTCCTTCCACAGCGCCAAGGGGGGCGATCGGGTCGCATCCGTATGATGTGGTGCATGACCAACTGGCCGAAGCACGCCGCATCCTTGTTGGTCTGGGCTTGAACGAGGCGCAGGGACAGACACTCATCGCGGACAGTGCGGCGAAGCTGGTGACAGTGGGTGATTCGCTGGTGGCACTGGCCAATCCGTTGAGCAGCGACATGAATGTACTGCGTCCGAGCCTGTTGCCGGGCTTGCTGGATTCGCTGCGGCATAATGTCAGCCATAAGAATTACGATGTGGCGATGTTCGAGGTGGGCCGCGTGTTCGTGCAGAACGGTGGAGCGACCAAAGAAGAGCGCCGGGTGGCGATTGCCTTGACCGGTCAGCGTAATCAAAACTTCTGGAGCGGTGAAGACCGTGACGCGAAGTTCGATGCGTATGATTTGAAGGGCGTGCTGGAGAGTTTCTTGGAAGCGTTCGGATTGAAGGGGCTGAGCTTCACGCGTCGTGAGAGCACGACCAGTCTGTTCTTGGAATCGGCGACGATTCAATTGGGCAAGCTGCCGCTGGGCGAGATGGGGCAGGTGATCCCGATGTTGGCGAAGAAGTACGATCTGCGCGATGCGGTGTTCGTCGTGGAGTTGAATCTGGATCAATTGCTGGCGCGTCGGAATACAGCACGTTCGTTCAAATCGTTGCCGCAGTTCCCGAGCAGCCGTCGCGATGTGGCGATGCTGGTGCCGGAATCGACGACGCATGATGCCGTGCTGATGGTCGTTCGTCAGTCCAAGCCAGCGAACTTGGAGACGGTCGAATTGTTCGACGTCTTCCGCGGCAAGAATGTGCCGGAAGGACAGAAGAGCGTGGCTTACGCCTTCACCTATCGCGGCGCGGACAAGACGCTGACGGATACCGAAGTTAACAATGCGCATGAAGGATTGCTCAAACAATTGACGACCAAGCTGAATGCGGTGATGCGTTAGGTCGGGATATTGATTCAAAAGCCGATGGGCCACCCCATCGGTTTTTTACTTTTCCTGCAACCAGGTAAGGGCAGGGCGATTAACTGATTTGGCCAACTCTTCGGCATTGCTCTCTACCGCGTGCGCGAGGTTTTCTTTGCCATCGTAGAAGGTCACGAAATCCAGCTCACGATCTGGTTTGCTGTGATTATCCGCAAAGTAGCGTACCATTTCCGTCGGGGGTAATGTACGACGGCCCATGACATCGACGAGTGGGAAGTTCATGTCTTTATCGTAAGCGCGATAAACCAATTCCGTGCAGACGAGTTTGTCCGTGCTGAAGAAATCGAACTCGAAATCATAAGGTTTGCCGAGATGGCTGAACGCGACCGCGATAGCCTCACGAATCTGATCCTTACTCAGTCGGGGGCGTAGAATGGCAGCGGAATCGGCGATGCCCATGCAGTGCTCCATAGTGGTCATGCGCACCCCGGCAGGCACAGCTTCCAGGATCACGTATTCATGACCTTCCTCATCACGCTGGGTGAACTTGCGCCAGTGCGGTTTCACGCGTGGATCCTCGTCCAAGCCCATCGCTATGAGGTCTTGAACGGAACCAACGTAGAGTGCCGCATGGGCCCAGTAGCCGGGCATGAAGGCGCGGGAGAGGAACCAGTTCTGCCGCTCGATCAGGATGTCCCCCGGCCTGGCGAGTTGACGCATCTCGATGAGTTGACGCGGTTGTATGAGCGCCTGTCCGGCCCGCGGTTGACGTACCCGGGTATCACCCACCCAGGTGGAGACAGCGGATTGGCCTTTGTAGATGGCGGATTTACCAAGGAATTTCGCCTCTTTGACTGCGGCGAGAAAACTTTCCTGAACGACGCCAACCTTGGCATCGCTCAGCATCATTTCCGTCTGACGTATCTGCGTGGCAAATGCGCGGTAGGGTTCTATTCCCGCCAGTCCTTGTGCCTCCAGTAAAGGCGCGAAGCGGCGATAATGCTCGAAGCCGTTCGCCAGCAGCTTCTGATGCTGTGGTTGGCGCAGGTTCTCCCGCACGTAATCGTAAAGCCCGTTGGGAATGTTCCAACGCGGATCTCCCTCATTCAGTTTTTTGATGATGACCGGATCATCGGCAAACATGTAAACGAACTTGTAAGAGTTTTCATACAAGGCGGCGCCGCTGGTGAGCATGAGCAGGAAGCCGCGCAAACGCAGGGGCTCGTCTGCGATTGTCGTGTGTCCTTGATAATCCCAGAGGAGGCGCAGCAGCTCTGTGCGGTAGCTGATGAGGGATAGTTCAAGACCGCGAACCAGATCATCATCGCCTTGATTGTAGAAGGTGCGTTTGCCGTCCAAAAACTCACGATTCAAAACGACCGCTTTCTTTTCTAGTTCCGTCAGTCCGGTCAGGATGCCTGCCAATGCTTTTTCGTCCGCAGTTATTTTATCTGTCAACGTAGCAGTGGACATGGCTTGAAGATCTGGCCCCTGACGGGTGAGTTCGGGGAAAGCTTCGTTTTGCGTCAGCACTTTCAGCCAGAGAAAAAGAAAGCCGACCACACCCAGCCCCACGGTCCAGCGGACTGTGCGACGAAATAGCCAGAACCAGGAAAAAGTGTTCACGGGCGGAGCCTCCACCGGGTGATCGCGGCTGAAATCATTCCCCAGATTGAGGAGCTCCTGCCCTAGGCGTGTTTGCTCTAGGCGGATGGTCTTCAGCTTTTCACGATGGACCAGAGCCTTTACTTGATGCCACCAGAGTAGCGCGGCCTCGATGACCTGTCGCCAGTAGCTCAAAGCATAAGCCCCGCAAAACGGCATGAGCATGGTCCACACAGTCGCCACCCAGGGTAGGAAGTAAGACTGTCCCCAATACCATACGAAAGCATACCATGCACCATAGACGGGCAGACCAAATCCCAAACGGGCTTGCGCAAGGGTGATGCGTTTATTCGCCGAGACGCGATGGGCGAGCCAGCGGGTGATAAGGAAAGGGACAAAATGATGGATCGTGCCCAGGACGGTCGGGATGATGCCGGCGCAGAGGGTAATGGTGCGCCAGAATAGCAAGGTGGCGAAGGCGGGGCCCTTCAACCGCATGATGGGCGAGGAGGGAGAAAGACCGATGGCATCCAGCTCGCGATGGTGGCGTAGAATGGCAATCGCCAGTGTGCGTGCTCGCCGTCGTTCCGCGCGATTGAAATGGTTCATCCCTTCGGCGAGCCATTGACGGCGCTTGAGACCGATGATGGGATCTTGGCCGGGATGGAACTTGGCGGGGATCAACGCCTCCAGATCATCCAGCAGCGGCTCCCATTCGGCCTCTTCCAGATGGATGACGGATTCGCACAGCCTGGCGTTGATGGTTTCGCGCAAGTGACGAATGCGTTGGCCTTCATCCTCAGGCTGGCTCTTCAGCCATTCAGCAAGCGAGATCGGTTTGCCGACTTGGACCCAGATGGAGCTGCGGAATTTTTCTTTGCGCTCAAAATTGAAACCAATGGGCACGATCAGGAGGTCCTTGGTCTCGTTGGCGAAAGCCTTTAAGGCGATGCGGGCGGCACCAGAGCGGATCTTTTCCAGGTGCAGCCCGTCATGGCTGATGCCTTCAGGGAACACGCCGATGGCCGCGCCGGAGGCGAGGGCTTGTGCCGCCTTCTCTACTGAATCGTGATTGCGTCGGACTTGCTTGGCATCATCGCTGGCCCGGTAAGCGGGGATCATGCCGAGGCTTTGCAGGAAGCGACCGAAGATAGGGATATCGAAAAGCGGGGCTTTCGTAAGAAAAACAACGGGCCGACGGGTGACTATGCCGAGCAAGACGGGATCAATGAGCGCATTGGCATGATTGGCCACGAAAATGACCGGCCCATTCTGTGGGATATGCTCGCGGCCCGAGATCTCGATACGGGGATAATAGCAACGGATGATCCAGCGCAGCAGTTGCTGAATGATGAGGCAGAGCAGTTTCATCCCTAAATCGTTTGTGCCAACAGAAGGAGACTGCGCTGGCTGTTGCGAGAGGTCAATCACGCCTTGAGGGTGCTCCAGCAGCAAAGAAAAAGGGTATGCCTGAGCGCGCAGACATACCCTGCAAATACTAAGGACAATCAGCTTACTCCCACTCGATCGTTCCCGGGGGCTTGCTGGTGATGTCGAAGACGCAGCGGTTCACGCCTTTGACCTCGTTGATGATACGGCTCGCGAGTTTCTCCAACAGTTCGTAGGGGAGTTTCACCCAGTCGGCGGTCATACCGTCCTGAGATTCCACGGCGCGGATGGCGATGGTGTATTCATAGGTGCGTTCATCACCCATGACGCCGACCGATCGCACGGGCAACAGCACCGCGAAGCTCTGCCAAATCTTATAATACCAGCCGGTGCTCTTCATCTCCTCGACGACGATGGCGTCGGCATTGCGCAGGATCTCGCAACGGCTTTCAGTGACTTCACCGAGGATGCGAACGGCGAGGCCGGGGCCAGGGAAGGGCTGGCGGAAGACGATTTCTTTCGGGACACCCAGTTCCAAACCGAGCTGGCGCACTTCATCTTTGAACAGATACTTGAGCGGCTCAACGAGCTTGAACTTCATGTTCTTAGGCAAACCGCCGACGTTGTGGTGGCTTTTGATCATCGCGGCCGGGTTGCCATCGATCGGCACGGACTCGATGACATCTGGATACAGCGTGCCTTGGGCGAGGAACTTTGCCTTGCCGGCTTTCTTGGTGGCGGCGGCGAAGACCTCGATGAAAGTCTTGCCGATGATTTTGCGCTTCTTCTCGGGATCGGTGACGCCCTTCATGCGTTTCATGAAGAGTTTGGAGGCATCCTCGTACTGCAGCTTGATCTTAAAGCTCTTGCCAAAGACATCCTGCACTACCTTGGCTTCCTTGGCGCGGAGCACGCCATTGTTCACGAAGATACAGGTGAGTTGGTCGCCGATGGCCTTGTGAATAAGGGCGGCTGCCACACTGGAATCCACACCACCGGACAGGCCAAGGATGACATGTTCCTTGCCGACTTGCGCGCGGATCTCTTCCACGGCCTGGTCAACGTAGCTGCGCATCGTCCAGTTCTTGCCACAACCGCAGATGCCGTGGACGAAATTGGCGAGGATCTCCTTGCCGCGTGGCGTGTGGACGACCTCCGGGTGGAATTGCAGACCGTAGAAATGATGGGTGCGGTTCTCGATCGCCGCATAGTCGGAGTTCTCGGTTGCGGCGACGGGCTTGAAGCCGGTCGGAAGCTTCGTGAGCTTGTCGCCGTGGGAGTTCCAGACCTGAGTGGTCTTGGGCAGCTTCTTGAAGAGCGGGCAGGACTTGTCCTTGATGGTCAGAGTGCCTTTGCCGTATTCGCGTTTTTCACCGCGTTCCACTTTGCCGCCGAGGAAATGGCCGAACAGTTGCACGCCGAAGCAGATGCCCAGCACGGGCACCCCCAGGTCGAACACGCCTTTATCCGGCAACGGGGCTTTGGGCGCATAAACGCTCGAAGGGCCGCCGGACAGAATCAGCCCGGCCGGTTTCAGCTTCGCGATCTCAGATGCGGGTGTGTTGTAGGGCAGGATGACGGAATACACATTGCACTCGCGGATGCGGCGCGCGATGACTTGTGTGTATTGCGACCCAAAATCAAGGATGACGATCTGTTCGTTCATGAGAACAAAGGCCAAGTGTTTGCCTTCCGGCGAAACATTTGGCGAGTGAAAAGTGGAGAAAATTTACCGGCAAATAATGGTGAGTGACACGACCTATTTGGGAACGACCTTCACGGCACCTTTTGCCGCGTCATAGTCGAACTTCATATTATAGGGGGGATTGGGGAGTGCCTTCATGGTTCCGCTGGTGACCAATTCGTTCAGATTTGTTGGATTGCGTCCCTTCTCCACTTGGAACATCGAGATGGCTGAGTTCAGGGAGGCAGTGTCCACACCTGCTTCAGCCGTTTTTTTGGCTTTTGCGACAGTGCTCAGGTAATCCGTGGGAGCATTCAGGGGATTCTCACCGACTTTGGGCTCGGCCGGTTTGGCAGCGGGAGCAGGTTCAGATTTGCTGCACCCGGCCAGCAGCGCCGAACCCACCAACAAAGCGATGACAGATTTGTTCATGGCTGAAAAGCTAGCAGGTGGCCGGGCAGAGGCAAGCGAGATGGCGGAAGAATCTGGGGCATAAGAAATCCCCCTTTCCGGAATGGAATGGGAGATTTCAAAACAAATGCACGGAAGTTTACGCAGCCAGCGGCTCACCATACGGCAAGTCATCCGGCAGGGGGATGAAGGCGCGGATGTTGTTCCAGAGTTCGCTGAAGTCCTTGTTCACATCGCCGGAGAGGCAGTCGGTGATCTGACCGGCGGCTTCGGGATGTTTCTTGATGACTTCGCGGAAGCTGAAGTCGGGATGGTAGAAAGCGTAAACCAGCTTGCGCATGTTCTCCACGCCTTGACGCATCACGGTGCCGTACTCGGTGAAGCGGGCGGGGGAGAGATCATTGGCGAGCAAGCCTTGATGGATGGTTTCCCCGATCATCACACCGCTCTTCAACGCCAGCATGACGCCGCTGCTGAATACGGGGTCGAGGAAGGCAAAGGCATCGCCCACCAACACCAGACCGGGAGCGGCGCAATACTTCGAATGGCGGGAGTATTCACTGGTGATGAAGTAGTCGCCCACTTGCTGGCCGACGCCGAGGTGGTTCTTGATCCACTGGTTTTGCTCGATCTCGCGGGTGAAGATGTCCTTGGGATTGCGCACGCCATCGCGGGTCAGATACTTGCCTTCCGCGACGATGCCCACGCTGACCATGTCGTCGTGTTGCGGGATGTGCCAGAACCAGCCCTTGTCAGGTACGTAAGCGACGGTGGTGGCGCCTTCATCCATGCCTTCGCCGCGTTGGGAACCCTTGTAGTAGGTCCACACGGCGATCTTGTTCAGGTAGGGGTCGTTCATGCGCCAGCCGCGCCGGATGGAGGTGAAGGCTTCCTTGCCAGTACAATCAAGCGTGATGGGGGCATGCACCTGATAGGTCTGCCCGTCCTTGCCTTTGGCTTCGACACCGATGACGCGGTCGCCATCCATGAGTAGTTGAACCACGGTGGTCTCTTCACGGACCGTGGCGCCTTTTGTGCGGGCGTTATCCAGCAGCAACTGGTCGAACTCGGAGCGGAGCACCTGCCAGGTCTGGGCGATGGTTTCCTTGTCGTAACGGGTGTGAAAATAGAAGGGCAGGGAGCGTTTGCCTTCCGGCTGCACAAAGGTGACGCTGTATTTCTTCACGAAGTGCGAGTTCTTCATCATCGGAATCAGCCCGAGGCGTTCCAGCGGCTGGAAGGTGAACGGGATGAGGGATTCGCCGATGTGATAGCGGGGGAATTTCTCACGCTCCAGTACGAGCACCCGGTGCCCGTATTCAGCGAGGATGGCGGCGGAGGAGGAGCCGGCAGGACCGCCACCGATGATGATGGCGTCGAATTGTTCGGAGTTGTTTGTCATGAGGTTGAGAGATGATCAGTGAGCGGCCAGATCTTTCGGCGCTGAGTTGGTGGCCGTGGCTGGATCGGCGGCATCGTCCGGTTCCGGTTTTACGCCGTGCTTGCCGACGAGGTGTTCAAAGAGCGGGGAGGCCATGAGCGTGGTGAGGACCGCCATGATGACCAGCGTGGCGAAGAGGGCGGGGGAGATGATGCCGCGTTGCAGGCCGATATTGATGATGATGAGTTCCATCAAACCGCGGGCATTCATCAAAGTGCCGATGCCGAGGGCTTCGCGATTGGATACGCCGGTGGCGCGGGCGGCGAGCCAGCAGGCGATGCCTTTGCCGCCGACGGCGGCGAGCATGACCAAGCCGGTCATGGCCCAGAGGTAGGCGGAATCCAGCAGGGCGATCTGGGTGTTCAGGCCGGAGTAGGTGAAGAACAGCGGGAGCAGGAGGGCGACCGTGAGCGGTTCGATGCGTTCGGTCAGTGCCTTTACCACCAGTCCTCGCGGCATCACCGAGCCCATGATGAAGGCTCCGAAGACAGCGTGCAGTCCGATGGCGTCCGTGAACCATGCGCCCAAAGCCATCAAGATGAGGCAGCGGACGAATTCGGCATCGGACAGAGCACCTCGCGCCTCGATGCCTTTGGCCCAGCGGGCCAGCAACGGGCGGATGACCAGCAGGGCGAGGCTGACATAGAAAATACCCCCGGCGATGTTTTTAACCGCATGGCTGAAGTCACCATCGAAACTGGCGAGCACGACGGCCAGGAGGCACCAGGCGGCAGCGTCATCAATGGCTCCGGCTCCCAAGGCCACGGTGCCCATGGTGGTGCCGGAGAGCTTCTTGAAATGGATGATGCGGGCCAGCATGGGGAAGGCGGTGATACACATGGCCGCGCCCAGGAAGATCATGGCCTCCATCTGGGACGTCTTGTCCGGGAAGAGTTCCGTGTGGTGGAAGAAATAATAACCCAAGCCCGCGCCCAGCAGAAACGGGGTGATCATGCCGGCGAGGGACACAGCCACGGCGCTGCCGAATTTCTTCTGCACGATGTCCATGCGGAACTCCATGCCAACCACGAACATGTAAGCCGCGAGCCCGAGCTGCGAGACGGGGAACAGCACTTTCATGGATTCTGCCGGGAAGAGCTTGGCGGAGACTTCCGGCAGGAACAGGCCGAGCAGGGATGGCCCTAACAGCACGCCAGTGATCATCTCGGCGACGACCTGGGGCTGACCCATGCGCTTGGCGATGGCACCGACGACCTGGCACGCCATCAAGATGATGGCGATTTGAAAAAAGAACTGGATGGCAAGTTGCAGGTTGCTCATGTGATGTCAATATAAGTTGACGTCTGGTGGTAACGGAAATAAAAGCTCGCTATCATCGTTATGCTGGTTTGTTATAACGGCTAAACCTATGGAACTGCGGCATCTGCGATATTTTCAGGCGGTGGCCGAGGAGTTGAATTACTCCCGGGCGGCGCGGCGTTTGCGGGTGGCGCAACCGGCACTGAGCCGGGCGGTGAAGGAGATCGAGGCGGAGCTGGGGGCGATGCTGTTCGAGCGGACGCGGCATTACGTGAAGCTCACACCGGCGGGGATCGTTTTATTGCGTGAGGCGGGATTGTTGCTGGAGCGGTGGGAGGATTCATTGCGGCGGGTGAGGCGCACGGCGGCGGGTGAGGAGGGAGAGTTGCGACTTGGTTACATCGGACCACCGACACAGCCGTTTCTCGGGAGATTGCTGGCGGAGTATCGGAAGCGATATCCGCTGGTGTCCATTCATCTGGAAGAGCGGACGCCGGAGCGGGTGTGGGAGATGGTGGCGAAGGGGCGGCTCTCGGTGGCGCTGACGCGACCGGTGATGGCGCATGAATCGCTGGGGTTGAGGACCGTGCTGTTGCGGAAGGAGCGGATGGGGGTGGTGGTGCGGATGGATCATCCGCTGGCGAAGAGGAACAGTTTGCCGTGGAGTGCGCTGGCGGATTTGCCGCTCATCGTGCTGGCTCGGCGTGAGGGCATGAGTCTGCATGATGCAGTGCTGGCCGGGTGTCGGCAGGCGGGGATCACGCCGAGGTTTGCGCAGACGCCGAGTTTGATCGGGACGGTGCTGAGTTATGCGGAGGCGGGGGCTGGTGTGGCGGTGGTGCCAGATTCGGTGCTGACGTCGGAATCTTCACTGACGTTTATTCCGCTGACGCCCGCGCATCATGTGGAGCTGGTGCTGGTGTGGCAGGTGGATGATGATCCGCCACCGGCGCAGAGGTTCAGGGAGTTGGTGGTGGAGTGGAAGGATAAGGGGAAGCTTTGGGGTAGAGGGACGCGTGAAACGTAATCCCGTAAGGCACACTACTTCGCGTTAAGCCGTTGGGCAGCCAGTTGCTTGGCCTGCTCGATCAAGGGGAGGTCTTGGACAAGGTCGGCGAAGCGGAAGGGCGGGAGACCGCTTTGGGCGCGGCCCAGCAGATCGCCGGGACCGCGCAGTTGGAGGTCGGCTTCGGCGATGCGGAAGCCGTCGGTGGTTTCTTCCATGACCTTCATGCGCTGCTTGGCTTCCTCGGTCTTGGTGTTGGCGAGGAGGATGCAGTGGGAATCGTGAGCGCCACGACCGATGCGGCCGCGTAATTGATGCAGTTGGGCGAGGCCGAATTGTTCGGCGTTTTCAATGACCATCACGGTGGCGTTCGGCACATCCACGCCGACTTCGATGACGCTGGTGGCGACGAGGCATTGGAGTTTGTTGTCGCGGAAGTCGGTCATCACGCGGTCTTTTTCCTCGGCGGAGAGGCGACCGTGTAGGAGGCCGGTTTTAAATGGGGCGAGGGACAGGGCCAGTTTGTGGAATTCGCCTTTCACGGCTTTCACATCCTTGTCCGTGTCATCTTCTTCCACGCGGGGATAGACGATGTAGGCCTGTCGGCCTTCGGCGAGTTTCTCCAAGATGAACGCGAGGACCTGCTTGAGCTTGGCTGGGGTGCGGACGTAGGTGCGGATGCGGCCACGATTGCCAGGCATCTGGTCGATGACGGAAACATCCAGATCGCCGTAGAGTGTAAGACCCAAGGTGCGCGGGATGGGGGTGGCGGTCATGACGAGGAGATGCGGATACTCGCCCTTGCGCACGAGGGATTCGCGCTGGGAGACGCCGAACTTGTGCTGCTCATCGATGATGACGAGGCCGATCATCTTCAGGCGAAAGGCTTCCTGCACGAGGGCGTGTGTGCCGATGACGAGGCAGGGGCGGTCGTGGGAAAAGAAGGTCTTGCGACTGCCGGATTGGAACTCGACGGGGATGTCCAAGGGGGCGAACCAGCGCTTGAAATTCCGGTAGTGTTGCTCGGCCAAAATCTCGGTAGGTGCCATCAGGAGGACGGTGAAGCCGCTCTCGATGGTCATCAACGTGGCGCAGGCGGCGACGGCGGTTTTACCAGCGCCGACGTCACCTTGCAGGAGACGGCGCATGGGATGTTCGCTGCCGAGATCATGACGGATCTCACGGAGGACTTTGGTCTGGCCCTCAGTGAGCTTGAAGCCGAGCTTCGCGAGGAAAGGTTTGATGAGGCGGTTGTCACCGGCGCAGGGCAGGGCGACGGCGTTCAGTTCCAAGCGGCGTCGGCGGCTCTGGATCTCCTGCTGCAAGGCGATGAGTTCATTCAGGGCGAGCCGTTTGCGGGCGATCTCGGTGTCCTCCCGTTCTTCCGGGAAGTGGAGCATGTGGAGGGCATTGCTGAATTCGGGATAGCCAGCCTCGGCCGCTTCCGGGAAAGGTTCGTTGAGGGCCGGCTCATACTGTTCCAGCGTCCGCCAGATCAGGGAGCGGAGCCAGCGCTGTGGCAAGCCTTCGGTGAGGGGATAGATGGGGACGATACGGTTCAGGTGGATGGAAGCTTCCTCGCCCGGTTCGATGACCTCCGTCTCCGGATGATCCATTGTGCGCGGCTTGAGTGAGTTCGGTTTGCCATAGACCATGACATCGTCGCCATTGCGAAAGTAATTCTCCATGAAGGGGAGATTCCACCAGCGGCAATGGAGCCGGGCGGAGCCGTCATCGATGACGAGTTCGAAGACGGACTTGCGGCCCTTGGCAAAAGTATTCAGGCCCATGGCAACGACCTGGCCGCGAACTGTGGCGGGAGCATCGAGCGTGAGATCGAAGATAGACAGGAAATGACGGCGATCCTCATAACGACGCGGACGATGGAGCAGCAGGTCTTCAACACTGTAAATGCCGAGCCGGTGCAGTTGAGCCGAACGCTCAAAGCCAACACCCCGCAGGTCTTTGACCAGCGTGCTGAGCGTTAATGGCTTGTCCGGCATGGGAGAGATTTACCGGGCAATCCGTAGGCAACCAAGCCGGAATAGCGGATTCTGAGGGGTGATTTTTAAAAGCAATGACCGTTGCAAAGTTTGGCAACCCGTGCGAGAATTTTAAAAGTATGTCGTACTGGAGGGAAAATAGGCCCCGGACAGATTGGCTGGCTCAATTCATTTTGCTGGTGTTGACCTTTATGGGTATGCCTGCGCTAGCGCAGACTTCCATGAAGGTCGAGGTTTTGCGTAGTTTCGGGCTGGTCACCAATGCCCCCGCCTATGTGCCGGTGGGAGACTTGTTGAAAGGCTCAGACGGGCGTCTGTACGGTTACACGCGGGAGGATGGTACCAATGCCTTTGGGACGGTGTTTCGCTTTGATCCGGCGACCAAAGCTTTCGAAGTGCTGAAAACGCTGGCACCGCTTGAAGGTGGAGATTTCTTCGAGCAGGGCCAATTGCGTCTGGGCAGTTTGAACGAAGGAACTGACGGATTTCTTTACGGCGTGACGCGTGCCGTCAGCGGTAGTGGAGCAAACTTCTTGGGCAGTTCCATGTATTTCCGACTCAAGCCGGATGGTAGCGAATTCACCAGCTTGCGGAGGATAGAAAATGCCGAGGGGATAGCGGTTGCGGACGGTGTGTTACTGGCCAGTGATGGGAAGCTATATGGTGCCATCATGGCGGAGGGGGGAATCTTCCGGATGAATCCGGACGGTAGCGGGTATGAAGCGATCCCCGTTCCAACCAATGTAAGACCCAGCAATCATCGTTTGGTGGAAGGCAGTGATGGGAAACTTTATGGCACGACCGAGCAGGGGTTAGATCTTTTTCGGGTGAACAAGGACGGTAGTGACTATGGAACGGTGGCTGCGCCGAGGGGGGCGGGAGTTGGTGTCATCGTGCGTTTCTTTGAAGGCAGCGACGGGAAGCTCTATGTCCTCCAACGCGGAGCTTGGAATGCCGAACCGACCCTGCTGCCCCGGGGGGATAACATGGACATCCTGTTTCAGGGGAGCCGAGTTTATCGGGTGGATAAGGATGGGAGCAATCTCACGGTGCTGTTCCAATTCTCCTCCCAACCTACGCTTCCCAATATCGCGCGGGGAATGACCTTGGGCAGCGATGCCAAGCTGTATATCACTTGTGAATCGACCAATGCACCCGATGCCCGTGGGGCGGTTTTCCGCATCAATCAAGACGGCAGCGGCTTTGAACTGCTGCATACGTTCAAGGCGGAAACGGGTGATGGGCGGGACGTTGCTGGTGGGGTGACGGAAGGGGCGGATGGACGGCTGTACGGTTTGGTGGAGGCCGGATTGGGTTCGGGAGCAGGTGGCATCTATGGTGTGGACAAGGACGGCAGCGACTATGCCGTAGAGCATCAGTGCATCGCCATGGTGAGAAGAGAATGGACCGGTTCGGGATTCACGCACAGCGGCGATGCAGCCTATCCTGTGGGAGGGTTGACAGATGGTGGAGATGGGTATCTGTACGGAACCAGCATGAGGGGCGGTGTTTACCCGCGTCTGAGTCAAGACGCATGGAGTGGCGGAACTGTCTTCAAATTGCGCAAGGATGGCTCCGGATATCAGATTTTGCATTCCTTCCAAGCTGGTGGTCTGAAGGCTCCGTTGCTTTTGGGGAGCGATGGGTGGTTCTACGGCGTCACTCCGGCGTATGGCGACGCTTCCAATGCCAACGGTTTCGTTTTCCGCATCGGGCGCACGGTAGGAAGTTACGAACAGCTTTATACTTTTGATGGGAGCAGCGGGAAGAATCCGATGGGGCAATTGCTTGAAGGACCGGATGGAAAGCTCTACGGGCTTGCTTCCCAAGGTGGAACCTATAGCGGAGGGGTGGCTTATCTTCTGGCCAAAGATGGTTCAGATTTTCAGATAATCCATGCGTTTCAGCAGAGCGAGGGAAGCTGGTTTGAACACGGTTTGCGGCTGCAGTCAGATGGAAAACTTTATGGTGCGGCTTTCGAGGGCGGCACGAACGGCAAAGGCACGGTCTTCAAAATGAATCCTGCTGGCAGTGACTTTGCGGTGATCCTGCAGACTGATATGCTCGAAGCAACGGTCTCTCATCAAAACGCTATTTCTCCGCCGGTACTGATGCCTGATGGCAAACTTTATGGTTTGACGTGGCTGTCATCATTTTATCGGATGAATCCGGACGGCAGCGGTTTTGAAACGGTGGCGGGGTTGGAACAGAATTACCCGGAATCAGATCTGCATGTCGGACAGGACGGGCATTTCTATTTCATCGCGGACTCAGGAGTGTTCCGTTTCGATCACGCCAACCGTTCGATAGAACAGTTGGTTTCCTTGCCGGGAAGCATCATCAACGGCAACACGTCCGGAAATATCGTGTTCTCATCACCGGATGAAATCTTCATTGTCCAGACGCAAGGTCCGGCGTGGGATGCGTTGGGTGATGGCAATCTGTTGGGCACCCCGGGGCTGATGGCATTCTTTGCGCAGGGCGGAGTGCTAAAGCTGACGCCAGGAACAGACTATGGCGATGCGCCCAGTGCAGGGCAGTCAGGATTTTCGCAAAGTTATCCAGTGACTGTTGCTGAGAACGGCGCGAGGCATAAAACTCGGGGGCCGTTGTTGGGGAGCCGTCGTGATGCGGAGAAAGACGGAGCGCACAGCGGGGAGGCGAAGGGGGACGATCCGACGGGCGATTTTCCTGATGTCAACATAGGAGTGGCACGGGAAGGGGTGGTTTTGGGAGTTTTGCGGCATGGAAATCAGAAGGTGATTTCAGTGCAAGTGGCCGGGGCTCAGGGAAGGCTGGATGCCTGGATCGACTTCAACCGCGACGGGGATTGGGATGATGCTGGGGAACAAGTCTATCAGAGTCTTCCGCTAGTTGCGGGTGCAAATTGGTTGATGCTCCCCGTACCAGTGACCGCGAGCCTTGGAAAAACTTATGCACGGTTCCGGCTCAGTACGGCAGGCGGATTGACCCCGCGAGGTCTGGCGGAAGACGGTGAGGTGGAAGATTATGAGGTCACAATACTGGAGGCCGAGAGTACGGGCAGTAACGATGATTTCGCCAACGCCCGGTCTTTGAGCAGTGCGCGGGTGGTTTTGTCGGGAAGCACGAAGGGAGCGGGGCTAGAAGCAGGAGAACCACTGGCGTCCGGCTTTGCCTCGGCATCCCGCTCAGTGTGGTATCGCTGGACGGCCCGCGGGAATGGGGAATTCAAGCTGCGGGTAGAACCGGCAGACGTAGTGGTTGCGATTTGGCAAGGTTCTGACCTGAACACTTTGTCGCAGGTAGCAGCCGGACGCACCTCGGTGACAGTGAATGAGGGGGTTGCGGGAACGGATTATCTGATTCAGGTCACGGATACGGCAGCGGCAGGGACTGACTTCACCATGAGCATCGAAGGAGCACCGGCGGTGAATGAGGCCTATTTCAGATCGCTGGCCACTACTGTACCGGGAGTGCTCGGGTTCGAGATGCGTGGTGGTGGGACCGTGCCTTATGCCTTGGAATATACGGAGAACTGGTTGACTTGGACTCTTTTGAAGACCGGCACACTGACCAATGGTGTCTTAACGTTGGAAGATCCCGAGGCGACCTCAGAGAAGCGGTTTTACCGGCTAAAACTGTTATCATCGCCCTAACCTGGTCGCTACAAGCCAGATGGAACGCTAAAGAGTTGCTGCAGTGATCGGTAAATGCCCTTGGCATGGGGCCTGGGTTTTGGTTAGCTCCCGGCCTGAATGAGAAAGCTCCTGTGGCTGGTTTTGACGGTTTTGGCATTGAGCGTGATCCAACAAGGTCGCGCGGCCGAATCCGCCGAGCCCAATTGGGAATTTGAATCGCTGACGGATAAAGGTGAATTCATCTACGATTTTGCCAATGGCATCGCATCCACGGACAAGGGCGGACGTGTGCGTCGCGGACCGACGGTGCTGACGGCAAACCGGCTGACCATCAACCAGAAGACAGGTTGGGCAACGGCGGAAGGCACGGTGACACTGGAACATGAGGGGGCCATGTGGAAGGGGGAAAAGATCGAGTATAACTTCCAGACGAAGCAGATGAAGGCGGAAGAATTCCGCACCGGCTACAACCCTTTTTTCGCGAGCGGCTTTGCCCTAGCCGGGGATGGCACCAATGAGGTCTACACTGCTTACTATGGAACCTTGACGACGGACGATGTCGCGGACCCTGGTTACAAGATCAAGGCCAAGTCCTTGACCATTGTGCCCGGCAAATACATCGAGGCGAAGAGTGCGACTGTTTATTTGGGCGATGTGCCGGTTTTCTATTGGCCTTACTACAAGCGGCATCTGGACCGGCATCCGAACAACATCGTACTTACGCCCGGCTTTCGCAGCTTGGATGGTCCCTACCTGCTGACGACTTACAACTGGTACGGCAACACAAACCTGGATGGTTCGATCCACTTGGACTATCGCCAGAAGCGCGGAGTGGGTGGTGGGCCGGATTTTAAGTTCAACTTGGGCAAGTTCGGCGTGGGTGAGTTCAAGTATTACGCGACCAGGGATGAAGACCCCCGCCTCAATGCGATCAACCAGCCGTTGAGCGATTTTCGCGACCGGATTTCTTTCAGCCATCGGGTGAACATCCGCTCGAACTTCTTTGCGCAGGCGTCCGTGCGTTATCAGAGCGATGAATTCATCATCCGTGATTTTTTTGAGACGGAGTATGAGCGGAACATCCAGCCGATAACATTCCTAGAGAGCGCTTACTTCTGGCGGAACTTCAGCCTCAATGCCTATGCCCAGCCGCAGGTGAACGATTTTTTTGACACGGTGGAGCGCTTGCCGGACATCAAACTGACCGGATTGAGGCAGCAACTGGGTGTCTCGCCGATCTTTTACGAGAGCGAAAGTTCAGCGGGCTATTACCGGCGCCAGTTCGGGCATAACCTTTTCCCGGAATTCGCCGCTTCGCGGGCGGATACCTATCATCAACTGACGCTCCCGCAGACATACTTTGGTTGGTTGAATTTCACGCCCCGGGTGGGCGGTCGGTTCACTCACTACAGCGAGACAGAGGGTTTGGGCACAACCCTGACGGAGGAGAACCGGACGGTGTTCAACACGGGTGCCGAAGTCTCCTTCAAGGTATCGCGGTTGTGGAAGGAAACGCAAAACAAGTTCTTTCAGGTGGATGGTTTGCGTCACATCTTGGAGCCTTCCATCAATTACGTCTATGTGCCGACACCGAATGTTGAGCCACGTGACCTGCCGCAGTTTGACTATCTATCGCCGAGCTTTGAGCTGACGCCGATCGAGTTCCCGGATTTCAACTCCATCGATGCAATAGACGCGCAGAATGTCCTCCGGTTCGGTATGCGGAACAAACTGCAGACCAAACGCGATGGGCAGCTTGAGAATCTGGCCAACTGGGCTGTATATACTGACTGGCGCTTGAATCCTCGCACCGGACAGGGCACTTATGCGGATCTGTTTTCCGATCTGGACCTTAAGCCGCGCAACTGGCTGGTGTTGAATTCTGAACTGCGTTACTCGCTCGATAACGGCTGGTTCCGGCAGGCGTATCATACGGCCACTTTCAAGCCCGGCAGCCGCTGGAGCCTGAGCCTCGGCCATCGCTATCTGCGGGATGACCCAGCTTTGCTTGGGCCGAACAGCGGGCATAACCTCTTGAGCAGCGTATTTTACTATCGTGTGAATGAAAACTGGGCGGCCCGTATCTCGCACCACTTTGAAGCACGGGATGGCCAGCTTGAGGAGCAATACTATACACTCTATCGTGACATGCGCAGTTGGACTTCGGCGATCACTTTTCGTGTGCGCCAGGGTCGGCTCGGTCAGGAGGATGATTACACCATCGCTGTCACCTTCTCCCTCAAAGCGTTCCCGAGATTCGGGATCGGTAGCGATGACGTGACGCCATCTTACCTTATCGGGGGTTAAGGGAAGCGAGAGACCTAGCCGTAGGCTAACCTTGAGGTTCCGCTTGGCATCTACCCGGCAGAGGGTAACCTTTCGGGTGTGATTCCTTTGTTTCCGACATTCAGAGCATTTATGCTTCGTCTTGCCTTGCTTTGCAGCCTTCTGGTGACTGTCGGTCCTGTCAAAGCGGTGGTTTATGAAGTCGGTCCGGGGAAAGCGCTTGCGGAAGTCGAGCAGGTGCCTTGGGAATCACTCATGCCGGGTGACACTGTGAAGATACATTGGCGGACCGAACCCTATTGCAGTAAATGGGTTATCTGTCGCCAAGGCGAGCCGGGCCAACCCATCACCGTGCAAGGTGTGCCAGACGCCAAAGGTCAGTTGCCCGTGATTGATGGTCGCAATGCGGTGACGCGGAAGGAGCTAAATTTCTGGGGTGATACGCGGTCAGTGATAAAAATCGGAGGGGCGAACAGTCCGCTGGACACCATGCCCCGGCATATCATCGTGGAAAATCTGGAGGTGCGCAGCGCCCGCCCGCCCTATGAGTTCACCGGTCGCAATGGCAGGGTAGCCTATGAGAAGAAAGCTGCCTCAATCTTCATTGAGAAGGGTGAGCATATCACTGTCCGAAATTGTGTCATGCAGGACAGTGGCAACGGTTTCTTTACGAGCTTCCAGTCGAAAGAGATTCTTTTGGAGAAATGCCACATCCATGAGAATGGTATCGAAGGCAGCATCACGGAGCATAATAGCTACACTGCCTCGCAGGGTATCACCTTTCAGTTCAATCGCTACGGACCATTGCGCAGCGGTTGCTTGGGAAACAATCTGAAGGACCGCTCTGCTGGTACTGTGGTGCGTTATAATTGGTTAGAGGGAGGAAACCGTCAGTTGGACCTCGTGGAAGCCATGGACAGCGAGATTTTGCGGGATGATCCGCGCTACCACACGACTTGGGTTTACGGGAACGTGCTGCTGGAGCGGGAGGGGGATGGCAACAGCCAGATCGTCCATTATGGCGGAGATATGGGCAAGACCTCCTGGTATCGCCAAGGGACCTTGTACTTCTACAACAACACCGTCGTTTCCTCGCGGACCGATCAAACGTTGCTTTTCCGGCTCTCTTCCGGTGAAGAACAAGTGGATGCTCGGAACAATATTGTATATATGACAGGTAACGGCAAAAACCTGTCGATATTGGATGGCCGGGGACGCGTAGCTTTGCGGAATTGCTGGTTCAAGGCGGGTTGGGCCAACGCGCGCGGATTGCTCAAGGGCGAGATCAACGGCCGCGAATCATGCCTCACTGGTAATGAACCCGGCTTTGTGAACCTGACCCGACAGGACTTCCGATTGAAGTCGGAATCGCCCGCCGTCAAAGGCGGCGTGCCATGGCCGAAAGGGCCTCATGAATTCACTAAGCAGTATGTTCCGCATCAGCAAGTGAATGAACTTACGATCAAAGAAAACTGGTTTATCGGAGCCTTGCCCGGCGCAGAATAGAAAAGCCGGATGACGTTTTCGCCATCCGGTTAAAGCTCTGCGCAAAGTTTTTTAGCGCACAAATTCCAACTCCGGCGCTTTCGGGATCAAACCCATCTTATGAGCACGCGTGAGGAAGCGGCGGATGGATTCGCGGCCTTTGTCACCGTAGTCGAGCGTCCAATGATTCACATACATGCCCACGAACTTATCGGCCAGGTCTTTGCCCATGTCGCGAGCATATTGAAGAGCGTGCTGCACAGCTTCCGACCGGTGATCGAGACTGAACTGGATGCTTTGGGTGAGAATGTTCGAGATGGTTAAGCGTACTTCCGGGGCGAAACGCTTGTGGATGACATTGCCGCCGAGGGGCAGGGGCAGACCATCGTTTTCTCGTCCCCACCAGACACCGAGATCTTCACAGACCACCAATCCTTCGTTTGCGTAGGTCAACTGACCTTCATGGATGATGAGGCCCACATCTGCTTGCCCTGTCCGTACGGCCTGGAAGATTTGATCGAAGGGAACCACGATGTAGTTGAAGTCCTTGCCCGGCTTACCGAGCCAGAGTTGCAAAGCGAGAAAAGCACTCGTCATCGTGCCAGGAACGGCGATCTTCAGCTTGGCGATCTCATCGCGGCTGTAATGTTTCTTGGCCACGAGCATGGGGCCGTAGCCATCGCCCATGCTGGCACCGCTGGGGAGCAGGGCGTATTGATCGCAGACGTAGGCGTAGGCGTGGATGCTGATGGCCGAGATGTCCAATTCACCCCTGGTGGCGCGCTCGTTCAGGGTCTGGATATCCTGCAAGATGTGCTCAAACTGAAAGCCATGGCTGTCGATCAGGTCCTTCGCCAGGGCGTAGAACATAAAAGCGTCGTCCGGGTCGGGCGAATGGCCAAGGGTCAAACTGCGTTTTTCCATAAAGTGGATAGATTCTTGAACAGGTTGGGCCATTGTCGAATCAAAAGTCACGGAATGGTCATGGCCAGATGGCACAAACAGCTTGGAATCAGTGGTTTTCGCTCGCCACTGAGGGGTGAAATTTGTCACTTTGACGAAAGCGAATAACACCATGTGGCAGTACATAGCGAAACGCGTCTTGCACCTTATCCCCATTCTCTTCGGGGTTTCGTTGCTGACGTTCATGCTCATGTGGATGACGCCCGGCAACTTCTTTGACCATTTGAAGCAGAATCCGCAGATATCTCCCGAAAAAATTGCGGAACTCGAGGCCAAATGGAAGTTGGATCAACCTTTTTATGTGGCTTACCTTTACTGGTTAAAAAATGCCATCTTGGAAGGGGATCTCGGATATTCCATGGCCTACAAAATGGATGCCAGCGAACTGATATCCTCGCGGCTCTGGAATACTTTCCTGTTATCCTTCTTAGCCATGGTGCTGGCTTGGGTCGTGGCAATTCCAATGGGCATCTGGGCGGCGGTGAAGAAGGACTCATGGGCGGACAAGTCGTGTTCTTTCATTGCCTTTGTTGGTTTGTCCATTCCGGAAGTGCTGCTGGCATTGCTGGCCTTGATGCTCGCAGCGAGCACGGGTTGGTTTCCGGTCGGCGGATCACAAAGCCCGATGTATGACCTGATGGAGCCAGCCGAGCAGTTCCGCAATCGAATGCACCATTTGATCCTCCCAACTCTTGTGCTGGCGGCCAGTTCACTCGCGGGCATCATGCGTTATATGCGATCCAACCTGCTCGACACTTTGCGCGCCGAGTTTGTGACCACCGCGCGGGCCAAGGGAATGTCTGAAGGGTGGGTGGTCTATAAGCATGCGTTGAGGAATGCGATCAACCCGCTGCTGACCATCTTCGGCTACTCACTGGCCGGTCTATTAAGCGGGGCGTTCATCGTCGAGAATGTGATGGCCTGGCCGGGATTGGGCCGGTTGACGATCGAAGCCATCACCTCGAAAGATTACCAACTGGTGGTGGCGACAGTGGTCATGGCCACTGGGTTGCTGGTGATCGGCAATTTCATCGCCGATCTCTTGCTGGCCTGGAGCGATCCGCGCATCCGATTGAAATAAGCATGGCCACCTCCACCGCCAATCCCGTTGCTGACACAGATGATATCGTGAATCTGTCGCCATGGCAGATCATGTGGCGGCGGTTGAAGCAGCGGAAGCTGGCCATGACCGGCGGGATCATCTTGGTCTTCCTCTATGTGGTCGCGGCTTTGGCTGGCTTCATCGCTCCGTATGGTTATGAACGTCAGGACCGGGATCGTTTTTTCCACCCACCGACAGTTATCAGTTTTGATGGCATACGCCCGGTCATGGCCAAGTATCAGATGGCGGAGCCGGGCAGCTTCAAGTATCAGCCAGTGCCAGATGACCGGAAGCCGATCCGGTTTTTTGTCGAGGGTGAGAAGTATAAGTTCTTGGGATTGATCCCTTCCAAAACTCATCTGTTCGGCACGGGTGATGATGCGTATCCGGTCTATCTGCTAGGTACAGACCAGTTCGGGCGTGATATCTTTTCCCGGATGCTTTACGGGGCGCAGATATCGCTCTCCATCGGTTTGATCGGCATCCTGCTCTCTTACAGCATCGGGGTCTTCATCGGGGCGGCTTCCGGCTACTATGGGGGCAAAGTGGATACGCTCATCATGCGGATGTGTGAGTTGATCATGTCGATTCCCGGGCTTTATCTGATCTTGGCGTTACGGGCGACTTTCCCCTCGGACCTCAGTTCCGTGCAGATGTATCTGCTCATCGTGGTGATCTTCAGTTTTGTCGGTTGGGCGAGCACCGCACGAGTAATCCGGGGCATGGCACTTTCGTTACGGGAACGGCAGTATGTGCTGGCGGCCCGGGCTTTGGGGCAATCGGACCTGCAGATCATCATCAAGCACATCATCCCCGGAACATTCTCTTATCTTATCGTGGGCGCTACCCTGAGCATTCCGTATTATATCTTGGGTGAAGTGGTGCTCAGCTACCTGACCGTGGGTATCCAAGAGCCCGAAGCGAGCTGGGGAAACATGCTCAATGCCGCCCAGAATACCGAGTATCTCCGCAACTATCCCTGGCTGCTGGCGCCCGGGGCGGCGATTTTTATCACGGTTCTGGCTTTCAACTTCCTCGGCGATGGCTTAAGAGACGCCGTAGATACCAAGAGTGCATAGACCATGCCACTGCTCGAAATCAAAAATCTAAAGCTGGACTTCAAGCAAGGCGACAAGCTGCTGCGGGCGGTGGACGGCTTGTCTTTCAGCCTGGAAGCGGGGGAGACGGTGTGCCTGGTAGGCGAGAGCGGTTGCGGCAAGAGTGTCACAGCTCTCTCCATCGCCAAGCTGGTGCCCACTCCACCGGCAACTTATCCCGAGGGCGAGATATTGCTCAATGGCCGTGATGTGCTGAAGATGGACAAGAACGAGTTGCGCTCCATCCGGGGCGCAGTAGTCAGCTATATTTTCCAAGACCCCAATGCATCCCTGAACCCGGTCTTCCGCGTAGGCAACCAGATCAAGGAATCGTTGAAGTTGCATCGCCCTCAGGCGGCGACAGATGCAGAGGTCATCCGGCTGCTAAAGCTGGTGGGCATCCCGGCACCGGAATCACGCATCAAAGATTACCCACACCAGATGTCCGGCGGCATGCAGCAGCGCGTGATGATCGCCATGGCCTTGGCATCCGAACCGAAGTTGCTGGTCGCTGATGAGCCGACCACAGCGCTGGATGTGACGATCCAAGCGCAGATCATGGAGCTGCTGCTAGATCTGAAGAAACGGTTAGGCATGAGCATCCTGCTCATCACGCACAACTTGGGCATTGTGGGTGATATCGCCGACCGGCTGGCGGTGATGTATGCGGGGCAAGTGGTGGAGATGGCCCCGGCGAATTTGATGCTCAAACGTCCTCTGCATCCATATACGCGGTCGCTGATGCAGTCCGTGCCCAAGCTTGGGCATGAACTGGAGCGCTTAAACGCAATTCCAGGCAATGTGCCGAGCATCGGTTTCATGCCTACGGGCTGCCGGTTTCATCCGCGTTGTCCGATGGCGAAAAGTGACTGTTCGCAAAAAGTACCGGAACTGGTGGAAGTGGAGCCGGGGCATTGGGTGCGCTGCCCATACTGGAGTCAATCGTGAGCCTGCTCGAAGTCAAAAATCTAAAAGTTCATTTCCCGGTCAAGCACGGGTTGTTCAGCCGTGTCAAAGCGTACGTCAAAGCGGTGGACGACGTGAGCCTGACGGTGGGCCCCGGTGAGACGGTAGGTTTGGTAGGAGAGAGCGGTTGCGGCAAGACGACCTTGGGCCGGGCCATCATCCGATTGATCGATCCCACAGCGGGCTCAGTGGTTTTTAACGGTGAGGATATCACGGCCTTGCCGCAGGGCGAGTTGCGCAGCCGCCGCCGGCAGTTCCAGATGATCTTTCAAGATCCGTATGGTTCACTGAATCCGCGCATGACCATCGGGCAGATCATCGGTGAAGCCATCGATATCCATAAGCTGGTGGCCACCCCTGAAGCCCGGCGCGATCGCATCGCCAGCCTTTTGAAGGATGTAGGGCTGGATGCCCGCTATGCGGACCGGTATCCGCATGAATTCAGCGGTGGCCAGCGTCAGCGCATCGGCATCGCCCGTGCCTTGGCCGTGGAGCCCAAGCTGATTGTCTGCGATGAACCGGTGAGTGCTCTGGACGTCTCCGTGCAGGCCCAGATCATCAATCTGCTGATGGACATCCAGCGGGAGCACAAACTTTCGTATCTTTTCATCGCGCATGATCTTGCAGTGGTAGAGCACATCAGTCACCGAGTGATGGTGATGTATCTGGGGCGTGTGGTGGAGAGTGCGCCTTCCAAGACGCTTTGTCGTGACCCGCAACACCCTTACACGCAAGCGTTGATCTCGGCAGTGCCGGAAGTGGACCCTGATTCCAAGCGTAAGCGCATCCTTTTGCCTGGCGATGTGCCTTCACCGATCAATCCGCCTGTGGGTTGTCCGTTTCATCCACGTTGTCCGATCGCAGAAGCCCGTTGCAAAGTGGAAGTGCCCAAGCTGCGTGAAATCCAGCCAGGTCATTGGGCGGCGTGTCACTTGGCCGGTGGCGGTGGCGGTAATGGTGCCAAGCCGGGCGGTCCAGCGGGCGTTTGAGAGATTGTTTCGGCCTTGCCACCGGCGATAAAATTGGTCTTCCCGACTTTCCCGTCGGCTTCCACCATCAGAGTATATTCCTCACCCATTTGCAAGGGAGTGGCTGGCACTCCAGCGATGGCGGGCTTCATTCCTGGGACATTTCCAGCGTAGCTAAATGCCTTTACGGGTGCTGATTTTGGAGTGCCCTCCAAGGCCCACAAAGGCGGAGTTAACTCATTTGTAGCCAAGGACTTTGAGAGGTATACTTGGATGCTTGTCAATTGGTATTTGGCGTTCAGACCGAAGGCTACTGGATAGGTGCCCTTGGTGACCCCTGGCTGGAGCATGGGACGAATCTGCGTAATGATTTGAATATTCTTCGGGCGAAACCAGTCGGTGAAATAGACGGCATAAACCACGGCCAAGGCAATGGTCACTGTGCTGAGGATGATGGCCTTGAGGTTCATGTTCCTAATACCTGACGAACCATGACTGGAGAAAATTCGACATCAAGTAAGGACGAGCAGAGAATTCAGGTGGAATTCGCCCCGGTCTCCCGGTTCTCTCCGGCATTGAAATTCAAGAGCAGCCACCCGGTGCCGCCGCCGGCACAGCTGCTCAAGCCTTGGATGCTGCCCGTCACTTTTACCAGTTCGCAACGTCGGGCAGGTGCGTTCACCTTGATCGAGTTGCTGGTCGTCATCGCCATCATCGCCATTCTGGCAGGAATGCTTTTGCCCTCATTGGCCTCGGCGAAGCAGGCAGCACTGCGGATCAAGTGCGTCAGCAATCTGCGGCAGGTGAACATGGCCTTGAAGATGTATGCGGATGACAACAAAGGGCAGTTCACCCCTCGTCATGCGACCAATCGCTGGACCACGCTGCTCTTGAACGGGTATGTGGACACGCGGTTGCTTCGGTGTCCATCGGATGGGCCTAACCCGCTGTCGGCTGGTACGCCCGGTTATACTACCAACCAGTTGCCGGCCGATTTCGCCGCCCGCAGTTATCTGATCAACGGATGGAATGATTTTTTCCAGAGCACTTTGAGCACGAATGATTGGCAGCTCTACATGACTGCGGCGTATAAGCACGGCATCCGTGAGGGGGCCATCCGCCAGCCGCAGGAAACCATTGCGTTCGGCGAGAAAGAGACGGATTCACCGCACTTCTACATGGATTTCTACGAAGGCAACGGCAATGACATCGAAGAATCCGAACAGAGCCGGCACATGACCGGCGGCACGGTGAAGAACAAACAAGGCGGTTCCAACTACGCGATGGTGGATGGGAGCGTCCAATACTTGAAGTATGGCGAGGCTCTTACGCCCGTGAATCAATGGGCGGTGATGGCGAGCTGGCGAACGAATGCGGCGTCACTGGCTCCGTGAAGTCAGCCTGCTTAAAGGCTCAAAACGATCTGATTGGTCTGGCCTTCGATTTCCAAAGTTACCCGGGTGTCTTCAATCTTTAGACATCTCATCTGATAAGTAAAACCGCCTACTTTGATGCTTGATGACTGGCCTTCACCCAAGACCACGTTATTGATCAATGCTGTGCGCCGGGTGCTTTCGCCGATGATGGATTTAAGGTTCAGATTTGGGGCCTGAACCCCTGAAACAATGAGGTTGGAAACTCCAATTGATGCTTTCTCGTCCCCGTTTGCCGTCGGTTTTGGTTTCTGTTTGTGGAAAAGTTTTACCGGGGTTTTCCTGCTCGCGATGGCGGCATTGGCTTCTTCTTCAGCCTTACTTTCATAGGCATTGTCCACGGCATAAATGCCACCAGTCACTAGGCCGCCTGCCAGTGACGCGACCGCGATGAAATAGATGACATAGGCGGGGAAGCCGTTTCGCAAGTTCTCCAGATATTCTTCCGGAGTGTGCTCATCGAGGGCGCGCAAGTGGGCTTTATATGCAAGGCACCCGGCAATGATGATCGGGATTGCCAGGACGTCCACCCAGCCAAGTGCAGTAAAATGATAGAAAGCGGTGACGACAGCATGCCCTATGATGACCCCGGCGATGACCAAGACGGTGAACAGATAAACGGCCGGCAGTACGCGTGCCGTCAATCCAGCGGGGGCGTTATTATTTGAGGTGGAGCCCTCCATCGGCCATGGGTGTAACCCTAGGTGCTATGGAGGTCAAATCTTCAAGTGAACTCATTTCACGTGATTGCGGTCAGTTCTTCTCGATGAAAACACCCAGAACCTTGGCATCCCACACAGCCTGGGTGGCGGAAGTCTGAGCGGAGAAATCTACGGTGGCGTTGGGCTCCAGATTGCTGATGATGGCGGAGACTTTTCCGGAAGCCGCGCCGGTATTATCGATGGTCTCAAATTCCACCCGGGCCTTGGTGATGACCTTGGAGGTGGCGTTGGAGACGGTGCCGTTAACATAGAAGGTCCGGTACTCGCCGGGTTCCAGCTTCCAAGCGGTCACCTCTACACCTTCCAGCGGGCCGCCGGATTTGGTGCGGAACAGGAACATCACACCCATGACCAGATTGATGCCGATCAAGATGGCTGCCGCATAGATGATGTTCCACTTGGCTTTCTGTCCCTTGGCCACATCCTCAGGCGTCAAGGTGGCCGGGTCGGGGTAATCGAAAGCGGCAGCGGGATCTGCTGGCGGCACTTTCAGCAAGACCAGCGTCTGGCAATGGGGACAGGGAATCGTTTGGCCGGCGTATTCCGCCGGGAACTCGATCTTGCCTCTGCAATGATTGCAGAGGATTTTATGAAAAGCTTGGTCGCTCATCGTATCACTTCATTTGAACGACCATAGCTCATGGATGCCAGCATGCCGGGTGAATTTGAAAATCACCCAGCCTAAAACCACCACCAAAGCGATAAGGCAAAACTTCAGCAAACCGATGGTCCGTTCCCGCTTTTTGACGAGCCGGGCCAGTTCCTGATTCGAATGTTCCAGCCACTGATCGTCGGTGCCGCGCTGATATTCGTCTGCCATGGCGGCATCCTAGCATGATCACAGCACCGGTTTCCACGCTTTAAGCAGCCCAGCCAGTTCCGTCACTTCCTCGGGCTTGAGGTCGGGCAACGGCGGACGGCACGGACCACCGTTCAGGCCGATGATGTCCATGGCGGATTTCATGGCGGAGACTTCATAACCCTTACGACGGGCACGGAAGGCATACAGCGGAATGACATACTTGCTCATCAACTCAGCGAGTTCTTCACGACGACCGGCAGCGGCAGCCTCATGGAGCATGATGGAGAGCTTCGGCGAGATGGTCGCGATGCTGGAGGTGTAGGTGCGGATGCCGATGGAGTAATAGCCCGGCACTGCATCATCACCGGCACCACCGATCCACAGCAGGCGGTCACTCACGCGCTGCTGGATCATCTGATACTTGCGGATGTCGCCGGTGCCGTCTTTCCAGGCGATAAGATTCGGGAGATCCTTGGCCAGTTGCTCCACGAACTTCGGACTGGGGTTCACCCAGTCGCGGCTGTAAACGAGGAAGCCGAGCTTGGTGGCCTTGCCAATGGCCTTGTAATAATCAGCGAGGGAAGCCTCGTCAGCGTGCGGGAAGTAAGGGGGCAGGGCGAGGATGCCATCGACGCCAGCGGCCACGGATTGCTTGGTGAGTTGCTGGGCGATGGGGTAGTTGAATCCCACACCTGTCAGCACCGGCACCTTGCCGTTCACTTCTTCCACCGTGGCTTTGACCACTGCCAGATGCTCTTCCGGCGAGAGTGAATACATCTCGCCTGTGCCGGCAGGAGCGACTACCGCAGCGACGTTGTGTTTCAGGATGAAGCGGACATTCTTGCGATGGCCGGCAATATCGAGCCCGAGGTTCTTCTTGAACGGGGTCACCGGGAAAGAGATCACACCGCTCGACAATTTCTCACGCAGTTCAGCAGGTTTCAGAGGCATACGATTAAAACAGGTTAGATTCTTTTACCAACGGGGCAATTGACGGGTCCAGGCCGGGTCCACGTGCTTGCGCATCTCGGCTTCGTCATCGCGTTTGCGATACGGGCACTTCTTATAACGCTCCACACCGCGCGCTAGGGCATCGTAGTCGATCTCCACACCCAGACCGGGCTTGTTCGGAATCCTCACGCAACCGTTCACGATAGGAACGCGTCCTCCGACGACGATCTCATCCTTCAATTGCGACCACGGATAATGCGTGTCACAAGCGTAGGTGAGGTGCGGCGTGGCGGCAGCCACATGCGTCATCGCCAGCATCGAGATGCCGAGGTGGCTGTTTGAATGCATCGAGAGACCGATGCCGAACGTCTTGGAAATCTTCGCCAAATGCTGCACCTGCCGCATGCCGCCCCAGTAGTGGTGATCACACAGGATGATTTGCACGGCATCATGCTTCACGGATTCAGGGATGTCCGCAAAGCTGGTCACAGCGACGTTGCTGGCGAGCGGGGTATCAACACCCGCAGCGAGCAAACGCTTGCGCACTTCACCCATGCCGGCGATGGAAGCGGTGGGATCTTCAAGGTAACCACCGCGACCAAGTTCTTCGGCCAAGGCCAAACCGACCTTCACGGAGGTGTCCACTGACCACGCGCAATTTGGATCAATACGCAACGGCACCGTCGGACCCAAATCGCGATAAAGTGCCTTGATGGTCTCGATCTCCACTTCCGGCGGTAGCACGCCAGCTTTGAACTTGATGGAACCGAAGCCATATTGAGTGCGCATCTGGCGCACTTGTTTTACGATGCCTTCAGGAGAAAGCGCTTCGCCGTATTCGTCTTCACGCGCGTCATCGCCTTCGCCACCACCACCTTTGTGTTTGTAAAAAGGATAGGCAGAGAAGGGAACTTCATCGCGCACACGTCCACCGATCAAATCACAGACCGGCTGGCCAACGGTCTTGCCGATAAGGTCCAAGCAGGCGGTCTCAATGGCGGCAAAGGTCCGGGCAGTGGCGTCCAATGGATTCTCGCCGGGCACAAGGTAAGTCTGTGAACGTTCCAGGCTGCTGTCGCTCTTCGGCTGGCCTTCGATCATGGGGTTGAGGAAACCCAGCAAACGATAGGGATTCGCGCCGATGATCTGTGCGCGAACTTCTTCCAATGCTTTTGCCGGAGCTTCGCCGCCGTAAGTCTCGGCGATACCCGTAACCCCGTCATCGCTCTTCAGTTCCAAAACGTTCCGGAGAGCATAGGGAGCGTGGAGTCCATAGGAACTGCGGATCGGCGGATCGGCGATCGCGATCGAATGGACCTTCATTTCAACTATACGCATAGGCAAAATATCGGACATTGGCTTAATCCGGGTATTCACTGCCGGAGCAAGCTCGTTGAGGCAGGCAGGATAAAGATGAGGTGGAGTGAGTCAACAGCCTTTGAGCGGCTTTAACGTCTGCGGGACACAGCTTGCTGGCGGCACCAACAGTACGTTTTGCCGGTGATGCTGCCAGTGACGGCCCCGATGAGAGCCGGGAGCACCAGTAGAAAAAGCACTGCCACCGCCAGCAGCAGCGCCATGGAGAAGGCCATGCCCAACAGCCCGCTGAGTGGCCCGGAGAACAGCAGCAGAGCGATCACAATCAGCCAGATGCGAGGGGTGTTCCGAAACCAGATCCGGAATTCTTCCCGCAAGGTCGGTTTATGACAGCCTGTCTTCTCCTGTTGTTCCATGATCAGCGCAGTGGTTCGGTTAGCTTCTACGTTCCTCGCACCTGCTTAGTGCGCCGGGCCTTGATGTTCCTGGATGTATTCCTGTTTCAGGCCGAGCTTCTCCGGCGCGTGCAGCACGAGCATCTTCATGCGGATGTCCGCCGGCACTTCCTTGGCCGTGGCCTTGGAGATGATGATCATCAGGATGATGGCCAGCGGTACCGCCCAGAGGGCCGGTTGCTCGCACAGGATGCGGAGCAGCGGGTGCGCAACCCAGAAGTCGTTCAAGCCCTTGAAGACGGAGAACAGTTCCCCGGTTTTGCCCGGTGCCACTGCCAACGCACTGAAGCTGGTCAGCGAGATGGCGATCACGGCGGTACAACCGCCCACGAGCATGCCTGAGGCCGCGCCTTTCATCGTCAGCCCGCGCCACCAGACGCTCATGAACAGCAACGGGAAGTAGCTCGCCGCCGCGATGGCGAAGGCCTGGCCGACCATGAAGTTGATTTCCAACGGTTCCACGAAGCAGCCGAGGACGATCGCCACGCCACCGATCAGCACGGCGCAATACTTGAACATCTTCATGCGCTCGTCGGCCGTGGATTTCGGCCGCAGGATACGGCCATAGACGTCGTGCGCCAACGCACCCGTCATCGAGACGAGCAGGCCGGAGAAGGTGGACATGAACGCCGCAAAAGCACCTGCACAGGTGATGCCGCTGAGGATGGAGCCCATGACGCCGTACTTGGCCGAGATGATGGTCGGCAGTTCGAGCACGATCTTGTCCGTGCCCTTGGAACCCAGGCCTTCATACAGCTCCGGCAAAAGATTGCGTCCCATCGCGCCAAAGACTGGTGGAAACACGTAGAAGATGCCGATGAGGATCATCACCCACATGGTGGTCCGCTTGGCGGCCACCCCATCCGGATTGGTGTAGAAGCGCACCAGGATGTGCGGCAGTCCTGCGGTGCCACAGACGATGGCGATGATGAGTGAATACGTATAGAGCAGCGAGAAGGGTTTCTTGTTCGCTTCCAAATAGGCCGCTCGTTCGCCTTCGGGAAGTTTGTCTGAGGTCGCTTTAACCGCCTTGGTGGTCAAAGGACCAAATGGCGAGATCCATTCGCTGTCCGCGGGAGCCTTGCCGGAAAGCGTCTTGCGTTCCACCTCGGTGATGAAAGGCACCACGGCATTCGTGGCGGCCCCCATCTTTTGATAGAGTGCGCCGGGCGGCATTTGCGGCACATTATTGCTGCCGATATGACGGCCATAGTGACCGGAGACCGCCATCAAGACGAAGATCGGCACCGAGATGGCGAACATTTTGGCCCAATACTGGAAGGCTTGTACCAGGGTGATGCCCTTCATGCCACCCAAGGCGACATTCAACGTGATCACGGCACCCACGACGGCCACACCCACCCAATACGGCAAGCCCGGGAAAATATACGCCAGCGTTGTGCCCGCGCCCTTCATCTGCGGCATGGTGTAGAAGAAGCCGATGAACAGCACGAACACCACGGCGATCTTGCGGAACACTGGTGAATCAAACCGGCCTTCGGCAAAATCCGGAATCGTGTAAGCGCCAAAACGCCGCAATGGCCCGGCGATGAACAGCAGCAGGAACAGATAGCCGCACGCATAACAGACCGGATACCACAAGGCGTCATAACCGGAGGACATCACCATGCCGGCGATGCCCATGAAGCTCGCCGCACTTAAGTACTCACCAGAGATGGCCGAGGCATTCCAGCCGACGCTGACTGACCGGCCAGCCACGAAGAAATCGGAAGCAGTTTTGGAGGTCTTGGCCGAGCGGAAGCCCATCCAGATCGTCACCGCTACCGTGATGGCGCTGAAGACAACGATCCAAGGGTCCACCGTTGCGGCCAGGATTGCTGGAGGAATCATTCCTTGTCTCCTTTCACGCTTTTGACCTCTTCGTCTTCCAGGGCGATCGAACGCTTGATGAAATAGAATGAGATGACCCACACATACGGAAAGAAGGCGATGCCAAGAATGAACCAGCTTAGCGTGAAGCCGAAGATCCGTTTGGCCATCAGCTCGGGACAGAAGTAGTTCAGGAGCGGCAGACCCAGCAGCGCGATCATGAACGTCGCGGCGCAGGCGACGGACAATTTCAACTGTTTACGCATCAGCTCGTGCAGGAACGACTCGCTGTGCATATCAAATTTTTCACCAGGCTTTTGGCCAGACGGGGATGACATGGCCAGCGTTTTACCCAATTTGCCCTAGGGAGGGCAACGGTGGAGTTGGTAAGATTCGAGAAAACCGAAAAAAGGGTTAAATAGTTATATGGTTGCATCATGCTCCGTTTCAACGGTTTTAGCGATTCAACGATTTCAACCATTCCCAACAAATAACCCCTTTTCAGCCGCCTTCGGCTCGCTTACCTTACCGCGCTCTAGTTTTACGGTCATTTATGCCGACTGTGTTCATCAAGACCTACGGTTGCCAGATGAACGAGCGGGACAGCGAAGCGGTCGCAGCCCAGCTCGTGGCGAAAGGCTATACCCTAGCCCCGACCGAAGCCGTGGCGGATGTCATCCTGCTGAACACCTGCAGTGTACGCGACCAAGCCGAGCAAAAGGCTGTGGGCAAGATGCACAACCTAATCGCCGAGACCCGTCGCCGTAAAGCGGATGTGGTGTTGGGCTTCATGGGCTGCATGGCGCAAAGCCGGGGCAAGGAGCTCATCGACCGCCTGCCGGATGTGGACTTGGTGCTTGGCACGCAGAAGTTTCATCGTGCGGCCGAATATATCGATGACCTGCTGGCTGGTCGCCGGGAGAAGGTCGTGGATACGGAAGCCGAGAAGGGCAGCGAAGCTACCATCCGCGAGCACATCCTCGCCGGGAACACGGACGAGAAGCAGGTGATGGCGTTCGTCAGCATCATGCAGGGTTGCAACCAGTATTGCACCTTCTGCATCGTGCCCTACACCCGCGGGATGGAGCGCAGCCGCACGATCCCGGACATCGTTGCCGAATGTCGCGAACTTGTTGCACGAGGAGCAAAAGAGATCACGCTCTTAGGGCAAATCGTCACCAGCTACGGCAAACGTGATTACCCGGTTAAAGACGGCAAGAGCGGTTTTGTTCAGCTCATTGAAGCAGTCCATGAGATCGAAGGACTGGACCGCATCCGCTTCACGTCACCGCATCCGAAAGGTTATGGCGACGATTTGGTGGAAGCCTACGCCCGCCTGCCCAAGCTGGTGGAGAGTGCACATATTCCTTTGCAGAGCGGCAGCGACCGGGTGCTCAAGCTGATGCACCGTGGCTATACGCGTGAGCGCTTCCTTACGATTCTCCAGAAGCTGCGGCAGGTAAATCCTGAGATGGGCATCACCACGGACATCATCGTGGGCTTTCCGGGTGAAACTGAGGAAGATTTTCAGGAGACTTTGTCTGCTGTGCGCGAAGCGCAGTTTGATAACGCCTATTGTTTCAAGTATTCGCAACGCAAAGACACCCCGGCTGCGGCGATGCCTGACCAGTTGTCCGAGGAAGTCATCGAGGAACGCCATGCGCGCCTGCTGAATCTAGTCAATGAGATCGGGGCGGCACGTTATCAGGAGTATGTTGGTCGCACGGAGCAGATTCTCGTGCTGGGGCCGAGCCGCCGGAATGCCGCTACGCTGGAAGGCCGTACGCGGAACAATCGCATCGTGATCTTTGAAGGGGACCAGCGCCACATCGGCCAGCTCATGGATGTGAGGATCGAGCGTAGCGGCCTGTTCACGCTTTACGGCAACCCTGCCATCATCAATCTGGACGAATAAGGATGAAACTTTCCACACTGTCGATTCTGTTGGGTGCGGTGGTGGCCTTGCCGCAGATCTATGCGTTGGCGAGCCCGAAAGGCTTCACTGCCAGCGCGCGCGCTTTCCCGCGTTCCATCGCGTGGGGTTATCTGCTCATGGCTCTGGCCACGGGCTGGTTCCTCTACAATGTGAACGCTGAGGAGATCGCCGACTTTGCCAATATCAAGCGCGGCCTGATGTTTGCCTTCGGGGCCATCGGTATCGGCACTTGCCTCTATGTCTCCGATTTTCTCGCCATCCGTGGCTTGGCCATTCTCATGATGCTGCTGGCGAAAACCATCGTGGATACCGCCCGCTGGCATGAGTCCGACTGGCGGTTGGTGCTCATCACCTGGGCCTACGCCATGGTCATCGGCGGCATTTGGTTTACGATTTCCCCTTGGCGCGCGCGTGATTTGATCCAATGGGGCACCGCTACGGAATCGCGGCTGAAACTGCTGAGCAGCATCCGGCTGGCCTTCGCCATCCTGCTCGTAGTGCTGGGCGTGGTGGTGTTTAAGTAAGTGGTGACCCATGCCACGCAATCAGATCCTCGTCATTCGTGGTGGTGCGATCGGCGATTTCATCGTCACCTTGCCGGTATTCGCCGCTTTGCGGGAGATGTTTCCCGAGTCGCGATTGGAGACGTTGGCCTACTCAGGCGTGGCTCATCTTGCCTTGGAGGGTGGCTTGGTGCATGGCTACCGTTCCATCGAGAGCCGTCAGTTCGCCGGTTTCTTCGCGGGCAAGGGTGATCTGGACAAGGACTGGTCCACGTACTTCAACCAGTTCGCGGTCATTATCAGCTACCTTTACGACCCGGATGAGAATCTCCAGAGCAACATCAAGCGGGTCTGCGAAGCGCAGTATATCCAAGGCCCGCATCGCCCGGATGAGACCCAGCCCATTCACGCCACGGAGGCGTTGCTCAAGCCGCTGGAACGGCTCGCGATTTTCAGCCCAGACGCTGTTCCGAAACTGAAACTTAAGGAGGCGGGAATCTTGCCCAAGGCAACTGGTGAGACTTGGCTCGCCCTGCATCCCGGGAGCGGTAGCGAACGCAAGAACTGGCCCTTGGTCTCATGGCTGGCGCTTATCCAGAAGTTGCTTGCGGAGACTTCCTGGAAATTGCTGATGATTGGCGGTGAAGCGGATGGACAACAGCTCGAAGCCATCCAGAAACTATTGCCGACAGAGCGGGGAATGGTATTGCGCAATGCGCCTCTGGCTTCCGTTGCCCAGGCACTGCAACGCTGCGATCTTTATCTAGGTCATGATTCTGGCATCAGCCATTTGGCAACAGCATTGGGCGTTCCCGGTGTGTTATTGTGGGGGCCGTCCAATCAGCAGGTTTGGGGTCCGCGGACAGAGAGGGTGAAGGTGATTCACGCGGCGAACAGCCTGGATTCAATTGCTCTTGAGGCGGTTTGGAGCCGATTAGGCGAACACATCAGAAGGTAACGGCCTGGTCTGAAACCAGCGCCGAACCGGAGGTTTGCGCCCCTTTCAAAACTAAAACCGGGCAGCGTTGCCACTGCCCGGTTCATGCACCCTTTACAGGAGGTTCCTCTTACGAGCAACCTAAACTCTCACCGCAGTTGATGCACTTGAAGCAGGCGCCATTGCGCACCGCCAGGTGACCACAGCTCGGGCAGGTGGGCGCGTCCTTCATCATGTGCGAGACCGTCTCGCTCAGGGACACGAACACCTTGGAGCCCGTTGACGTCGTGATCGAAGCATCCACCGTCACGGTGTCATCCTCGGCCAGCGGCAGATCAGCCACGGGCTTGTTCACTTTTTTTTTGAGAGCTTCGATCAGGTCCGGCATCGGTAATTCGGCCTGTTTCGGATTCGTCGCTTCGCGGTAACCCGGGATGAACTGCAGGGCCATCCAGCGGAACACGTAGTCGATGATGGACGACGTGTTGCGGATCTCCGGATTCTTGGTGAAGCCGGACGGCTCAAAGCGTTGATGGCTGAACTTCTTGACCAGTGCTTCCAGGGGTACGCCGTATTGCAACGACATGCTGGTGAGCGTGGCCACGGAGTCCATGAGGCCGCCGATGGTGGAACCTTCCTTCGCCATGGTGATGAAGAGTTCGCCGGGGCGACCGTCATCGAACAGGCCGACAGTCAGGTAGCCCTCATGCCCGGCGATGTCGAACTTGTGGTTCATGGCCATGCGGGTTTCCGGCAGGCGACGGCGCAACGGTTGGTTCGAGGCGCGGCGCAGATCGGCCAGCAGGCCTTCGAGTTCCTGGATGCGGCCTTCCAAAATCGGCACCTGTTCGGCAGCGCTTACGGTCGCTTCCGCCGCACCACCTTCGTTGGTCTTCTTAGTGTTGAGCGGTTGGGAGCGCTTCGAGCCGTCGCGATAGATGGCCACGCACTTGAGGCCCATCTTCCACGCTTGCACGTAGGCGTCGCGGATATCGGCAACCGTCGCTTCCTGAGGAAGATTGACCGTCTTGGAGATGGCACCGGAGATGAACGGCTGGGCGGCACCCATCATCTTGAGATGTGCCATGTAGCCGATGCTGCGTTTGCCGCGATAGGCTTTGAACGCGCAGTCGAATACTTCGAGATGTTCGGGCTTCAGACCGCTCTGAATCGTCTGACCATTCTCTTCAACATCTTCAATGGTGTCGAATTTATCGATGTGCGCCACGATTGCTTCGGCCTGCTTACCAGTGTAGCCGAGACGGGTGAGTGCCTGGGTGACCGTGCGATTCACGATCTTGAGCATACCACCGCCTGCGAGAAGCTTGTACTTCACCAGCGCGATGTCGGGTTCCACGCCCGTGGTGTCGCAATCCATCAAGAAAGCGATGGTGCCGGTCGGTGCGAGCACGGTGACCTGGGCATTGCGGTAACCTTGCTTCTCGCCGATGGCGAGAGCGCGGTCCCATGTGTGACGAGCTTCCGTTTTCAGATAGGCGAAATCCTCGCTGGCTTGGATCGTCTCGACGGCTTCGCGGTGCTGTCTGATAACCCCGAGCATGGATTCAACGTTATCCTTCTTCACCGGCTTGCTGACGCCCGAACAACGCGCATCATTGTAGCCCTTGAACGGGCTCATGATGCCGGCGATCTTCGCAGATTGCTCGTAAGCATGACCCGTCATGATGCTCGTGATGGCACCGGCGAGGGCTCGGCCTTCATCCGAGTCATAGGCGAGGCCGTAGCTCATGATGATGGAGCCGAGGTTCGCATAGCCGAGGCCCAAGGTGCGGAAGATGTGGGAGTTCTCGGCGATCTCTTTCGTCGGATAGCTGGCGTTATCCACCAAGATTTCCTGCGCCGTGATGTAGATGCGCACGGCGGCCTTGAAGCGGTCCACATCGAACGTGCCGTCGTCGCGCTTGAACTTCATCAAGTTCAACGAGGCGAGATTGCACGCCGTGTTGTTCAGAAATACGTACTCGGAGCAGGGGTTCGTGGAGTGGATGGGTTCTGTGCCTTTGCACGTGTGCCATTTCTGGATGGCCCCATCGTATTGCAGGCCGGGATCGCCGCAGATGTGGGTGCCTTCTGCGATCTTGTTCAAGAGCGTGGAGGCGTCCTTCTTTTGGAGCGGTTTGCCGGTCACCGTCTTGGTGTGCCATTCCTTGCCGTCTTGCGCGGCTTGCATGAACTCGTCGGAGACACGGACGGACAGGTTCTCGTTCTGATACATGACGGAGCCGTAGGCTTCGCCATTGTAGGAACCGTCATAACCTTGCTCGATGAGCGCCCAAGCCTTCTTCTCTTCCTTCTGCTTGGCGTCGATGAATTCTTCGATGTCTCCATGCCAGTCGCGCAAGGTGTTCATCTTGGCGGCACGACGGGTCTTGCCACCGGACTTCACGACATTAGCCACCTGGTCATAGACCTTCAGGAAGGACATCGGACCGCTGGGACGACCGCCACCGCTCAGCTTTTCCTTGCTGGAGCGGATGGGGGAGAGATCGGAACCAGTGCCGGAGCCATACTTGAAGAGCATCGCTTCGCTGTAGGCGAGGTGCATGATGCTTTCCATATTGTCTTCCACGGCTTGGATGAAGCATGCGCTGCCCTGCGGATATTCATACTGGGTGGCGGCGCGTTCGGCTTCGCCCTTGGAACGGTTGTAATACCAGTTGCCACGAGCGGAGTTCTTGCCGATGCCGTACTGGTGGAAGAGCCCCACGTTGAACCAGACCGGGGAGTTGAATGCTCCGTACTGGTTGATACCTAGCCAAGCGAGCTCTTGATAGAAGAGTTCGCCATCAGCCTTGGTGAAATAGCCGTCCTTGATACCCCAATCGGCGATGGTGCGGGCAACGCGGTGAATGAGTTGGCGGACAGAAGTCTCGCGCTCGGGCGTGTTCATCTCGCCGTAGAAATACTTGGAAACGACGACTTTGGTGGCGAGTTGGGACCAAGACTTGGGAACTTCGACGTTCTCCTGCTTGAAAATCACCTTGCCGCTGTCATCGGTGATCTCGGCGGTGCGCTGGTCCCACTCGATCTGATCGAAAGGATGTTTGCCTGCGACGCTGAAAACGCGCTCGATGGACAGTGATCGGCCCTTTTTGGCGGGCTTGGACGGCTTGGCCGTGCGGCTGGCGGTCACGCGGGTGCTGCGCTGCCGGCTTTTGGCCGGAGACGACGACACAACTCCTTCACGGGCGTCGATCATGGGAATCCTTTCGGGCTAAATTTGTTTTTGACTGAACTAAGGTGCAAAAAAGAACAACAAATTCACCTTTTTGAGGGGTCTCATAGTCACTTTCATGGTTATGGACCCCTTTTAGTAGGGGAACAATCGGCAAGATAACACTACCTGTAGTGGTGTAAAGAAATTTTTCACAAATTTTGCTTAACAAGTTATTAGCCGGAACCATCTCTAAAAAATGCCTGAAAAAGTCCGAAAAAACCTCCTTTTCAGAAGGTTATTCACGGTTGTGAACAAGGTTCTGCGGATGATTGTAATCCCGGCTGGTATCCTAGTTATTAAACCTTATCTGAAGGCGACATATACTACCGGTAGTGGGTATATGGGAGCTGGTTCGTGGAGAAATCGGGCTGAAGTAAGGATTTCTTGCGATTGCCGCTTGCGCCGGGGGTTACACTCTCACACTTTGAAGCAGCAATGGCTGAAATCAATGAATCCCCGATGGACCGTCTCTGGCGTGAATACGAGGGGTACTTTCTAAACTTGGACGATTTGACGCTGGCCCGCTGGCTGGCGCAGACTTTTGGGCAACTGGAGGGTAAGGTATGGCGCATGTCGCATCCGCTGGTGGGTTCCTTGCGGCTGGCCTGTCAGGCGGGGGGAGACCGTTCCATCTGGCAGAAGCGGCTGGTATCCATCCCGCGTGCTTGGACGCAGGCTTCCTGCTGTGGGGCTCCGTTGCTGCCGATGGTCACTCGTGATGTGTTGGAGACAGGATTGATCTGTCATTCCTGCGGCGAGCCCTCGGTGCCGTTTGATGACATCGCACCGGAGTTGCAAGCGCCATTGAAGAAATGGGCGGACAAGTATTCACCCATCCATGCGGTGGCGCATTGGGATGACCGGCAACGCAAGGCGGTGCCGAATTATGACCAGGCGTTCGAAGTGGCGGCTTCGGGGGTGGAGAAGCTGATGGTCGAAGCGGCCAAGCATCTGCTGCCGCCATTCTTAGACCATTATCCCGCCATCGTGTGGGAAGACCAGGACGAGTGTTTGGAAGTAAGGCCGGATGATATCCAGCTATGAATGAAATCTTGTGATCACGCGCATCCTCAAATTCACCGGTCGCTGGGCACTACGTGCGGTGATTGTGCTGGTGGTTCTGGTGGTGGCGCTGGTCATGTTGAAGGACCGCATTTTTCAGTCTTGGGTGGTCAGCCGGTTGGAGGACGGTACCGGGTTGCAGGTGAGCTTGAAGCACGCAGAGGTGGATTTCTTTTCTGGCAAGGTGCGGTTTGAAGGCTTGAAATTGTTCAATCCGGTGGAGTTTGGCACCTCGGCCTTCATCCATTTCGAAGAACTCCATGTGGAGGCGGATCGGGCGGCTTTCAAACAGAGACGCTTGCAGTTTCGTCTGCTGCTCATAAATCTGGCCGAACTCAACATCGTGGAAGACAAGGGGGGAAAGCTGAACCTGCAGGCCATCAAGGAGCAAATCGACCGGAAGCAAAAAGAATCCAAGCCGGGCAAAACCAGCGATGACAAACCGGAACTGCCGATGGAATTTGGCGGGATTGATACGCTCAAACTGACATTGAGCAAAGTGCGCAAGATCAACCTGAACTACCCGGACAAGCCGGTGGAAACGAACCTAGACATCCGCGACCAGGTGATGACGGACATCAAGACGCAGGAAGATTTTCAGAACAAGGTGCTGCCCGTGCTGCTCAGGGGCGGGGTTGCTGTCATCTATCAGATATGGATGGATTCGAAGCACCGGCAGACCAACGTGCCGTGACCGGTTCACTTGCTCCGTTGCAACAGCTTTACTGTTCCCACCAGCAGAAAGCACAAGATCACGGCGGCCATGTTTTCGCCAGCCTTGGGGGAAAAGATTAGGATGAAGCCTTCATTCTTCACCAAGGCCGCAAAGCTCGAAACGCAGAAGGGCATCAGGAACAGGCGGAAAAGCTGCCAGCGGTCCAAGGTCAGCTTCTGTTTTCCTGAGGCCGCCGTGCTGAGGTAGAGCGCGTAACCGATGATGCCGCTGAGTCCCAGCGAGGTGAGCCAAAGGCTGGGACGGGGATCGAAGTAGCGGATGAGCACCATCAGGTACCAGATGAGGTAGCACCACAGGATCAGCCGCCCAGTGTTCAACTGGCGAAGATATTCCAAAATCATAACCGCGCCTAGGTTTCGCGGCGCACCACGGTGTCCCGTTGCGCCCACGCGGGGTCAGCTTGCGGGTGATCCAGCGTGTAGTGCAAGCCGCGGCTTTCCGGGCGCTGGAGGGCGCAGCGTACAATAAGATCGGCCACGGTGGCGATGTTGCGCAGTTCCAAAAGATCGCTGGTCACGATGTAGTCCCAATAGAACTCACGGATTTCATCAAGGATATTGTTGATGCGTTTTTGCGCGCGTTGCAGGCGCTTCGTGGTGCGTACGATGCCGACGTAATCCCACATCAGGCGGCGGATCTCATCCCAGTTATGGCTGACGACGACGAGTTCATCGGGGTCCTGGGCATCGCCGCGCCGCCATTCGGGGATGTTGAGATTGATGGTCGGCTCGGGATGCTTCAACAAATGCTCGGCCGCACGGTGAGCGCAAACCAAACCCTCCAGCAGCGAGTTGCTCGCCAGTCGGTTGGCCCCATGAAGGCCAGTGCAGGCGACTTCGCCGACGGCATAGAGCCCTGCAATATCCGTATGGCCATCCAGGTCGGTCAGCACACCGCCGCATTGATAGTGCGCGGCTGGAACTACGGGAATCGGCTCTTTGGTGATGTCGATACCGTAAGTTAGGCAGTTCTGATAAATGTTCGGGAAATGGTCGATGATGAAGCGGGCGGGCTTGTGCGTGATGTCCAGCAGCACATGGTCCGAGCCGGTGCGCTTCATCTCATTATCGATGGCGCGGGCGACGATGTCGCGAGGAGCAAGTGATTGGCGTGCATCATACTTTTCCATGAACTCCTGGCCATCCATGCGCCGCAAAACCCCGCCTTCACCACGTACCGCTTCAGTGATGAGGAATGACTTCGCCTTCGGGTGATACAGGCAGGTCGGGTGGAACTGGATGAACTCCATGTTGGCCACCGAAGCGCCCGCACGATAGGCCATCGCCACGCCGTCGCCGGTCGCGATGTCGGGGTTGGTGGTGTAGAGATAGACTTTGCCGCAGCCGCCCGTGGCCAGCAGCACAGCCGGAGCAATGAAAGTTTCCACTACACCCGGTTCGGTCAGCACATAGACGCCCACACAACGGTTCTGCCCTTCATAGCCCAGCTTATTGGTGGTGATCAGGTCGATGGCAAAATGGTTTTCCAGCACCGTGATGCTTGGCTGGGCGGCCACGGCGGCCAGCAAGGCACGCTCGACTTCGCGGCCGGTGGCATCCTTCGCGTGAAGAATGCGCCGTTTGGAGTGGCCGCCTTCCTTGGTGAGGTCCAGTTCTTTGGTGCCTTGGGTGAAAGGGATTTCGCGTTCTGAGAACTTGGTGCCTAGGGCGATGAGTTCCTGGATGCGGGCGGGGCCTTCCTCGATGATGGTGCGGACGGCGACTTCTTTGCAGAGGCCAGCTCCGGCATCGAGGGTGTCAGCCACGTGCATTTCCACGGAATCTTCCTTGGAGGTGACGGCGGCGATACCGCCTTGGGCCCAGTTGGTGTTGGAGTCGGCGCGGTTCTTTTTGGTGATGATGGCCACGCGCCCGTGCGGGGCGACTTTCAGGGCAAAAGTGAGTCCGGCGATGCCGCTGCCGAGCACGAGGTAGTCAAATTGTCTCATCCGGTAGGCCAGATGTAATGGAACTTCGGTCTGAGGGCAAACCCGAACGGCGGGGAGGGGAATTCTTACAGCTTCTTTTTCAACTGCCGCTCCAGCTCTTTCACGCGGCGGATCAGTTCGGGCAATTGCTGCAAGGCGAGCATCTGGCGCTTGGCCTGTTTGTCCGGTTGAGCGGGGCTGCCCATCCATTTTTCACCAGCGGGGATGTCATGCATCACGCCGGATTGCGCCACGATGGTGACGCGATCACCGATCTTGATGTGACCAGCGAGTCCGACTTGACCGGCGACGGTGACGAAGTTGCCAAGCTTGGTGCTGCCAGCAATACCCGTCTGCGAAATGATAATGCAATGCTCGCCAATGATGACGTTGTGGCCGATCTGCACGAGGTTATCAATCTTCGTGCCTTTGCCGATGACCGTGGGCCCGAGCGCACCGCGATCAATGGTCACATTCGCGCCCAGCTCCACATCATCGCCGAGAATCACGATGCCCACTTGGGGTACCTTGCGATGCTGGCCTTGATCGAAGACGTAGCCGAAACCATCGGAACCGACAACGGTGCCCGCATGAATGCGTACGCGTTCACCGATCTGGCAGCCTTGGTAAATGGTGACATTCGGGAAAATCCGCGTGTCCGCCCCGATAACGGCGTTTTCATCGATGGACACCAGGCGCTCCAAGACGCAGCGCGCACCGACTTTGGCGCCGGCACCGACAAAACAATTGGGTCCAACGTAAGCAGTTGGATCTACGCAAGCGGTTGCTTCGACCACAGCGCTCGGGTGGATTCCAGGAGCAAAGCTGGGCTCCGGGAAGAACAAGGGCAGCACGCGGGCAAAGGCCACGCGGGCATTCGGTACTTTGATAAGCGTCTTCTTGGCCGTCTGAAAATCATCTCCGGCAATCAAAATCGCGGAGGCGGCGCTTTGATCGGCAGCGGCGAAGTAGTCTTGATTCTCGGCAAAGGTGAGATCGCCGGGCTTGGCGTTGGAGGCGGGGGCAAAACCGCTCAGCAGAACGGAACCATCACCGATGACCTGGCCTTGCAGTTTCTCGGCGATTTCAACGGCGGTAAAGGGCATAGGGCTGATAGTAGGCTAGATGCCGCGTTCGCTCAAAATCTTGTTTGCCTCGCCCAGGATGATGATCTTGGGCGTCCAATTCTTGGCTTCGCTCGGGTCCACGACGGCGTAGGTCATGATGGTGAGGCGGTCGCCGACCTTGCCCAGATGAGCCACACCACCATTCAATATGATGGCACCGGAGCCGCGCTGACCGGGGATGGCGTAAGTCTCAAAGCGCTGACCGTTGGCCATGTTCCCGCACAAAACACGTTCAAAAGGCACGATACCGGCCTTTTCCATGAAATCTTCGGCGATGGTCAGGCTGCCCTCGTAATTGACGTTGGCACCCGTGACTTCCGCCCGGTGTATCTTCGATTTTAGCAGGTGAATCTGCATACAACTCTCAAGTCGTCCGTTGACTTGAAAAACGCGCGTCACTATAAAGGCCGCCATCTCGTATTCAACAACGGACTGAAACCATTTTATATCATCACTTTACACCATGAGCAGAAAAATTCGATACGGTATGGTGGGCGGCGGTCGCGGAGCCTTCATCGGCGCGGTGCATCGCATCGCGGCGAACATCGACGGGCAGATCGAGCTGGTTTGCGGCGCATTCTCCTCTGACCCAGAGCGTTCCAAAGCCAGCGGAGCGGATCTTTTCCTTCCCGCGAACCGTTGCTACGGCACCTTTGAAGAGATGATCAAGGCGGAGGCCAAGCTGCCGGTGGGCGAACGGATGGACTTCGTTTCCATCGTCACGCCGAACCATATGCACTTCCCGCCGGCCAAGATGGCACTGGAAAACGGTTTTCATGTCCTGAGCGACAAACCGGCCACGCTGAACCTCGCGGAAGCGAAGAAGCTGGGTGAGATCGTGAAGAAGAGTGGCCAACTCTACGGGTTGACGCACAATTACACGGGCTACCCGATGGTGAAGGAAGCCAAGGCGATGATTGCGGCGGGCAAACTGGGCAAGATCCGTAAGGTGGTGGTGGAGTATCCGCAGGGCTGGCTGGCGACGCGCCTAGAGGCGAGTGGCCAGAAGCAGGCGGCCTGGCGCACCGACCCGAAGCGTTCCGGCGCGGCGGGTTGCATCGGCGACATCGGCACGCATGCCGAGAACTTGGCGGAATATATCACGGGCTTGGAGATCGAAGAGCTTGCCGCCGACATCACGGCTTTCGTGAAAGGTCGCGCGTTGGATGATGACGGCAACGTGTTGCTGCGCTTCAAGGGTGGTGCGAAGGGTGTGCTGCACAGCTCCCAGATCTCGGTGGGTGAAGAGAACAACCTGAACATTCGCGTGTATGGTGAACTCGGTGGCATCGAATGGCATCAGAAGGAACCGAATACGCTCCTCGTGAAGTGGCTGAATGACCCGATGCAGGTGTATCGCGCCAGCATGGGTTACCTGAGCGATTCCGCGAAAGCGGCTGGCCGCACGCCTCCGGCGCATCCAGAGGGCTATCTGGAAGCGTTCGCGAACATCTACAAGAACTTCGCGAATCACATCCGTGCGGTACAATCCGGCACGAAGCTGGCGAAGGACGCGGTGGCCTTGGATTACCCGAAGATCAGCGACGGTATCCGTGGCATGGCGTTCATCGAGGCCGTAGTGAAGTCCTCCAAGGGCAACGCCAAGTGGACGAAGCTGAAGGTGTAAGCATAAGAGAAAAATCATCAGAAAGGCGCGGATGAACTCCGCGCCTTTTTGTTTTCATGAAAGAAGGCCAGCTGGTATCCACATGAGCATGACCCGATTTATCCGTCTGGCAGTCGTCTGTTTGCTAAGTTCTTCGGTAATGGTAAATGCCGCCGAGCCTTTGATGCGTGATCTCATCGGGCTGAACACGCATACCATCCAGTTCAAGACGAACTTGTATCAGCCGGTGACCAAGTATCTGCGGAACTATCATCCGCTGGAATGGGATTTCGGCAAGGACAGGGACACGAGCCGCAAACAGACCTTTCCGGTGGCGGCGAACAAGGTTAGTTGGGATCGCGATGTGTATGGGCCATGGAAGAAGGCCGGATATCACGCGCATGCCTCGCTGATGGTTGATAACCTCAAGACTAATGATTGGAAGGACATGGAGCGGGATGCGGAGGTGTATGGTCGTGAGCTGGCGAAGGCACTCGGACCGTCTTCCACTAAGTTGATTGAAGCGGCTGAAGTCGGTAATGAGCCGGGGCTGTATGATGATGCGACGTATCGCAAACTTTTTCAGGCGATGGCGAAGGGATTGCGTGAGGGAGATCCGAAGCTGCGCATCGCCACGTGCAATGTGGAGGCGGGGAAGAGCGGGCGTTATCACAAGAGCATCGAGTGTGTGAAGGGATTGGAATCGCTCTATGACATCATCAATGTGCATTCCTACGCGGAGCTGAAACCGTGGCCTACGTGGGAGCGCAGTTACCCGGAAGATGCGCGGTTGAAATATCTGAAGACCATCCAGGAGGTCATTGATTGGCGGAACAAGAATGCGCCTGGCAAGGAGATCTGGCTGACGGAGTTCGGCTATGATTCTTCCACCAAGAAACCGGAGCCGACCGGTGATTTCGCCAAGTGGATGGGCGTGACGGATACGCAGCAGGCGCAGTGGATCGTGCGCTCGTTTCTGATCTTCGCATCCATGGATATCGATCGTGCTTATCTGTATTGGTTCAACGATGAGGATAAACCTTCCGTGCATGCTTCCGCCGGACTCACGCGTCATTACCAGCCGAAGCCGTCATTTCACGCCGTAGCGTGGCTGATGAAATCGTTGGGCGATTACCGCTACGTGAAGACGCAGCAGCAGAACGCGGAAGCGTGGGCGCTGGAGTTTGTGCATAAGACGGACAGGAAGAAGCGAGTGCTGGCGGTGTGGAAACCCGCGGGAGAAGCGGGCACCTACGCACTTAAGATGACGCCGGAACGGATGGAGAGAATGCCGCTGGCTGCTGGAAGTGCGGAATCGCTGGAGGCAAAACAGGGAACGCTGGGCATCAACGAAAGCCCGGTGTTCATCTGGTATAGACAGCCTTAGGAGGTCTTGGCCGGTTCGCTAGGAGCCGGGGCGGCGGGCTTGGGAGCGGTGTTCTTGCCACCGAGAATCTTGAACATCACGATGCCGCAGTCAGGGCAAGTCCCTTTGATGGCCTTGCGACCATTTTTCATGACTTCTTCCACAGCATTGGCGATCTCTTTCTTCGCCTTGCATTTTACGCAGTAGCCCTCAGCCATAAGTCTGTCAGCGTTGCGGTTCGAAAACCCGTTGTTACCCGGTAGTAAGAGCTTACGGATGGGGTTGCAGGGGCGTCAACCTGATAAAGCCCGGCGGAGACGAATGGGTTTTAGTGATTGAAAAGGTGCTTTTCCGGTCGGTTGATTTATTTGTAAGTCACTATAAATAAGAAAGATGCGAGTTTTATTTGCCGGGCTTGAAATCGCGTAAGGTCAGGGTGATTTTCATGCCGGGTGAAACAATTTCAGCTTTGATGCTGCCGATGCCCGGGGCTTCCCAGAAATCTTCCTGATAGGTGCCATCCTTGGAGCGGGTGCTGATCTTGAAGCAGTCTTTGAAGGTTTTATCACCGATGATGACGGTTTCTTTGGCAGTCACGGTGTGAGTCCGTAGTTGAGGATGCTTGGTGTCCCATGTGGAACCGAGCTTGAGGGGGAGTTGGATTTCTACCTCTTCTTTGGCATCAGGATTCTCCAAGGGGATGGAATACAGGGCGGTCGGAGTCTTGCGCATCAGGCGAGTGCTGGTGTAGGGGGGCAAACCATCCGGGCTCAGCGTGGTGACCAGGCGGTGATACACCTGGCCATCACGGGTGATGGTGCCGTCCACGCGCTGTTCGGCGGTGCCACGGGTCTCTTTCCCATCGGTACCGACCAACTTGAGGTTCATGGTCAGGTGCATGCCGTTGGCCAGGGGCATATAGCCATCTGCGCTGGCATCGGGAGTGGCGGCATCTGCCAGACAGGAAAGCAGGCAAGTGAAGAGAACGATGATGAAACGCCATGGGAACAGCTTCCTTGTCAGGTGCATGTGGCAAAGATTAAACCACTGGCCCGTGCTGGCAAACAGGTTTTCCACAAATGCCATCGCGCTGAATTGACTCCGGCCTTGGTTCCTTTAGGTTTCGCGCATGATTATCGCTCCTTCGCTGCTGGCAGCGAATTTTGGCAAGTTTGCCCAGGAGGCAAGCCGCACCGGGAAGGCCGGGGCGGACTGGCTGCATCTGGATGTGATGGACGGGAATTTCGTGCCGAACATCTCTTTTGGGCCCGAGGTGGTGCGCCGTATCAATGAAGCGAGCGAGACCTTTCTGGATGTGCACCTGATGTGCCAGAAGCCGGAGATACTCTTTGATGCGTTCGTGAAGGCGGGGGCGGATCTCATCACCATCCATGTGGAATTGGGCGATCGCGTGGAGGGGTTGATCTGGAAGATAAAATCGCTGGGCAAGAAAGTGGGGCTGGCGGTGAATCCGCCGACGAATATCGCGCTGGCGGAGCCTTATCTGAAGCAGATTGATCTTTTGCTAGTGATGACGGTGAATCCGGGTTTTGGCGGGCAATCGTTCATCCATGAGTGCGTGCCGAAGATCCAGCAGGCAGCCGAATGGCGCCGGGAGAAGGGGCTGAAGTATCATATCGAGGTGGATGGCGGCATCACGTTCCAGACGGTGACGGAATGTGCGCGGGTGGGGGCGGATACGTTTGTGAGCGGCACGGGACTTTATGGGCAGCCGAGTCTGACACGGGCGATCAAGAAGATGCGTCTGCTGGCCGAGAAAGCCGCAGAAGAGGGGCCGAATGAGGGAACGCAGCTAGGTCTGATCTGATGACAGTTCGGGTACTGGAGATTTCCAATATATGGCAGCAATCAAGTTCGGGACGGATGGGTGGCGGGCGGTCATCGCCGAGGATTTCACATTCGAGAATCTGAGCCGCGTGGCACAGGCGACGGCAGATTATTGGAAGGTGAATCCTATCGCGGGCACGAAGAACGTGGTGGCCATCGGCTATGACCGGCGGTTTCTCTCGGACCAGTTCGCGGAGCGCGCGGCGGAAATCATCGCGGGGAATGGGTTTGAGGTCATCTTGAGCGACAGTCCGGTGCCGACGCCGGCGGTATCTTACGCGGTGAAGCAGGGAAAGTGCATCGGCGGCATCATGCTTACGGCCAGCCATAATCCGGCGATCTTCAACGGGTTCAAACTCAAGGGGCATTTCGGCGGATCCGCGGAGCCGACGATGTGCAAGGCGGTTGAGGGTTTACTGGATAAGTCACCGGTGCAGGCCATCGCGTTGGCGGAAGGCATCAAAGCGAAGAAGGTGCGCAAGGTGAACATGCGGCAGCCGCTTTATCAGGCGGTGAAGAAGCTAGTGGATTTTGATCTTATTGCAGGTTCGAAATTGAAGTTCGCGCATGAGGCGTTGTTCGGGGTAGGCGCGGGTTGCTTCGATGAATTGCTCGCCGGTACGACGTGCAAAGTGACGACGATCAATGCGAAGCATGATCCGTTCTTTGGCGGCATCAATCCGGAGCCGGTGGAGAAGAATTACACGTTCAGCCAGGCGTATCTGAAGAAGCATCCGCATGACATCTGTCTGGTGACGGATGGCGATGCGGACCGTGTGGGCGGCATGGACGGGAAGGGGAATTATCTCTCCACGCATAATCTCATCTGCCTGCTGCTGCGGCACTACGTGGTGAACCGCAAGGCGACGGGCAAGGTGGTGAAGGCGCTGACGACAACATCGATGGTGGACAAGATGTGCGCGAAATATGGGCTAGAACTGGTAGAGACGGGGGTGGGTTTCAAGTATATCGCGTCAGAAATCATCAAAGGTGGCGTGTTGCTAGGGTTTGAAGAGAGCGGTGGCATCGGGTTCCCGGGACACATCCCGGAGCGGGATGGGATTCTTGCGGGCTTGATGCTTTTGGAGATGTTGGCGACGGAGAAGAAGTCCGTGAACGCATTGTTGGCGACGTTGGAGAAGGAATATGGGCCGCATCGCTATGCGCGTATCGATACGCATTTCCCTTTGGAGAAGCGGGCGGCGTTGATGGAGTTCTGCGCGAAGAATCCTCCAGCTAAGCTGCTGGGCTCGAAGCTGAAGGATGTGAAGGCGTTCGATGGCGTGAAGTTCATCGCCGAGGATGGCGCGTGGCTGATGCTGCGGGGCTCGGGGACGGAACCGATCTTGCGCATCTACGCGGAGGCGAAGTCGGATGCGGATGCGCAGAAGTTGTTGAAGCTGGGGGTGGCGATGACGAAGAGAGTATAAGGGAAGTTTTTTAGCCACAGATGGAACACTGAATCACACGGATTGGGGACTAGGGTTCGGATGGGTGATGAAGTTCATCTTCAACAGGTTCAATAGCAGGTGCTGGCTGGGGCTGGTGCTTTGTTTTTTGTGTTTAAGTCAGGTGTTGCGAGGGGCGGAGGTGATGGCAGGAAAGGTTCAGCAATCAGCCGGGCTGTTCATCGGTATCGGGAAGTTTGAGTTTCAGGTGGGGTTGGAGAATTTGGAGTATGCGCCGGATGATGCGATCGGGCTGGCGCATCGAATCGTGGTTGAGTTGAAGATGATCCCGGCGGCGAAGGCGCAGGTGGTTTTGGCGGGAGAGCCGAAGTCGGAACGGGGGCGGAGGCAGTGGGCAGAGTTGAAGGCGTTGAAGGTGGAGATGGTGAAGGGGACGCGGAATGGGCTGCAGGAGGCGTTGAAGAAGTTTTCCAATCAGGCGGCTTCAGGCGGGCTGGCGGTGATGACGTTTTCCGGGCACGGGTATGAGACGCAGCGGGATGTGTATCTGATGCCGAGCAATGGAAACTGGCAATTGGCACGGACGACAGGGGTGAGTTTTCAAGCGGTGTTGGAGGCATTTCAAGCGAGCAAGGCGACGTCGCGGGTGTTGCTGCTGGATGCGTGTCGGGAGGTGCCGGATATGGCGAAGCTGGATCGGCCGCTGGCAGATCAGACGTTGCGCGAGCGGTTGAAGGCAGTGGAAGGATTGACGGTACTGGCGTCTTGTTCGGCCGGGGAGAAGAGCTGGCAATCGAAGAAATTGGAGCAAGGGGTGTTCACGCATTTTGTTTTGGAGGAGTTGAAGAAACCGGATGTGGATTGGGTGAACTTGGGAGAGCGGGTGGTGAAGAGGAATGAGGAGTGGTTTCGGAAGTATGAAGTGAAAGGACCGACAGCGTGGGTAGGGGAATGACGAATGACCAAGCTCGACCCCGACCTAGTGGCACGGAGTTCATGACGAAGGAATGAGCAATGTCCAAGGGGGCGGCCTATGTGTTTCGTCGGGCATCAATCTACTGCCGGCTGGAATCCGGCAGCACGGGGCTGCGTGCTTCGGTGTGCTTAGAAACACACCCAATGTGTTCCAATGGATGGGATTGGCTTGGAATTGAGGCGGGGGGGTGATTCAGTGGGGCACACGAATTTTTTATGATTGGATTGGGGACGGCGATCAATGCGGTGGCGATTCTGCTGGGTGGCATCATCGGGTTGATGGCCAAGAACCAGTTGAGCAAGGACGCGCAAAACAACATCAAGGCGGTATTGGTGATTTTCACGTTTGTGGCTGCGGCGCACATGATCTGGTCGGGATTGAACGGGTCGTTTGGGCAGGTCGCGAAGCAGGTGGGCATCATGTTTCTCTCGCTGATCCTCGGGAACATCATCGGCATGGTGCTGGGCATCCAGAAGCGGTTGGGCAAGCTGGGCGAGTATGCGACGGAGCGGTTCACGAAAGCTCAAAGCGGAGAGAAACCGCCAGTGGCGGAGGGGTTCATCACCTGCACGCTGCTGTTCTGTGTGGGGCCGATGGCGATCTTGGGTTCCATCCAGGACGGGATGACGGGCGAGTTCAAGACACTGGCGTTGAAGGGGGCGATGGATGGACTGGCGACGCTCAGTTTCGCGGCGGTGTTCGGCTGGGGGGTGTTGCTCTCGATCATCCCGGTGGTGGCGTATCAAGGGACGATCACGTTGCTGGCGAAGGTGCTGGCGGGGCAGCTGGACGAGCCGATGATCAATTCGTTGAACGCGACGGGTGGTCTGCTGGTGATGTGTCTGCCGCTGGTGATCTACGGAGTGCGGAAGGTGCCGTTGGCGAATTATCTGCCAGCACTGGCGGTGGCACCATTGTTGACGAAGTGGATCGGGTGAGAGTTTTTTTGACAGGATTAACAAGATGTACAGGATTTCAAACTGACCCCCTACCGGGATTTGTAACACGTGATACGTGATGCGTAACTGGGAGACGCTTGGTATATCTAACAGCTAACACCTACTATTGGTCCCATGCCGGACAGCACATTGAGCATGCGCTACGTGAGTTGGCACGGGTTATGTTACTGGTTGGTTTGGATGGGCTTAGATGGTGTCCGGGCAGGGTTTTATGGGGGATTCCCGAACAGGCCCGAGATTGGCCTGTGTAAAAAGCCGCAGATTGGTCAAAATGCGGCTGAGGTGGTTTTGTCTGTCAAGATTGGGAAACACGCGGGAATACGGATGGACGCGGGATGGGGTGTCAGGCGTAATTCGTGATGCGTAATGTAGACGGCACGGATTTTTGAAATTTAGTCCGAGAATAGTGTGGATTAGCGAGGCTAAGACTAACGGTGGCAAAGAATTTCGGGCAGGATGGCGCGTAAATAAGAGAAGCGAGTGGAGAAGGAACAGAATCGAGGACGAGGATGACGACGAGCTGGGTGAGGGTAACATTGCATTTGAAAGTTAACTAAACTAAGAGAGCGGGGTGGGTTGGCGGGGACACGCCAAGCACTGTCGCCCAAGACATTAACAATAATTTAGGCAGGCGCCGAAGCGCACATTTAGAAAGCCAATATGGCCATTCACGTAGCACTCCATCATCGGACGCATTACAAGTATGACCGGCTGGTAAATCTTGGGCCGCAGGTCATCCGGTTGCGTCCGGCTCCGCATGCGCGGACACGCATCCTGGGTTATTCGCTCAAGGTGCTGCCAGAGCAGCATTTCCTGAACTGGCAGCAGGATCCGCAGTCCAATTACCTGGCCCGGGCGGTGTTTGAGCAGCCAACGAGGGAGTTCTGCGTGGAGGTGGATGTGGTGGCGGAGATGTCCGTGCTGAATCCGTTCGATTTCTTTCTGGAGCCGCATGCAGAAAAGTTCCCGTTCCATTACGATTCCACGCTGGATCATGAACTGGAGCCGTTTCAACTGAAGTGCGGGTTGACGCCGAAGTTCCTGAAGTATCTGGACGTGGTGCGGAAGGAGATAGTGGGCGAGGAACATCTGGCCTACATGGACGGGCATGAGCTGCCAGACACACACTCGGAGCAAAGCACGGACGTGCATCATCACAGCGCCCTGCCGGAGCCGGGCCAGACGGTGAAGGACGATCCGAAGGACAAACGCCAGCGGACGATCGATTTCCTGGTGGCACTGAACCAGAAGCTGTGGAAGGACATCAAGTATGTCATCCGCATGGAGCCGGGTGTGCAGACGCCGGAGGAGACGCTGGCGACCTTGAGCGGGTCGTGTCGTGATTCGGCGTGGTTGATGTGCCAGTTGCTACGGCATTGCGGGTTAGCGTCGCGGTTTGTGAGCGGTTACCTCATCCAGCTCACGGCGGATGTGAAATCGCTGGATGGTCCGAGCGGGGCGGAGAAGGATTTCACGGATTTGCACGCGTGGTGCGAAGTGTATCTGCCGGGGGCAGGCTGGATCGGGCTGGACCCGACGAGCGGTCTATTAGCCGGTGAGGGGCATATCCCTTTGGCGGCGGCACCGGATCCATCGAGTGCTTCACCCATATCAGGCGCAGTGGATGATTGCGAAACTGAGTTCAGCGTGGAGATGAAGGTGACGCGCATCGTGGAGACGCCACGGGTGACCTTGCCCTACACAGATGAACAATGGGCAGAGATCGAGAAGCTGGGGCATCGCGTGGACAGCGAACTCACGAAGAATGATGTGCGGTTGACGATGGGCGGTGAACCGACGTTTGTCTCCATCGATGATTATGATGGTGCGGAGTGGAACTCCACGGCGCTGGGGCCGACGAAGCGGGCGCGGGCGGATGAGTTGCTCAAGCGTTTGCAAAAGCGCTGGGCACCGGGTGCCCTGATGCACTACGGCCAGGGCAAGTGGTATCCGGGCGAGCAGTTGCCGCGCTGGGCTTTCGGGTGTTACTGGCGCAAGGACGGGGTGCCCATTTGGGAGAACCGCGAACTCATCGCGGAGGAGAACAAGAACTACGGTCACAACGCGAAGGATGCTGAGCAGTTCATCCAGGCTTTGACGGCACGGCTCGATGTCGACCCGCAGTGGGTTTTGCCGGGTTACGAGGATGTCTTTTATTACCTCTGGAAGGAACGGCGTTTGCCCTCCAATGTGGACCCGCATAAGTCCAACCTGAGCGATGCGGAGGAGCGGAAGCGGCTGGCGAAGGTGTTCGAGCAGGGGCTCGACAGTGTGATCGGGCACATGCTGCCGATCCAACGGCGCTGGGCTGGCAACAAACCGGTATGGGCGAGCGGACCGTGGTTCTTGCGGTCGGAGCGGATGTATCTCATCCCGGGTGATTCCGCGATGGGTTTCCGGCTGCGGCTGGATTCATTGCCTTGGGTGAAGGAGTCGGAATATCCGTTTGTGAACGAGCTGGACCCGCTGGTGGCGCGTCCGCCCTTGCCGCCGCGTCCGGCGAAAGACCCGCAGCGATTCCTTGCGGGTGGGATCATGCCGCCGGGAGGAATCGGGTCGGGCTATAGCGGGTTCGGAATTGGCGGGCAGGCGATTCCGCATACGAAGCCGCAGATCCCGATGTTGCAAGATCCGACCAAACGGCCGGACAAGCAGCAATCGGCCTCGTGGATCGTGCGCACGGCGCTCTGCGTGGAACCGCGCAATGGCAAGCTCCATGTGTTCATGCCGCCGGTGGAGACGCTGGAGGATTACATCGAACTGATCGCAGTCATCGAAGAGACGGCAGAGCATCTGCAAACGCCGGTGGTGATCGAAGGTTACACGCCACCGTTCGATTCGCGGCTGAATGTGTTGAAGGTAACGCCTGACCCGGGCGTGATCGAAGTGAATCTGCATCCGTCCTCCAACTGGCAGGAATTGGTGGAACGCACGACGGTGCTCTATGAGGAAGCGCGGTTGTCGCGCTTGGGCACGGAGAAATTCATGGTTGATGGCAAACACACCGGTACAGGTGGTGGCAATCATATCATCATCGGCGGTTCGACGCCCGCAGACAGTCCCATGCTGCGCCGGCCCGATCTGCTGCGGAGTTTGGTGTCTTATTGGCAGAATCATCCGTCGCTGTCGTTCATGTTCAGCGGGATGTTCCTAGGGCCGACGAGCCAGAGCCCGCGTATCGATGAAGCGCGGAATGATTCGCTGTATGAGTTGGAAGTGGCGTTCAAGCAGGTGCCGGACAAGGGCTGGATACCGCCGTGGCTGGTGGACCGGTTGTTCCGCAATCTGCTGATCGATTCCACGGGCAACACGCATCGGGCGGAATTCTGCATCGACAAGCTGTATGCGCCGGAGAGCAGCACGGGCCGGTTGGGCCTGCTGGAGATGCGCGCTTTCGAGATGCCGCCACATTCGCGCATGAGTTTGACGCAGCATCTGCTGTTGCGCTCGCTGGTAAGCAAGTTCTGGAATCAGCCGTATACGAAGCCGCTGGTGCGTTGGGGCACGGAGATTCATGATCGCTGGATGATGCCGCACTTCGTGTGGCAGGACATGGAAGATGTGGTGCGTGATCTGCAGGACGCAGGTTATCCGATGAAGGCGGAGTGGTTCGCGCCGCACTTCGAGTTCCGTTTCCCGTTCGCGGGGGATTATGATGCGCGGGGATTGCATATCGAGCTTCGTCACGCATTGGAGCCGTGGCATGTGCTGGGTGAGGAACCGGGACCGGGCGGTGCGGTGCGGTATGTGGATTCCTCGCTGGAACGCATGCAGGTGAAGGTGCAGGGGATGATCGATCCGCGGCACAAGATCACGGTTAATGGTTATCAGATGCCGTTGCATCCGACGGGCACAAAGGGTGAATTCGTGGCGGGTGTGCGTTATCGTGCGTGGCAACCGGCCTCGTGCTTGCAACCGACGGTGCCGGTGCACAGTCCGTTGATACTGGATGTGGTGGACACTTGGAACGAGCGTTCCTTGGGCGGGTGCAGTTACAATGTGGTGCATCCGGGCGGGCGCAGTTACACGACGTTCCCAGTGAATTCGTATGAGGCGGAGAGCCGTCGTCTGGCGCGCTTCTTCCGGCATGGACATACGCCGGGCAAGCTGAAACAAAAGGTGGTGCCGGTAAATCCGGAGGCACCATTCACACTTGATCTGCGGAATGTCTGAAAAAAGTCCAGACATGAAGGTTGGCAGCGCGCCCCCGGCTGAGGTAAAAGCTCGCGGCGAGATGATGGGTGACGCGCTCAAAACGACCAAGCCGGCGGCTGTGCCCTGGCTGCTGGAGCAATACCGGCAGTCGGTGAAGGGCTATGATGAGCTATTCGCGGCCGATGGCCTGATGCGGCCGCAGTACAGGCGGCTGACGGAAGACCTGTCGCGGATCGGCCGGAACGACCTGAAGCACCGCTCGGATGTGGCCCGGCGCATCGTGCACGAGCAGGGCATCACGTACAATGTTTATGGCGATGCCCGTGGCATGGAGCGGCCCTGGCAGCTTGATCCGGTGCCTTTCATGATCTCGGCCAACGAGTGGCAGGGACTGGAGACGGCGCTGGTCCAGCGGGCCACACTCATCAACAAAGTCCTGAGCGATTGCTACGGAGATCAGGACTTGATCCGGTCCGGGTGGTTGCCACCCGCGTTGGTGTTCGCGCAGCCGGATTTTTTAAGGCCCTGTCATGGGGTGCGGCCACCGCAAGATACTTTTCTCCACTTGTATGCGGCGGACCTGGCGCGGTCGCCGGACGGTCGCTGGTGGGTGATCTCGGACCGCACGCAGATTCCCACCGGAGCGGGTTATGCGCTGGCGAACCGGTTGGTGACTTCACGCGTGCTGCCGGAATCCTTTCGCGATTGCCAGGTGCAGCGGTTGGCCAGTTTTTTCCGCGAGTTGCAAACTTCCTTGGCGCAACTGGCCTCGCGGCGGACGGATAACCCGCGCGTGGTGCTGCTGACGCCGGGGCCGTATAACGAGACTTATTTCGAGCAAGGTTACCTCGCACGGTATCTCGGCTACTCGATGGTGGAGGGGCAGGACCTCACGGTACGGGATAACCGCGTGTTCCTAAAGACGCTAAGCGGTTTGGAACCGGTCGATGTCATTTTGCGTCGCGTGGATGATGATTTTTGCGATCCGCTTGAGTTGCGCAGTGATTCCATGCTGGGCGTGCCGGGGTTGGCGGAGGCGTTCCGTGCGGGGAATGTGGCGGTGGCGAATTCGCTGGGCAGCGGATTGTTGCAAAGCCCGGCGTTTATGGCGTTTTTGCCGGGCTTGTCACGGCATATCTTGGGCGAAGAATTGAAGATCCCGTCGGTGGCCACATGGTGGTGCGGGCAGCAGAAGGCGGAGGATTATGTGCTGAAGCACATGGACGATCTCTTCGTGAAGCCCGCCTTCCGCAGTCACTTGAAGGGGATGAATCCCGAGCGTGGAATGACGGAGGCGGAGCGGGAGGCATTGCAACGGCGCATTGCCATCCAGCCGCATCTCTTCGTGGCGCAAGAACGCGTGGAGCTCTCCACGGCGCCGATGTGGAACGGCGAGAAGCTGATACCGAGCCCGATGACCCTGCGCGTGTACCTGGTGGCGACGGCAGACGGCTACAAGGTGATGCCCGGCGGACTGGTGCGCGTGGCGGCGGGGTTGGAGGGTAAGTATGTCACGATGCAGAAGGGCGGGAGCAGCAAAGATGCTTGGGTGCTATCGGACAAGCCGGTGGAGGGGGTATCGCTGCTGCATACGGCGGGTCAGGAAGTGGAGCTGCGCCGGGTGGGGAACAATTTGCCGAGCCGGTTGGCGGATAATTTCTTCTGGCTGGGACGTTATTGTGAGCGGGCGGACTCGACGGCGCGTTTGCTGCGCAGTGCGTTGAACCGTTTCAACCCGGAGAGCACGGGCAGCACGTTGCCGGTGTTGATGCCGGTGTTGAAGACGCTGGAAGCGCAGGGTCAGTTGCAGACACCTTCGCCGGAGAAGAAGACGACAGCGGAAGCGCTTGAAGCAGAATTGCTCGCGGCGATCTTTGATCCGCAACGGTCGGGCAGTTTGCGGCGCATCGCGGATCACTTGCAGCGGCTGGCGACGATGCTGCGGGATCGTACATCGAATGATGTGTGGCGGGTGTTGAGCGAATTGGATGACCGCTTGAGTTTGCCGACGACGGCACCGGTGGTGCTGGCCGGCGACGCCATCGGGGTGCTGAACCAGACCGTGATCGGACTGGCGGCGTTCAATGGTCTGGCGCGTGAGAACATGACGAAGGCACAGGGCTGGCGGTTCATCGACATCGGCTTGCGCATCGAGCGGGCGATCTATCTGTGCACGTTGCTGCGGGATGTCCTTCGCTCGGAGGAGGCGGATAATCCGAGCGTGCTGGAGGCGGTGCTCGAAGTGGCAGACAGCACGATCACGTATCGCTCGCGCTACAATCTGCTGCCGCACATCGCGGCGGTGTTCGACCTGCTGATCCTGGATGATACGAATCCGCGGTCGCTGATCTTCCAGTTGAGCCAGTTGCAGAAGCATTTCGACCGGCTGCCGATCGAGCAGCAGAGCGCGCAGTTGAGCGTGGGTGAACGGGTCTTGCTGGAGTGCACGACCCGGGTGCGTCTGATGGATCCGAATGAACTGGCGCAGTTGAAGACGGGCTGGGAAAAGAGCGCAGCGGCCCAGTTGCTGACGGATACATTGAACTCGTTGCCGAAGCTTTCGGAGGCGATTGCAGTCAGTTATTTTGCGCATTCACGGATCGCGCGGGCGGGTGGAGAGGGGGGGCGCGTATGAAGTACAAGGTGATCCATAGCACGGTGTATGAGTATGCGGAGCCGGTGGCGGTGTCGCATCACGTGGCGCGGTTGGAGCCGCGCATCACGGGGTCGCAGGAGCGGGAACAGTTTGCGATGAGCATCTACCCGGAGCCGGCGATCCAGCGGGTGCGCACGGATTACTTTGGGAACAGCGTGTGCTTTTTCACATTGCAGGAGCTGCACCGTACCATGGAAGTGGTGGCGGAAAGCATCGTGGAGGTGCGGCCGGAAACGCCCTCGGCACCGTCGCTGTCCTCGCCGTGGGAGCGGGTGGTGGATGTGTTCCGCGATCCGGTTTCGCCGGATGTGGTGGAGCCGTATCAGTTCGTGTTCGATTCGCAATTCGTGCGGGCGAATCCGGAGCTGGCGGATTATGCGCGGGAGAGTTTTGCGCCGGAGACGCCTTTGCTGGAAGGGGTACTGGACCTGAATGCGCGCATCTTCAAGGATTTCAAATATGATCCGAAGGCGACAAGTGTTTCAACGCCTTTGGAAGAGGTGCTGGAGAAGCGGCGCGGGGTGTGTCAGGACTTCGCGCATCTGTCCATCGCTTGCCTGCGGTCACTGGGATTGCCGGCGCGGTATGTGAGCGGTTACTTGCGCACGAAGCCGCCGGAGGGCAAGGAACGGCTCGTAGGTGCAGATGCCTCGCATGCGTGGTTTGCGGTGTATTGCCCGGACTTGGGTTGGGTGGATTTTGATCCGACGAACAACGTGATGCCTGCCGAAGAGCATATCACGGTGGCGTTCGGCAGGGATTTCAATGATGTGAGCCCGGTGGGTGGGATCATCACGGGCGGCGGCGAGCATGAGGTGAAGGTGTCGGTGGATGTGGATCCGCTGTGACTGGTCATCGGCGGGAATATTTTGCGTGAGCCCGATTTCTTTGTTGACAGGAGGTTGTAATGTTCTTTGCAAGTGGCACGATTCTTGAAAAAGCACGGGGCGTGCCAATTATGCCTTGAGGCTGGTCATTGTTTCGATAGATTCGGAGCCGATGTCGCAAGGGATGCATCTTTCTCAGCGCATGGCCCTCTCGCAGGTCCTCGCGCCGCAGTTGCAGCAGTCGTTGGCGCTTTTACAGGCCCCCACGCTGGAGTTGCGTGCCTTGGTGGAGCAGGAGCTGGAGCAAAACCCGATGCTGGAAGAGGTGGCGGAGCTGGAGACGGAGGCGAAGGAAAGCGGCATCAAGGACAAAGAGGATGATCTGCAAGTGGCGGCCGATCTGCAGGAGCCGCCGAGTGACATCACGTACGAGGATTCCACCAAGGACTCAGGGGAGCCGGATCCGAATGACACTTTCCGTGAGGAATTTGAGAAGCTCGTGCAACAGGATCAAGAGTGGCGCGACCAGTATTCCCAGAACAATTCGCCCAACCGGCATACGGCCGAGGATGAGGAGAAGCGCGAGTTTTTGCTGAACTCCATCGTGGCGAACACCTCGTTGCAGGAGCATTTGATGGACCAGCTCCGGATGTCGGATTGCCCCAAGGATCTGCGGCAGATCGCAGAATTGGTGATCGGCAATATTGATGAACGGGGTTATCTGCCGGAGAAGAAGGATGATCATCGGCGCTTCGAGGACGGGCGGAAGCTGGATGTGCTGGATGATCTGGCGTTCTCCACGGGCATCGCAAAGGCAAAGATCGAGGAGGCGCTAAAGCTGGTGCAGAGCTTTGATCCGCCGGGTGTCGGCGCGCGCGATCTGCGCGAATGCCTAATGCTGCAGCTCCAGCGGGATGCGCGGGAGAATTCAGACGAGTACGAGATCATCGCGGATTACATGGAGGCGCTGAGCAAACGGCGCATCCCGGAGATCGCGCGCGGGCTGGGCATCTCGAACGAAGAAGCACAGGATGCGGTGAACAACATCGCGCTGCTGGAGCCGAATCCGGGCCGGGCTTTTCAGGCGGACAATCACCAGTACATCGTGCCCGAGGTGTTCGTGCAGCAGGTAGGGGATGATTACATCGTCAGCACGAACAATGACCAGGTGCCGCACTTGCGCATCAGCAATGCCTACAAGGATCTGATGGCGCAGCCGGACAGCGGGCCGGAGGTGCGCGAGTACATCCGGGAGAAGATCCGGGCGGGGAAGTTCCTCATCAAGAGTTTGCATCAGCGGCAGCAGACGATCTTGAACATCGCGAACGAGATCGTGAAGCGCCAGCGGGAGTTTTTGGACAAAGGGGTCGCACATCTGAAGCCGATGACGATGGTTCAGGTGGCCGAGGCGGTGGGCGTGCATGAGACGACGGTGAGCCGGGCGGTGTCGGGCAAGTACATCGAGACACCGCAAGGGGTGTTCGAGATGAAGTATTTCTTCACGTCGGGCATCATGACGGCGGATGGCGTGGGCATGTCGAACACGAGCGTGAAGGACATGATCGCGGACATGGTGAAGGAGGAGCCGGGCAATGCGCCGTTTTCTGATGATCAGATCGTGAAGATGCTGAAGGAGAAGAACGTGGTGATCGCGCGGCGGACGGTGGCGAAGTACCGGGCGGAGCTGAATATCTTACCATCGAATCTGCGGCGGAAGTACTGAGTCCGTTGATTTAATCGCAGATTTACCTGGTTTACCCCATTCAGGCACGGCTTTTCCGTGCCTGCCAAATCCTGCTTGGTCTGATACGACCCAATGTGCCGGAGCAGCACCTTCATTTGTAGCGCGTAATCCAAAGTGCTGGCAGAGGGTGTTAAGACAAAAATTATTGGGGTATGGAGTTGGCCTGGGCGGGCAAGCAGGGGTATGTTAGTGCCAATGTCTGGTGAAGGGAAAAGCGGAGGGGTGGCCGGGACGGATCTGATGCCGTCGGCGGTGCCGGAATGGCTTTTTCTGGACCTCAACAGTTACTTCGCGAGTGTGGAGCAGCAGGAGAATCCCCGGTTGCGTGGCAAACCGGTGGCGGTGGTGCCGGTGATGACAGAGGCGACGTGCGCTATCGCTGCGAGTTATCAGGCGAAGGCGTATGGGATCAAGACAGGGACAATGATTGGAGACGCACGGCGGCGCTGTCCTGATTTGGTATGCGTGCTGGCGAGCCATGATCTCTATGTGGAGTATCATCACAAGATTGTGGAAGAGGTCGGCCAGCATGTACCCGTGTCAGTCGTGGCATCCATCGATGAAATGGCATGCAAGCTGGAGGGTTCCATGCGTTCCAGAGAAAAAGCGATCGAATTGGCGCGGCGGATCAAGGCGGGCATCGTACGGAATGTCGGACCAGTCATCACCTGCAACATCGGCATCGCGCCGAACCGCTTTCTGGCGAAGGTGGCCAGCGACATGCAAAAGCCGAACGGGTTGGTGGTGCTTGAGGCGAAGGATTTGCCAGAACGGCTATATGAGCTGGAGCTGCGTGATTTGCCCGGCATCGGTGGGAATATGGAACGGCGCTTGCATGGGGCAGGAATCCTGACGATGGAGATACTGATGAAAACTTCACGGCAGCGGTTGCGTCAGATTTGGGGTGGAGTGGAGGGCGAGAGGTTCTATTACAAGCTACGCGGGGTGGAGCTGACTGATGTGCCGACCCAGCGGAGCAGTGTGGGACACAGTCATGTGCTGGCACCGGAGCTGCGTCCGCCACAGATGGCGGAGTTGGTGGCGCGGCGGTTGACGCTGAAGGCGAGCAGCCGGTTGCGACGGCTGGAGCATCAGGCACGGCATATGGAGGTGAGTGTGCGGATCGAGAAGGGGGATCGGGTGTCCGAAGGTATGATGTTCGCCCCAGCGAGTGACAGCCTGATGCTGCTGAAGCATTTGGGCATCCTGTGGGAGCGGGTGCGGGAACAGACGGGGAATCAGCCGTTGAAGAAGGTGTCGGTGACATTGAGCCATCTGGTGTCGAAGGTGGAGCTGCAGCAACTGGAGTTGTTCGAAACCAGGCACGAGCCGGGGGAAGCCCCGACAGAACGTCGGCAGTGGTTGTCAAAAGCGATTGATGACCTGAACAAACGGTTTGGGCGGGATACGGTTTCCTTGGGGATGTTGCCGAAATCGGCACGGGGGTTCTCGGGCACGAAAGTGGCGTTCACGCGCATCCCGGACAAGGCGGAGTTCTACGAGTAGCAGGCGGCAAAGCTGTTTTGTCCGGCACAGTAAGTTTAAACCCTTGATGGAAGCAGACTTGAGTGTGACGGCTGGCCATGTCAGTTTGGCGGGGAGCCCATAAACTGTGCAACCAGCGGATACAACGCAACGGATGTCATATCACCACCAGAGCGTGATTCGGCTTGGCCTATGGTTGTGGTGCGCGTTTTTCCTGGCCTTTTTGCCCGAAAGCAAAGCGCAGGAACCGAGGCCAATCGGGGAAAGGCGATACCGGTTCGATGTCTGGACCACAGAGCATGGGTTGCCGAGCAGTGTGGTGAATGCGGTGTTGCAGACTTCGGAAGGCTATCTTTGGCTGGGCACGGCGAATGGTGTGGTGCGGTTTGATGGGTTCCGCTTTGTGACCATCACCGCGCCCGAGCTGGTCAGCAGCCGTATCTCGACCCTGTTTGAGGACATGAACAAGACGCTGTGGATCGGTACGGAAGGTGGCGGCGTACTTAGCTACAAGGAGGGAGAGTTCAAAAATTACTCGGTGGCAAGCGGTCTGGCGACGGATTCCATCTCCAGCATTTCCGCGGACAATCAGGGGAATGTTTGGGTTGCCACTGTCGGGGGAGGCCTGAACCGCTACCGGGCCGGCGAGTTTACGCCTTATACGGCCCGAGGTGAATTGCCCATCGGGACGATTGAATCGCTGGCGGATGG
>CAZPUL010000019.1:0-95731 GCA_964589735.1 uncultured Verrucomicrobiota bacterium | reverse complement strand
GCATGGAATTTTCAGGCTTGCCCGCAGTTGCTGGTTGGGAGGTGAACCATGTCCGCCAGCCCTCGGTGATCTCCAGCCAGCCCCAGTAGAGCATGGCCTTCAAAATAAATTTCAGGGAACCGAGTTCAAAGGTGTAACCGGGGAACATGTAACGCTGCCGGTCATTCCGCTGGCCAGCCACGCCTCGTTCAAACCGGGACTGCGCCATACGGGCGAACCGGCGGTTGTAGGTTCGCATGAAGTGATAGAACGGCGTGGAGGGCGGGGTGGAGTAGTAGGGCTCCAGCAGCGCGATGTTGCCGCGACGGAATGGTTGCGAAGCGACCCCATGGTAATACAGTCCCAAATCCATGAGGAAGGCAGCCTTCAACAGATCAAACTCGCCCATGTAGTAATACTTGTCCTGATAGATGGCCTGGAACCAACGGTGGTAACTGCGGTTGTAATCCGCATTCATGCGGTCAACCAGCGGGGCTATTTCCTCGCCCTTGGTCGCCTTGAGCACCAAGTTGGTGGCAGAGGAAACGCTGAAGGAAAGCCAGTCAAGGCCCGGGCTGTAGAAGGGATCCAAAAAGCCGGCGGCATCGCTGACCAACGCAAAACCATCACCTGCAAAAGTCGTGCTGTAATAGGCCAGATTGCGGCGCGTATGGATGTCACCTTCCGTCGGTTGGGCATCGCGCATCAATTCCGCGCCGACGGGGTGTTCCATCAGGAACTTCTTCAACCGTTCGCTAGGCCGACCACCTTCGGGTATCTCCAGAATGCGCTGATCGAACACGGCACCGATGCTGACATCGCCGCCTTTGAGAGGGATCCACCAAGCCCACCAGCCGCGCCCCATCAGATGATTCGTCGCTGAACCACGTTGGCCATAGCAGGTGGCGGCCCACTGCGGGAACTTCTTTTTCAGTTCCAGACCTTCCCAGTCTTTCACGCCCGTCCAACGGGACCAAATGGTGGCGGTGGGATGGGCTTCGTTACGACGCCACCAGCCTTCCTGCCGGGCGAGCAGGGCGGCCACGCCTGAGGCATCGATGACCCACCGAGCCTTGTAGGTTTTCTCGACGCCATCCACCTTGGCAAGCACCTGTTGCTGACCGCCGGACTGCAGTTTGATTTCCCGCACAGTCGCGGGGCGGACCAGTTCAGCGCCTGACTCCAAGGCGCGGCGCAGGACTTCCTCATCCAAGGTGGCACGATCCACCAAATAGGCCGGCACGCGGGACCAATACTTGCCACCGATCTCGGAGCAGTCTGTGATGTTCTTCGTTTTCTCGTTGGCGAACCAGAAACGGAGGCCGTGTTTGCAGAGGTGTGATTCGTTGAGGTGCTTGGTCAGGCCCAACACCCGCGTGAGAAAAAAGGTGCTGATCTCGATGGTGGCTTCACCCACCCGGCGCTGGAGGGAATCCCGGCGGTCCAAAATGAGCACGCGCAGGCCGGGATTCTCCTGCTTCAGGATGAATGCCGAGGCCGCACCTGCCATGGCCCCGCCCACGACGATGACATCGTATTCGTTTGGAGCAGTGGTGGTGGGATTCACAAAGGTAAATCAGTCAACCCGGCTCGGAGTGATGTCGATTTTGCTGACCTTGGCATCGGTGCAGCCGACCCAGATCTCACCGATTTTCACATCCTTGCTGCCCTTGAGCTTGGCTGCCCAGAGGGAAATCTTCCAAACCGGATCGCTGTCCGGTCCGTGCTCCAGTTTCATCTCGGAAGCGGTCACTTTGAGGTTTTCCAAGATGGGTTCTTTGAGCGCGATTTTGAGTGCTTTGTCGGAATCGGTCTTCAGTTTCTTCTCGTCCAACATGCCATCCTTGTCCGTGATCGGTTCCAAGAGGCGGAGGGGGCGTTTGACGGACATCATCTTGCCAGCGCCGAACTTCACTTCCACGGCCTTCATGGTGGCGGTCTCGTCGCGATAGACGACGTACCACACATTAGGGGTGGTGGTGCCGATGGATTTGTCGGAACGGATCTGGACGACCTTGTCCTTGGCCTGTTCACCCACGTATTTATTGCCTTCCTTGGCCAGGTCAAAGGCGGTCATGTCCTTGGCCGAGGCGGTCAGTGCGGAAGCTGCCAGCACGCAGGCAGCAAAGGTGATTCCCAGGTGGCGAAACGGAAAAGTCATTCTCATGCGCGCATGCTAGCGCAATTTTTGTTTAGTCACAACCTCGAAAACGGGCTGGCTACGAATGGACCTAGAGATAGGTATGCAGCTTGGGCCAGAGCAGGAATTTAACCGCCCAGAAAATGACGCCGACGAGGATGATGACCGCGATCCACTTGATGACGCCCAAGACGGGATTAGCCGGGGCAGGTAGGGGAGCTTCGGCTTCGTCATCTGCTGACGCCGTTTCATTACCCGGGTAAGCCATCTTCTTCTCGGCCTGAATGAGTTGTTCTACACGCCATTGGATGTAGGTGGCCTTGGTCTTGTTCTCATCCCCCTGACAACGGGCCAGTGCCTTGGTCCACAGGCCGTCGTTGATGCGGCCCTCGCGCAATTCATCGGCCACGGCCTGATAGTATTTCTCGTCGTCCATGCGGTATGGGCGAGTTTGTAACGTGGAAGCGCGTGGACTGCAAATCCCTTTACTATTGGGTGCTGGCGGTGGTGGCCGGCTTCTTGTGCCGCACCTTGAGCATCACTGGAAAGGATGTCTGCAACCCTTGGCTGCCTGCGGTGGCGCGGGCAGATTTCACCACTACCTGGCACAGACGATCAGTCTCGGGCACCCACTTGAAGGCCATCAGGAAGATCTCGCGTTCATCTTCACCCGCGCGGATCTGCACGCCATTCAGGCCGACGTTGTCCACGATCACGCCGTGGGGCAGGTTGTCCATGTCCAGATTGATGAGGTTTGTTTCACCCTTGCGCTGCACCTTGATGAGCGCACTGACGGTCTCACCGGGATGAATGATGATCTCCGGGATCACCTGGCTGCCGATAGTCACCGAGGTGGTGTTTGTGGGGATCAGTGAGAGCAAGAATTTGGGTGGAGCATCTAGTTTCAGAGTGCCCAGGCTGTTGGCTTCGTGAATCACGGGTTTGCCGTTGATGATTGCGGTGGCGATGGCTTTGGCTTTCGTGGCGTCTGCCATGGCGGGGGCTTTGGCATCGGGCAGGGCGTAGATGATGCCTTCAGCCGTGAAATGGCCGGCTTGCACGGTGACTGGCGAAGAGGCGTAGAAACCAGCCGGGAGATCTTTGATGTCCACCTGGATCTCGCCATCGAAACCATCCAGGCGGTCCACTTCGATGGTGACAGCGCGGCCATTGCCCGGAGGCACGCTGGGATTCACCCCGGCAACCCGCACACGATAGTCTGGATTGGCCGGGCGGATGGTCAGACGGTAATTGTTCAGTTCACCATTCAGGCCCCGGCTGTCACTGACGCGGACGAGGTAGGTGCCGGTTTTGGGGGCTTTGAAGAGAAGACGTGAATCGCTGCCCAGTTCACGCATCTCGTCATCATCATTTTCGTAGTTCAACGTGAAACTAGGCAGGCCGTTGGGAACGAGCTTCGTGCCGGGTGGATGAGGTTCCACGATGTAGAAAGGTTCATACAAAGCATGTGATGCCGCGGTGGTGCCGAAGTAGGTCACACGCTTGTTATCGCGGAAATACATCTGAAAGCCGGAATCAGGGCCGAAGGGCCAGCGGTATAGCTTGCCCACTTCACCCGCCATATAGAGATACTGGTCCAGCTCCATCTCCTCCCAAAACTCGGTGCGGATCTCAACGGCAGTCGGATCCACCGTGCGCGCCGATTTGTTCCAGGAATCGCGGGTGGCCTGGAGAAGCACACGCGGGACGGGGCGTCCATCCGAATGCAGCACTTCGATCTTGGTATCAGCCAGGGAGCCGCGTTGGGCTGCCAGTATCTCGAACATCAAAGATTCACCTTCCTTGGCTTCAAAACGATAGAGGTCGGCATCTGGACCTGACGGCTTTTTTCCCGCCAGCAAACGACCATTGATAAAACTGGGGATATTGACCGGTTGGGCCTCGCCCACGAAATTGTTCGGTTCCAGTTCGGCCATGGCAGCCAATTCCTCGGCCAGCACTTTCAAAGAGGTGCGACTGCGGTAATCATCGGGCAACGGCACGACGGTTTCACCTTTCATTTTCGCTTCAACGAGCACGGAGGGATAAGCGCCCAGATTGGCCCCGGTCAGTTCCACGCGCGTGGATTCACCCACTCGCACAGTGTTCGGGTGCAGCAACGAGACAAATGGCAGTTCGCCGAGGGAGAGGCGGTAGAACTGGTCCTTCGACATGGCGAGGGTGGAGTCAGAGACTTCCAGGTGATAGGTGCCATTGTGCGAGATGGTGTGGATGAGAAAAGCATCCTCACCAGCAGTGAACGGTTGCGCATCGGCCAATTGCACGCCATGGCCATCCAGCAGGCGCATACGAGGGCTGGGGATGCCGGAGCCGATGGCTTTCACACTCAGTTCGAAAACGAGTTGCTGGCCCTTGCGAGCGGTGAACTCGTAAGTATCGGTGTCACCGAGCGGGGTGAATTCGCCCCAGACTCCCACAGGCAGGGCGGTCAATGTGGTGATAGTGTTCGTGGATTCGCCGATCTGAGGCAGGACATCCACATGCAGTTTAATGCGCGCACTTTCGCCTTGGGCATTGATGACGGACATCTCAATCGGTGCGCGCGGTGCTTTCTCGGAAACGGTCAATTCAGCCCAGGCAGCAGTCGCTGTTGGTTTGGGTTCGGTGAGCAAACGTGCTTTTACTTCCACCGAATGGGATTTGATTTCGGTCAATGCTGCCAAATCTTTACCGATCAGCTTCACCTGATTGGTGACTCCGCGATGGAGCCCGCGAATCTCGGCACGTTCCAAAGTGGGTTTGGGCGCGGCCATCTTCTTGGGGGCTTCGGCAGCCGACAAAATGCCGGAGAGAGCCAACCCAAGTGCGAGACAAACAACAAAATAAAGGCGAGGTGATTTCATGGGGTTGTTTGCGTCAAACGTGAGGGAGTGGACAACGGCTCGCCGGAAGCAGCCTGATAAAGGCCGAACGTGCCATCTAAACGGCCGACGATGATCTGCTGACCACCTTGGCCGAAGGTCAGTCCAGGAGCCCAATCGGGTTGTTTCTCCAAAATCCTTATCTCACGCATCGGGCGAAAATCCCAGAGCTTCACCGTGCGATCTTCAGCGGTGGAAACGAGCCATTTGCCGTCGGGAGAAAAGGCGAGATTCAGAATGGCTCCCTCATGACCGAACTTGGAGTAGAGCAGGGGATTGGTGGTTTCCGTGGCGCGCTCGCTGATCTCCCAGACGCGGATGCGGCTATCCACACCGGCGCCCGCAAGCCGCTTGCCATCCGTGCTGAAGGCCACGCTGTAAATCTCTTTCACCGATTGGCTCAACGTGTCGCGCCGTTCGCCGCTGGTGATATCCCAGAGCTTGACGGTGCGATCCGCACTGGCGCTGGCGAGGATTTTGCCATCCGGGCGGAAATCGAGGTCATACACGCAACCATTATGGCCTTTCAACGTGCGCGCCTGCTTGCCGCTATTAATATCCCACAGGATGATCTGCTGATCATAACCGCCACTGGCCATAAGTTTGCCATCCGGCGATACAGCTACGGCGTAGAGAGCATCCAGATGCCCTTCGAAAACTTGCACCAGCTTGCCGCTCGCCACATCCCATTGCCGCACCTCACCGAACAAGCCTGTTTGTCCGGCGGCAGCGAAGACGTATTTGCCATCGCGTGTGAAGGCGACGGCATTTACCGCACCGACATGGCCGGTGAGCGAGTGCTTGGGTTTAGTTGTGCCGGGCTTGAACAGCTCCACTTCACCGTATCGCGCCACGGCAAACACGCCGGCAGTTTCCGACCACGCAACGGATTTGATTGCGCGGCGCGGCTGCGTCCTTGGAACGATGACCGGCACTTTCAGCTCTTTGCGCGAAGCCATCTCCTGAGCCGGAGGTTTTGCGCCGGCCTCAATCCAAACGCGGATGAGGGCGATTTCCTCGGGCGGAAGATGCTCACGTTTGCCCGGTGGCATGAACTGGTTCTTGCCCTTGCGATCGGAGCGGCCTTCGAGAAACTTCACCAGCAAACTGTCGCTGGCGTTGCCCGGCGTGATGGCTGCGCCCGCCTTGCCGCCCTTCATCAGATCGGCGTAGGATTCCATGACCAGCCCGCCCTCGGGGTCTTGTGCCGCATGGCATTCCACGCATTCCCGTTGGAAGATCTGATGGATGGAGGCGTAGTCAGGGGCGGCGGCGAAGACATGCAGATGGGTGGCCATGACCACCAAGGCCGACCACCAGACAGCACGCTGGAAACGGAGATTCATGCGATGATTTCAGCGTGCCGTCCACACTGCTCATCCGCAATAGAGAATCATACGCCGGCAGATGTAATTTTCTCCCGTAGCAGCCGCAGCTCAATCCATGTCCAAGGGGACATCCGTCTCAAAAGTGAAACTGTGGATGTAGAGCAGGTATTCCGCCTTCGTGTTGTCGGCGAAGGGAATGATGCGGTTCTTTCCGGCGTCGTAGGAATAAGCCTGGTACTTCCGCTCGATCAACATCTCGTGCACATCGAAGATGGTGGGGAGCAGGTTGGGCACCACGAAGATGGGTTGATACTTTTGGATGGTCGCGGTCATGCCTTCGAACACATCCCGTTCGAAATGATCCGGGCTGAAGGCGATGATGTCGGCCGGCAGCTTGAAGTGGTCGAACACTTTTGTCTCCATCACGACCTCATCGAGCTCTTTTCGTTGGTTCAACAATCCGGTGCGGGCACCAGGTTTTTCCTCGGCATTCTTGTAGGCGTGGAATGTCTCCTCGTCCTTGGTCGCCGCCTTGATTTGCCGCGTGCCGCCTATCTTCGGGACGAAGACGGTCTCGATGTGCTGGCTCTTGCTCAACTTGGTGAGATGATATTCGAAGCCCTTTCCCGCCAGCCACGCCTGTGCCTTGATCTGTTTCTCCTGAAACGGATTCTGCTCAAAGAGCGCGATCCGAAACGTGCGGTTATACACGCGGAAACCTTTGATCGATTTCGCGTCATTGAAGCCGATCGCCACCATCACGCCGTTCGTATAATGCAAGTTCGTGAAGAACTTGAAGATGGTCTCGTGCGGCTTGCTGCCCAGCAATTTGAGATATTGGGAGAGCATGGTTAGTGCTTATGGCGGCCAAACTCGCTGCCTTTGAGGCCGTATTCCTCACGCAAAACCGTGAGCATCATTTCATAAGCCTCGCGTTGTTTCTTGTGTCGGTTGCCCGTCAGGAACAGCAACTTGTGATGCGTCTCATTCCAGCGTTCGAGATACTGGCTTAAAGTTGCCGCGGCCTTTTGGATGCTTTTGAACTTCGTCTGGCGAATTTTGTCCTGGCTGATAAGCCCGCGTACAGTCTGGGTCTCGTAATAGACCACCACCGGATTGCCCTGATAGAGCGGCGCCAGATAATCTACCATCTTGTGGCTGAAGGCATCGAGTGCCACCACCAGTGCCGTCTTATGGGCAATGGTCAGCACTGTTCGTTCTTCGCCCTTGTTGTATTTGCTATACACCTCTTCGGACACCCGGTAGGCGCCGATCTCGTCCGGCGTGAATGCTTCATGGATGGCTTCGGGCTTGTCTTGGGTCAGGCTGTCAGCCAGCAGACGCAGACGCTTCCTGGCCCGCATACGATCAAGCAAACCTGTCATTTTACGTCTCCACTTCCTATTTTTGCCAAAAGCTTCTCCAACGGCTGAGCCTTGGAAAAATGCCCGTCGGCATGGTGCTTGGACTTGTTCTTCAAGTCCGGATCATCCATCCCCGTCAAAAGGTAGATCTTCGCTTTGGGCTGCAGCTCACGGATCGGGGCCACAAGATTACGGCCGTCCTCCTTCTCCAGTGCTACATCCAGCGTCACCACATCGAAGGACTTTTTCTTCGCCTCCTTGAGGGCGGATTTCCCGTCCACTGCTTCCGTCACGGCATGGCCCTCCATACGGAGTATTTCTCCGAGCATTTCCCGCAACAGATCATCGTCATCGACGATGAGGATTGATTTCGTACCCTTTGTCACAACTGGATGATTGTACGCAAGACCCGTGCCAAAAGGCACTGATCTCATCCGTCAACCGTACATCGCTCTAGGTCAGACTGTCCTTGCATTGCGGCGATCAGATGACCTCTGCACTACGGTTATGCCACTTTACAAGGACCGCTGAGGCTTATCGTCAGTTCTTCGCAAAACTGAAGCTGTCCACCTTCGGTTCGCCCTTCAACCAGCCCAGCTTTGTCAGAAACATGTCCGTCTCCGTCAGCGTCTGCTTGAAGTGATCTTCCTTCGTGCGCCCGAAGTTGAAGAATCCGTGCGGCTGCCCCTCGTAACCCTTCAGTTCGCACTCGTTTCCTTCTTTCTTCATCGCCTTCGCGAAGGCCTCCGCCGTGGCGTAGGGGACCGTCGTGTCCGCCTTGCCGTGGAAGATGATCGTCGTCGGCGCACCTTTCTTCACGTTATGCAGCGGCGAGAGTTCCTTCGGTTCCACCCCCATACGCTCCTTCAGTTCGTTCTGCTTCTCACCAGGTAACGGCTCGCCCCCATCATACGGCGCGAGCACCAGCGCCGGATTGAACAACACCATGGCATTCGGCACCGAAGACACCTTCGCGTCCTTGCTCTCGAATCCCTTCACCACACCCGTACACGCCGCGATATGTCCGCCCGCCGAGCCACCACCCGCTGCGATCCGCTCCGGGTCGATGCCCAATCGCTTCGCATTCTCCCGTGTCCAGCGCACCGCATCCTTCGCATCGATCACACAATCCTTCGCCTTCACGTCGAACCGGCTCGACACGCGATAATCCGCCGTGATCGCCACCATCCCGCGCGATGCCAGGTAACGGCATTGCTGCTCGAATTGCTTCGGCGAACCGCTCCGCCACCCACCCCCGAAGAAGAACACGATTGCCGGACGTTTATCGGTAGCTTTGTGCTCTGGTGGATTGAAGATATAGGCATTCAACTTCGCCTCACCCACCGTCTTGTAAGCCTCCACCACCGCGCCCTGCGGCTTGAACGACTCCTCAGCGGCCTTTGCCTTGCCCTTGTTCTGGGCGTTCACATTTACCATACACGCAACGAGCAAAGTAGTGAGGCAGAGAATGGCTTTCATGAGATGCTTGGTTATATCATAAGACGCAAATGTCGGCCAGTGGTTACTCGCTTTCATGACGGCCCGAAGATTTAGGTCTTTTCCCGATGGGAGGGCTGTGTTGAAATCCCTCCGTAACCCTGGACGCGCCCGCCGCGTCAAATCCATGGAACACAGCCTTTTATGATGATGATGAAAACTGCCCGTAACCGCCTGGCTATTCTCCTGCAGGCCTTGCTCGCCTTCGTGTGTCTCTCCACCACCCACGCCGCCGAGAAGACCCGCCCGAACATCCTCTTCATCTTCTCTGACGACCACGCCTACCACGCCATCAGCGCCTACGGCTCCAAGATCAACAAGACCCCGAACATCGACCGCCTCGCCAAGGAAGGCATGCTCTTCCACCGCTGCTACGTTGGTAACTCCATCTGTGGACCCAGCCGCGCCACCATCCTCACCGGCAAATACAGCCATATGAACGGCTTCGTGCGGAATGGTAATAAATTCGACGGCTCCCAGCCCACCTTCCCGAAATATATGCAGAAAGCCGGTTATCAGACCGCCATCGTCGGCAAGTGGCATTTGGAAACCGATCCGACTGGCTTCGATTATTGGAACATCCTCATCGGGCAGGGGCCTTACTACAACCCGCCCATGATCGAGAACGGCACCCGCAAACCCCACACCGGCTACACCACTGAGATCATCACCGACTACACCCTCGACTGGCTCAAGAACAAGCGCGACAAGGACAAACCCTTCGTCATGATGTACCAGCACAAATCCCCCCACCGCAACTGGCAGCCCGCCCCCGAATACTTCGACCACTACAAAGACGTGAAGATCCCTGAGCCCGACACGCTATTCGATAACTACTCCGGTCGCGGCCGGCCTGAGCGCGAACAGGATATGACCATCGAGAAAACCATGACCCCCGATGACCTGAAACTCACCCCGCCCCGCAACCTCACGCCCGAACAATTGCAGAAATGGAACGCCTTCTACGAACCGCAGAACGAGGAGTTCAAGAAGCTCAACCTGAAGGGCGAAGACCTCGTCCGCTACAAATATCAGCGCTACATGAAGGATTATCTCCGCTGCGTGGACGCCATGGATGACCAGATCGGTCGCGTCTTGAATTATCTGGATGAAAGTGGCCTCGCCAAGAACACCATTGTCATCTACAGCTCCGACCAGGGCTTCTACCTCGGCGACCACGGCTGGTTCGATAAACGCTGGATCTACGAGGAATCCGTGAAAACCCCTTTCATCGTCCGCTGGCCCGGCGTCACCAAGCCCGGCACCGTGAACCATAACGACATGATCTCCATCCTCGACCTCCCCGAAACCTTCCTCGATGCCGCCGGACTGCCCGTCCCCGCCGATATGCAAGGCAAGAGCCTCGTCCCCATCCTGAAAGGCTCGACCCCGAAAGACTGGCGCACCAGTTGGTATTATCACTACTACGAATACCCCGGCGCCCACAGCGTCCGTCGTCACTACGGCGTCATCCAGGGCCAGTACAAACTCTTCCACTTCTACGAAAAAGACGTCAACGAATGGCGTCTCATCGACCTGAAAAAAGACCCCAAAGAAATGATCGACGTTTACGGCAAACCCGAATACGCCAAAATCCAGGCCGACCTCCTGAAAGAACTCACCCGCCTCCGCACCGAACTCAAAGTGACGCCCGAAGACCCCCCGCAAGCCGGCGCCCAACGCGACCCCGACGCCCAACCCAAAGCCAAAGCAAAGGGCAAAGCCAAAGCGAAAGAATGACGAAGCGCGCAGCGCGAACGAGCGGTAGTGGGGCAGGCGCCATCGCCTGTCCAGTCTCCCAATCCGGAGCGCCGGTCTCCAGCTCGGCGTGCTTCAGCGGGGCGCGGGTCTGTGACCCGCAGCAACTTCCAAAACGAAGCGGCACAATAAAACAACCATCCGCCTGTTCTTGCTTAAAAAACGTAGCCGCGATCGTCAGACCCCGCTAACTAGTCGCATGCCTCAAGCCAACCCAAACCCACTCATGCAACAATTGCTCGAAGAGCAGGGCTTTGACTTTAAAAATCCTTCTCCTGTGCTCGCCTGGTCCGCCTTTACCTGTTTCATTCGCATCCCCATCGACGGCGTGCGCACGACCACCTTTGGCATCCAGATCTCCCAACAAGACGACCGCGACGATATCCTCTGGCTCAGCTTCATGCGTCGTCTGGACGAGCAGGGCGGCATCGGCACCAGTTGCGGCTGCCTCCTGAGTCGCCCAACCACATCCGAATTCAAAGGCATACAGAAAAGCAACTGGTATTGGCCCGAACACGGCCCCATCGAACAATGGATCACAGGAGTAGAACAAATGCCCGCCTTCGCCAGACTCTTGGCCATGAACGGTTGGCAATGGCAAGGCTTCCGCGAATAAGTTGCTTCACAAGTATTGGTAGGGCTGGCGGCTCGCCCCGATGCAGCGTCGGGGTCCCGGCCGGCCGCGCCGAAGCACCTGCCCATCCGAACAGCACCAGCGAGTAATGACGTCGATAACCTTCCAGTGGAGCGCGGCTGTGTCCGCCGAGGACCAGCCGCAGCAGAGGGATTACGACGAGCGGCTGCGAAATATTTTTAAACCTCAAAGTGTAACCGAGCCCGCTGCGACTGGTGCGATGCACACAGTCGCGGTCCAATGGAATCCTAAAGACCACGTCTCCGCCTTTTCACACTCTTCTTCCCCTTAGACACCGACCGTTTTGTGGCGCATATTACCGGGTCCCATGCCAACGAAGCAATTAAGCTGGATCAAACGGATCAGGGCCCTTTCCCATGGGCGCTACCTGGCCTATCTCGCCATTGCTTACGCGGTGATCTGGGCGTTGCTGGGCTACTATCCCGTGGATCGCTCGGTCTGGTTGCTGGAAAACGCCCTGGTTCTCGTGGTCGTCATCGGCATGGCGTTGAGCTTTCGCTATCTGCCCCTGTCCCGCATCTCCTACACCCTCATCTTTCTTTTCCTGTGCCTGCACACCTTGGGCGCGCATTACAGCTATGCCTTGGTGCCCTACGATGACTGGACCCAGAAACTCTTCGGCGCGCAATTGGGCCACCTTATGGGCTGGGAGCGCAATCACTTTGACCGGTTGGTACATTTTCTTTACGGCTTCCTCATCGCCTATCCCATCCGCGAACTCTTCTTGCGGGTCGTGGCGGTGAAAGGCTTCTGGGGCTACTTCCTGCCGCTGGACCTCACCATGTCCACCTCCATGCTGTTCGAACTGATGGAATGGGTGGTCGCTGAACTCTTTGGCGATGGCACCGGTGCCGCTTATCTCGGTGCGCAAGGCGATGTGTGGGACGCCCATAAAGACATGGCCCTCGCCAGTCTGGGCGCGATCTTGGCCATGTTCATCACCGGCCTGATTAACTGGCGGCTCCAACGTGATTTCGCGTGGGAATGGGCCGACAGCTTTCGCGTGAAACACCAAAAACCCCTCGGCGAAGACGAAATCGCCCGCATGGCGAAGAAGTGAAGATAAGCTAAGGGGTAGGGCTGGCTGTCCTCAGCCGGCCGCCGCCGAAGCACCTGGTGATCCGAATTGCACCAGCCCGCCATGACGCCCACAACCCTCCCAGTGGAGCGCGGGTCTGTGACCCGCAGAAACGCCCATAAGCAAAAGCAGCGTTAGAAGCTAACATGATTGTAGGCCAGGCTGCTGCTTCTGCTGATGGGTTTTCAATCTGGGAAGCTTGAGTGTTGGCTGAGTATGCACTGGACGTAAACGTGAAGCCTTGTTGCGATTAGGATGTTTTTTTCTGGGATAAACTCGTTCGCTATTCCAACCAGAGGTAATCTGACTGGCCAAGTCTGGATGGCGTCGTCGTTCCAAATATACACGCCACCACCACTCATTCCACTAGGTAGAGGAGCTGCTAACATTCTTTTGAGTTTGGTGCTGTATGAGCGTCGGCGATTGTACTTGATAGCAATGTGGTTTGCTCTGCTGAGTCCTAGTTGTTCATAATCAGCATCCTGTGTTTCAATGCCAGAGAATGTCACAAAGCTAGTTTCTATTGAACGTTCTGATGTTTTCGATTTTCGCCAAGGGTAGCCTGCAAAAGTATATGTGGTTCGGTAGCTCGGTGCTGCTTCCAATGAAACATCTTTTCGTTCCAGAATGCTGCAATTTGAGTGAAGGTTTTCGGTGCAACTGTCGTCTAGAAGGATATAACCAATGTCCAAATTGTCATCCGCACGGTTGCCACTAAATGGTAATCGTGAAAATGAATAAAGCCCAGATGCGGGCATAAACCCTGCCTTTCCAGGGATGAATAGTAATTCGTCGGCTTGGTTGTCGAATACATGTGCAGCTGTTAGCAAGAACGTGGCGTTTTCAATCCTCAACAATACGCCTGAAGCTATTTGTTGAGTTTTTTGGGCCTGATCTTTCCAAACAATTGGTATTGTGGATGAGAACGTTGGATTCTCGCGGAGTGCGGTGCTTAGAATTTGTTCGGCGTTTGCTAGGGATTCAACAAGTGAGACGCCTTTAAATTTTTCAGGGAATCGTTTCCCTAGTTTAGCGAAAACTTTGGAATCGTCATTTACGTTATCGAGGCCAGAGCGCTTAAGGGTTTTTCTGAGTGTTACTGCTAACTCTTTAGGGATTTTAGCATGCTCTGAACAGGGTTTGAAATTGTTAATGGCAGCGGCTGTTTTCTTTGGGAAAAAAGGCAGTTTTTGAACGGGCTTGTTTGAGTGAGATTTTGAGGTTGCACTCAATTTTTTGCCGCCTGATTTCATCGTTGTAGGTTTTCTTCAATGGTGCGATTTGGGGATGGTTTTACCGCCTTGGGATGCACCGTGATCCACCCGCCACCCACGACCAAATCCTCCTGATAAAACACACACGCCTGACCCGGTGTCACCGCGCGTTGCGGCGTGTGTAACTTCACCCGCGCCGTGCCGTCCGCCTGCGGATACACCGTCGCCATCGCGCCCGGATGATTATACCGGATCTTCGCCAGCGCCTCGAACGACTCCGGCGGCTGCTCGAACGGGATCCAGTTGCAATACTGCACCGTAAACTCATCCCGCTCCAGCAACGTATCATCCCCCACGATCACCCGGTTCGTCTCCGCATCCAGCTCGATCACATACAGCGGCTTCGCCGAAGAAATCCCCAATCCCTTCCGCTGCCCGATCGTATAAAACGCGATGCCATCATGCTCGCCTAGCTTGGAGCCGTAGACATCCACGATATCCCCACGCGACTTGTCCACCAGCTTCGCCTCTTGGAGAAAGCGCCCGTAATTATTATCCGGCACGAAGCAGATCTCCATGCTCTCCTCCTTGTCCGCCGTCTTGAGATTGCACGAACGCGCCACCTCACGCGTATCGCTCTTCGTATGTTCACCCAAAGGAAACATCGCCCGCGATAATTGGTCCTGCCGCAGCGAGAAGAGGAAGTAACTCTGGTCCTTCTTCATGTCCTTGCCGCGCTTCAACAACGTGCGACCGGTCACCGGATCTTTCTCCAACCGCGCAAAATGTCCCGTGGCGATGTATTCCGCGCCCAACTGCCGCGCCCGCTCCAGCAACGTGCCGAACTTCAGATGCTGGTTGCACATCACACATGGATTCGGCGTGCGCCCGGACTTATACTCATCCGCAAAATATTGTATGACCTTCTTCTGAAAATCCGCCGATTCATCGATGAGATAGTAGGGCACCCCCAGCCTGTGACACACGGACCGCGCATCCATCACCGCCTGCGGTCCGCAGCACTTGTCCTCCGCCCGCGAAACGCAATCCTGCGGCCAGAGCTTGAGCGTCACGCCCACCACATCGAAGCCCTGCTCAATGAGCAAAGCCGCCGTGGCGGAGGAATCCACTCCACCGCTCATCCCGACTAAAATCCGCGTCTTCTTCACCAACGACATAGCACCATACCTTAGCTAGTGAGTATGAAATGTCCAATGACGAAATCCCAATGACCAAGGAATGCCCAATGATCAAGCCTCATTGGACATTAGACATTACTCATTCCTTCGTCATTCGTGCTTGGTCATTCGTCATTGCGTTTCAATGACTTGTGAATACAGCCGAGTTGAGTTAACTAGGGGGTCATGCACATCCTCGGCCTCATGTCCGGCACCAGCATAGACGCAGTGGACTGCGCCCTCTGCACCATCACCTGGTCCACCATGAAGCTGGATGAACTCTGGTCCGTCCCATTCCCGAAGACCCTGCAAAAACGCCTCCACGCCGCTGCCTCGAATAACGCCACCACCTACGAACTCGGCCAACTTCACCACGATCTCGGCCGCTTCTACGCCCAAGCTGCGACGAGCCATCCCGCCGCGAAACGCGCCAAAGCCATCGGCCTCCACGGCCAAACCATTTTCCACAATGCGGACGCCAAAGCCCCCGCCACCTGGCAGATTGGTGAACCCGCCTACCTCGCCCGTTCCTTACGCGTGCCCGTCGTCTATAACTTCCGCGCCAACGATCTCGCCGCCGGAGGGCAGGGCGCACCGCTCGCCACGATGTTTCACGTCCGGGCCTTCGCCCAGAAAGGCCAGTACATCTGCGTGAACAACCTTGGCGGCATCAGCAATGTCACCTCCATCGACTGGCGCAACGCCAAGGCCGCCTCACCCAAAATCCAAGCCTTCGACACCGGCCCCGCCAACGTCCTCCTCGACCTCGCCCTACGCGAACACTCCGACGGCAAAATGACCTTCGACAAAAACGGCCAGCTCGCCCGCAAAGGCAATGTAAACGCGAGACTCCTGCATGATTGGCTAATGCATCCCTATTTCCGCAAGACCCCACCCAAGAGCACCGGCCGCGAACTCTTCGGGGAACCCTTCTGGCGCAAACATGCGAAGCGCTTGAACGCCCTCACCATCGAAGACCGTCTCGCCACCCTCACCGAATTCACCGCCGCCTCCCTCGCGCTGAACTACACGAAACATCTGCCACAACCCATCGACCAAGTCATCCTCTGCGGTGGCGGCGCGATGAACAGCTTCCTGCGCGAACGCATCGAGGTGAATCTCAACACCTTGGCGTGCACCACCGCCACCCTCGGCTGGCCCACCCAAAGCATCGAAGCCGCCGCCTTCGCATTACTTGCCTGGCAACGCCTCCACGGCGTCCCCGGAAATCTCCTCAGCACTACCGGTGCAAAAGAAGCCAGCCTCCTCGGTTGCATTTGCGAGGTGTGATCACCCCGGTAGGGGTGAATGAGGGTAGCCACGGGTGACCGAAGGGAACCCGTGGTATCTATTGTTTTTAAGTTTTTCGCTCCGGTAGGAGCGAATGAGGGATTTTAGGGGGATTGCAGAAATCATCCGCCCCATCCGGGGCGAAGATTTTTTCTATTTCTATCCACGGGTTCCCGATGGTCACCCGTGGCTACTAGCACACGCCCCTCCGGGGCTGAGAGAGTTGATCACACCTTCAAGAAAATCTTCCGCCGATACATCCACCACAGCATCAGCCAAAGCACCAATAACGTGGCTGCGCCCAAAAAGACCGGCTCATACGGCGCACCGAATACCTTGAACGCATCCTGCCCAAAGACCGTCTTCAGCATCTTCATGATGAAGCCCTCGAACAGATGCGCCATCACATACGCCGCGATGGAATTCGCGCCGATCACTAGCAATGGATACGCCCAGCCACGCCGCTGCCGGATATCCACCAGCGCATAGAAGCCTGCGAGGAAGAGGAAGCACCAGCCGCCGCTAAAGAGCACCCAGCTCGGCGTCCAGATGCGTTTCACCACCGGACAAATTCCCAGCACTCCAAGCAGCCATCCACTCGCCAGTCCGATGACACCAGCCGCCGCAAACCACTTCACCTTGTCCCAAGCTGTGCGTTCACTCCGCAAGATGCCTCCGGCGATGAGTCCAAGAATCATCGTGCCTAGTGTGGGAATAAAACTCAGTGTCGCATAGCCACCGCCATTGAATTCAAATGGCTTTTCGCGTGGAAACAGGTTCATCCACCACGTATCGAACGCCCACGCGAGGTTGCTGTTCTTCTGCCAATGCGCTGCGAAACCTTCCAAACCGTGCGTGTTCAGCCATTCGCGCGAGACATTGACCGTGCCATAAGCGAAATCAGCGGGTGGCAATGGATACATCACAAATGCCGCCCAATAACCAACGAGAATCACCACCAATGCCGCCCATTGCACTTTCACCGAGCGTTGTCCAAGGAGGAAGAGGAAGCCATAACCCAAACCGATCTGCGAAAGCGTATCTTCAAACGTCCAGTTCAGCATCGGCTTGCCAACGGAACGCAAAAGCACGCCGAGCATGATGAGGACGAACGCCCGCCAAAAGGCATGGAGCGTGAGTTGCGGGGCAGATTGTCCCTTGGCCGTGCGGCTCGCCAGCGAGAAGGGCAGGGCGACACCGACGAGGAACGAGAAAGATGGTTGGATCAAATCATGCAGCGTGCAGCCCACCCAATCTACGTGATACTGCAAGTAAGCGAGGAATCCCCAAACTTCACTTTCGGGCAAGGCCTTGGCTGCCGAACTAAATCGCAGCACCTCCGCCATCATCAGCAACATGACCAGCCCACGATACGCATCCACAGAGGCGAGCCGTTCCGTCGGTGTCGTCTGTGGCGTGGGGTTCATATGCGGTTTAGGTCCGACAACCCATCGTCAGCAACACATTCCCCCACAGCGCCTGATCGCCCGTCTGGATAGTCAGCACGTGATCCGGTGATTCCACCACTTTGTAGAAATCCCATTTGGAGACCGGTTCCAGCTTCAGCTTGAGTTTCGATTCCTTGATGATTTGGCGATACTCCGCCCACACAGGAGGTTCACCCTTCTGGGCATAAGCATCATCCGGCGGAATGCCCATCGTATTCACAAAATCCACCGGCACCGCGCTGAGCAAAGCCCGCAACGCCTGCGAAACCGTGATAACTCCCGGCGAGAGATTCATGCACACGACTTCGGCGTTCGGGCCCTTTTTGGTGGAAGCAGGGTAATTGCCGTCGGCGATCAAGATGGTGGAGTGATGCCCTGCACGGGCGAGCACCTCGTTGATCTTCGGATGGATAAGTTGATGCTTTAACACGATTAGAATTTTCAGGGTTAAGCCGTCAATCGCTTGAAACTCTCGATGGTTTGTTTCCCAGCCGTCTGTTCATCTGGCAAGGGCAATATCTCCGCCGAGAGATAACCTGTGTAGCCGATGTCTTTCAGCGCTTTGATGATGGGCTCAATATTCATGTGACCAAGACCAATCGCACGACGATTGCTGTCAGCGAAATGCACGTGACCTAGTTTGTCGCCCGCCAGACGCAAAGCAGCCGGAATATCTGCTTCCTCGATGTTCATGTGGAAGAGGTCGCAGAGCAGTTTGACGTTCTGCGTGCGCAGCGGCTTCAGGAATTCCAGAGCAATGCTGACATTGGTGAACAGGTTCGTCTCGTAGCGATTTAGGAATTCGTAGAGGAACGGCACACCGAGGGCATGGGCGCGTGGGCCTAGTTGTTCCAGTGCTTCTGCCAGCCAGCCTAAGGCCTGTTCACGGGTGACACTGCCTTCCCAGCGGCCTTGCATGGAGCCGAGAATGGCCGGAGCGCCAAAGGCTCCGGCGAAATCAATCACGCTGCCGACGAAATCGCGTGCACGACGGCGTTGGGTGGCATCGGGATCCGTGAGGCGGAGTTTGTGTGCCACCCAGCCGGCCCCAGTGCCGACGGCGGCGAGCTTGAGGCCGTACTTGTTCAGCAGGGAGCGGATTTGCTTGGCGTTCAAGTCTTCCACCGAGCGAGGAAAGATTTCCACGGCATCGAAACCGAGTGCCGCTGCTTTGGCCATGCTTGAGTCGAGATTGTCCCAATAGACGAATGGACCGCCCTTGGCTTCCGGACAGAGCGAGATGGTGATGGCAGACTTCATGTATGAGTAAAAAGGATCAGGCGGAGACAAGGACCATGTTGCTGTAAATCGTATCATCGCCCGTGCGGATGATGCCGATGGCGGCAGGCACGCGGTGCTTCAGGTGCTGATGCGGCTCGAAAGTGCTCTTCACGCCGCGACGGGCTTTGGCGAAGGCTTCACGAACTTTCTTCGGATTATGCACATTGAACTCCTCCGCCATAAAGATCTCTCCGCATTTCCAGACGGGCAAAATGGCATCGAGCAACTGGATGGTGGTCGGCACGCCTTGGACGAGAGACAGGTCCACGATCTCAATACCCGGCCAGAAAGGGAATGCGTAGTCGGCGATGACGAGCGTGTTCGTATGGCGCACGCGGGCGAGCAACGAGCGCAGTTGCGGGTTTAGGATGCCTTCAGTCAGCATAAGCGGAACAGGCTGAAGCTAAAGAGGGAAGGGCAAGAGCGTCAAGGCAAGGGAAAGGGTGCCTTAATTCACTTCCACCAGTTTGCCACCGGGGGCGACATGGTAATGGATGCCGCGCCAGACGATGCGGGTGGTCAGGAATGACAGGCTCCACAGCACGAATTGGCCGAGGTCTTTGATAGGGACCAGCCAAAGCCACGGGAGATGGGCGTGGCTCCGCGTGAGCAGTCTTTGATTTGCGGCTGCGGTGCAGAGGCGGATGCCTAGGAAGGCACTGGCGACCAGGGCGATATTTGCGGTTGGATTTACCAACAACCAGAGCAGGGGCCAGAGCGTGGCGTTGCTCAGGATGCTGAGGAAATATGGGGCGGGCTGGCAGACGCGAATGGTGCGGGCCCAGCGGAATTGATGCCGCCAGACTTCACCCCAGGTCATCGGATGCGAACGGCATTCCACGACATGACCGGAAAGTTCGATGCGATAACCGCGCCGGGCGATGAGATTACCCAAGCGATAGTCATCAGCGAGATAGCCCGAAAGCTCTTCGAATCCACCGATCTCCTGCAGTTGCTTCTGGCGCGTGATCATCACGGCGCCAAGGGCGAAATCAATGGGTTTGAGCGAGCGAGATTGCAAGACCTGGCTCCAGAAGTCTCCGTTGATGGCGACAGCCTCCCAGCGCATCGCTGGGGTCATGGCCCCGGACATCTGGTAGAAGAAATTCACGAGCCCCACATTTTCATCGGCCAGCAAAGGGACATTTTGCGCCAGGAAATCCGAACTTACGAGCACATCGGCATCACTGATGACGATGATCTCATGTCTGGCTTCGCGCCGAAGCTGGATGAGGGAAGAGACTTTGCCATTGGCGCCTAGCTTGTGCTGGCAATGAACCAGGCGCGCATCCACCCGGGGAAACTCGGCCAGAAGTTTTTGGACAATGGCACAGACCGGATCGTGGATGTCAGCCACGCCCAAAAGAATTTGGACGGGGCCCCGATACTGCTGGGTGAACCAGCTTCGCAGACAGGTTTCCGTCGCCGGTTCAATACCCTTGAGGGGCTTGAGTAAAGTGACCGCTGAAATATCCGTCCTGGGAGTTATCTTCCGGTGCAAGGCAAAGCGACGGGCGACCACGTGCTGCCACACGGTAAGCCCGCAACTCAAGGTTGCCAAAACCGCCAAGACCAGCGTCCACGACATGCTGGTGTCTTTTTAGCGCCGTCCGGCGCGCTTGGAAAGCCGCGACTGCGTGACAAATTGGCGCGCTTTGTTACATCGCATCGGAAGTGGTGACGGCCAGGAGTTCCTCAAAGGTGGTCTCACCTCGCAAGACGCGGCGCAGACCGGTGTCATAGAGGGTCAGCATGCCGGCTTCGATGGCGATCTGCTGGAGCACGCGATTGGGCTGCTTGAGCATCGCAGCTTCGCGGAATTTTTCGTTGGGGATGAGCAATTCGGTGATGACGGTACGTCCAAGGAATCCGGTGTTGCCGCATTGCGGGCAGCCGCTGCCCATGCGGAACTGGGCTTCATCGATGACTTGGGCCGGGAGTTTTTCGAGCAGGATCGCCGCTGGTTCATAGGGAACCAGACAATAAGGGCAGTTCTTGCGCACCAGACGGACACCGAGCACACCGATGATGCTAGAGCAGAGCAGGAAGGGCTCGATATCCATGTTCACCATGCGCGCGAAGACACCGGCCGTCGTGCCGGAGTGAATGGTGCTGATGACCAAGTGACCCGTCAGACCCGCTTGCACAGCGATGGAAGCCGTATCAGGGTCGCGGATCTCACCGATCATGATGACTTCCGGGTCCTGACGCAGCAGGGAGCGGAGTGCCATGGGGTAGGTAAAACCGGTGGCCGGACTTAACTGGGACTGGCTGACCATGGCCAGCGGAGCTTCCACCGGGTCTTCTACCGTGCTGATGCTGATGGCGGACCCGTGCTTTTGGATCAAATGATAGATGGAGGCATAGATGGCCGTAGTCTTGCCAGAGCCAGTCGGACCGTTCAGGAGGATGAGACCGCTGGGTTTCTCCAGCAACTGCAAGAAGTTGACCAGAATGTCATCCTCGAAGCCCAGCAACCGGAGATCGAATTTCCGGTTGCGCGGGTCGAAGATACGGATCACGGCTTTCTCGCCGTTGATCAGCGGGAAGATGGATACGCGGAGCGTCACGCCACCAAATTCAGGAGGCATACCGGCCCGGCCATCTTGGGGCATGCCTTTCTCAAAGGACTTCAGTTCGGCCATGACCTTGAGGCGGCCGATGATCTTTTCCATGAGGTCGAGAGGCAGATGCTCCATCACGGCGAGCTGGCCGTTTACGCGGATGCGGACGACGAGCGTGCTTTCCCAGGGCTCGATATGGATGTCGCTGGTCTTGGCTTCCAGCGCGTCCATGATGATGTAATTGACGAGCGTGGCGATCTCGATCTGCTGCCCCTGCGTCTCCGAATGCAGGTAATTTGCTGTGTGGCTCACAGGTGTATCCTTGGTTATACGATTGAACTGGAGAAACGGTTAGTCGGTTTCCAGCTAAAAGTCAGCAAGAAAAGAACTTCGGAGAGAAATTTCTGTGGCTGGCTTTTTATTGAGGCAGTAAAAGTGCTCCAGGCAAGAAAAGCAAAGGCGCGGGGCCCACAGGCCGCCGCGCCCTCGCCAAAAGGATGTGTCGGTTGCCGCTAAGGCAGCAAACCGTATTCACCGAACTCAAACTCGTCGAAGTCGGCGGTGACGATATTGGCACTGTAAGAATGGATCCAGACCCGGGTGCTAACGGTTCCGGCCGGAGCCGCTGCATTCAGCGTGTAGGAAGTCCAAGAGGTGGAGGTGCTGATACCGGCAATCTGCTGACCGATATTAGTGCCCCCGGAATTGTAGAACTGAACATATACGCCGATGCCGCTGCCGGAGACATTTTTGGCCCGGAAGCGGACCTGGTAGTTCTTGCCTGCTTCTGCCGGGAAGTTGACGGAGGCCACCGAGGAGCCAGCGTTCGTGCTGGTGTCTCTCACACGCAACCCTTTGCTGCCAGCGTAAGCGGCGACATTGGTGACCACGCTCATGTTGCCATCACCGGTGAAGTTCCATGAGTTGGTGCCGCTCTCGAAGCCGGGATTGCCCAGGGCGAAAGGAAGCCAAGGATTTTTTTGCCATCCATAGATGGAGGCCAGTGAAGGCACTGGACGGGGGGCCACTACAGAGAGGACGAAATCATCCACATCACCCGTCACGGTGGCGCCTGAATAAGAATGCACCCAGACTTGAATGGTAGCGGCATTGGTCGGAGCCACACCACGTGCGACATACTGACGCCACTCCGTGGTGTTGGTGGGGATCTCCTCATACGTGGGAGGATTGATGACTGAACCACCTGAGGTGACGAACTGCAGATAGACAGCCAGACCGCTGCCGGATGTGATACGGCCCCAAAAACGACATTGATAGGTGAGCCCGGGCTGGACTGCGAAGCTGGTACTGGTGGTGGAAGAGCCGAGGTTGGTGGAAGTATCTGAGATGTGCAGACCGTAGGTCCCTGAGTACTTCGCTCCGGTCGTCACGGTACTCATGCTGTTGTCGTTGGCAAAGCTCCAGAAGTTGGTGCCGTTCTCGAAGCCGGAGTTGGCGATCTCAAAGGGGACCTCGCCAAACTCAAAATCATCCAGATCCATGGTGATGATGGCCGAGCCGTAAGAATGGATCCAGATCTTGGCCGTGGCCGCGTTGGGCGGGGAAACCTCCTCCACATAATATTTGGCCCAGTTACTGTTGATGGGCAGACCAGTGATGACGCTGAGGATTTCCGTGTTTCCGGCATCATAAAACTTCAGATAGACTCCCAAGCCGGAGGAGCTGCCCGCGACCGTCCGTGCCCAGAAGCGGGTGAGGTAGCCTTTGCCTGGTTGTACGGTAAAGGCTTGGGAATAGAGGGAGGAGCCGGAGTTGGTGCTCGTGTCGGTGACGCGCAATCCGTAGCCGCCGCTGTGCATGGCCGAGCCGCTGACCGCGCTCATGCCGTTATCACCTGCATTGTTCCAGTTGGCGAACGCGTTCTCAAAGTTGGCATTCACCCAGTTGACTGGGACCAGATAATCAGCCGTGGTGTTGCCGGTAAGCACTGCCGCCGAGATGGCTCCACCGACAATCTCGCTGCTATGGGCAACGCCATAGAACTGGTTGTTCACCACTTCCACGCCCGTGCAATTGGCCGTGTTCAACCAGATGCCATTGATACCGTTCTTCATGGAGAAGACGTTGCCTTCGATGATGTGGTCGCTGCTGCTGTCCTTGGCGTAAACGCCCTGGCCGGAATCCGTGGCAAAGCGGTTGTGCAGGATGAGCCACTCACGATTCTGCCCGCCGAGCCAAACGCCCGTCTTGGGCGAGGTCACATCATTGTTGTAGATGACGTTACGCGGACCGTTCGGCCCGTGCTGGACATCTTCCGGTGGTGAGGCCCACATGCCGTATCCGTAACTGCCGTTGCCGATGTTGCATTCGATGATGTTGTTCTCGAAGAGGTTCTCATGCGTCCAGCCCGAGTGCCATTGCGCATCACTGTCATAGAAGAAACTGTTGCGGATGACGTTGCCCGCTGCGGACCACTGAACTAGCGGGGCATGACGCATCTTGTAGGTCGTCACGTTTTCCATCAGGCAATCATAAGCGCGTTCCCAGCCGACATACGCCGTGCCGCCATCACCTTTCCACCAGGCATCATCAAAGGTGGAATTGCGGATCTCGCACCATTTCGAAGGGAGCATATAGATCGGGAAGCGGCCCGCCTTCTTCACGCTCATGCCGGTGGCCCAGCACTCCCAAGCCCGTGAAAAGATGACACCGCTGGTCCAAAGATTCTTGGTCTGCTCCACATAAAAATTCTCCACGCCGCAGTTGCGGAGCGGGATGAATTTCTGAACATAGGAGCCATCAATCGTCGGGTAGTCGATGCGCAACGGCTGGTTCAGCGTCAGGACGTTGCCGCTGACACTGACCACTTTGTAGAGATAGTGGCGAAACAGGTCACCGGTGCAGAGGTTGTCCACTTCTTCATCCCAACGATCCGTGGCCGGAGCGACCAGTTCGATGCCATCGCCGGCCACTATGTTATGTGTGTTGGTCACGGTGAGCGTGGTGTCACCCCGCAAGCCATTGGCGGTCAGCAGGAATTTGTTCCCCGTGTTGCCGACACCGCAGAAGTTGATGGCACCCAGCATCACCGGGGTGCGGTTCGGATTGGGATCGGTGCCGCTGACCAGATTCAACGTGATATTGTTGGAGCGGACGATGCCGCCGGTGTATTCCGCGATGGCGGTCAGGGTCTTGGTGCCGCTACCAGCCGCATTGATGGCCGTGCTGCCGCTCATCGTGAGGAAGAAGCGTGCACCCCAACTGCCGGGGGCATTCGTCACGGCGCTCAGTATCGTATTGTTATACTTGATGCGCAGGATCACCAGGTTGGTCGGGTCCGCATGGATCTCGATCCAGGTGTTGGCCCGTACCACCGAGTTGGTGGCCGGTTTGTAGAATTTCACTGCATTCGTCGGCGCGGAGTAGCGGAAATAGAATTTGGTGGATCCGCTGCCGGCACCGCGCAGAACCACATTGTCGTTCGTGATGATGGCGGGCCGGTCCAGGTAGAAATTGCCCGCTGGAATAGTCACCACGCCGCCGCCCTGGCTGGCGGCATAAGCTGCGGCCGCCTCCAGTGCGCCAGCGTCGTCATTGTTGTCGTTCGGAAAGCCGCTGTGGTTCGTGATGGAAGTGCGGATGATCAGACCGGTCGGGATGCCGCCCGGGACACCTGCCTGGCGAAAGTCCGGGTAGATGATTCCGTCCGGGCCGACGATGTCCGCGGGGGTAAGCTGGGCGTGCGCCAGACTGGCGGTGAACAGGATGCACCAGCACCAGAGCAGACACGCTGAGAGGCGGTGCCAGCCGGGCTGGGGATGCATGGGTGAAGAAAAGGAGGCAGGTTGATAGGTGGTCTTCATACCAAAGGACAAGCAAGGGTTCGGCGATGAGTTAAAACCTATGTGAAGCAGCAGTCACGACAGCATAAGCGGGGATTTCATCCCCTACTTTCGGAGGGGGCCTAGTCCAGATGCACGATGCCGCGCTGGATGGCGATGGTGCTGGCCTGGGTGCGGTCACTGGCTTTCAGTTTGGTGAGGATGTTGCTGACGTGCTCTTTCACAGTAGTCTCGGCGATGGACAGCACACTGGCGACTTCCTTGTTGGAGCGGCCTTTGACGATCTGTTTCAAGACATCGAGTTCGCGTCCGCTCAATTCCGGTGCATGCATGCGCTCCACCAAGCGGGCAGAGATCGCGGGCGGTAAATAATTTTGGCCGGAATAAACTTTGCGGATGGCGAGCAGCAGTTCATCGAGCGGGATATCCTTGGAGAGATAGGAACGGGCGCCGGCCTGGATGCAGCGGAAGATGTCTTCATGACCATCATAGGTGGAGAGCATGATGACTTTGACATCGGGATGGCGGAGGCAGAGTTGAGCGGTGACCTGGTCGCCGCTCAAGCCGGGCAGACGCACATCCATCAAGACGATGTCCGGCTGGTGTTTGGGGTATAGTTCCAAAGCCTGGGCACCGGTGCTGGCTTCAGCCACGACAACCATGTCCGCCTCCACATTGATCGAAGTGGCCAGGCCGATGCGCATGAGCGAGTGGTCATCGACAATGAGGATGCGGACTTTCTTCTTCATCGTGGAAGCAGGGCTGGGGATATGTTTGGCATTCATGCGGCTACGGTTATTTCTATCCTGGCCCCGTGTCCCGGGGTGCTGGAGATTTGGAGCTGGCCGCCGATCTTTTCCGCCCGTTCGCGCATGCCGAGGAGGCCGAAGTGTCCGGATTCACCGGACGGGGCGTCATCGGGCAGGAAACCCTGGCCGTCATCAATCACGGACAGGCGCACGGCATTCGTCTGATACTGCAATTCAATCTTGATGCTGCTGGCGCGGGCGTGTTTCACCGCGTTGGCGGTGGCTTCCTGGCTGATGCGCAGCAGATGACTCTCCACCAGCCCGGGCAAGGTGCGGGGCTGGCCGGTCACACAGACATCGACGGCGACAGCCGATCCGTTCCGCGCATAACTGGCGGTGGCCGAGAGGGCGGTGCCGAGGTGGCCATCCTCCAAGGCCCGGGCCCGCAGGTCCCAGACGGAATGACGTGTCTCGGACTGGGTGTGGCGGAGCATGGACTCGCTCAGGTTCAAGGCGCGGCGCGAGAATTCCGGCGAGGTGTCCAGTCGTGAGCGCGCCGCCTGCATCTGCAACAGGATGGCCCCGAGCTGCTGCTCAATGGTGTCATGGAACTCTCGCGCGATGCGCGTGCGTTCTTCCAGCACGGCTTCCCGTTCAGCCTTCTGCTGGATGACGGCGGTTTGCTGCCGCACTTGCAGTTTCAGGGTGATGATCCAGACCAGTCCGGCGAGGCATAAACTGACGGTGAAAGCTAGGGCGGTGAGGACGCGGGTACGATTCCACCAGGGGGGCGGGCGCAGCAGTTGGACATCATCCGGGGAACGGAGGAGCAAACGGAACGCCTGCGGCCAGCGCTGGCTGCCGACTTGCACCAGGCAGATGCCGGTCAGTTTGATCTGGCTGAGCTTGGGTGGCGGAGCGAAGGCTGCCGTGTTGGTCTTCGACAGGTGGGCGCGATAGGTCCAGTCCTTGTCTTGCATGATAAGGACATGCTCGGAAGGAGTCTGGATCCAATCCAGCAACTGGCCTTCCATCTGCACCAGATTGGCATCATGAGCGCCTTGGCGGGCTGCTTCAGTCGAGAGCACAGTGGCCAGGGGAAGCGGGCCGGAGGCTGTCTGGCGATAGATGGCGTCTTCGAGCGTCGGAGAGTATTCGCCATTGGCCGGGAAGCCCAACACCTCCACGAGATCGCCGTGGTTCAAGATGTTGGTCTGCTTGGTCTTCACCCAGAGCCCTTGGGTGTCATCACGGATGAAGAGGGAGAGTCCGGGCTCCTGCATCAGCACGGCACCCTGCACTTTGACGCGATGACCGAAAGGTGCCTGCGGATCGAACTGATGCAGACTGCGGATGGTCCGCAAAGGGACGGAGTAGGGATCAGCCGGTGCGGCCTTAAGCAGCGTGATCTGGTCGAGAGACGGGACTGAAATCCGGATGCCGGTCATCTGGCGGCGGTTGTTGAAGAAGGTCATGCAAGCACCGCGTACGGCGACTTCCGAATCGACCAACTGCCGGGCAAAGGTGGCGTGATACTCGGGCACACGGACGGTGATGGGTCCGCCGCTGGTGGCCAGTTCGAACTGAAGCATGTGGGAACCATCGGTGCGCAGCTTGGTGGCGGAACGCACGGTGCCCCGGACTTGCAGCCATTGGCAATCCTCACTGCCGCTGAAGATGCGTTCGAGGGGGATTTCGGGAGCCGGGGGCAGGGATTCGTGGCCCAACACCGTAAGGTTGGACAGGATGATGACCGGAGCGTAGCTGCCGGGACCACTGCGTCCGACCACCTCCACGAGATCCCCGGCCTTTAGCTGGTAGCCTTTGGGAGAGGTGTTCGTCACATAGATGCCGCCGGAGGAATCCTGGATGGTCAGTTCACGGCAGATGTCCGCTCGGTAAAAAGTGACGACGGCCTGGACCCGGACGGGATAGCCGCGCAAGGCATCCTCGGGGGAAAGCTGGCGGATCTGGCGGGCTTCCGTGAGCAGGGGCAACTGGTTTTGGGCGCAGACAGGGGCAAGGCCTAGGCAAAGTAGCAGGAATACAGTCAAAGCCGACACGAGGGTACGGCGTATGGCCCAGAGGCACATCATGTGGATAGCCATTTTTTGCTGTCCAGAAGGCAGTTTGGCAAGCCGGATTCTTGTAACGGAGGATTAGCCGGGAGAATAGTGGGTTAAAAAACAGTTGAGGGAACCGGGCTTTTTCCCCAGAGTCCGGGCGTTTCGTGCCAACAACTACGAAACATTAACCCGTACAGAAATACGATTGATCCATGTCTACTTTGAACGTTAAACCCGCCGGTTCCTGCCGCTGGGACATGCTGGCCCTCGGTGAAATCATGCTGCGTTTGGACCCCGGTGAAGGCCGTGTCCGCACCACCCGTGAATTCAAGGTCTGGGAAGGCGGCGGCGAATATAACGTCGCTCGCGGTCTCCGCCGTTGCTTCGGCATGAAGACGGCGGTCGCTACTGCCTTTGCTGATAACGACGTGGGCCGTTTGCTGGAAGACTTCATCCTCCAAGGCGGCGTCGCCACGGATTACATCAAGTGGGAGAAGTTCGACGGCATTGGTCGTGACACGCGCAATGGTTTGAACTTCACCGAACGCGGTTACGGCATGCGCGGTGCGGTGGGCATCCCGGACCGTGGCAACACGGCGGCGAGCCATCTCAAGCCCGGCGATTTCGATTGGGACCAGATCTTCGGCAAGGACGGCGTGCGCTGGCTGCATACGGGAGGTATCTTCGCTGCGCTTTCGGACACGACGCCCCAACTCGTGATCGATTGCGTGAAGAAGGCCAAGCAATACGGTACCATCGTTTCCTACGACCTGAACTACCGTCCGTCGCTCTGGAAGAGCATTGGTGGCCAGAAGCGCGCCCAAGAAGTGAACCGCGAGATCGCGAAGTATGTCGATGTGATGATCGGCAATGAGGAAGACTTCACCGCGAGCCTCGGTTTCCACGTGGAAGGTGCGGATGAGAACCTCCTGCACATCGACGTGACCGCGTTCAAGCGCATGATCGAAGCCGCCATCAAGGAATTCCCGAACTTCAAGGCGACCGCCACGACGTTGCGCGCCGCGAAGACCGCGACGATCAACGACTGGAATGCGATCGCCTGGTACAACGGCAACTTCTACCAGAGCCGTCAGTATCCTGACCTCGAGATCCTCGACCGCGTCGGCGGTGGTGACAGCTTCGCCTCCGGTTTCATCTATGGTCTGATGACCACGGGTGATGCACAGAAGGCCGTGGAATATGGTGCGGCGCACGGTGCGCTGGCCATGACCACGCCGGGCGACACTTCGATGGCCGACAAGGGCGAAGTCGAGAAGCTCATGAAGGGCGGCGGCGCCCGCGTGCAGCGCTAAGCGACAAGCTTTAACAACTCAAGCCGGAGCATTAAGTTGCTCCGGCTTTTTTATTGGCGTCAAGGCAGCGGGGTCAGTTCGAAACTGAGCAATGCAAAAGTCGCCGTCAGAACGGCGGAGTTCTGAAAGCCAGCCTGGGGGCGGTCGGTGTCGATACGCAGTAGTTCTCCCGTCGGGGGGACATCGAACTCGAACTCGACCTGGTGGATGATGTCTTTCTCCAGCAGCTTTTTCACGATCACCCGGTGACTGATCATGAAACTCACCGTCCGGTCGTTGGGCACGCTGATCCGGGCCCGGAGCCGGACTTTTTTGCCCTTGATGACATCCCGGTTTATCTGGATCTCAGCATAGGCCTGGGAAAGCCAGAGGACTTCGTTCTCGTTGCTGTCGAACCGGCGCCAGAAGTGGCCGTAGTTATTGACCGGGTAGAGGTCGGTGCGGGGCAGTTCCGGATCGGGAACGGGTTTGAGGAAAACTGCGACCATGTCCTTCGCCTGGTTTTCCAAGCGGTCCTGATAACCCAGCTTGCCGAGAAAACTCAAGAGCCCTTGGGCATCATCCACGAAGCCTTTGCGATTGATGAGTAGTACACTGAAGCCAAGCCTTTCCAGGCGCTTGGTCATCTCACTGGCCGGGAGACGTTCGATCTCCGCCTGCCAGGAGCTGTCACTGCGGCCTTTGTTGCTGCCGTAGGTGAAACGCAGTGACCTGGTGAAAAAGTAGGGACGAAGATGCTCGTAGGAATCCATGTCCATGACCGGATTGCCTTCGGGGAAAACGGAGAGAGGCAGTTGGAAAACCATGGAGCCGGCGGGCACCTTGGCCTCCAACTGTTCGCTGAAGATGCGGTCATCAGTGACATCAGCCTGGATTTTCGCGCGCTTGGTTTCGCGGGAGGCATGAGGGAGCTGATCGGCGATCCCAAAGCAAACGAGGAACAGCGCCAGAGCGATGGTTTTGGGTGGCGACCAATTCTTCGTCCAGGTGCGCATGCGCGGGACGAGCCAGAGGAGCACAAGGCCGGCGATGAACAGGCTGTTGCGGTTGCTGGCGCGGAAAACGCCGATCCCGCAATAGGCAAGCCAGCCATTCACCCCGCCGACCACCGAGTAAGCCAGCACCCAGAGCGTTTGCCAGAAAGGCAACGGGATGCTTTGAGACTGGTTGCGCACCAGCCGATGCAGGCTGAAGCCGATCAGCAGGCCGAGACCGACGAGGCCCAGAATCCCCAGGTAAGGGGAGAAAATCTCGCCCCGGTTGAGCGTCTCATTCTGATAACGCAAGCCGATGTTGGAGAGCCATTCCAGACGGTGGCCCATCGGCGGGATGATGAGTTCGATGGGGCGCAGGGCGTAGAGTTCGGATTCGTTATAGCGACGGGCGATGGCGTAGGGGTTGGCTCCGGCAAACAGGCGGAAGAGCAAGGCCCCCGTATGGGCCAGGATGAAACCGGCGGCTGAAGTGAGGAGGCAGAAGATGCCTGCCTCCAGATTCTCGCGGCGACGGTTGGTGAACCAGATGAAGAGCAGTGAGAGCAGGGTGAACTGCACGTAGATGTTCAGGTAATAGGGGTTGCTGATGCCCATGAGAAAGGAGACTCCGAGACAAAATTTCCAAGCGCGTGAGAAACGGGGCAAGCGCGCACGGCTGGCGATGAGCCAGGAGGAGAGGATCGCCCATGGCACGGTGTAGGTCAGTCCCAGCAGCAAGTGTCCCAGCGCCCGCATGGTGTTGTAATAGAGAAAGCCGAAGAGCAGGGCGCCGACCATGCTCCAGAGGCGCGGCCAACGGAACCAGCGGCAGGCCAGATAGAACGAGGCCGCGGCCAGCGCATGAGTGAGCATCATGCCGACATTGGCGGCCGCCATGAGGCCGATGCTGCGGGCCAGCCAGCCGAGCAAAATGGTATAGGCCTTCTCGTACATCGGGTAATCGTTCCAGTTCGCCCCGAACGGAGCCCCCAGCCGGGAAACATGGATGATGTCGAGCAGATGGTAGTCACCTTCGGAAGCGGCCTTGATCCAGCCGAGGATTTGATGGCTATCCCCGCCGTAATCGGCGGGCAGGTCCCAGTTCGCACGGGTCCAGAGGTCGGAGTTGGTGATCCAGATGACGGAGACCAGCAAAGCGAGGGCCAAGGCGGTTGCGAGGTCGCTTACAAGGCGCTTCGTCAGGAAGCCCGGCTTGCGCGGGTTGGTTGCGGGTGCTGGTTCACCGGTGGCCATGCAGGATAGTCATTGGTTTCCATGCGAATAACAGCCGGAGAATAGAGTGCAATCTTTTTCGGCCTTTGAGAGCCTGTATGAAAAAGGCATTGGCGCTGTCTGCTGGTCTAAACGGGTTGAGGCGTTGGCCGAAGTTCGGCTTCCCAGCGGCTCGGTCACAGATTTGTTCATCATTATGCTCCCTCGCCGCGCCTAGCCTCAACCCGTTTGGACGAAGGTCGTCTTCCCACCGGCGCAGCCATCATCAAGCCCTTTTTCAAACAGGCTCCAAGCCATTGAGCGGCGGCTTTTTGCGGATAGAGCTTTTCAATTGGGGGCGTTTTCCGATGATGGGGGAATTGAGCATGGCCAATCGAGAGGCGACACCCAAGGTCTCCGTCATCATCGCGACGTATAATCGCAGCAACGTGCTGGCGATCGCGATCAAGTCGGTGCTGGCGCAGTCGTATCCGCATTGGGAGCTGCTGGTCATCGGGGATGCCTGCACGGATGATACAGCGGCGGTGGTGGCGGGATTCGGGGACGCGCGCATCCGGTTCCATAACCTGGCGCAGAATGTAGGGGAAATGTCGGGCCCAAACAATGAGGGAATGCGGCAGGCGAAAGGGAAGTATTTTGCCTTCCTGAACCATGATGACCTTTGGTTCCCAGAACATTTGCAGGAGGCGGTGGCGGCTTTAGAGAAAGGGGAGACGGACCTGGTCTTTGCGCTGACCGCCGTGGGGGAACCGGAGAGCCGTCATTTTCTATATGGGGCGACACCGACAGGATTTTATGATCCGGGAATGTTCGTCCCGGCCACTTCGTGGGTCTTTCGGCGGGAACTGTTTGAGAGCGTTGGGCCGTGGAGGTTTTATCGTGAAATACATAATTTCCCTTCTCAGGACTGGTTATTCCGGGCATGGCAGGCTGGGAAGAAGCTTCAGTTGGTGCCTAAACTGACGGTGATGATCGTGCCTTCCGTGGCGCAACCAGATGCTTACGCCAAGCGGCTGGCGCAGTCACAGGAAGAGTGCTGGCGGCGGATGCGGGGGGAGCTGGATTTTCGGGAGCGGGAATTGTTGGAGCATGCACTCAGTTTCCGCACCGAGGCGTTGAAATGGTATCCGGTGAGGGTGCTGCTCAATAGCGCTTTCAAGAATCTGGTGCGGAAGATAACTTTAAAGCTGGGCTGGCATCCGGCCACGATCCATTACTGGCTGACGGATCGCCGAAAGGGTTCAGCCATCGACCGGGCGCGGCAACGACGCGGCTTGCCGCCCAAGGCGAAATGAGAATAAATAGCCCGACGGCAAGAGCGTTTTACCCATGGCAACAAAAGTAAGGAAGAAGACACAACCCAAGCTTAGCGGGATGATCGCTGGCAGCCGGAAGGATGGCCAGAGCGTGACCGCGGACTGGACCCAACTGCAAACCCTGATCGACGGGGTGAAGCTGCGTGAGGTGAAACATGTCTCCAAAGAGAACGGTCACCTGACGGAGATTTTCCGGAAGGACTGGGCACTGGATACGGGCGAGGTGGATCAAGTGTTCCAGGTGAGCCTGTTGCCCGGCGGATTGTCCGCCTGGCATACACATGCGCTGACGATCGACCGGCTGTTCGTGAACAGCGGTTTGGTGAAAGTGGTCTTGTATGATGCACGTGCCGATTCACCCACTTTCAAGATGGTGAATGTTTTCCGGCTGGGGACAGTGAGGCCAGGGCTGCTGGTGATCCCGCCGGGGGTCTGGCATGGGGTGCAAAATATCGGCAATGAAACCGGGCTGGTGCTGAACTTGGTGGACATAGCCTACCAGTATGAAGATCCCGATCATTGGCGGCTGCCGTGGGATACGGACAAGATCCCTTATCGCTTTACCAAGGGCGTCAACTCCTAGAGGCTAGCCATCATGCACCGCCGAGATTTTCTTAAGACGCTGCCGCTCATGGCCTCAGGGTTTGCCTTGGGCGTGAACGAGGTGCGGGCGGCCACGGTGCATGGCGTCGCGGCCACGGTGCATCCACTGGCGACGAAGGTGGCGCTGGATATCTTGAAGCAGGGCGGGAATGCGGTGGATGCGACAATCGCGGCGGGCTTGATGTTGGGGGTGGTGGATGGGTTCAATTCGGGCATCGGCGGCGGGTGTTTCATGGTCATCCGCCGGGCGAATGGCGAGGTGGCGGTGATCGACGGGCGGGAGATGGCACCGGGTGCCGCGACGCGGGACATGTATCTGAAGGATGGCAAGGCGATGCCGGAATGGAGCCAGACGGGAGCCTTGGCCGCGGGTGTGCCGGGTGAGGTGGCGGCGTTTGAACTGGCGCAGCAAAAGTATGGCAAACTGAAGCTGGAGGATGTCTTTTCGCCAGCGGCCGATGTCGCTTGGAATGGATTTAGAGTCACGCCGGAGTATGCCTCACGGAGTGCGAAGGCGGTGAAGGAGCTGGCGCAGTTTCCCGCCAGCCGCCGGGTGTTCCTGAAGCGGGATGGTGGTGCCTGGAAATTGGGGGAACTGCTGAAGCAACCGGATCTGGCCAAGACCTATCGGGCGATCGGGAAAGAGGGCAGCGCATGGTTTTACCGTGGAGAGTTCGCGCAGCGCACGGCGGAGTGGATGCAGGCGAACGGGGGAATCATGACGGTGGCGGATTTCGCCAATTACCAGGCCAAGCTGCGGGAGCCATTGCGGACAAAGTATCGCAATCATGAGATCATCGGCATGCCGCCACCGAGTTCCGGCGGCGTGCATGTGGCGCAGATACTTAATATCCTGGAACATTTTGATCTGCCGAAATACGGGCCGGATTCGGTGGAGACGTATCATCTGATCATCGAGGCGATGAAGCTGGCTTTCGCGGACCGGGCGTGGTGGCTGGGTGATCCGGATTTTGTCTCCGTGCCGCGCGGATTGACCAGCAAGGCATACGCCCAGGAGCTGGCGCTACGGATCAATCGCAAGAGCGCGGGCAAGGTAGAGAAACATGGCACGCCGCCGAATGCGACGACGGACATCTTCAGCAAGCACACGACGCATTTCACGGTGGCGGATGCCGAGGGCAACTGGGCGGCCTGCACGGCCACGATCAACACGACGTTCGGTTCCAAGGTGGTGGTGCCGGGCACGGGCGTGGTGCTGAACAATGAGATGGATGATTTCTCCATCCAGCCGGGGGTGCCGAACTCTTTCGGATTGCTGGGCAACGAGGCGAATGCGGTGGCGGCGGGCAAACGTCCGCTCTCCAGCATGAGCCCGACGATCGTGTTGAAGGATGGCAAGCCGGTGTTTTCTGCGGGCGCAGCCGGTGGACCGACCATCATCAGCCAGGTGGTGCTGGCGCTGATCCGGCATATCGATTTCGGCATGGGACCGTTACGGGCCTTGCAGCAGGCGAATGTGCATCACCAGTGGAGCCCGGACGAGGTGAAGATCGAGGCGCGAGCGGGCGAGCTGATCACCGGCCCATTAAAGGAACGCGGGCATACGCTGAAAGTGATGAGTTCGTTCGGGGCATGTCAGGCAATCGCACAGTCGGGGGATGGGGTGTTTCAGGGAGCGGGTGATCCGCGGGTGAATGGGAAGGCTGAGGTGGGGTAGGTCCAAGGTCCAAGGTTGAACATCGAAAGAAATATTCTCGCCTCATTCTTTGGATGATTTCCGAACTGACTTTGCTTAGGGGCGTTGCTGCCGACGAGACGTCGGCGCTCCAGGGGAAGCCGCCACAAGCAATCGCTACCGGCTAGTGACTGTTGAAGTCAATTCGGACAGGCGGAGGCGTTGGTGGCCTTGGGAGTCGAAATTATCGGGGTGCAGCCAGCGTTGGAAGATTTCGTGGAGGGCGGGCCATTCGGTGTCGATGAGGGAATACCAGGAGGTGTCGCGGGTGCGGCCTTTGACGACGGTGGCCTGGCGGAAGATGCCTTCAAACTTGAAGCCGAGTCGCAAGGCGGCGGCGCGGGAAGGGGCGTTCAGGGAATCGCATTTCCATTCGTAACGGCGATAGCCGAGGGAGAAGGCGTGGGCCATCATCAGATACATGGCCTCGGTGGCGGCGGGAGTCTTTTGCAGCAAGGGCGAATAGTTCAGGTGGCCGACCTCAATCGTGCCGCTGCCGGGAGTGATGCGGAGGTAGGCGGCCAGGCCGACGGGTTCTCCACTCTGTAGATTGATGATGGTGTAGAAGAGCGGGTCGGTGCTTTTGCTCATGGAGTCCAGCCAAGCATGGTAGCTGGTAAAATCGGCAAAGGGACCGTAGGGAAGATAGGTCCACATCTTGCCTGTCGTGTCCAATTGATTGGCGGTATGGAGGGCTTGGGCGTGAGCGGTGGCATCCAAGGGGTCCAAGCGGCAGAAGCGGCCGGTCATCGGGGCACGGGCGGGCAGGGCGGGTGGTTGCCAATCGGGCAGAGGTGCGCCGACGGGCTGGCCGAGGTGATTGGTTTGTGGGCTCATAACATTGAACCGCGATCGGGAAAATTCTTATCTGGGCAGGGAAAGTGTCGAGTTCATTGTGTGAGTGGTTCCAGCTTTTCTTGTTTAGCAAGGGCTGCATGAGCGGGGGGGGGCCAAAGGCGGGAATGGGTAGAAAACCTCGGCACTTGTGTACATGTGCCGAGGTAGGTTCAAAGGAGTGAGGAAGGGTGTAGCTCAAGATGGATTAGCCCAGATAATGGATGGTAAAAATAAATTTAATTTCTCGGTTGGCAATGGGGGAAGATTGTGAGATGTTGAGGACGTAAACCGCAATCGGTTTATGCCAGTGGCCTGCGGAGGTCTTGCTGGGCACAAGATTAAAAGGAGAGAGGCAGATGTGGAAAAGGGAGAAACATCACGATTCCGAGTTCAAGACTCAACGAGGCAGCGTTTACGCAGGCCAAGGCGAGGGTTTTAAGCAAACAATCCAAAGTCACATTTTTGTCACTTGTGAATTGCGCATGGTCTTGAGGGTGATTAACTTTCGGGCGTTCCCATGAAAGAGGGTATTACGCCAAAGAGATGGGGGAGGATGCTTGCAGGCTGTTAAAAATATTTTTCGCAAGGTGACGTGGTTGGTGGTCGCGCTGGGCTGGCTCATGCTGGCGGGGGTGGCGCGGGCGGAGTTCGAGTTCGATGTGAAGCTCGGCTACGAGGGCACGGTACGGGAGGCGAACTGGTTCCCGGCTTCGTTCGAGATCTTCAATGACGGTCCACCCTTCAGCGGAGTCATCGAGCTGACCAATGAACAGGCTGGTCGCGGTCAGGCGCGGCGCGTGCCGGTGGAGCTGCCGACGAATACGCGGAAGCGGATCGTGGTGCCGGTGTTCGCCTCGGCGGGCCGGTATTCGCAATGGCGGGCGGTGCTCTATGACGAGAAGGAGAAGAAGCGGGCGGAGGTGAAGAACCTGAGCATCCGTAAGGACCTCGCTTGGAACGGGATGCTGGTGGGAACCATCGCGCGGACTTTCGGCGGGCAACCGATCCTCCCTGACGTGGCGAACAGCCAGGGGGAGCAAGGGGTGGAAGTGGTCCGGCTTGATCCGGCATTTTTACCGGATGGGCCCATCCCGTTGGAAGGCTTGCAGGTCATCTATGTGAACACCGAACGGGCGTTGGAGATCGGGGCTCCGCAAGCGGCAGCGCTGGTTTCCTGGCTGCATGCCGGCGGGCATTTGATTGTGGGCGTGGAGCAACCGGGCGATCTGAACGGTCTGCCTTGGCTGGCGCCGTTGATACCGCTGCGGTTTGGCGGATCGCAATCGGTGGAAGCCGGCAAAGAGCTGGATGGTTATGCGTGGACCGGAGCGGGACTGAAATCACAGGGACAGTACTACTCCGGCACGGGACGCAAGCGGGAGGAAAGCGCTGAATTCCTGCAAGCAACGACACCGATATTTCAAACAACTGTCCGTGAGGGCAGGACGCTGGTATCGGCGGCGGATCGGCCGTTGGTGGTGCAGACCGAGCGGGGGCGGGGAAAATTGACGGTGCTGACGTTCAGTCCGGAGCGGGAGCCGTTCCGTTCGTGGAAGGGGCGGAACTGGTTCTGGGCACAAGTCGCGGAGGTGCCGTCGGGCTGGTTCGCGGAGAAAACCCAGGGCAACCAAAGCTTCCCCAATTATCAGAGCATCGATGGCCCCATCGGCGCGATGATCGATTCCAAACAGGTGCGCAAGCTGCCGGTGAGCTGGCTGCTCCTGTTGCTCGCGGTGTATCTGGTGGTCATCGGGCCGCTGGACCAATGGTGGCTGAAGAAGATCAACCGGCAGATGCTGACGTGGATCACGTTCCCATGTTATGTGGTGGGCTTCTCGCTGTTGATCTACTGGATCGGTTTCATGCTGCGCGCGGGTGAGAGCGAGTGGAACGAGCTGCATGTGGTGGATGTGATGTCGCACAATGGCAAGGCCGATATGCGCGGGCGCACGTATGCCTCGTGTTATTCGCCGTCCAATTCGCGTTATCCGGTAGGGACGGAAGTGCCGCACGCGACGTTCCGGGGTGAGTTCCAGGGTTCCTGGTCTTCGGCGCAGGAATTAAGCCGTTCGGATGTCACGCAATTGGGCAAGGGCTTCGCCGCGGATGTGTTTGTGCCGGTGTGGACGAGCCAGCTTTTCGTGAGCGACTGGTTGCAAACGGGCGAGGAGCCGTTTGCGATGGAGGTGGTGAAGAACGGCTCGGATATCACGGTGCGGCTGGAGAACAAGTTGAAGCGGCCGGCGGACCGGCTGTGGCTGGTGGTGGAGGACCGGGTGATCGAGGTGCAGCGGATGCAGGCGGGTGAGCGGCGGTCGGTCAACGTGAGCAAGATCACCGGGCAACGGCTGGAGGATTTCGTACAGCAGAACACGTCCAATTTCTCCATGGCAGCCGAACGGCGCCGGGATGCATTCGGTAGTTCGCAGGCGAATTACCTGCCGAATCCGGCGCAGCATCTGGCGGCGGCCTCGTTCTTTGGCAAACTCCCAACTGCTACTCAGCAGAATTATAATCATCGGGGGCCGTTCATGCTGCCGCAGGGTTTTGAACTGAGCGAAGGCTTGAAGCGCGGGCAGGTGTGTCTGCTCGCCTGGGCGGGCGGACATGCGCCGATCCCGGCCCTCAATAAATTTGATCCGCGCCGGAGCACGCGCGACACGCTGTTCCGTGTGATGGCCCCGGTACCACAATGAGAATGTCCTATGGCAACTGACACCAAGATACCCGCCGTGCAGACCTTCGAGCTGACGCGCACCTACGGGGCGATGACGGCGCTCAGCAATCTGAACCTGACGGTGAACCAGGGCGACCTGTTCGGCTTCATCGGCTCGAACGGCGCGGGCAAGACGACGACGCTGCGCATCTTGGCCACGTTTCTCACGCCCTCCTCAGGACGCGCGGAGATACTGGGGCATGATGTGGTGAGGGATGCGGACTCGGTGCGGCACGTCATCGGTTACATGCCGGACTTCTTCGGTGTCTACAAGGACATGGAGGTGACGGAGTATCTGGATTTCTTCGGCGCGTGCTATCGCATCCCCAGCGGCAAACGGGAGAAGACCGTGAGCGATGTGCTGGAACTCGTGGGGCTGAGCGAGAAGAAGGGGGCATTGATTGGGGCGTTGAGCCGCGGCATGCAACAGCGCTTGGGGCTGGCGCGCGTGCTCATCCATGATCCGAAACTGCTGCTGCTGGATGAACCGGCGAGCGGTCTGGATCCGCGGGCGCGCATCGAGATGATGGCAATCCTGGAGGAACTGCAACGGATGGGGAAGACGATCATCATCTCCTCCCACATCTTGAGCGAGCTGCAGACCTTGTGCGATCGCGTGGCGATCATCGAGAAGGGCAAGCTGATCTATAGCGGTCCGGTACAGGGCGTGCGGGATCAGATGAGCGGCCGGGTCTTCTGGGTGAAGGTCACGGAAGGCATGGAACGCGCGAGCGAATTGCTCAAGGAGAATCCGGAGGTGACGGAGATCGAACCGGTGGAAGATCAGCTTAAGGTGACGTTGAAGGATCACGAGACGGATGCGTCTTTCATTGCGACGACCTTGATCGGAGGAGGATTGAAGCTGGTGGGCTTGCGGGAAGATGAATTGGGTTTGGAAGAGGTCTTCATGCGCGTGACACGCGGGGAGACCCAGTAATTTTAAAAAGGAGGAGTTGATGGCTGCACACCGGGCATGGAACGGATTCGGGTGGCTGCCGATAGTGGAGCGGGAAGGGAGGGGCGTTTGGTTTTGAAACGTTTCCTTCCCGTCGTTGGTCGTGAGCTGCGCGAGGCGTCGCGTCAAAAAGCCACGTACTGGAATCGTGTGGTGGCGGTCAGTGTGGCGCTGATGATCTTTTTCCTTTTCTGGCTGGCGATGCGGCGTGAACCGGCGCATGAACTGGGCAAGGCCCTCTTCTACTCGCTCTCGGCGCTGGCTGGGATGATCTGTTTGCTGGCGGGCAGTGGTGTGGCAGATTCCATCAGCCGTGAGAAGCGTGAAGGTACGCTGGGATTGCTCTTCCTCACGAATCTGAGCGGCTACGATGTGGTGGCGGGGAAGATTTCGGCAGGGTCGCTGGGGGCGGCATATCGCGTCATCGCGATCTTGCCGATCATGGCCATCGGCTTTCTTTTCGGCGGCGTGGAATTCGAGATGTATGTGCGGGTGGTGTTCGCCTGCGCGAACAGCATGCTACTGTCACTTGCACTGGCCGCCTATTGGTCTTCGCGCCTGACAACGTCATGGGCATCCATAATGGCCTGGCTGGCGACGATGGCATTTCTCGTGGTGGGCATTCCTTTCGGAGCCGGGTTGGTGGCCAGTTCCATCCCGTATTTTCATCTCACCCAGGATTTGTTGCCCTATTATTTGAGCATTTTCACGCTGTCCCCGGGTTTCACGGCGGTGATGGCGGTGGGCCCCAAGCTCTATTTCGGCCAGTTCTACTATCTGTTCTGGGTCTCGCTGATCGTGCAGCATTTGATCGCGTGGCGGGCATTTCATCTGGCCAGCAAACGGACGGAGAGCATCTGGCGCGAACAGGAGTTGCAGCTCACCCGGCGCAATCGGGGGCGCAAGCTCAAGGATTTGTGGAAACGCCTGTTCCACTGGCTCCGCTGGCGGCATCAGCCGGTGCTGAACGAGGAGCCGATCTCCTGGCTGGTGCGACGCAGTCGGTTGGGGCTGAACGTCACCTTGATCATCTTCGCGGCGACGACCCTTATCTTCGCCCTTGGCTGGTTTCTGGATCCGGATGACTGGCGCGATTCGGACGGCTACTCCTTCATCATGACCATGACTCATCTGTGGCTGCTCGGGTGGATGGCTGGCGAGGCGGCTACCTGGATCTTTCGCGATCGCCAATCCGGCGCGATGGAGCTGATCTTGGCCACGCCGTTGCAGGTGCGAGACATCCTCAGCGAACATTTCCGGGGCATCAATCGCAAGCTGCTCTGGCCCGTCGTGTGGGTGATCATCGTGGATGTCTTTTTCATGATGCATGACCGGACCTATTACCACGGTGTGAAATTCCAGTATTTCCGTTATCTGGTCTGGCTCTCGCTCATCGGCATGCTGCTGTTCAACCTGTATGTACTGCGCTGGACGGCGACCTGGATGGGGTTGATCTCGCGCAATGAGTTCAATGCAGCGGTTGGCGGGCTCATCTGGCTGAGTCTGCCCACGTGGGGAATTATCGTGACGGGGGCGTTTTGCATGTTCCTTTTTTCCGAGGTGTTCAAATGGCCGGTGGTAAAGGAATTCTCCCGGCAGTTTGAAGAATGGCATTTTCTGACGCTCTGGCTCATCCTCGGCACGGTCAATAACCTCGTGCTGCTCTGGATCAGCCGCCGGGAATGCTTGCGGATGCGGGATTATGCCTCGCTCCGGGCGGAGAGCGGATTCTGGGCGCAGATGAAGTATGTGATGGGTTTGTTCAAGTCGAGGACAGTGCAGATGTGAAGTTGGCTGAAGCATGAAAGTTTTTCCAGTAGTCGAGCGGGAGTTGCGGGCGGCCTCACGGCGGCGGGGCACCTATTGGGTGCGCTTTGTGGCGGCGGCGGTGGCCATCATCATCGCTGCGTGGATTCTGCTGCTGACCAGGGATTCCGGCCAGACCGCTCAGATCAGCAAAAGCATTTTCATCTCCCTCTCGATTTTCTCTTTTATCTATTGCCTTTTTGCCGGAGTGCGTAACACAGCAGACTGCGTCAGCGAGGAGCGACGCGAGGGGACGTTGGGGCTGCTGTTCCTGACGGACTTGAAAGCTTTCGAGGTCCTGTTCGGCAAACTGGCGGCGACTTCATTGAACTCGCTTTACGGATTGGTGGCCATGTTCCCCGTTTTGGCGCTGCCTTTGCTGCTGGGAGGAATGACGCTCGAGCAGTATGGGGTGATGCTGTTGGTCCTGCTGAACACGCTTTTCCTCTCGCTGGCTGCAGGCTTGTGCATCTCCACATTCGTTCAAGGAGAACGGGCGGCCATGAGCCTGACGGTGGTGCTTATGACTTTTCTGTGCGCAGGGTGGGGAATCATCGGTTGGCTGCTGATTGAGCGGCTTCTGGGTCTGAACGGTCAAGCCGAGCAATGGTGGACGGAAGCGGTCTTTGGCTGGGTTTCTCCGATCTATGGCTTCAGTGAATTGCTGGATTCGCTGGACCAGCCCAAGATCAGCGACAATGTCTGGGTGTCCTTGCTGGTGGGGCACATCACCGCTTGGCTGCTGGTCTTCATCGCGCAATGGAAACTGCCGCGCATCTGGCAGGACAAGGCGGATACCATCCGCGGTCTGCAATGGAAGCAACGCTGGAAGCTCTGGTCGCACGGCACCTCGGCACAGCGTTTCAGCTATCGCAGCAAGCTGCTGGATGAATCGCCCACGTTCTGGCTGGGCTCAAGAAACCGCCTGAAGCCGGCCATCGTGTGGGGTGTGCTGGGCTTTTTGGGCATGCTCTGGCTCTGGGGCTTGGTGGAGAATCCGAACGACTGGATGGATGAAGGCGTGCATATCATCACGGGACTGATCCTCACTACGGTGCTGAAGATCTGGCTGGCCATCGAAGCGGCGCACCGGTTCAACCACGACCGGCAGAGCGGGGCGCTGGAGCTGCTGCTCTCCACACCGTTGGAAGTCTCAGAGATCATCCGGGGCCAGTTTCAGGCGTTGAAACGACAGTTCCTCTGGCCGACCATGCTGGTGTTGGTGATACATTTTCTCTTCATCCTGTCGGAGAAGGCGAGCGGGGGCATCGTCACCTGGTGGCTGGGAGCGATGGCGATGTTGGTGGCGGACATGTTTGCCATCTCATATATCGGCATGTGGCTGGGGCTGAACAATCGCTATGCCACCCGGGCCAGCGGAGCCACACTGGCCCGGGTTTTGGTGCTGCCCTGGCTGATGATCATCGGCTTCTTCACGTTTATCGCAGTAGTGGGCCGGTTTGCGAGCTGGGGCCGGTTCGAGAATCTTTTCATCACCATCTGGCTGATGGCCGGGCTGGGGGCGAACTTGTTCTTTGGCTTGCGGGCGTGGCATGGCTTGCAGGAGAAACTGCGCGATCTGGCTGCTTCACGCTTCGATGCCGTGGGGAGCGTGAAAGGATAAGGGCATGACTTTTCTGCCCATGGTCCAGCGGGAATTGCGGGTGCTGGCGCGCAAACCAGCCACGTATCGCTGGCGGTGGCTCATCGGTGGGGCCGCTTTTGGCCTGGCCTTGCTGCTGGTGATGATGATGGGGTTGATGGGGAGTCCGCGAGGCTGGGGCGAGGCGTTGTTCCGGATCTTGTCGGGGTATGCGGCGGCTGTCTGCGTATTGGCCGGGCTTTTTGGTGCCGCCGATATCTTGAGCGAGGAACGCCGGGAAGGAACTTTAGGCCTGCTCTTTCTCACGGACCTAAAGGGCTACGATGTGGTGCTGGGTAAGTTCAGTGCCGTGGCCTTGAATGCTTTCTACTGGCTCCTGGCCATAATTCCGGTGCTGTCGCTGCCGCTGCTGATGGGAGGGGTGACATTTGGTGAATTTGCCAGGACTTCATTGGCGCTCATCAATCTTCTCTTCTTTGCGATGGCGGCGGGGACTTGGGCTTCCGCCCGGGTGAACGAGGTGATGCACAGTCTGAGCATATCCGCCGGTGTGCTGGTTCTTTTCTGTCTGCTGACACCGGTTGTATTTTCCTTGGCCAATCTGGGTGGTGGGAATGAGGAGTTGGCCTGGGTGACGTGCAGTCCGGTGGCTTCTTTGTTTTACACGGGCAGCATGAAGTATGGCGCCACGCCCCAGCTTTACTGGTATCCGTTCATCAGCTCGTTGCTACTGGCCTTCATGTTGCTCGGCCTGACAGTCTGGCAGTTGCCCAAGATCTGGCAGAGGCCGGTGAAAGAACCTGGAGGTTGGTTATCAACCCGATGGGGAGGAAAGCGCCAAAAGACCAGTTTCGGCGAGCGAGCGCAATGGTTGGATATCAATCCGGCGATGTTTCTGATGCGCCCCGGCCAAAGCATGCGGGTCACCAGCATTATGCTGGCGGTTTTAGGGACAGCTATGCTGGTGGTTGATATGATTTATTTTGAAGATTACAGCCTGCTATACGTGCCGTTTACGGGCAGTCCGCTGGAATGGTTCATCCTTCTGCCGTTGAAATTGCTGCTGGTGGTTCATGCTTGCAGTTTTTTTGCATCGGCCCGGCAATCTGGCGTTTTTGAACTCTTGTTAAGCACCCCGTTGACGATCAAGGAGATTGTACGGGCACATTGGAAGGTCATTCACCGGGTCTTCTTCTGGCCGTTTTTTATGCTGTTTGTCTATCTTCTGTACGGAGGCCTCAAATTGTTCGTGCTCGAAGGCTCCGATATGCTCGCCGGGATCTTGGGTTTTCTTGTGATCGGAAAACACCTGATAACGCACGTTTTCGATTACTTCCTGCTTGGTTGGATGGGAGCCTGGATGGGATTGAAATTGAAACGCCCAGGCTGGGCGCCTTTCTTTACCATCCTTTTCGCGCTGATACTGCCCTCATTTCTCTGTGGCTTTGGCTTTCTGGTTAAGCCCGTATTGATCGCAGTTGCACGCCATTACGTGACCTATGAACTGCCGCGTCTGGTGCGTTCGCAGTTTGATGCCAGTTTCAAAATGGAGACACCAGTGGCGCGCACGATGCCGCCCGCTTTGGGCTAAGGCTCAATCACTTCGCAATCACCCGTGGCGGGTAGACGAAATCCTGCCAGAGTCGGTCAAGCTGGGCTTTGTCGGGAGCCCCATCGGCTACGATGAAACGATAGCGCAGGGTAAGCGGCTTGCCCGGTTCAATGCTCCAATCGCCGAGCTGAGAGGGGGCGAAGCAGGTTTGCGGATTTTTTGGATTCACCCGGATAGGTTGAGGTGAACCGAAATTGTCCGGATGATTCATGAGGGCGATACCGGTCAGTTCTCCATCCGTCTTGCCCCCGATGTGGATCCAGTTGATGCGCTGTTCATTCATCTTGATCCGGTCCGTTTCGCCAGAGGAGATCAGGAAGAACGCATTGCCTTTCTCTTCCCATTGTGGATTCGCGCGGTAGCCCAGGCCGCCGTAGTAATACTTGGGCAGCTTGAGCGGCTTGTCCGTGGCGCAGGATTGGACCGAGATCAGATCGATAACGTGTAGCTTGCTGGAGGCGGGCAGGGCGTAGGTGCGCACTTCCCAAGTCTCGTTCAGCACCGGATTGCCTGAGTCGAGGAACTTGTGGTGGCTCTTAAATCCCGCATGCACCGGACCGCTCCAGGTCTGTTCCAATTTGTCGAAGTTGATACGCGCGCTCAGCTTGTCGCTTTTGCTTTGGTTCCAGAAGTCCGGTTTGCTGTCGCCGAATTCCGTATGTGTCCAGGCCAGCCAGATGCCGCGATGCCACAGGTGATCCGGCGGATAATCACCGGTGACGGTTTTGCCTGAGGGCGTCATGATGGGGTGCAGATAAGAATTGTGCCGGTAGACGGCCTTGATTTCCGGGCGGGGAACTTCCGTATCAGCCGTCTGATAATGCAGCACGGTCTTGCCCTGGCTCTGAAGTTCGATGGCCGTTCCTTCCTTACGCGCTGTGGCCTCTGCCTTGGGCTCACTCTTGGCCTTCATCACCATAAGATTCAACGATTTCCCGCTGGCCAGTGAATCCAATAAGAATGACGCTGTGCCGTCACCAGCATTCTGGAGGGCCAGAGAGCGGCCGTCCGGTGTCCTCAGAATGTAGTGGGCTGTGTCGCCTTTTTCCCAAGGCATCGAGATCACGCAATTCTGCCGAGAGTGCTCCCCCGCCTCGACGACCAGCGATTTGGGAGCTGCAGTGACAGACTGAAAAGCCAGCAGCCATCCGGCCATGGACAGGGCCACGGTACTGCGTAGAAATGCCTGTGGGAACATGGCGCAAGGTGTGCGCTTTTGCCCCTTTTTCGTCAAGCCTAATGCACCCTGCCAGTTCCGATGAATGGACGCAGGCTAGTGGCGGCGAGTGCGCTGCTTGATGCGCGCCGGACGGCCTTTGCGGGCGGCGCGCGTCGGGGGAGCATAACGGCTCTTCGGCTTGCCGTCCTTGTCCTTCGCCCGTTCGCTGGGACGTTTCCGGGCTTCGATCCGTTCCGCCTGTGATTTGGGTTTGTTGTACTTGCGGACCGGGTCGATTGTTTTCGGGCGTGCCTTGGGCACGAGGATCAGCGGGCAACCTTCGAAACCGAACGCTTTGCGCAATTCGCCGGAGAGATACTTGTAATACTGGTCGGAGAAGAGCTCGTCCCGGTTCACGAATAACAAGAATGTCGGTGGGGCCTGGCGCACTTGCGTGGCGTAATAGAAGCTCAGGCGCGTGCCTTTGGCGCTGACGGGCTGTTTGCGCTCGATCGCGTCTTGCAAGGTGCGGTTCAAGATGGCGGTCGGCACCTTTTGCTTGAGCTGGGCGGCGACATAGCGGACAGCTTCCAACAACCGGTCCAGATGAAAACCGGACTTGGCCGAGGTGAAGATGACCGGCGCGTAATCGAGGAAGAAGAGCTGGGATTGCACCCACTCGGAGAATTCGCCGAACGTGGTCATCAACCTTCCGCCGCGGTCATAGTTCTCTTTTTCGTTGCGCTTCTTGGCTTGCGCTTCCCGGGCTTTCGCCACTTCTTCGGAGACGAGATCCCACTTGTTGATCACCACGATACAGGCCTTGCGGGCCTGGATGATCTTGTCGGCGATCTTCTTGTCCTGCTCCGTGATGCTGACTTCGGCATCGACGACCAGCACGACGATGTCGCTGCGTTCAATCGCTTCCTCGGTCCGCTTCACGCTGAAAAATTCAATGCTGTCATCTACACGACGGGCCTTACGCAGGCCGGCTGTATCGATGAGCAGGTATTGCTGGCGGATGCCATCGGTTTCCACTTCGAAAGGCACGTCCACCGCATCCCGCGTGGTGCCGGGGATCTCACTCACGATCACGCGCTCTGATTGCGTGATGGAATTGATGATGGAGGATTTGCCGACATTTGGGCGGCCGACGATGGCAAGCTTGAGGACCTCTTCCCCCGGGGCTTCGCCCTCCGCGGGCTTCACGGGTGGGACATAGGCAGGCAACAGCGAAGCGGCCGTGTTCACAAGCGCATCGATGCCGATGCCGTGAATGGCCGTGACGGGAAAAACTTTCTCAAAGCCAAGACGGGTGAATTCATCCGCCTGTGCTTCCACACTGTAATTGTCCACCTTGTTGACGGCGAGCAACACGGGCTTGCCGCTGCTGCGCAGCCGCTTGGCTACTTCAAGATCAAGCGGTACGACGCCTTCCTGCACGTTAACCACCAAGATGATGACGTTGGCGGATTCAATGGCCAGATCCACCTGTTCTACTGCCGCTTTGACGATGACATCCTGTGCTTTCTCACCCCGCAGGAGGCCGATACCGCCGGTATCTATCAGGGTGTAGGGACGACCTTTCCACTCAGCCTCGGCCGTCACACGGTCACGCGTCACACCGGGCTGATCATGTACAATAGCGAGCCGCCGCCCAATAATGCGGTTAAACAGGGCGGACTTACCTACGTTCGGTCGTCCAACTATGGCGATTATTCCAGACATCGCGCCTAGCATGGGGTCGGGAAGGCTTCCGGCAAAGGGAAAAGTGAGGTGTTTTTATCGTGCTGAAGCGTGTTTTTCACTTTTTTGTCTCGCCAAGGAGAACTACGTTGCCCGCGTGTCACGGCTGCCCTTTGAGCTTATGCTTGCGTTGCGCTACCTGCGTCCCAAACGGACGTATGTGTCGGCGATCACGCTGCTTTCGACGATCGGCATCACCCTGGGCGTGGCCATTCTCATCATTGTCATCAGCGTGATGAGCGGTTTCGACAAGGAATGGCACGAGCGCATCATCGGCTTCACCGCCCACCTGAAAGTAGTGCAGGCCAACGATACGATGGAGGACTGGGCGCTGGTCCGTAGCAAAGTAGAAGCGAACCAGCACGTTGCCGGGGTGGCGCCTTATGTCTTGGGCAAAGTCATGATCCGGACTGAGCATCAGAGCGGCAAACAGCAGATCGATGCCCCTTTCCTCCGCGGCATTGAGCCGCAGATGGAGACCAGCATCAGTGTCATCTCGAACAGCATTGTCCGCGGGAATTACGACGTCAGTGGCTATGGTCTGGTCATCGGTATCGAATTGGCCCGCGCCTTGGAACTGGATGTCGGCGACCGGCTTGCGGTCTATTCCCCAGTGGTCTTGCAAGAGGCCTTCGAGAAAAAGAAGGAAGGCGAGGAACTGCCTTTGCCGGAAGACTACGAGATCAAGGGCATTTTCGATGTGGGCTTTGCAGACTTCAATTCCTTGTTCATCGTGTCCTCTCTGGAAAACGCCCAGGATCTTTATGCACTTAAGGACAGCGTCCATGGCCTGATGGTCAAACTGAAGGACCCGCTGAAAGCGCGTCAGGCTCAAGACGAGTTGCTGGAGGCATTGGGGCCGCAATTTCGTGCGGTGACTTGGATGGAGGAGAACGAGCAACTCTTCTCGGCGCTGGTGGTGGAGAAGAACATGATCCGTTTCCTGCTGTTCTTCATCGTGATCGTTGCTTCCTTTTGCATCACGTGTTCACTCATCACCTTCGTGGTGCAGAAGACGCACGAGATCGGCATCCTGAAAGCCTTAGGTGCGTCGAACACCCAGATCATGAGCCTGTTCCTGTTCCAGAGCACCATTGTCGGGGCATTGGGCGTGGGCGTGGGTTTTGCGGTCGGGCTCACCGCGTTGCATTGGCGCAATGAGTTTTTGAGCCTGATGAACCGCGTGACTGGTTTTGATCTTTTGCCGGCGGGCATCTACCAGATTTATGACCTGCCAGTCCTGATCATTCCGAGCGACCTGATGGTCATCGGTCTCGGCTCTTTGCTGATCTCCTTGGGGGCCGGGGTGATCCCCGCCCTGATAGCGGCTCGCATGAAACCCGTTGATGCCTTGCGCCATGAGTAACGCGACGAATCAACTGCTCCTTTCCGCCGCTGACGTGCGGAAGAATTACCAGATCGGTAAACGCCAGATCGAAGTGTTGAAAGGCGTTTCCCTGACTGTTCAGCGCGGCGAGTTCGTCGCTCTGCAGGGAGCCTCCGGCGCGGGCAAGAGCACCTTGCTCCATCTGCTGGGTGGACTGGATCAGGCGGATACGGGGAATATTCATTTTGAGAATTTTGAGCTGACAAAGATGTCTGGCAGCTCTTTGTCCACTCTGCGAGGCAAGCGTATGGGGTTCATCTTCCAGTCCTACCATTTGCTGCCGGAACTGGATGCCTTGGAGAATGTCTGCGTGCCGGGTCGTCTCCTTCGGCTTTCGGTGGCGGAAGCGGAGAAGCGTGGGCGAGCTTTGCTGGATCGTGTCGGTCTCGGTCATCGCCTGGATCATCGCCCCACCGAACTTTCTGGTGGCGAACAGCAACGGGTGGCAATCGCCCGGTCTTTGCTGAACCAGCCGACACTGCTGCTGGCGGATGAACCCACGGGCAATCTGGATTCCAATACCGGCGGTGAAATCATGGATTTGCTCCGGGAATTACAGAAAGAGCAGGGGACCACGATGGTCATCGCCACGCATGACACCCGGGTGGCCGGGCGTGCCGAACGGGTAGTTCGGCTCATAGATGGCCAAATTGTGACTGGCTAAACCCTTCGGGTCAGGCAAAAGGAGGCAATAATACCGGCTTTCTTTCCTGCCAATTCCTGTTGCGCATCCCTGAAAATTTCCCTTAACGTCACCTCGTTTTTGACATGAAAATCTATATCGACGGCAAATTCTACAGCGAGAAGAACGCGACCGTGTCCGTGTTTGACCACGGGCTGCTCTATGGCGATGGCATTTTCGAAGGCATCCGCGCCTACAATGGACGTGTATTCAAGCTGAAGGAGCACATTGACCGGCTCTATTACTCGGCCAAGGCCATCTTGCTCGATATTCCCATCTCTCATGCCGAGATGATGCAAGCCGTCGTGGACACCTGCCGTGCGAACAAGCTGCGCGAGTGCTACATCCGTCTCGTGGTCACTCGTGGTCCAGGCGGTCTGGGATTGAACCCGAAGCGCTGCAAGAAACCCGTCATCATCATCATCGCGGACAAGATCCAGCTTTACCCGCCGGAGTATTACCAGAAGGGCCTGGAGATCATCACGGTTCCGACGGTGCGTAATCTGCACAGCGCCGTGAACCCGGCCATCAAGTCCCTGAATTATCTGAACAACATCCTGGCCAAGATCGAGGCCAACAATGGCGGTGTGGAAGAAGCCATCATGTTGAATGCTGAAGGATATGTGGCAGAGTGTACGGGTGATAACATCTTCCTCTTGAAGGGGAACACCTTGCTGACACCGCCGTTGTCCGCCGGAGCGCTCTACGGGATCACTCGGGGCGTGGTGATGGAGCTGGCCGCCGAGATAGGGCTGAAGGTGACAGAACCGAACCTGACGCGCTATGATGTGTTCAATGCCGACGAATGCTTCCTGACGGGCACGGGTGCGGAACTCATTCCGGTGGTGAAGGTTGACGGGCGCGTGATCGGCGCAGGCACGCCAGGACCGTTCACGAAGCAACTGGTGGAACGCTACCATGCTTTGACGAAAGTCTCAGGTGAGCCCATATTCAAGAAGTAGCTGGATATGCTCTGCAACATCTGCAAACAAAACGAAGCGACCGTGCATCTGACCCAGATCGTGGGGGACAAGATGCAGAAGGTGGATCTGTGTGAAGCCTGCTCGAAAGAGAAAGGGGTCAGCGATCCCAGCACCTTCTCGCTGGCCGACCTGTTGCTCGGCCTGGGCAGCGCCCAGGAGCTGGAGCAGGCCGGTGGTGGTGCAGAGATCAAATGCCCGCAATGCGGTTTCACGCAAGCCGACTTCAAGAAGAACGGCCGTTTCGGTTGTGCCGAATGTTACACCGCGTTTGCGGAAGGCCTCGAGAGCATGCTCAAGTCCATGCATAAGGGCGTAGTGCACAAAGGCAAGGTGCCCAAGGCCATCGCCCAGACACGTGATGTCGCCGAGAAGCTCAAGAAGATGCAGAAGGAACTGGATAAGGCCATCGCCGAGGAAGACTTCGAGCGCGCGGCCTTGCTGCGAGATGAGATCAAAGACACGAAGAAGAAACTGGAGCAACTGGAAGCAGTATGAGTCTGGACAACATCCATCAGTTCCTGATCTCGCTCGCTGACGCCAGCCTGCGCAAAGGGCCGAATGACAAGATCGTCATGTCGAGCCGGGTGCGTCTGGCGCGCAATGTCCGTGGGCTCGCTTTTCCCGGTTGGGCCAAGAAGCCCGAGCGGGTCAAGGCGCTGGAGACCATCCAGCCGGCGGTCGAAAGCCTGCCGCAGATGAAGAAGAGCTACGCGGCCTCCATGGACCAGCTAAGTGCGCTGGACAAGCAGATCTTGATGGAGCGTCACCTCATCAGCCGCGAGCATGCCGCCAAGAGTGCGGGTAGCGGCCTGGTGGTGAACAAGGAGGAATCCGTCTGCGTGATGATCAACGAAGAGGATCATCTGCGCATGCAGGCGCTTCGCCCAGGTTTTCAGATCAAGGAGGCGTGGGAAGATATCGACCGCTTGGATTCCTTGCTGGAAACGAAACTGGATTATGCTTTCTCGCCGAAACTGGGCTACCTGACGGCTTGTCCGACAAATCTCGGCACAGGCATCCGAGTGAGCGCCATGCTGCATCTGCCCGGCTTGGTGCTGGCCGATCAGATCAACCAGATCATCCAGGCTGTCAGCAAGCTGGGCTTGGCCGTACGTGGTTTGCACGGTGAAGGCACGAGTGCGGATGGCAATGTCTTCCAAGTCTCCAATCAGATGACTTTGGGCCAATCGGAGCCGGAGATCGTCGAGCGTCTGACCAAGGTGCTCTTCCAGATCATCGAGCACGAGGAAAACGCGCGCACGAAGCTGATGGAAGACAAACCCAAGGTGGTGCTCAACCAGATCGGTCGCGCCTATGGCGTGCTGGCCAATGCGCATAGCATCTCGTCCAAGGAAACGATGAATCTGCTCTCGCTCATGCGTTTGGGCGTGGACCTGCAGCTCTTCCCGAATCTGGAACGTCCGCTGGTGGATGAACTCTTTACCATGACCCAGCCCGGTCATTTGCAGAGCACGGTGACGGAGAAGTTGGGGGCGGATGAGCGCGATGTCTTGCGCTCCGATATCCTGCGTGAGCGTCTGGCCAAGGTGAGCCGTCCGGTAGCTCAACCGACCCCGCCCAGCAAGGGCGACAAAGCGGAATAAGCGGTTCAGGTCTCCTCTTTAACAACGATATCGCAGCCGGCCTCGTCTGGACAATCCAGCACGAGGTCGTTTTGTTTCATGCTCCTGAGTTCACGGTATATCAGGATATCACCCATGCAACCAGACAAGGACAAAGCCGCCAATAAGCTGGTCCAAAGTGCCGGGTGATAGAAAAGCAAGCCGATGAAAAACGGTGGCGTCAATAGCAAGGGCATCAGGAGCACCCGGCGGTAGGCGTGCACGCTGACTCCTTCCCGGCAATGGCAGTAGGGCATCAGGCTGTGCCAGAAGATGCCAAAGCTGAAGGCCTTGAGCGGCAGCCGTCCAAAATGCATCCCAGCCAAGGCATGAACCACCTCATGCAATGCCACAAGGACAGGCAAACCGAGGAAAAAGAACAGGACATGAATAAATTGGAAGGAAGTGTGGTTTGCCTGCTGCCTGGCCAAGAACCAGAAGGACACACTGAGCAGCGCCAAAGAACCCATGCTGGAAACATTGGCTGTGGCCGGGTCAAGGCGGATAGGAATGATCCCGGGCTTTGGCATCGCGATCACCTGTTCAGATAGAAATGGGCGGCATTGCCACCGAATATCTTGGCCTTGGCGGCTTCACTCTGGCTTGCGAAATAGCGTCGTGTCAGGCTGTAAACTTGCGGATAAGAGCCGGCGAGAAGGCAGACGGGCCAGTCTGAGCCATACATCAAGCGGTCCACGCCAAAGGCTTCACTGATCACCTCGAGATAGGGCACAAAGTGATCGTAGCGCCAGCCTTGCCACTTGGCCTCCGTCACCATCCCGGAGACTTTGCACAACAGGTTCGGGGCTTTTGCCAGTTCCTGGATCTGTTCGCGCCAGGGTGAGAGAGTGCAGTCCTTGATATGCGGCTTGGCGATGTGATCGAGCACGAAAGGTTGCTCGGGAAACTGCTGCACCAGTTTGATGGCAGCAGGCAGTTGCTTCGGATAGATGAGGATGTCGTAGCTCAATTTGAACTGCTTCAGCTTGCTGATGCCACGCAGAAAATCTGATCGCACCATGAAATCATCATCCGGCTCATCCTGCACCACATGGCGGACGCCAACGAACTTGGGATGCGAAGCAAACTGCGCCAGTTGCTCCTCCACTTTATCCGACCGTAAATCCACCCAGCCCACGACACCTTTGATGATGGATGATTGGTCAGCCAGTTCTAACAGCCAGCGGGATTCTTCTAAGGTCTGACGCGCTTGCACGGCGATGCAGCCATCCAGCTCTGCTTGCGTCAGCAAAGGAGCCAAGTCACCGGGAAGAAAAGTGCGTTTGATAGGCCAAGACGGCTGAATCCACGGATACTGCTCCGCACTGTAATTCCAGAAGTGTTGGTGGCTGTCTAAACGCATAGACATGATTTCTTACACAGCGACGACGGCTTTGATCACGCCCGTTTCCGGTTTCACCCAGCTCGGAAATGCTTCGATCATGTCGAGGAAGCTTGCGTGATGGGTGATCCAGTTGTTTGTGTTGATCTCACCATTCTCGATGTGCTTGATAATACGGGTGAAATCACCCGGCAGGGCATTACGGCTGGCGAGGATGGCGAGTTCGCGGCGATGCAGTGCCGGTGCGTGCAGAAAAGATATCTCCTGCTGCGTGATGCCGACATAAACGAGGCGGCCGAGAAAGGCGCAGAAATTCAACGCATTCGCCATGGACCTATTGCTGCCGGTGGCATCTACCACCACGTCGGCGAGTTGGCCGTTGGTCAATTCAGTGAGGCGCTTCAATTCTTCCCCATCGTTCTTCGTGAGAATGGTGTCGGGCACGCCCATCTTCTCACGGACGAAGGCGAGGCGTTGCTCGTTCATGTCCATGACGATGGTCTTGGCACCGGAAAGTTTGGCGAACTCGATGGCACTCAAGCCGATGGGTCCAGCCCCGATGATAAGCACATGCTCACCGGGTTTGGGATTGCCTCGGTTCACCGCGTGGCAGCCGATGGCGAGCGTTTCTACCAGTGCCAGTTGCTCGAAGGTAAGTTTCTTTGAGACATGCAATTTGCGAGCAGGCAGGATCATGCGCTCCGTCAGGCCGCCATCACACATCACGCCCAAGGTCTTGTTAGTCTCGCAGCAATTCGTATGGCCTCGGCGGCAGGAATAGCAGTGACCGCAGTTGATGTAAGGCTCCACTGAACAACGGTCGCCGATTTTGACATTCGTGACGCCTTCACCGACGGCAATGACTTCGACACCGAGTTCATGGCCGGGGATGCGCGGGTAGCTGAAGAAGGGCATCTTGCCGAGATAACCGGAGAGGTCCGTGCCGCAGATGCCCACGCGATGGATGCGCACCAGCACTTCGCCGGCGGCTGGTGGTAACGCTTCGGGGGCGTCGATGTGTCGAAAGGAAAGTGGCTTTTCGAGTTGGATGGCTTTCATGGCTGCTAATTCAAAGTGGACATTGCGAGAGCCTGCTCAAACCATTGCAGGCCGTGAGGCAATGGATGACAGGCGTACTCTATATGGATGACACGACGATGCGAGGGCGAGAGTGCCGGAGATGAGGCGTGCAGCAGCAAGGGCCGTAGAGCGAGCACATCGCCCGCCATGGCGCTGCAGATCAATTCTGAAGTCCGCTTGCGTGCAGCATCTATCTGCTCCGTGGTGAGAATGCCTTGCGCGTGGCTTCCGGGGATGACACGCAGGGGGCCGTTATCCGAACCGCAATCATCCAAATGCAGGCGCAAGGAAATCATACCAGCAAGAATACTGGCTGGCGGATGAACGTGGGGCACGCCAACTTTCTCGGACCAGCCAGTGAAGCCGGATGCTTCAATCTGCCTTTCAACGGCTATAGCGGTATCTTGATGCCACGGAACTTTCCAGTTGGCTTTAGCCACTTTATCAAAGAACAGGGCACGGACCGGAAAGGCATCTGCGTCCAATGCCTGGTCAGCGATTTGTTTCACAGAATGCTGACGGGCCAAGGAACTGATGAGTGAGGATTGTGAAAGCAGGTTTCTCGCTCCGCCGCGATGCCGACTGGCCAAACAGCTCGTTTCTTTACGCAATGACGCAAGCTCGTCAGCGGAGAGCACACCGCTGATAAGGCTGAAACCATGCTGTTGAATCGTATAGTTCACCGGCGTGCTGTTATTTCAATTCTGCTGCGGTCCAAGGCGTTTCCCGGTTCGCCGTGGCGGACCGAACTGCTTTCACCTCAGCGGCGGTCACGGCTTTTGGAGTTTGGGCGAACTCGCTGCGGATGTAGGTCAGCACCTCGGCAATTTGCTGGTCTTCCAAACCGGCCATGGAAGGCATCGGGATGGGGTTCTGCATCACGAAGGGCTGGCCATTTAAGGTGATGGGGCCATCAAGGCCGTGCAGAACTACTTTAATGAGGCGGGCGATGTCGCCCTTGACCCAATCGCTGCCGACGAGCGAAGGATAAACGCCTGCTAAACCCTTGCCGTCAGGTTGATGACAAGGCAGGCAGGCCATCTCGTAGGTCACGCGACCGGGAGAGATCGGTGCCACGGCGGTCGAGAGCTTGACGAGATAATCTTTATGCGGGGCATCAAGCTTGAGCTGATTGGCGGCCAAAGCCGGTTCCCAAATTGGTTTGAGGGAACGGGCGCTTTGCGCGAGGGCGTAATCGAGGAAACGGTCGCGTGGAGCATCGAGTGCTTTGGTAATGATCTCAGCGGCTTGGGGTTTGCTCACATAACTGGCGGCCACCACGGCTTCGAGGCGGACACGCGGATTCTCATCACGGATACGGTCATTCAAAAGCGGGATGGTATCGGTGAGCTTGTGCGCCCAGTTGCCGATGACACGCGTGCCGTAAGCCCGCACACGCGCATCCTTGGCATTGAGCAGTCTGGCGAGCAAAGCCGGGCGCGTCACTTCGTGAGCTTCATAGACGCCGATCACTTCCAGGAGCAAGTGTTCGTAATCGGGTGCGCTGGGCGAGAGTTTGGCCACCCAGCTATCCGCTGCTGTCAGCACATCCTGCGTGGGGAGATAGAAGAGCAGGCGCTTGGCTTGATAGCGGGTCCAGCGTTCGGGGGAGCGTAGTTGCTCCAGCAGGTCAGCCGCCTTCATGGCGGCGAGATTCGGTTGCTTCACGGTCGGACGCCCCTTGGCGGTGATGCGCCAGATGCGGCCATGGGTCTTGTCGCGACGTGGATCGGCGTAGCTGGCTTGATAGTGACCGATGACCGGATTGAACCAATCCGCCAAGTACATCGCACCATCTGGACCGACGCTGACATCTACTGGGCGGAAGGAGGTGTCTGAGGATTTCACCAGCTTGGGCAGTTGTGTGGTCTTGAAGCCGGAGCCGTTGTCCTCGAAGCGATGCAGCTCTACGACACTACCGAAGTAGCCGCCGATTAGTGCATGACCTTGGATTTCGTCCGGCAAGGCACGCGTGCCAATGATGTCGAGCGAGGTGGTCTTTGGTGAGGTGTCAAAAAGCGGGCCGACAGGATGATATTCATCGGGCGTGCTGATTTTGGTCATGCCGGGCACGCTCCAGTAGCCCACGGGGCGGTCGCCGGATTTGTGGAAGACCTGGTTGTAGTCATCGAATGCCACACCCCAGCAGTTATGGCCCGCTTTGCCACCGTTGAAGAAGCCTTGCAGTTGCAGACGTTTCGGGTGGAAGCGCCAAACACCGGATTTATCCAGTCGGGCGAGGCCCCACGGAGTTTCTACACGGGAGAAGGCGTGCAGGCCTTGCGTGAACCAAAGCGTGCCATCGGGGCCGTGGCTGATGGAATTGACGAGTTGATGGGTGTCACCGATGCCGAAGCCGGAGAAGAGCACCTTGCGCTCGTCCGCTTTTCCGTCGTTGTTCGTATCTCGCAAAAAGAGAATTTTATCGAAATCGCAGACGTAGAGGCCACCGGGGCCGGGTTCCAAGCCTTGGATCATGGTCAGGCCTTCCGCGAAGCGCCAAGACTTGTCAGCCTTTCCATCGCCGTTGGTATCTTCCAAAACGACGATGTAATCGGCCGGCTTCGCCGCCGCATAGGTTTGCGGATACGTGGGCGAGCAGGCGACATAGAGGCGACCGCGCTCATCCCAGGCGAACTGCGTGGGCTTGGCAACGCCTTCGGCCTCGGAGGCAAAGAGATTGATCTCGTATCCCTCGGCGACTGTGAGCTTGGCCATCTGTTCAGCCGGAGTCAGCACCGGAAGCTCTACCTGTATGGGCGGCTGAACCAGTGGCGGGAAGGTCGCTTTTTCACCACGGGCCAGCGTGTGGATGCGCGTATCGATCTCGGCGATAAGCGGCTTGTAGTGTTCAAAGGTTTCGCGGAGGGAAGGGGAATTGCCGCCGGCTTTGCCGAACATCTGGGAGACGCGGTCACCGTAGACGAAGGACCAGTTGGCGGGACGCCAAACATCGAACCAGAGCTGGTTTTTTTCCACGATGGTCTCACGCAAGTTCGTGGGGACGCTTTGCGGACCGGTGAGAGAGCCGAGCTCGGCGGCGATGACCTGGGCAACAACGCGCAGTCCAGAGGCTGTTGGATGGATGCCATCCTCGGTGAGGCGGGCTGCATTATTGGCCCGTTTGGACAAGGGGGTGAACAGATCCACGTAAACTGCGCCACGTTGCTTGGCGATGTCCCGAATGGCATTGGCATAAAGGGCGACATCGGTGTTGCGCAAGGTGAGGTCAGGGGCATGGCTGGCCAGCGGTTTCTCAAAGGGCATCGGCGAGACGAGCACAAGCCGCTTGGTACGGGCACTGAACTGGTCGAGCAGGCGATGATAAGCGGTGGTGAATTCGGTTAGTCGGGCTTTGCCATCGAGCGCTTCCATCTGGCCGTATTGCACGATGACCATGGTGGCACCGGCAGCGTCGAGTTGGGCAGTCCAAGAACCGAAGTTCAGGTCGCGCCACTGCTCATAGACGGTGTCGCCTTCCCAAGACATGAAGCGGAAGCGGGGTTGCTTGGCGGCATAACCGGCGGCGAGCAGGGATTCCAGTTCGCCCGCTTTTTGTTCACGCACGAAATTTTCCTGACCGATGAAAACGACGGTTTCATTGGTGTTCAGAGCAAATTTGCCGTTTACCCAGCCGGGCAAAGGAGTGCCCGGTTTGCCTTCGCCAAAGCGACCAAGGATTTCCGGTTCGGAAGGGACCAACGCATCAGGCAGTGCATCGATGCTGATATTGCGGAAAGCAATCTCGGCTTTGCAGTTGCCGTGGATTTGCAAGGCGATGACGCCATCGGTTTCGATACCCGAATCGCGCTCGGTGTAATCAGCCGTTTGCTTGCCGTTCAGGAGGATACGGATGCGTTGGCCTTCGGCGCGGACTTCGTAAGTGTTCCAGTCGTTGGTTTTCTCCGTGCGCGAGATGAGTTCCTTGTCGGCTACAAGGAGCATTTTCTTGCGGCGGGATTCATCATAGAGGGAACCGGTGTGAGTGGCGCCGATGTCGGCCTGGTAACCAGACATCTCGTTTTGGGGATTGGCGATCCGTTTGCTGCGGAACTGCACACCCCCATTCACGAAGCCTTCCGTGCCGACGAGCTTGTACTCGAGCTTGAGGTGAAAGTTGCGGTAGCTCTTCTTCGTGGCGAGGAACTCGTTTTGCGGGTTGCCGGCCATGGAGCCGCCGACAATGGTGCCATTCTGCACGCGCCAGACCTTGTTCGTCTCGCCTTCCCAGCCGTTCAAAGTCTTGCCGTCGAACAAAGAGACAGAAGCGGCCTTGCCGTGCAAACCACTGAGAATGGCAAAGCTCAATACGATAAGAAGACGCAGATGCATAAGTGGATTTTGCCGGTTCTAATTGTTTTTCAGCAAGCCCTCAGTGTGACCGATATTCTTGACCGGAGCGAAGATGGCGAGGACTTCTGCCAGTAACTCTTGATCGACCGGCTCAGCCGCCCATTTGGCCCAGTTGCGGATGTTGTTGGGATTGGCACTACCAGCCACGGTGGTGGTGATGTCCGGATTGGCGAGGGAGAACTGGAGAGCGAGCTTGGCGATATCGGAGCCTTTCTTCGCACACACTTCAGCGGCTTTACGGGCGGCGGCTTTCACGGCTTCAGGCTCTTTCAGCCACACGGGCAAGGGGGCGTTCGTGAGCAGGCGGGCGCTGAAGGGACCAGCGTTCATCACGCCTACGCCTTTGGCCTTGAGATAAGGCACAGTCTCGTCTGCAAAACGGGTGTTCTGAAGGGTGTATTGGTTGTAGCTCAGGGCGCAATCTACGTCTGTCTGATCGCAGATGAATCTGAAAATCTTCTGCGGATAACCGCTAAAACCGATGAACTTCACTTTGCCTTGCTGCTGGAGTTTGCGCAGGGCCGGGATGGTCTCATCCACAATCTGCTGCATCTCCACAAATTCGATGTCGTGGCACAGGATGATATCGAGATGATCGGTGCCGAGGCGATGCAGGGAGACATCCACGCTCTCAGCGACGCGCTTGGTGCTGAAATCAAAGTGTTGCAGGTCGTAACGGCCCAGCTTGGTGCAGAGGGTATAGCTGTCACGCGGGACATCGCGCAGGGCGATGCCGAGCATGACTTCGCTCATGCCCCGGCCGTAAAAAGGAGAAGTGTCGATGAAATTAAGGCCGCAATCCAAGGCGACACGCACGGATTTGAGCGCTTCATCCATGGAGACACTGCGGAACTCCTGGCCGAGCGAAGAAGCGCCAAAGCTAAGGATGGGAAGTTGCAGACCGGTTTTGCCAAGGGGACGTGTTTGCATGTATGTGGAGGTAATCTAAGCAGTTCGACGGCTGAGAACGCGACAAAAATTCAAAGCAGATGGCAGAGTCCATCAGGGCAAAGAAAAAGGCGGACCAAAGGGTCCGCCTTTTAGCTTAAGGATCAATTACTTGGCTGAGGCGACTTTGGTGCCGATGTCCAGGCAGACACCTTCCTTGGTGCTGCGGAGATAGACCTTGCCATCGGCGAGGGCTGGGGTGCTCCAGCACTTGCCGGTGATGACCTTGGCATTGGCTACTTCGGTGTAGCCCTTGGGTGTCGCTTCCACGAGCACGAGTTGTCCAGCGTCGCCGAGGACGATGAGGTGATTGTCCACCAGCAGTACGTTGCCGGGGCCGAAGCCGGGCTTGCTCCACATCTCTTTGCCAGTGGCGAGTTCCACGCACTTGAGCGGGCCGGTGCCGTATTCCTTGAACTGGAACATGCCGTAGAGGTAGCCATCCTTCAGCACGGGAGTGCTCCAGTGGTTGGGCAGTTCATTATTCTTGCGCCAGAGTTCGGTGGCAGTGAAGCCAGCGCCGGACTTGGCGACTTTGCACGCGCCCGCACCCACGCCGTAACCGGCGGAGACGTAAACGATGTCGCCAGAGACGACGGGCGAGATGGCGGTGGACACATTAAACTTGTAGTCCCAGCGCCAGAGGACGGAGCCGTTCTTCACATCGCAAGAGACGAGACCTTTCTGGGTGAAGAAGATCACCTGTCGGACACCATGGATGTCGCGCACGACGGGAGTCGAGTGCGTCATCTTGTCGTCTTGCGTCTTCCAGACCGTTTTTCCCGTGGTCTTGTCGAGGGCGAGCAAGGCCTGGCCGGGACCGCCGCCTGCCATGAAGATCAGGTTGCCGTCGATGACGGGAGAGGCGGCATTCTTCCAAGTGATGTTCACCCCGGCGTGTTCCTTGATGATATCACGCGACCATTTCTTGGTGCCCTTAGCGGCGTCGAGGCAGACCAGCACGAGATCAGCCGAGATGGCATAGACATTACCGCCGTCGATGGTCGGGGTGGTGCGAGGACCGTCACCACCTTTGTTGTCTGGTGCCCCGGAATTCCCACCATCGTGGCCATACTTGGCGATACCGATAGGGGTGGCCCACAGAGCCTGACCATTGTCCGCATTCAAACCAGCCACCACCTCCTGAACCACACCACCGACATTTTGGCCGACGATGGTGTAGGCCTTGCCGCCAGAGATGGCGAAAGAGCTGAAGCCATCGGTCAAAGGACGCTTCCAAAGAACTTTGGGGCCAGCGGCCGGCCAAGCTTTGCTGAGCAGTTTCTCGGTGGAGGTGCCATCGGCACTCGGGCCGCGGTATTGGGGCCAATCAGCCGCCTGGGTGAGGGTGGCGCAGACCAGCAACGAGGCCAGACCGAGCGTCCATGGTTTGTGAGAGATGGTTTGCTTCATGGTACGGTTATCTATTTGGTAAAGTTGGACGGAATATAGCTGCTAAACATTCGCATTACCAACAGGAATTGTGTTGGCTCTGACTTTAGATGCCCAGGCGTTTGGCGACTTCCTCGGCCAATACTTCATAGGCAGACGCGCCGGCACTGTATTTGTCGTAATGAATGATGGGCTTGCCGAAGCTGGGCGCCTCCGCCAAACGGGTGGCGCGAGGAATGACGGTGTCGAACACCTTGTCACCAAAATGTTGCCGGACCTCGCTGACGACCTGATTTGAGAGATTGGTGCGGCCATCAAACATGGTCATGACGACGCCCAGCAGTTCGAGTGACGGATTGATACCGCCATCGCGCAACTGGTTGTGCAGACGGGTGATCATCGAGATGCCTTCCAGGGCGTAATACTCGCATTGCAACGGCACTAGCAGGTAATCGGCGGCAGAGAAGGCGTTCAAGGTCATGATGCCCAAGGATGGCGGGCAATCGAGGATGATGACCTGATAACGGTCACTGGCGCGAATGGCCTCCGAGATGGTCTTGAGACGGAGCAGGTGGCCATCCATACGCGCGAGTTCGATATCGACGCCGCAAAGGTCTACTTCGCTGGGGATGAGATCAAGATTAGCAAAGGCGGTCTGCTGGATTTTCTCTTCCAAAGTGCCTTCGCCGAGAACCGGGCGGTAGAGGCTGGCCCCTTCAATCTTCTCAAAACCGACGCCACTAGTCGCGTTGGCCTGTGGGTCGATATCCACCAGCAGAACGCGCTTGTCATTGGCAGCAAGGCAGGCCGAGAGGTTGACGGACGTCGTGGTTTTGCCGACGCCGCCTTTCTGATTGGCCACAGCTATGATTTTGGCAGGCACGGGAAGGATTAAAGTGCTGGCGGCTAAGGAGTGCAAGCACTTCGCATAATTTTGACAGGCCGCGACTTGCGGAGGGGACTGCTGCCAGCTACCTTCCCGCGAACCGAAGGTTATTCCATGAGTGAAGTTTTGGTGATAGGGCATCGCAATCCGGACACGGACGCCATCTGCTCGGCAATCGGATACGCCGAGTTCAAGCGACGTACGGGGATGCGACAGGTGGTAGCGGCACGGTGCGGGGATCTGAATGATCGCATCAATTTTGTGCTGAAATCATTTGGCATGCCTGCGCCCAAATTTGTGGCGGATGTCTCGCCAAAGATCCGGGATGTGATGCAGTCCAACGTCATCAGTGTCTCTGCCCGGACTACGGTGGCGGAAGCACTGGGGATGATGGATGACCGGAACATCCGTGTGCTGCCCATCCTGAACGAGGACCGGACCTGCAAGGGGTTGGTTTCGGTGTTCAAGATGAGCAAGTTTTTCTTTCCGGCCCCGAACCGGGTATTTGATTCCCGGCGGGTACTGGCCTCCATCCGTAATCTGGCCCGGACGGTGAATGGCCGTATGTTGCATGTGGTGGATGCGGACAAGGAAGAGGACTTGGTGTTGATGATCGGGGCGATGAGCCTGGAGGCTTTTGCCCAGCGTCTGCCCAACTATAAGCCGGAGCGGATCTTGGTGGTAGTAGGTGACCGGCATGATGTGCAGGAGCTGGCCATCAGGGAAAAAGTGAAGGTGATGATCGTCACGGGCGGATTGCCGGTCGAACCGGAGATCCTCGCCAAGGCCAAGGAGAACGGGGTGAGCATCATCGTATCCCCACATGATTCGGCGACGACGGCGATGCTATGCCGGGCGGCGATCAATGTGACGCACATGTCCCATGAACATTTCCTGACGTTCCGGGATGATGAGCCGCTGGCGGGCATCCAGAAGCTGGCGGCGGAATCGAGCTTTCAGGCGTTCCCGGTGGTGAATGACGAGAACGAGGTGGTGGGCATCCTGTCCAAGTCCGACTTCCTCAAGAAAGTGGAACGGCAGCTCATCCTGGTGGATCATAACGAGCTGACGCAGGCGGTGATGGGTGCTGACCAGGTGGAGATCATCGAGGTGGTGGACCACCATCGCATCGGCACGTTCACCACCCAGCAACCAATCTTGTTCCGCAACGAGCCGGTGGGCTCCACCAGCACCATCGTGGCGGATTGCTTTTTCCGTTATCAGGTGGAGATGCCAACGCAGATTGCCGGTTTGCTGCTGGCGGGGCTCGTCTCTGATACGTTGAACCTGACTTCACCCACGACCACGGAGCGGGATGCGCAAATCCTGGCTGAACTGGAGGTGATCGCCGGGGTGAATGCGGCGGAGTTCACCGAGAAATTGTTTGCATCGGGGTCTGTGTTGATCTCCCGGACACCTGCCCAGGCCATCACGGCGGACTGTAAAGAGTACGTGGAGAACGGGATGAAATTTTCCGTGGCGCAGATCGAGGAGATCGGTTTCGACCAGTTCTGGAAGCGCAAGGATGAGGTGGTGACGGCGCTGGGCAACTACCGGCAACGTAATGGTTACATCTTCGCGGCGCTGCTGGTCACGGATGTCGTTTGCCAGACTTCGTTGCTGCTGGTAGCCAGCGACAAGGCGTTTTTGGAAACGATTGATTATCCGGAGACTCAGCCCGGAATCTATGAATTGAAGGACGTCGTATCCCGCAAGAAGCAGTTACTGCCTTATCTGACCGGCTGTCTGCAGCGCATCCGCAGCTAGACGAACCTGGATCACTTAACGGGGACGACTGGGGTTTCGGGCTGGTTGTTGGCCAGCGCGGTCCGGGCGTTGATGAGTTTCATCAGGTCGATCAGGATGTTTTCTGCTTCAGCCAAAGTGACGTCAGGAGCTTCGGTGCCGGGTTCCTCTTCATCAGCCTTTTCACCATCCAAGGTGGCACGCTGAGGCTTTTCTTCCTTCGCTTTGACCGGGTCAAAGGGTTCCGGCAAGCCGGGCAGGGCTGCTTGCTTCAGGGAAATCTTGTAAGTCGTGAACTGGGGCGTTTTACGGTCTTTGCGCTCCTGTTTACGGGCTTCTTCGATTTTCTTAAGTTCTTCCTTTTCCTTGAGCCGTTGCGCTTCGTTCAGGGAGACGGTTTTGTCGGCGCGCATTTTGTCGAAGCGCTCGATGTCTTCCTTCACGTAAGCGTAGTCCTTGCTGGATTCAATGCGACGGGAGGATTTTTGTTTCAGGTCTTCGAGATAGGGAGCGATGCGGTTCACGGGGCGAAACTCGGCAGCTTCGATAGTATCCCAAGGGAGGGCGTTCTCCAGCGAGCCTTCGCCGACCTCGGCGTGATTGTTCACGGAAGGCAAAACGATGTCCGGCACAACGCCGCGGCGTTGGGTGGAAGCACCGCTGGGGCGGTAGAACTTGCGGATGGTCACCTTGACGGCGCCGGGATTGAAATCCGCATTGCGCAGATAACGTGAGAGTTCGATGAGGGTCTGCACGGTGCCTTTGCCGTGGGTGGAAGAATCACCGACAATCAGGGCCCGACCGTAATCCTGCAGGGCCCCAGCCAAGATCTCCGAGGCAGAGGCGCTGAAGCGGCTAGTGAGGACGACCATGGGGCCATCAAATTCTACTTTTGGGTCGGTATCTTTATCCACCGTGACTTCACCGGTGGGATCTTTGACTTGCACCACGGGGCCTTGACGGATGAAGAGGCCCGTAAGTTTGATGGCCTCCTCCAGGGAGCCGCCGCCATTGCGGCGCAAATCCAAGATAAGGCCAGTGACGCCTTCGGCTTTCAGTTTCGCCAGCAATTTGGTCACATCACGCGTGGTGCTCTTGCGTTCACCTTCAGGTTTTTTGTCATCCAAGTTGAAATCAGCGTAGAAGGAGGGCAGATCAATGTAACCTAGGCGGGTCTTCTTGCCGTTCTCCCCTGGGACATCGATAATCTGTGCCTTGGCTTCCTGATCCTCCAGTTTGATCTCTTCACGGATGAGGCTGACGATATTGCGAACGGAAGTATCAGCGGCGTCAGCGGGGATGATGGTCAGGCGCACTTCGGTGCCTTTGTTGCCGCGGATCTTCTCGACGATCTTGTTCAACGGCATCTCGATGACATCCAGCGCTTCTTCCGCGCCTTGAGCGACGGCCACGATGCGGTCATTTGGTTTCAGTTTCTTGCTGCGGGCGGCTGGACCACCAGGGACGAGTTCCATGATTTTGCAGTAACCATCATCGGTGGTGAGTTGGGCGCCGATACCCACGAGCGAGAGACGCATGCCGATGGAAAAATTATCGAGCTCCGACTTGGTCATGTAATCGGAATGCGGGTCGTAGATGGTGCCTAAGATGGTGAGATACTCGCCCAGCACCTGCTCGGCATCGAAGGCTTCCATGGCCTTGAAGATACGTTCATAGCGTTTGGAGATGGATTTGACGATCTCCTCGTGCTTTTTCTTGTTCAGCTTTTCCGTGAGGTATTCGAAACGGACGCGGTCGCGCCAGAGCTGCTTGGCTTCCTTCAGATCCTTCGGCCGAGGAGCTTCCTTGCGGTTGAGGAGGAAGCGGTCGTCTTCCGTGAACTCAAAGGTTTCGGTCTCCAAGAGCCCTTTTACGTAAGTATGTTGCAAACGGAGGCGGTCGATGAAGCGATTGAAGATGGCGTAGGCGGGGGAAGTGTCACCCGAGTTCACGGTCATCTCATCCAGCTTGGTGCGCCACTGGTCAAATTCCTCCACGTCAGTCTGATAGAAGAAAATGTGCTGCGGGTCCAGACGGTCGAGATAATGGTCCAAGAATTTGGAAGATACCTCGTCATTGAACGCCATCTGGGAGTAATGGGCGCGCTCCAGCATGCGGGCGGTCAGGATGGCCGTGGTGGAGTCATTGGCACCGGGCTCCAATGGTTTCCATTCCAAGGCCAGCGCACGGAGCGGGAGCAGAGCGACGGCCAACAAGGCCATCACGGTGGAAAGTTTGCGAGACTTCATGTTAATAAAAGCTGGGCTGACAACGCCCTCACCGTAACACAAAGGTCTGCGTTTGCACGGAGAACTTTTAGTGCGGCGGGAGCGTCAGTTCTAGTCATATGACCGGGTGGAGTGGCTTTTCGTTAGAAAATATTACAACTCATCCTGATAGGCCAGCCAAAGTGCCCTAAAATACCGCATAACCCTTAGGGCATCCGGGCTTTCCGGGATTTCTGCAAGGCAGAAGCCGGCAAACTCGATGTCATTCAAGCGCTGGAAGAGGCGGCGGAAGGGGTAGGTGTCCAGATACAAGTCCCGAAGATGGACGAGTTTGATGCGGTTTTTCACCAGGTCGAAGTTCTTTTCGAAGCCATCCCCGTCAAGGTCTGTGTCGTTGGAGTTCCAGCAGACGGCGACTTGCGGGTGATTTGCATGGTCCATCATCTGGCGGATGTTGGGCAGCAGCGAGGTGTCCTTGCCGTGGACTTCCACGCGGATCTCCTGGCCGTAGCCCATAGCGAACTCACCCAGTTCCCGGAGGGATTTGCCGATCTGCTCGAGGGTTTTCTCGGCGGGGACTTCTTTGGGCAGGGCGTTGGGACGGACCTTGATGCCTTTAGCCCCGACATCATGGGCCAGGACGATGTATTCCTTGGTCGCTTCGATGTCCTTGCGGAGCTTGGCCTGATCGGGGGTGTGATAATCGAAGGCGCTGCCGAGGCTGTGCAACTCTACAGGGGAATCCTGAAAGCGCTGCATCACCTCGTTCCGTTCAGCTTTACTCAGGGAAACTTCGACGCCGTGCTTGTGGGTGGTGCGGAGTTCCACGCCCTGAAACTTGGCTTCGGTGCAGTTCTTGATGAGGGTGGGGATGTCCCAGTCTTTGCCCAGGTTGTAAGTGACCATGCCAAGCCGCATATAGCGCAGCGGCTTCGAGGCTTGAGCGGCGGTGGTTGGTTTGGCTGCCGGCTTGCTTTCGGCAGCGGAGATCTGGCCGGTGGCCAGTCCGGCAGCGGCGAGGGCGGCGGTCTTGAAGAAATCTTTGCGGGTCGTTTTCATACAGCTAAACGTCTTGTTCGCGGGACTTGAGGCGCTTGGCGCGCTGGCCGAGGGCGTCGTAGGTCGCGTACTTATACATTTCAGAAAGGGTGGGGTAATTAAAGCACGTTTGGATGAAAAGATCGGCGCCGGACTTGGTTTGCAGGGCCATCAGGCCGATGTGGACGAGTTCGCTGGCTTGTTCGCCGATTACGTGGACGCCCAGTAGCTTCATGTCGTCCTCGGCGAAGATGAGTTTCAGGAAACCGTCCTTATCGCCGATGATCTGGCCGCGGGCATTGTGGCCGTAGCGGGTGCGGCCGACGACGTAGGGAATGTTCTTCTGGGTGAGAGATTCTTCCGTTTCACCGGCCATGGAACATTCAGGAATGGTGTAGATGCCGTAGGGCAGGATGTGGGCGACGCCGGATTTATATTTGAGGTCGAAGGCGTGAACCATAGCCACGCGGGCTTGTTCCATCGAAGTCGAGGCGAGCGCAGGGAAGCCGATGACATCGCCCACGGCGTAAATATGGGGCTGAGCGGTCTGGTAGTTAGCGTTGACCTCCAAGGTGCCGCGTTTGTTGGGCTGCACACCGACGCCTTCGAGATTCATGCCCTCGGTGTTGCCGGTGCGGCCGGTGGCGGCGAGGATGTTCTGTACGGCCAGGCGTTTACTGGATTTCAAGGTGACGATGATCTCTTCTTCGGCGGTCACGGTCTCGATGGAATCGGGCATGTGCAGGTCCACGCCCATGCTGGTCATGCTGGCGGCAAAGGCATGGGAGACTTCGGCATCGAGGAAGCCCAGCAGGCGATCGCGGCCTTCCACGAGCGAGACTTTCACGCCCAAAGCGGAGAAGAGGCAGGCATACTCGCAACCGATGACGCCACCGCCAGCGATCAGCATGGTCGCCGGAATCTCGCGCAAGGTCAGAATGGTGTCCGAGTCATAGACGCGGGCATCGTGAAAGGGGAACTGGGGTGGATGATGGGGGTGTGAGCCGCTGGCGATGAGGATGATGTCACCCCTGATATGCGCTGCAGGCGAATGGGCGGGTTTGACGGAGATGGTATGGGCATCCTCGAAGGCGGCGAAACCTTTATAGAGATCGACTTTGTGGCGTTTGAGATTTTCGGCGATACGGGCGCGCTCCGTCTGTACGACCTGCTGCTCACGATAGAGGAAGTCGCGGGCGGTGACTTTGTCCTTCAGGGAAAAGTTGATGCCGTAGAGGCCGCGCTGATGAAAGCCGGAGAGGTAGAGCGCGGTCTCACGGAGGGTCTTGGAGGGCAGGGTGCCGGTATTGGCGGCGGCTCCGCCCAGGACGTGCTCTTTCTCGATGAGCGCGACACGTTTACCGAAGTAGGCCGCTTGCGCGGCACCCTTTTCACCGGCCGGACCGGAGCCGATGACCACGAGGTCATAATGTTTGGTCTCCATGAGGGAGGCGATATGCCGAACGGGATTTAAGCCGATAGTAGCGGCCAAGGAGCCTTGGGAGAAGGAAAAACATTAGGCACTGTTTAACCACGGAGACACGGAGAGCGCTGAGAGAGAAGACTTTCGGTCACGGATGAAGTGTGGAATGACACAACGGAGTGATGAGCCGGGACGGTATCGGTGCATAATTGAGCAGCCAGCGCGTCTTAGCAGAGAAATTATTTTGGGTTTGGGGAAAAATTCGTTGACCCTTCGCGAATAAATCCCTTTGGTGGTGCGTCTGCCAAGCCAGTCTCGTCTCACCAAGGGACGAATTGTGCCGGGAGTTATTTTGCATATGTCCAATAACACTGAAACTAACAGGGGTAAATGGATGGCGTTGATCGCCGCCATTTTAGGCTGGTTGTTCGATGGGTTTGAGATGGGTCTGTTCCCGCTGGCGGGCGGTCCGGCGTTGGCCGACCTGCTTAAAGCCAAGCCGGGAACTCCAGAGGTGAACCAATGGTTTTCCGTGATTTATGCCGTATTTCTGGTAGGGGCGGCCACGGGCGGTGTGTTTTTTGGCTGGCTCGGCGACCGCATCGGGCGGGTGAAGGCGATGTCGTTGAGCATCTTTGCCTACGCCATCTTTACCGGCTTGTGCGGATTCGCCACGGAGGCGTGGCATATCGCGGTTTTGCGATTCATCGCCTCGCTGGGCATGGGCGGTGAATGGTCGCTGGGGGTAGCGCTGGTGAATGAATTGTGGCCGAACAAATCGCGGGCGCTCACGGCCGGGTTGATCGGGGCGGCGGCGAATGTGGGCTTCATGCTGGTCGGTTTCCTGAGTCTGAGCCTGTCCAAATTCATCGGAGGCGTGGAAAAGGTGCTGGTGGGCATCGGCCTCTCCGACAGCATGGTGGATTCACTTCTGGGCAATGGCGCATGGCGCTTCCTGATGATCAGCGGGGCTTTGCCGGCATTGCTGATTTTCCTGGTGCGATTATTCGTGCCGGAATCGCAAAAGTGGGAGGATGAAAAAAAGAAGGGTGGTACGGATCATTGGGCCACGGTGGATCTGATGGGTGTATTGATCGGCTGCCTTGGGACAATGGCCATCATCTACATGTGGTCACCAGCGGCGGCAGCGATTCCCGGGGTGGTCAAGATTTTGGTGACCATCATCGGGCTGGCGGTGGCGCTGGTGGGTTATCTCTATCCGGTGAAGCGTTATCTCGCGCGTTCCCGCTCCAGTGGCAGCATGACCCCGGAAAAGGAGGCAAACGTCATCAAGATGATGCTGCTGGGGGCGGGTTTGGCGGGCGTAGCGCTGCTGGGCACGTGGGGTTCCATCCAATGGGCGGCGAAGTGGGCCGGGGAAATGGCGAATGATCCTTCGTTACACGCCAAGGAATACACGCAGATCTGGCTGGCGATCGGGGCCATCGTGGGAACGATGGTGGCGGCGTTGATGGGAGACTATGTCAAGCGCCGGACGACGTATGCGATCCTGTGCATCGGATCGCTGCTATCCGCTTTGTACCTGTATCAGTTCAACAATTCTTACGGTCAACACTTCCTGTTCTCGGTGTTCATCGCGGGCGGAGTGACGGCTTCCTTCTACGGTTTTTTCCCGCTGTATCTGCCGGAACTCTTTCCGACTAGCGTGCGCGCGACCGGTCAAGGTTTTGCCTTCAACTTTGGCCGGATCATCGCGGCCATCGGCGGATTGCAGACGGCGACGTTGACGATCTATTTCGGTGGCAATTTTGCCAAGGCCGGCTCGGTGCTGGCAGGCATTTACGTCATAGGTTTGTTGGTGATCTGGTTCTGCCCAGAGACGAAGGGCAAGGAACTTCCGGAGTAGGCGGAGGCGTTGCTCATATCAGTAAGGCGGGCACCCTCACCCCGGCCCTCTCCCCTCCGAGCTCCGACAGAGTCGCGAGTGCAGGCGAGGGTGGTGTAGCGTTTACGTGCTTTCCACAGTTTCTGCGAATTGGGGGCAGTGCCCGGATGCGCCTTTTGCGGGGGGCTGAACAATCTGCCTTGGCTAATTGCTCGGAGGCGTGCTTACTCATGGTCATAAACCATGAAAACGCCATTCAGACTCGCTTTCACCATCACGATTATCTCTACCCTAATCTCAACGGCGCTGGGTGCCGATGAGCGGGGCAAGCTCATTTTCTCGGATGATTTTGAGCGGAAGGAATCGCAGGAGAAGACGGATGAGCCGGGGAATGGCTGGGGGACGAACAGCAAGAGCCGGGCGAAGGGGAACAAGCAGGTGGATCTTAAAGATGGCGCGATGCACATCTACATGCACGCGGAGGCGGATCATGCGGTATCGGTCACGCAGCCGATGGAATTCAAAGACGGGACGGTGGAGCTGAAGTTCATGCTGGAGGACAAGGCGGATTCGCTGGGGTTGAACTTTGCGGACTTACAGTTGAAGGAGGTCCATGCGGGACATCTCTTCAAGGTCACAGCGAGTGTGGACAAGGTGGTGATCGAGGACTTGAAGACGGGGAATATGAACCTGAAGTATTACGAGGCGCGGAAGGAGAAGAAGCTGACGAAAGAGGACAATGCGTTCATCGCGTCACTGCGGAAGACGTTTCCGGTGAAGCTGGAGACGGGGAAATGGTATGGCATCCGGGTGAGCGTCACCGGGGACAAACTGGCTGTGGCGCTGGATGGGAAAGCGGTCGGGGAGTTCAGTTCCAAGGGATTTGCGCATCCGACGAAGCGGATGCTGCGACTGGCGGTGCCGAAGAAGGCGGTGGTGGATGAGGTGAGGATATACCGGAAGGAGTGAGCCTGTCCGAATTTGAAAACAATTCTTACTTGACCGCATTTTGTTTGCGGTTCCAGCAACTTTTTTAATTGCGCGGCGAGTATAAGTTTAATAAATACTTGGCGTAAGAAGGATACGTTTTGAAAGCCGGAGTGTCAGTTTTGATTTGTTTGCTTTTGCTTAGTCTGCCGACAAGCAGTCATGCGTTTATTCAGCATTATACGGACAAGGCGGAATTTCTTAGCGCGACGGATGCATACAGCAGTACGGGACCATTGCCTGACCTTGGTTTGGTGACAAGTCCAAGGGTGCTTGGTGGTGTCATCGTGACACTGGCTTCCGGGGCCACACAACTTCATGTAGGAGGGACATCGCAACAGACTGACAGGATAAGCGGGGCTGAGGTGTCAGTAGCAGGGAAGCTGAACGTAAACCTGATGCCGGATGAGCCGGTCTATGCGTTTGGTTTTCATTTCGTGGAACCAGAAACTGACCCTGTGGGCAGCGGGCAGACTTTTGTGGATTCCACGTTCGACATCACTTTGAAGAACGGGAGCACGGTGGTGGGCCGTTTTCAGTTCAATCCGCCAAACGACACCAACTGGTTTCTTGGGCTTTCCAGCACCAAACAGTTCACCAATGTGGAACTGCGGGAAACTACGGGAGGCGATGACTGGGAGTTTATCGGGGAAATGTTCGTGAGCACCACGCCATCCACGGTGACGATACCGGAAACGGGCGATGTGCCATCGGTATTCGCGGGGTTCGATGCCGCGATCAAGGCGTATCTGGATGATGCTTGTTATCCAGGCATCACGGCGGCTGTGACGTATGATGGCAGATTACTGTACCGGCGCAGTTACGGCTGGACGGATTACGCGCGCTCGGCACCGCTGCACTACAACACGCCGATGAAGCTGGGCAGTGTGAGCAAGCCGCTTACAATCACGCTGATCAAGAACCTGATCCGGGCAGGGCAATTGACGGGTTCGCAAAAGATGGTGGATCTGCTGCAACTGACACCGCCTGCAGGCATGACGTGGGTGCCGGGCTTCACAGATATCACCGTAGATCATTTGATGGGGCATCAGGCAGGGTTCCAAAGGTATAAACCGGATGAATATGAGGTAGGGGAATTGTTGGATTTAGGCAGGCCAGCGAACTTCATCGAGGTGCTTTCGTGGCTGGGGACTCAGCCGCTGCTTTTCACGCCGGGGGCAGACAGTATCTATTCGAACTTTGGCTATGGAGTGCTCGGAGCCATCAGCGAGGTCATCACCGGGCAGCGTTATGAGAAAAGTGTGACAGAGATGATAGGGAATCCGCTGGGGGCATATACAATCCGATCGCCTTCAGAGGAGCCATACACCACGCCGCCACCTTCCGGCGTGATTCTGGCGACGACTTACATCAACAACAATGCGGCCGGGGGCATGGCATCTTCGGCACCGGACTATTGCCGGTTCATGCGGGCGTTTCGGATGACGGGCGTGCCCAAGGCCAGTGCGACTCCGGGAGGCGGATTCTTTTACACTTTCTACGGCAGCGTGGATGAGGCGGCAACAGTCGCCCGTCAACGCCAGACGGGTGGACATGCGCTGGAGTGGGTGATTTTCTGTAATGACCGGGGATACAGTGACATCAGCGTGCTGGATAACAATGCAGCGACGCCGTTGCTGGCCATCAGCACTTTTCCCAGTGGTGACCTGCATCCTTACCTGAACTGGAAGCTGGGATGGTTTTGGAACAACACCTTGGGCGTACTGAAACCTGGCGCAGGTGATACGGAGGACAGTGACAACGACGGCATTCCCACCTTGATCGAGTATGCGTTTGGGCGGTTTCCAAACGCAGCGGATGGAACGCAGAAGGTGTTCCAGCAAGGCGCTGGCGAGCGAACGATAGAGTTCGTGCGTTCTCCAGCCCGCGTGGATGTGGCGTATGACATCGAGTATTCCACTGACCTTATCCACTGGACGAAGATTGCCGGCAGCGTGGGCGGGGCTGAGGCACAATCGGTGAATCCAACCGAATGGGACGTCAATGAAACAGTACAAGGGGCAGACCGGAAGGTAACGGTTACGGACCTGAACACTGCTTCGGGCGGACGATTTTATCGGCTACGGCTGGTGCCTTGAGGCCAGCGACTGGGGAAAGGAAAGTGATATGAAAAATCAGACGATCCAACAGATGGTGATGGCTATGGCATTGTCCCTTGCTTTGCCTGCTTGCAAGAAAAAGGAGGAGGCAGCGACGCAGAATGCCCGGCCAGCCATGAACCCGCAGACGGCTACGGCGGAAAGCATCCCTCGCCCCAAGACGGACAATATTCCCGCAGAGCCGGTGGCGGCCAAGCCGACGGAGGAGTTCTTTGAAGATTTTAGCACCGCCACGACGGACTTGCCTGCGGGCTGGACAAAAATCGAGCGAGTGTTGCCGACCAAGATCAATCGGGAAGGGGGCAAACCTTACCTTGGCACATCACTGAATCAGCGGTGCGGCTGCCAACTGCCGTTGATGCCGCTCACGGGGGATTTTTATATCGAGGTCAGCATGACAGCAGCACCGGAGAAGGGGGCGGAGCCAAGCAAGATGGAAGCGTTGCTGGAGGGTAAATCTGGAGTGAAGCCGATGGCCATGATGGTAGTGGAGAATTCGCAGGGTTTTGAATGCACACTGACGGGTATTGAGGAAGCGTCGAATCCGATCTCCTTGGCCGGGCCCAAACCCCACAAGATCCGGTTGGAGCGGCTGGGAGGCAAGTTCAGCATGCTGGTGGATGGGCAGAAGATGCTGGAGAAATCGGCTGGGACGGCGCAGAACTATACTGGTATGAAACTCTTCCTCTCAAACTCTGCCGTGAAGGTTTATAGCGTAAAGATGGGGCCAATGTGAGGACGCTCGCAGAGAACCGGCAGATGGGAGGACAGTTATGACGACAGAAGAAAAAATCCAACGGGATTGGACCATGGCCAGCCATTTGGCGGCCTTGGCCATTTTCATTGTGGCGCTGCCATTCGGGAACATCTGGGGGCCTTTGGTGGTCTGGCTCTGGAAGAGGTATGAGATTCCGGCAGTGGACGAGCATGGCAAAGCAGCCGTCAATTTTCATCTGTCCGTATTGATCTATTTGGCATTGGGGGCGGTGTTCTTGTTATTCCCGTTATTTCTGCTTTCGTTCATTCCGTTCCTGGTGTTCATCACGGTGCCGCTGATGTGGGTGATTTCCGGCATCGGATCGCTGATGGTCATTTTGGAGGTCATCTTGAGCATCGTGGCCGGGATACGGGCCAAGGATGGGGTGCTATTCCGTTATCCATGTTCGCTGAGGTTGATCAAGTGAGGAATGCTACTCGATGACCGATGGCAAATGCCTCCGTCCAATAATGGTGGAAAAGCTGCGTACGAAGTCGGCCGTCTATTTTTGATTCTTCCGTCGCGATGCGACGGGGATTCCAATGTGGGCAAACAGCGGCTCATGCAACAATGCATATTCCAACTGCAGGTGAATGAATCGCGCTTACATCGCTTGCTCTGGGGATGCGTGTTTCATGGGGCGTTGCCCCATGCTGATATTAGGCCGGGCCTTTGGCCCTCGAATTCAGATTCCTGAGGTTGCAATCCGAAGAGATTTTTAAGAGGAATTTTTACCTGCTGATCAGTTTTTGATGCAAGTTGCTGATTTTAAACAGGTTAAATCATTTGAAAATATTCTAAGAAAAGGGGGTGTAGGACAGCGGATGTCCTAGTGACTGGTTTAGGGTGGAGGCATGATAAATGAAGTTATAGTGAAGAAGCCGAAGTTCGGCCTCCTAAGATGGAAGAAAGGAGGTGGGCGGGGAAACGCTAATTGCATCAGTGGCCGCCACGTCGATCGCTCAACTTCCGACGCTCAGAGGGGAAAGGAGGGCAAACTGCTTATGACGCGTAGAAGTGAGGTTGATGGAGGAGGAAAAATTGGCTGGTTGAGATTTGACCTGACCGGAGGGGGTGCCTACATTCCGCTTTCTGTTTTATGAAGATTTTGATTTGTGATCCGATTTCGCCGAAAGGTATCGCGCTTTTTAAAGAGCGCCCGGAATTTGACGTGGTAGTGCTGGACAAGAAGTTGGCGGAAGCTGACTTGCTGCCGCTGGTAGCGGATGTGGATGCCATCGTGGTGCGCTCAGAGACGAAGATCTCCAAGAATGTGCTGAACGCGGCGACCAAGCTGAAGGTGGTGGGTCGCGCGGGGGTGGGCGTGGATAACGTGGATGTGGAGTATGCCACGACGAAGGGTGTGATCGTGATGAACACGCCGGGTGGCAATACGATCACGACGGCGGAGCTGACCTTCTCGATGATCCTGAACCTGGCGCGCCGGGTGCCGCAGGCGCATGGCACGATGGTGGCGGGCAAGTGGGACCGCAAGGCGTTCCAAGGGGTGGAACTCACGGGCAAGACTTTGGGCGTATTGGGCATGGGCCGCATCGGCGGTGAAGTGGCGAAGCGTGCGTTGGCGTTCGGCATGAAGGTGCTGGCGTATGATCCGTTCCTGACGGAAGCGCGGGCGAAGGCGATGGGGGTGACTTTGTGCGGGGATTTGGACGATATCTACAGCGCAGCGGATTTCATCACGGTACACATGCCGGTGACGGAGCAGACGAAGGGGATGCTCAATGCCGCAGCGTTTGCGAAGATGAAGCCGAATGTGCGGATCATCAACTGCGCGCGTGGTGAGATCATCGTGGAGGCGGACCTGCTGGCGGCTTTGGAATCGGGCAAGGTGGCCGGCGCGGGCCTGGACGTCTTCGCCGAGGAACCTTTGGCGGCGGATCATCCGTTTCGCAAGCATCCGGGCTTGATCCTGACGCCGCACTTGGGCGCGAGCACGAATGAGGCGCAGGAGAAGTGCGGCATCGAGGTGGCGGAAGTCATCACGGGTTACTTGCTGACGGGTGAGGTGCGGAATGCGGTGAACATGCCGTATCTGGACGCGAAGACATACGAGCAGGTGAAGCCGTATCTGGTGCTGGGCGAGAAGCTGGGCAAGCTGATCACACAGCTCGCCCCGGCGCAGGTGGACCGCATCTACATCACGTATGGTGGGAAGGCGCAGGAATTGCCGAACATCGATCCAATCACGCGCGCGGTCATCCAAGGTTTCCTGAGCCGGTCGTCGGTGAAGGATTTGAACAACATCAATGTGCGGAGTGTCGCTTCTACGTTGGGATTGTGTGTGGAAGAGAAGCGCTCGAGCGAGCCGGTGACGTTCAACGAATGGCTGCACGTGCAGGCTTTCCAAGGCGACACGAAACTGGTGTCGGCCGGCGGGACGTTCTTCGGTTCGCCGAACAATCCGCGTATCGTGCGGCTGTTCAGTCTGCCGGTGGAGATCGTGCCGAACGGGGTGCTGCTGTTGCTGAACAACAATGATCGGCCGGGCATCGTGGGCCATGTGGGCACGCTGCTGGGCAAGCATAAGGTTAATATTGCCAACATGAGCCTGAGCCGTGATACAGTCGGCGGTCAGGCGTTGACGGTGTTGAGCCTGGACAGTCTGCCGCCGCAGGAACTGCTGGCGGAGCTGGAGAAAGATCCGGATATCTCGAACGTGAAAGTGGTGAACCTGTAAGCAAGAGTGATGAAACGATTCTCAAGCATTTTTCTGGCGGGCCTGGCCGCGGTGGCGGTTTGCGCACAGAGCGGTCTGGCGGCGGACGGCCTTTTCGCCGACAAGGTGGTGGCCAAGGGCAAGGGCGTGGAAGTCAAGCAGAGCGCGGTGGATGACGCCTTGATCGGCTTGCGGGCTTCTTTGGCCGCCCAAGGGCAGGTGTTGCCAGAGGGTGACCGTCCCCGGATCATGACGAATCTGGTGGAGCGCATGGTGATGTCCCAGCTCATCGTAGCGCGGGCCAATGCGGAAGAGAAGGCCGAGGCCAAGAAGTTCGCCGAGAAATTCGTGGAAGAAACGAAGAAACGGATGCCTTCTGAGGAAGCCTTCAAGCGCCGGCTCGAGGCGACAGGGATGAAGTATGAGACGTTCCTGGCGCGGGCGGAGGAGGAGGCCTTGATCCGCAAGGTGGTGGAACGCGAGATCGCGGGAAAGATCACCATCAGCGATGACGCAGCGAAGAAGTTTTACGACGAGAACCCGAAGCAGTTCGATCAGCCGGAAATGGTAAAGGCGGCGCACATCCTGCTGGTGACGATGGATTCAGCGACCCGCACGGAATTGCCCGAGGAGAAGAAGAAAGAAAAGCGGGCGAAGATCGACCAATTGCTGGTACGCGCCAAAGCAGGCGAGGATTTCGCGGCCCTGGCGAAGGAGTTCAGCGAAGACATCGGATCCAAGCAGAATGGCGGCGAGTACACCTTCCCACGCGGACGGATGGTGCCGGAGTTCGATGCGGTGGCCTTTACGTTGCTGCCGGGGCAGGTCAGTGACATTGTGACATCACAATACGGGTATCATATCATCAAAGTGCTGGAGAAGATGGCACCGAAGAAGCTGCAATTGGCGGAGGTCTCCGCCCGGATCAAGGATGCGTTGCTCGCGCAGGAAACGCAGAAGCAATTGCCGGATTATTACAAGAAATTGAAGGAAGAAGCCGGGGTGCAGTTCTTCTTCGAGGAAAAGAAATAGGGACGTGAAACGACTGCTGGCCACTTTACTGATGACGATGATCTCCGGAGTCATGATGGGTGCGGAGGCACCAATCCATGCCGTCAAGGTGAAGGATATCGATGGGAAGGAACAGTCGCTGGGCGCCTATAAAGGCAAGGTGCTGCTGGTGGTGAATGTGGCGTCCGAGTGCGGGTTGACCGGGCAATATGCAGGGCTAGAAGATTTGCATAAGAAGTACAAGCAAAAGGGTTTTGCGGTACTGGGATTTCCGTGCAATGACTTCGGCGGGCAGGAGCCGGGTACGGAGAAGGAGATCAAGCAGTTCTGCCAGTCGCGATATCAGGTGACATTCCCGATGTTCGCGAAAATCAAGGTGGCGGGACCGGAGAAACATGCGCTGTATGAGCAATTGACGGGTAAAGACTCGCCATTTTCCGGGGAAGTGGGCTGGAATTTCGCGAAGTTTCTGGTGGGCAAAGATGGGAAGGTATTGAAGCGTTTTGATCCGGATATGGAGCCGGATGGTGAGGAAATAACGAAGGCAGTGCAGGCGGCATTGGGGGCGAAGTGAGCCCGCAAAAGGAAAACTTTTTGTGGTGAAAGCTTTACCTTCGCTCCATTAGTCCGCAAACTGCGTTCAGTAAATCAGCAGGATATATGTCAAAGGTTAAGCACATTGCTTTGTTCAAGTTTAAGCCGGAAGTGACCGAAGATCAGGCCGCCGACATCTTCGATCAGATTCTGAATGCCACTGAAGAGATTCCGGGGATCGAGGACTATGTGTCCGGCCCGAATAACAGCCCGGAAGGTCTGAATCAGGGGTATTCGCACGGCTTTATCATGACTTTTGTGGACGGCGCCTCGCGCGACGGCTACCTCACCCATCCGGAACACGAGAAGATCAAGCAGTTGCTGCTGGCCAACGTGGATTCCGTGCTGGCGTTTGATTTCGAGCTGTAAGCTCAACTTTTCACCGCTTTGAACATCGCGAGACATTTCTCGCGTTGTTCACTGTGGTCGATGATACGTCTTACGTATCCAGTCTGGGCAAACAAGGGATATTCCCAAGGTTGGTGGATTACCGCATTGGGAAGTGCTTTCAGTTCCGGTACCCATTGGCGGACAAAATCCCCGTTCACGTCGAATTTCTCGCCTTGTGAGACCGGGTTGAAGATGCGGAAGTAAGGAGCCGCATCCGTGCCAGTCCCGGCACTCCACTGCCAGCCACCATTGTTGGCCGCCTTGTCGCCATCCACGAGTTGCTGCATGAAGTAGCGTTCGCCCCGCTGCCAGTTGATCAGCAAATCCTTCGTCAGAAACATCGCCACAATCATGCGCAAGCGGTTGTGCATGTTGCCCGTGGCGTTCAGGCAGCGCATGGCGGCATCCACGATCGGGAAACCGGTCATGCCCGTGCACCACGCTTGGAAGTGGGATTCATTATCGCTCCACGCCAAACGGTCGTATTCGGGACGAAACGCGCCTTTGCTGACGTGAGGGAAGTTCGCCAAAATTTGGGTGTAGAACTCGCGCCAGATGAATTCACTCAAGAAGGTGTCGCAATTCTTGAGTTCCACCGCATTGGCACCTACCCGGCGTTTCTCCAGTTCAGCGAGGATCGTGCGGATGCCAATGGTGCCGCAACGCAAGTGCGGTGAAAGCTGCGAGGTGCCATCAATCGCCGGGTAGTTGCGCTGCTCAGCATACTTGTAAACGCTGTGCTGGAGAAAATGTTTCAAGCGCTCCAACGCCGCGCGTTCACCGGTGGCACCCAGGGTTTGCTGCAAGAGGAAGCCCAATTCCTTCGGATCCAAGGGCAGGGGATCGCTGCGGAGTTCGGGGTATTTTTGTGTGGTCGTTTTCAGCTTGGGCTTGGGGGCGGGTATGGGCAGTGCCTTCCACGCTTTGGAGTAGGGGGTGAAGACGGTATAGGGATTCCCGGTTTTGGTCAGGATCTCTTTGCGTTCCCACACGACGGCATCTTTGAAGATGCGCAAAGGCACGCCGAAGGCTTGTAATTGCTCGGCGATCTTTTGGTCGCGGGCCTCAGTGTAAGGCTCATAGCGGGCGTTGCAGAAAACCGCTTCGGCCTTCAACTCTCGTGCCAGTTGTGGAATCAAGTCCACCGACTTGCCTTGGCGGATAACCATTGGGTAACCGAGGTGTTTCAGGTTCTTGCGCAAGGCATCTACGGAATGGAGCAAGAATGCTGCCCGGGCCGCACCGACATCCGGGCCAGTCTTGAATGCATCCTCCAGTATGAATACCGGCATGACCAGCTCGGCGAGGCGTGAGGCTTCGTGCAAGGCGGTGTTATCGGTGACACGCAAATCCCGGCGGAACCAATGGATGACCCTTTTCACTGCGCCGAAACTAACACAGGTTCTATGGCTGACAAATCTTTGGGCAACGGCTTGCCCGATAACTTGAAGCAGGCTAAGTTTTTCGCCATAAAGGATCTCAAATGAAAGCAGCATTCATCCACGAAACTGGGCCGGTCGATAAAATCATTTACGGCGATCTGCCGGTGCCAGAACCGACGGGTGCCCAAGTCCGTGTCCAGGTGCGGGCGGTTTCCGTCAATCCCATCGACACCTACATCCGCGCCGGCTTGGTGCAGTTCGTTTTGCCCAATCCCTTCATTGTCGGCTGTGACTTGGCTGGTGTCGTGGAGGCAGTGGGTCCGGACGTGAAACAGTTCCGCGTGGGTGATCGTGTCTGGGGAACCAATCAAGGCGTGCTGGGGCGCCAAGGAACATTTGCCGAGCATGTGGTGGTGGATGAATCATGGTTGTACCCAATCCCGTCCGGGGTGAAGGACGAAGATGCCGCCGCCGTAGCCTTGGTCGGTATCACGGCCCACTTGGGGCTGTTCCGGGAAGCCAAATTGCAGGCGGGACAGACCATTTTCGTCCGTGGTGGTACTGGTGGCGTAGGTTCGATGGTTGTGCAGATGGCCAAGGCCGTGGGCGCACGCGTCATCACCACGGCTGGCAGCGGGGAAAAGGCAGCGCTGGCCAAGGGCCTGGGTGCGGATCATGTGATCGAGTATCGCACGCAGAAGCTGGAGGATGAACTGAAGAAGCTGGCTCCGGCCGGGGTGCAAGTGTGGTGGGAGACCTTGCGCGAACCTGACTTTGACCTGGCAGTAAGCCAGATGGCTTCCCGTGGGCGGATGATTTTGATGGCCGGGCGCGAGGCCCGTCCGCCATTCCCGGTCGGTCCTTTCTATGTCAAGGGCTGCTCTTTGCACGGCTTCGTGATGTTTGCCGCGCATCCGGATGAACAACGCCAATGCTCGGTGGACATCAATCAATGGCTGGCAGATGGCCGATTGCGGTCACGGATCGACCGGGTTTTGCCGTTATCACAAACGGCTGAGGCGCATCGGTTGCAGGAGGAGAGTACAATGCAAAGATCCGGGGCTTTAAGCGGGAAGATCGTGCTGAAGCCGTAAGCGGGAAATTTTTTTGAACGGTGGCTAGGTTCGGCTTGTCCTTTGGTTTGAACCATGTTTTCAAACCATGAACAAACTACTGGTACCACTGATATCATTGTCGCTGGCGGTGACGATGCTTCCGGTGCGCTCGTTGTTTGCGCAAGAGAAGGCCGATACCAAGCCAGCAGAAACATCCATCTTCAAGGACAAGAAACTGGAGGAAGCCGTCCGCCAGTATGTCTTTGAGAAACGGAACACCACCAAACCCATCACGGCGGCTGATGTCGCCAGTCTTTCGGTCATCAAGGCTAAAGGGGCTGGCATCACCGATCTGAGCGGCCTGGAGCATTGCAAGAAGCTGGCTTCGCTGGAATTGGCCGACAACCAGATCAAAGACCTGACACCCATTAAAGGGCTGGCCATGATCCAGTTGCTGGACCTGGCCAATAATCAGGTGCAGGACATCTCGCCACTCGCAGGCGTCAGTGCCTTGCAATATGTGGAACTCACGGGAAACCAAGTCAAAGACCTCAAGCCGCTGTCCACCTTGACCAATCTGGCATCGATCTATCTGTCGAACAACCAGATCGCTGACATATCGCCTTTGTTCGGCCTGCCGCGCTTGACTTCGCTCTACTTGGACCAGAACCAGATCACCTCTATAGCCGGTATCAACAGCCTGAAACGCCTGTCGTCATTGTCGCTCAGCCGAAACCAGATTGCTGATGTATCACCCTTGAACGGACTGACGGGACTTTATCATCTGTTTTTGGAAGATAACCGGATCAGCGACCTCTCTCCGCTGTATGAAATGGCGAAGAAAGATCATGATGGCGAAAAGCGTTTCTCACCATTCATCAATCTCTACCTGAAAGGCAATCCGCTGAAAGCCAGTTCCCGTACCCAGTTGAGCGGGCTGAAAGATTTTGGTGCTCGAGTCTACAACTGAGCGGCTTCACATGCTCAACATGGGAGCAGGGACAAGGAAGGCGTGTTGCTCGATGAGGCTGAAAGCACCGTTCCAAGACAGATATTGAGTCAGATAAACGGCGAGCACGTAAAAGAAGGCGATGGGCAGCGCGCCCAGGCGACCGACGAAGCGGAAGAAGAAATGACGCGGCTGCTCGCGCTTCAAAGCGCGGCCAATGGCCCAGCCGGTGAGCAATCTTGCCGGGAAAATGAAAATCACAAACAGCAGGCTGGGCAACCAGGCGATTTCCTTGGGCGGAAATTCAATCTTCAGCAGGTAAAGCGGCACGGAGAACAGCACGGTGATGAAGAGCGCGGTCCAAAAGGCGATCGGGGCCTGGCGGAAAAGTTGCCGGACTTTCTTCAGCTCGAACATGGCGCCAAAGCGGTTCTCGGTGGCGTAATGCGCCTGGAGAAAAGGCAGGTACATGGCCACGAGCAGCAGCAAGCCGCCACCGAACATGCTTAGCAACACGGCCACACCAGTTGGTGTATGGCTGGCAAAGATCAGGATGCTGACGGGAACAATCAGCCAGATGAGACCGCCGAGAAAACCGAACGCGCCCAGCTTGAAATAATAACCAAGACGCAAAGCAACAAGGTAGTCCATCACCGCTTGCTGGATGCCGCTGAACTTGTCTTCCTGCTTCAACCATTTGAAAAGACGGATCGGCGCAGGCCAGAAGAAATGGCGCAGTTTGCCACCGCGCAGGCAGGCCCAGAGGATGTGACCGACAGTCAGGAAGGTCACGCAATAAAGCGCGATTCGCCAACCGATGGCGACTTTGCTGCCGCTGGCGATCAGTTCGGCATCCTGCCACATGCCGGAGACAAACCGGGCCGGCCAGATCATCAGCCAGGAACCGAAAACGATGCGGCCAAAGATGGCAGCCTTGCGTACGCCCACGAAGCCATCTCGCAGTCGCTTTGTCCGGGCCACCCGTCCGCTGACCTCCAGCAAGTAGCCAAGGCTGAGAAAATTGAGGAACGGAACCACTGAGAATACGGCCAAAGTGATAATCAGGGTGATAGCCCCGAAAATCCATTCAACGGTGGAACCCAGCCAGCGGATAACGCGGCCAATGAAAACGCGTATCCGGGTGGCCATACCCAGAGGGGGACTGGCCAGCGGCGAGGAGATTTCCTCCGGCACCGGAGCAGTTTGCAGGGCAGGCAGTTCTATCGTTCCATTCATCAACTAGTTATGAGTATGACGTCAGGGAAACGCGGCGGTTACGGCTTAACGTATTTAAGCTATAGCGACATTTGGCCGGGGTGTCGCCACCAAAGATGACGAATGCTGGTAACCGGAAGGTTTACGTGGCGTCACTAATGCTGAACCGTGGGCATCCGGGGGTGCCGAAAAGTTCTATTTGTCAGAAATCAGCCACCGGTAGATAGTGGATTGCATAATAAGTATCACCCCGGCTCGTAAATGAACGACGCCAATCCGACAATTTCGACCACGACCAGCCGCTTCGGCAACTGGCGCACGGTGGCCTTCATCGCCATCTGCCTGGCTTTGGCGGCTAATTACCTGCTACCCCTCTGGCGCAGCAAACCCGCGCCTGCCCCAAAGAATTTCAATGCCCAGCTTCAGAAGGATCCCGGCTTTGCCCAAGTCGTGGCAAAGTTGGACGCCGCCTTTGAGCAGGAATGGCAGCAGGCCAAGCTGCAACCGGCACCCTCTGCACCCGTGCTGACGGTAGCGCGCCGCTTATCATTGGGTTTGACCGGCACTTTGCCATCGCTGGAAGAGATTCGTTCCTTGGAACAGCAGCCACCGGAACAGACCGTCCAATGGTGGCTGACGAAGCTCTTTGAAGACCGTCGCTATAGTGATTATCTGGCGGAGCGTTTTGCCCGTGTGTATGTGGGCGTGGAGAATGGACCTTTCCTCGTCTATCGCCGCCATCGGATGGTGGACTGGTTGAGTACGGAGATGCAGAAGAACCGGCCTTACAACGAGCTGGCCCGGGAGCTGATCACGGCCAACGGCATCTGGACCACGCAACCCGAGGTCAATTTTATCACGGTGACGATCGATCAGAATGACAAAAAAAGAGGGCCGGATGAAGTGAAGCTAGCCGGGCGAATCTCCCGCGCTTTCTTGGGGGTTCGCTTGGACTGCGTGCAGTGCCATGATGATTTCATGGGCGGGTCATGGGAGCAGAAGCATTTCCATGAACTGGCTGCGTTCTTTGCACCAGCGGAAATGTCACTGACCGGCGTGAATGACAACAAGAAGCGCAAGTATGAGTTCCGCTATCATGGCAAGGCGGAAGAGCAAGTGGTTCGTCCGCGGGTGCCATTTAAAGAAGAGTTGCTGCCGAAAGAAGGTGCCTTACGGGAGCGCCTGGCCTCTTGGGTGACGCATCCGGAGAACATGGCGTTTGCCCGCACCACGGTGAATCGCATCTGGGCGTTGATGTTCAACCGGCCATTGGTGGAGCCGATCGATGATATTCCGCTGGTGGGCAAGTATCCGCCGGGCATGGAGATCCTCGCACAGGATCTCGTGGCGCATAACTACGACCTACAACGGCTAATCCGTCTGATCGCGTCTTCACGCGTCTTCCAACTGGACAGCACGACGCGTGACAATGAACACCATGTGACGGACGCACATGAAAAATTGTATGCGAGTTTCCCGGTGACGCGTTTGCGGCCAGAGCAAGTGGCGGGCGGAGTCATCCAGGCGTCTTCCTTGCGTACGATCGATGCCGAAGCTCATATCCTCTGGCAGCTCACGCGTTTCTTTCAGCAGGGCGATTTCGTGAAACGCTACGGCGATATCGGTGAAGATGAATTCAACCAGCGCAGCGGGACAATCCCGCAACGCCTCTTGCTGATGAACGGCAAGCTGGTGGATGAGCGCTCCGACGAGAATCTCGTGATGAACGCCTCGACGCGGATCGCCTCACTGGCGCCGGATGACGCCTCCGCGGTGGAGACGGCCTATCTGTGCGCGTTGACCCGACGGCCTACGGCGGAGGAACAGGGTTATTTTGTGGAGCTGTTGAAAGGCATAAAGGGCAAGGCCCGTTTCAGGGTGATGGAAGACCTGTATTGGTCCTTGCTGAATGCCACGGAATTTTCCTGGAACCATTGAGAAAGCGTGACGTTATGTTTTTGCCAGAAATGAATCCGGGTTGCGGGACGGCGGACCACTTTTCACGTCGTACCTTGCTGAAGGCGGCGGGCATGGCTGGACTTACCTGGCTCACGCCGCTGGGGCAGATCTTGGCGCTGGATGCCGAGAAAAATAAAGAAACACGGGCGCAATCCGTCATCATCTTGTGGATGCAAGGCGCGCCCAGCCAGTTGGAGACTTTCGATCCGCATCCGGGTTCCCCCATCGCTTACGGCACGAAGGCGATCAAGACATCATTAAAAGAGGCGCAAGTGGCCGCCGGATTGGAACGGACAGCGGAAATCCTCTCGAACATGTCGTTGGTTAGGTCAGTGGTGAGCAAGGAGGGGGATCACGAGCGCGCCACGTATAACATGAAGACGGGGTATCGCCCGAACCCGACTATTTTGCATCCGGCGATTGGTGCCATCATAGCACACGAACTGCCGAATCAGAAGATCGAAATCCCCACGCATATTTCTATTCTGCCGGGGCAATGGCCCGCTCGCGGTGGACATTTTGGAGCGGCGTATGATGCCTTCAAGACGGGTGATCCGTCGCAGTCGCTGCCGGATCTGAAGGCCAAAGTGGATGATAAACGGCAGGAACAGCGGATGAAGAGCGTGAGTGTGGTGGAGCGGGCTTTCTTGCAAGGCCGTCAGCCAGACTTGGATGCCTCGCGGACAATGCATCAACAGACGATGCAGAAGGCCGTGAACATGATGACCTCAGATCAGGTGAAGGCGTTTGATGTCTCGCAGGTGCCAGCGGCCGAGCGCATGGCGTATGGGGATACGGCCTTTGGCCGCGGCTGTTTAGCGGCCGTGCGTCTGGTGGAACGGGGCGTGCGTTGTGTGGAGGTGACTTTGAACGGCTGGGATACGCACACGAACAATCACGAAGGGCAAGGCAAGCTGGTGAGCGTATTGGATCCTGCTCTCGCGGCGTTGATCACGGATCTGAAGCGGCGTGACTTGCTGGACCGGACCATCGTTCTTTGCGGTGGCGAGTTTGGTCGTACGCCCAAGCTGAATCCGCTAGAAGGCCGTGATCATTGGCCGCATGGCTTCACGGTGGCGATGGCGGGTGGAGGCATCCAAAGCGGGAGGGTAGTGGGTGCGACCGATCCGACGGGTGAGAAGAAGGAGCCGCAGGATCCGGTGCTGGTGGAGGACATCCATGCGACTATTCTGCACGCTTTGGGCATCAAGTACACCAAGGAAATCATCACGCCGATCGGCCGGCCGATCGCGCTCAGCGAAGGCAGTGTCATCAAAGAGTTGCTCGCCTAGTCTGGGTGTTTCATCTCGAAGCGGTCGCTGGTGCGACAATACCAATGCGGTGAGGCCATACGTCCGATGATGTGCAGTTCCTCGCTCTTTATGCGCAGCTTCGCGGTATCCACCAAGGTGTCCCGCACGTGAGCGCGTTTGATTACGCCGATGACGACGCGATTATTGCCGATCTGCAAGGTGCCCCATTCCACGCACTCGAAGCTGGCGGGGGATTCGGCGATGCGGGGCGGCTTCACCACGGTTGAAGCTGCTGCCGTAAGCCCGGCCAATTCCAATTCATTCTCACCGTAGGGCAGGGCGGTGGCGCATTTGTTCATGGCTTCCGCAATCGGTTCATCCACCAGATTTACCACGAACTCATGCGTCGCCCGTATGTTGCGGGCGGTGTCCTTGGGCGTGCCGTCATCACGGTCAGCGGGAGCAAAGGCGACGACGGGAGGTTCATCACCTAAGATATTGAAGAAGCTGAACGGGGCGGCGTTGACCTTGCCGTCGGGACTCAAGGTGGTGACCAGGGCTATCGGGCGCGGTGTGATGAGGCTGGCCAGAATGGCGTAAGCGCGTTCCTTGTGGGCTCCTTCAAAATCGAATAGCATGGGGATAGTATGATGAGTTTTCATCCGTCTGTCAGCTTCGCAGGTTGCCAGTGAAGCGATGACTCTCTAAAGTTCACCCATGCGTTTCCTCCTTGGATTGTTTCTGGCACTGACGCTATCTGCCCGGGCGGCGGAGAATGTCCCGATCTTGGTGTATGGCAGCACACCCGCAGGCATTGCGGCTGCCATCGGTGCCGCGAAAGACGGGGAGAACGTTCTGCTAGTCGAGCCGACACCCCGCATCGGCGGATTGCTGACGCATGGCTTGTCGCATACGGATTTCCATGTGTTTGAGGGTATCACGGGCACTTACCTCGATTTCTGCAAACGTGTCGAAGCGTATTACCGCAAGACTTATGGCGAGAATTCACAGCAGGTGAAGGATTCGTTTCGCGGAGCGCATGGCGAACCGAAGGTGAACTTGATGATCGTCGAGCAGATGGTCGCTGAGCAGCCGCGCATCACCGTGAAGAAACAGTGGGTGCTGGCGGCGGTGAAGATGGACAAGACCGGAGAAGGACGGAGCATTGCGGCAGCGACTTTCACGGATGCGCAAGGCAAACGGCATGAGGTTCAGGCCAAGGTGTTCATCGATGCTACTTACGAAGGCGACCTGATGGCCGCGGCCAAGGTGAAGTATCATGTCGGGCGGGAAGGCAAAGATGTTTATGGGGAAGCATTGGCTCCGGAAAAGAGCGATGGACAATTGCAGGGCTACAACTTCCGCTTTTGCATGACGCAGAACCCGACGAACCGCGTGCTGCCCAAGATGCCGAAGGGTTATACGCGTGAACAATTTGCGGGCGTTTTGGAACTGTTCGCTTCTGGAAAATTGAAGACAGTGTTCGGTTACAATCAGGCGAACATCTACAAGGCGCATATCCCGCCGCTGCCCAATGGCAAGCATGACATCAATGATCAGTCACGGGGCTTGGTGCGGCTGTCGCTTCCGGGCGATCAGTTGGGCTGGCCGGAAGGAGACGCCAAGACGCGTCAGGAGATCTACGATCATCATCTGCTGTGGGATCTGGGACTGCTTTATTTCTTTCAGAATGATCCGGCGGTGCCTAATCATCTACGTGAGGAGGCGCTCACTTGGGGTTTATGCAAAGACGAGTTCGTGGAGACGGATAACATCCCCGGGCAAATCTATGTGCGTGAGGCACGCCGCATGATCGGGGTGCATGTGTATACCCAGAACGATACGCAGCACGCGCAGGGAGATGCCCGAGGCATCCTGCATACGAATGCCATTGCGTTGGGTGAGTACACGCATAACTGTCACGGTACATTGCACGAAGGGTCGCATTTCGGTGGCAAGCATACGGGAGAGTTCTATCAAGCCACGCCGCCGTATCAGATTCCCTACGGCGTGCTGTTGCCGAAGGATGTGAAGAACCTGTTGGTGCCCGGTGCGATGAGTTCATCGCATGTCGGTTTCTGTGCATTGCGTCTCGAGCCCATCTGGACTTCGCTGGGGCAGGCATCTGGACATGCGGCGGCGATGGCGGTGAAGGCGAAGTCTGATGTACAAAGTGTGAATGTGCCGAAGTTGCAACGGCGATTGCATGAAGTTGGCTCCGGCACAATCTACACCACGGATGTGCCACCGGGGCATCCTGATTTTGCCGTAGTGCAGTGGTGGGGCACTGCGGGCGGGTTGCATGGGCTGGCGCCGATGCCGGACAAGCCAGGTGCCCGCGGCAAAAAAATCATCAGCCAGTATCACGAGAACTATCCCGGTCATGATGTGGAGCTGGGCAAGGTGCTGGATGCAGTATTGGCCGTCCGCTGGACGAAGCTGGCGACGAGCTTGGGAATCAAGGTGGACGCAATCAAAGCTGACGGCAAGTTGACGCGTGGTGAATGGTTGCGCATGGCCTATAAGAATGCTTCCAAGCCGTAATTCTTGCCGGTCACGGTTGCAAAATTATTAATCTCGAGTAATTTGTGTGCGTGATAGTTTCCACGCCACATATTTTTTGCTTACTGCCGACCGGCTTTATGCCGGTGAGTCAGTATTGTGGCGTGTCCTTGCATCGCCTGTCGGCCTTCCGCCCGATGGGGAGCTAACATGACGGGGTTCACCTGTCTGGCTTAGCTCCCGCTTCAATACGGTTTATTTCCCTTAAATCGCAACGACCTGAATGTTCAGGCCGTTGCCTAATCCTTTATGAAAAGTTGTGATCATGAATCTGTCTGTTGTTGTTTCGGAGCGAGATGCCCGGCGGCTGCGTCTGCTGATCCAGGCCCGCAAATCGGTGAGAAGTGATATGTCGGTGGAGAATCTGCACCGTCTGGAGCGGGAGCTGGCGCGTGCCCGCATCGTGCCGGATGCGGAATTGCCGGAGGAGGTCATCGCCATGGATTCCATCGTGGAGCTGGAAGACATGGATAATGGCGAGTTGATGACCTACACGCTGGTCTTCCCGGAGAATGCGGATATCACGCGCGGACATGTGTCCATCCTTGCACCGCTGGGCACGGCGATGCTGGGGTATCGGGTGGGTGATGAATTCGAATGGCCGGTGCCGGGTGGCACGCTCTGGGTGCGGGTGCGGAAGCTGCTGGGGCGATTATCGCCAGTGGCTTACCGGCCTGACTTTGGCAAGTTGGCGGCCACCACCATCAACCATTGAAGGGGGGATCATGAATAACTCTCTGGAGATGGTTGACTACGTGGCGTGGGTGCGGCGCGGTAACAGCCGGTGGATCGTGCACCAAGGTCTGGGCAAAAATACGCAGGCGTATATGGAGCATTTGGCGAAAGAGGATCCACGGCGACTGGAGCAGTCTTGTCGTAATGCGTATCTGCTGGTGCAAGAGGCGGATCCGATGGAAGACCCGAAACCGTGGTTTTATACCGGCTTGTTCAGCTTGCTGAAACCGGAGGAAGCCAAAGTGTATCTGATGAATCACTGGCTTGTCGCCATGTGCGTAGGTCTGGCGGAAACGCCGGAGAAGTCATTGATCAAGCTGGATGCGGTGAGCGAACTCACCGTGGAAAAGATCCGGCGGATACGGGAAGCGGTGGACCGGTTGCCAGTCGATGAGTGAGGGGCAAGGGCGTGAGCTGCGTAAAGGTGGCTCACGCTTTTCTTGCCAGTCATCGCGCCCGTCCATTTGATCGCTGGCTGGCCATGGTGTCAGTGCGCCACCGGAACAGGGGCAGCAGGGAGGACTCTGGCGGTTTTCTCGAGGGCTATTCTAAGCTGGAAGTAGTGAGGGATATCGCTTACCCATAGCGCGCGATGTCCGCGCCGAAACAAAAGAAGATGTGGGTTTTCTGCCTCTGGCTGGCGGTGTTCTACACGGTCTGGCTCACCATCGTCATCCTGGGCAACCATTGGCAAACCTTGCGCGAGCATTGGGGCATCGCCACGGCGATGGCGCTGGGCTCCTACGTGGCGGGTTCCACGCCGATGGGTGGAGGGACGGTCGGTTTTCCGATACTTGTGCTGTTGTTCAAGCTGCCCGCGACACTGGGGCGGGATTTCAGTTTTGCGGTGCAGTCCATCGGCATGACCAGCGCTTCGATCCTGATCCTGTGCCGGCGGCAGCATCTGGAGTGGGTGATGCTGCGGTGGTCCTTGCTGGGGTCGCTGATCGGCACGCCGTTGGGGATTTTCTTGATCGCACCACTGGTGCCGGAGCTGGTCATCAAGATCCTGTTCGCAGTGGTCTGGGCTAGTTTTGGGGTGCTGCATCTGCGGCGCACGAACGACATCTGCGCGAACATCGGAGAGACGGGGGCGGCGCATGCGTTTGACCGCAACGTGGGCTTTGCAGTGGGGTTGCTGGGCGGGGCGATGGTGGCGTCCATCACGGGCGTGGGCATCGACATGATCCTTTATGCGGTGATGGTGTTGCTGATGCGGGCGGACCTGAAGACGGCCATCCCTTCATCGGTCATCATCATGGCGTTTACGTCCCTGGTGGGAATCGCCACCAAGGCGTTTTTCACCGGGGTACAAAAAGGGGTTTATGAGAACTGGCTGGCGGCGGCACCGGTGGTGGCTCTGGGCGCACCGTTGGGGGCGTTCATCGTGGACAAGGTCGGGCGCAAACCGACTTTGCTTTTCGTTGCTGTCCTGTGCGTAGGGCAGTTCCTGTGGACGATGCAGCAGGAGCATGGGCGCATCGGCATCATCGGCGTAGCGCTGTGCATTGTGGCCGTGGTGATTTTCAATGTCGGCTTCGAATGGCTCTGGCGGCTCGGAGACAAGCTGGAGCGGCGCTCGGTGCCGATGGTAATCACGAAATCGAACGAAGCGGTGGTGCCGGTGAAGAAGTGACCGGGGCCGTAAGGGCCCGGATTCAGCGGGTCAATGCTTCGGGGGCAAAATGACGATGCCGTATTGGGGGGCGACGGCGAGGAGCTTTTGGATCTCGTCTGGCGAAGGCGGCAAGGGTGCTGAGTCGGGCGAGGGGAGTTCGGTGGCGAACTCGGCCATGAATTTATCGAACCCGGCGGGCGCGCATTGGATGAGCATGCGGGCGGGAGCGGTGCTGTTGTTCTTGAAGGCGTGCGGGGTGTTGCGCGGGATCTGCACGAAGGTGCCGGTGGTGCCGATGATGGTTTTGTCTTCCACGGTGAAGGTAATCTCGCCGGAGAGAACGTAGAAGGACTCTTCTTCACGGGTGTGGTAGTGCGGAGGTGGGCCGCCGCCGGGAGGGACGGTGGCTTCAGTCAGGCAGTAGGTTCCGCCGGTTTGTTCACCGGTCGCCAACATCACGTATTTGTCGCCCACGGCGGAGTAGGTTTTGCCTTGGCCTTGGGTTTGGTGGATGAGGTGGGCGATGGGTGCCATGACGGTTTTCACTTGCTTGACCTGCCCGATTGGGCGATTTTACGTAATAATTAACTTTGGAGAAGTAGATGCCAAGGAAAACATTTTTAGCCCTCATCGCTATTTTCTTTTGTGTAAGTCTGTTTCCTGTCAATGGACTGGCGCAGTGGGTGCAAAACGTGAAGAGCGGGGACATCGCCTATTTTCTTTTCGGCACTTCCCCCCGGTTGGAGCGCTATGCTCTTGCCGATGGGCAATGGCTCTCTTCCATCAGCCTGCCTACGACTTACGGCCCGGCCACAGCTTTTGCCGTCGATGCAGATTCGTTATACGTGGCATATGGGCAGAGCGTGAAGCGATATGATCTGTCTGGCGGCAACGAAGTGCATCTCGTCAATACGGCTGAAACTGTTCAGAACATATTTACCGATGGAAATGTGATCATACTGAACCGGTCGGTATCGCTCTACGCGCGCTTTACCAGCATCAATAAGGCCGATAACACCATCATTGCCACTTTCGAGAACTATATCGATGCTGTCGGCGGGGCGTCGATCGCTCCGGGCATCAATAAGATTTTCGGGCGCAGCCTGGGAATCAGTCCGGCGGACATCACCTACGTGGGCTACAACGACAACGGAACCTTCGGCAGCGGCGGCGACAGCCCCCATCATGGATCCTATCCGTCGGCCTCACGGACATGGGTCTTTCCCGATGGTGCCAAGGTGGTGGATGATTCGGGTACCGTGTATAGCACCGGCAACCTAGCCTATCAGAACAGTTTCGGCGGTTCGATCACAGATCTGGACTTCTATGGCTCGAACATTCCGATCGTCTTGCGTGGCACGCAATTGATCGCCTACTCGAATGCCTTGTTGCCCACGGGAAGCCAGACGCTTGGCTACGCTCCGAAAAACATCTATGTGGCGGATACCAATGTGCTGACCTTCTCGTTCGATACCGGTCAAGCCAACGGCATCCGGGTAGATGCGGTACCATTGTCCGGATTGAACCCGCCGTTACCTGGTCAACCGGTGGATCCGAATGGCCTGGCTTACACGCCGGACAGCACGTTTCTTGATAAAAACGGCGTCCTCTATCTCCTGAGCAAAGCGCACCAGAGCCTGTTCCGCTGGGATCAGCTCAACCAGACCTATCTGACCACTATCCCGCTTGTAGGTTCCCCCAGCTACGTCGCGTATTCTGCCCAGCATCACAAGGTCTATCTGGCCTACAGCACCGGCCTTATCCGGCAGATGGATCTAAACGGCACGGATTTTTTGGAGACACCTTTTGCGAACCTGCCGACGGGACCGCTCGGTTTGGCGGTGGCTGACCCGTATGTATTCGCTGCGGACGGCTCCGGCGCGTGGAATACCCACTACACGTTTAATGCTGCGGGCGGCCTGGTGGACAGCGTGGACTGGAACTATTACTCAACCGAATATATCTGGAGCAGTGTAAGGCAGAAAATGTATTTCTTCCGTGACGATACATCACCTAATGACCTGTTATGGGAGGAGATCAACGCCAATGGCGTGACCTACGGCGGCCAACCGCCGGGTGGTATTGGCGGCAAAATAGATTCGCCGCTGCATGACAGCTCCGGCTTTGCTCATCCGATCCGTGTCGCGCCGGATGGCACGGTGGTTGTGCTGGGCTCGGGAGCGATTCACGACGCGGTCACCTTGGCGCGTCTGGCCACGGGTTTGGGCAATTCAATCACCGACGCGGCATGGGTGGACGGACAGTTGCGCACCATCCGAACGATCGGCGGAGATGCTCAACTTCAGCAATGGACGCAGCCTAACTATGGCCTGGGCAGCGTCCGCCAGTTGCCGGGCACGGCCCATCGGCTGCTGGAGCTCGGCAGCAACCGGGTGCTGGCCATCTGTCTCCTGAACGGGATACCCTCCTTCAATGTGCTGGACGGGAATTTCAATATCATTGCTCCGCCGACCCTCGCCGCGCCCACCGGCCTGGCCGCCAACATCGTTTCCACTTCCCAGATCAACCTGAATTGGAAAGATGTCAGCGGGGAAGAGAGTTATCTGATCGAGCGCAAAACTGGCGTGGCCGGTTCGTGGTTGGAGATCGGAACCGCGACCTCCGGCAGCACAAAGCACCTGGATGGCAGCGTGGTTTTGGGAAATCAATACTTCTACCGGGTCACCGCCCGGAATGGCGGTCAAAGCTCGGCCCCCTCCGTCGAGGTGTCCGCGGCGTTGATCATCCCGGCGACCCCAATGAATGTGGACGCACTAAAGCTTTCCTCCGCGAGCATCCAAATCACTTGGGAGGATGTCGCCTTTGAAACCACTTACTACGTGGAGCAAAAGATTGGCGCGGCTGGTATCTGGTCGCAAATCGCCACTTTTGCTGCGAATACCATCGTCATGACGAATGCCGGGCTTTCGCCGAACACACAATACTTCTATCGCATCCGTGCGGGCAATGTCATCGGCATGTCAGGCTATTCCTCGACAGCAGGTGCGGTGACCGACCCGGTTCTGCCGGCTACTCCGTCCCTCACCAGCGCCACGGCTTCCGGACCGTTCAATGTCAATCTGGCCTGGCCCGATGTGAGCTATGAGGATGGGTATGTGATCGAGCGCCGCCTCGGGAGCAATGGCGATTGGGGTTACCTGGCCAATGTGGCTGCGAACATGACCGGCTACACGGATGGCAGCGTGGCTCCTTTCACGACCTATGAGTATCGTATCTATGCCGTGAACGTCCTCGGGCCGACAGCAAATTCAAACACCAGAACTGTCACTACGCCGCAAATCCCGTCGCCCACCGCCCCCGGCGGGCTCGTCGCTAAAACATTGAACAGCGGCTCCGTCCAGATCACCTGGGCCGATGTCAGCTTTGAGTCGGGCTACCGGGTGGAACGCCGCACGGAGAATCCCAACTCATGGACGGTCATCGCGACTCTACCAGCCAATACAGTATCTTTCACCAACACCGGCCTCATACAAAACGTGCAGTATTGGTTCCGTGTGCAAGCTTTCAATGCTTACGGCAATTCCCCTTACTCTAATGAAGATGATGCGGTGCCCATGAACATCGTCGATCTTTTGGCCGACGATTTTGATCCGGAGATGAATACGGGAGTCTGGTCGCGGGTTCTGGGGGGGGCTGCCATCACTGGC
>CAZPUL010000018.1:0-98833 GCA_964589735.1 uncultured Verrucomicrobiota bacterium | reverse complement strand
GTCCAGTTCGCCCTCCAGCTTACGGGCCCCGACCCAAACACCCGACACCCTCACAGATCCTGAAGCGGTAGGGCAAAGGTCCAATGGCCTCCGGTGCAACCGGTTTGCCCTGACCCTTTTCGTCAAGGCCCTCATGAACACCCCACCCCACCACCGCCGAAACTCACGACTCCCATCCCCCTCTCCTCCAGCGAGAGCTGGAGGAGAGGGCCGGGGAGAGGAGGCACTAAAACCTCTTTTCCCCATCCGGAAGCCGGCCTTCGGCCTGATTCCATAAGGACTCGTCACCTCCCCGCCAACGCAGGACACATCGACACAATCTTGCATCGCTATGCTTAGTGACCTGGGATTTTCGCCCTTTCCCTGTTCCCAACCCGAAACTTCAAACTAGGAACTCGAAACCGGGCTTCGCCCCGTCCTTTACCAGCAGCGAGCTGCCAGCACGTTAAATCTCCCACAACCGCCCACTAAAACAACCGCAAACAGTTATCTAAACGCGACATCGCTTATCTAACAGCGACATTTCCCCGAAAAACCTCCCCGAAAAAAAATGATCCCACCCTCAATTTCCCCCATCGGACCTATTCGTCCTATCAGACCTATGACTTGAGCCTTTAGACCCGAGGCCTGAGACTTTTCCCAATCCTCGGCGATCGGCTATTTGCGATTGGCTATGCAATCAGCCCCACTCCACCAACCGCCGATAATCCCGCTCGACACCCCGCCATACCTCATTAAATTAGATTCACAGCTCAAAGGTGAAAAATTCCAATCTAACAACCGCCACGCTTAACCGCCTTCTGCGGTCTAATATCTGTTAGACCGCTACGCACGTGCAAATCCAATGGCTCAACAAAGAAGACTTCTGGAAACCGGTAGCCGCTTGTCCAAAGGCTCAGATCGAGCAAGACGGTGAGTTCCATTTCCAGATGCCACTACACGAGATTCGCGCGAGGATTCGGCATGTGCCACCAGAGTTCACTCCGGCGGACGAGTGCGACTTTCCGGGACCAGTGGAGCGATGGTATGGCATTGCCGACGGTCATCCTTTCATGCTGACTTATTGGTATAGTTCGCCGGTCGCTCACTGTGTTACCATTCAGCATGAGCCTGGCGCGGTTGCAGGAGCAGCAGTGAGTGCGGCGATTGAGAGATGGCGATCACAGAGTCCATATTGACGCGGCCTAGCCATACGCTGCAGCGCCTAACCATGCGCCCCGCCCCGGCAATCGGTTAGTCGGGGTGCATCCCGCGATTGCGGGACGGCCATGGCGCTGTGGTTCGCAATCATTGCGTCCCGTGCGCCGGGCCGCTGAGTTGGGGCGTTAGGCATCTGCCATGAGCGATTCTCCAAAGTTTATTGCGACGACTTCCGTTGGCATTTCCCTTCTCGCCACGGCCATCGCGGCGGGCATCATTGCCACCGCCAATCCCTATTCGGGAGCGAACGTAGCTATGGCAGCGATTATTTCATGTCCGATTTACTTACTGGGAGTCCTTGCGAGCATTCGATCCCTACGTCTCGTTTCGTTCTGTTCACCGTTGGGTTGGGTTGCGCTAAGTTTGAATTTGATACCGCTTGGTTTCACCGCGTCTCTCATCGTCATGGGCGTGACTGGTCACTGGTAGTATGAAGATGCCAGTCCTGAGTTCCAGCCCATACCGGTGAGTGGTTTGAATTCCGTAGCGCGGTTAACCGCCACTGACCAGCAGGTCCACCGCTGACCGCTTGAGCGCTTCTTCGTGTGAACCACCAGCCCATCGATATTCTCAATGTCACCGCCTGAATTATCAATGCACGCCTTCCCCCGCCCGCAGCTACACTGCCCCCTGTGAAACCGCAAACTAAGGCAGCCCTCCACTGGTCCTTGGCCTCCATCGCTCTGGGTCTGATCCTCCCGTCCCTCATCATTTTCTGCCTCGAAATCTTCGTCGGCCACATCCCTCCCCTCACCTCCATCACCGACATCCTGCACCGCCAATTTGCCACAGGCCACAACCTCTTCCTCATCGCCGCCTTCGGCCTCATCCCCTTCGCCGCTCTGTCGGTCGTGTGTTTCGTGGCCGCGCGCTGGCTCAGCCCCTCCCGCCTGGCCTGCATCGCCGGTGGCGGCCTCCTCGGCATCCTCCTCCTCATGATCCCCGCCCATGCTGCCGTCTGGTATCCCCTCTACGGCCCCGGCCACCTGTCCTCCACCGCCATCATCGCCTTCGTCTTCATCCCCTTCTACTGCCTCGCCACCCTCGGCGTCGGTCTCCTTGTCGGCTGGCTTGTCTCCCTCCTCCCGCACTTTAAGCAAACCTTACAGTACCCCCAGACCACTTAGCCCAGCACCCGTGAACATCCTTTTCATCTTCAACGAATACAGCCTCCACAACGGCATCATCGAGACCTACCTCGCCGCGCGACCGCAAGACACCGTCTCCCTCGTGAAAGTAAGGATGACCCTCAAAGGCAAGAGCCGCCTGGAAACCGCCGGCAAGATCCTCCCCCAACTCTCCCGCCGCTTCCTCACCGGCAAAATCCTGGAAGGCCTCGTCCTCCTCGCCGTCACCCTCATCCCGAAACTCTATCATCGCGGCGCCATCTTCCGACGCCTCCGTCACATCGCCAAAAAACACCACCTCCCCTTTCACACCACCACCAACGTCCTCTCCGCAGACACCATCGACTTCATCCGCCAACAACAGCCCGACCTCATCATCACCCTCGTCCACCAAATCATCAAAGCACCGCTCATCGGCCTTCCCCGCCTCGGCATCATCAACATCCACCCCGGCCTGCTCCCCCAGTTCAAAGGCATCCAACCCTATTTCTGGGAACTCTCCGAAGGCAGCCCCGTAGCCGGCCCCACCCTCCACCTCATCGAAGACGCTGGCATCGATACCGGCCGCCTCCTCGCCCAAAAATCCTACTCCACGACCCAAGTCCGCTCCGTCCACCTAAACTACTATCTCACCGCCCGCACCGCCGCCGCCATTTTGCCCGCCACCGTTCAGGTCTTGGCCGATGGCACCCTCACCCCTACTCCCCAAGACCCGCACACCGGCCACTACTACAAATGGCCCGACTCCAGCGCCTACGACCGCCTCAGCCGCTCCGGCCGCTGCCTCTTCTCCTTCCGCGACATCTTCGCCATCCTCACCGGCAAACACGACTGACCGCGGTGCAGGTTCAAGACATAGGTAACAGGTGTGGTTCAGGACATAGGTAACACTTCAAAGGCATAGCATGGAGATTTTAGACTCCGGGATATGCCATGGCAGAAAGTAGAACCTATGGAAGAACGGATGGAGTTTGCGCTGAAGGCGCTTAAGACGGAGAACTTCCGGGCGTTGTGCCAGGAGTATGGGATTAGCACCAAAACCGGTTATAAGTGGCGTGAGCGGTTGTTGCAGCATGGGCTGACCGGGTTGGGAGAACTGTCCCGCAAGCCGCACAGCAGTCCGGAGCAACTGCCGGAGCGGGATATCTGTGAGATGATCCGGCTCAAGCAGAAGTATCGTAATTGGGGGCCGCGCAAGATCCGGGAGGTCTACCGACGTTTGCATGGGCAGGCGGCCAGCGAGAGCAGTTTCAAGCGGGTGCTGGCGCGGGCGGGGATGACCGAGCCACGAAGAGCCAAGCGTCCGGCGGCACAGAGCGGGCTCCTGCGAACAGGAAGGCGGGCACAGGCAGTCAATGAGGTCTGGACGGTGGACTTCAAAGGCTGGTGGTATGATGGACAGAGCCAGCGCTGTGAACCGTTGACAGTGAGAGATGAGCACAGCCGTTATGTGTTGGAGTTGCAGCGTTTGCCTGATGCCCGCACGCAGACCGTGCGGGCCCGTTTTGAAAGGCTGTTTGAGCGGCATGGGTTACCGGGTGCCATCCGTAGTGACAATGGGTCTCCCTTTGCACAGGTGCACGGGATCATGGGTTTGAGCCGGTTGTCGGCGTGGTGGGTGGCCTTGGGCATCGAGTTGGAACGCGGACGGCCTGGCCATCCGCAGGACAATGGTGCCCATGAGCGGATGCATCGTGATGTGGCGCGTGAGCTGGAACCGCACACAGGAGAACAGGCGGCCTTGGATGTGTGGCGGCAGGAGTTCAACTGGGAGCGTCCCCACGAGTCGTTAGGACAACGCTTTCCTGGCGAAGTGTATCGGGACTCGGAGCGGCGTTATACGGGCACACCGGAGGACTTGGAGTATGCCGGGATGGCGGCCCGGAAGGTGAGCAAGATCGGATGGCTGCGGTGGCAAGGAGAGCCGTATTTTATCGGGAGCAGTCTGGCGGGGTGGTCGGTGGGGCTGAAGCCGACCGCACAAAGCTTGTGGGAAGTGTGGTTTGGCCGGCTGCTAATGGGCTGGTTGGATGAATCATCTTTGAGCTTCCAGCGGGCGGATATCCGCCCGCTGGAAGCTGGTCAAAGTGAAAACGAAGTGTAACCTCTAAACCAACAAGTGTTACCTATGTCTTGAACCACTTGTGTTACCCATGTCCTGACCGCGCCCGCCCCTTCCCCGACTCGAAACCAAAAACCAGAAACAAGAAACCGTCCCTCAACCCACCCTTGACATATTTTACTTTGTATCACAAAGTTAATTCATCATCAAAGGAACGCCATGAAAAACCTCGCCCGTATCGCCGCCGCTTTATCCTTCACCTTGCTCTTCATCAGCGGTGCCATCGTCATCGCCCAGCCCGGCCTCTTCGCCACCGTAGTAGGGCTGTTCCTAATGGGCATCGCCGTCTTCGCAGGCGCCCTCCTCTGGCTCGCCTCCGAAAAATGGTGCGCCAAATCCGACGGCCGGTGAACAGACTCACTTTTATGCGCATCGCTGCAGAATGTTTTCGATCCTTCCGCCGCAAAAAGGACTCTCTAATTACTAGCTTCCACACCTCCACGCCCACCGTTCGAAGCGCAGTCACCCTGACCGCACTCGCACTGCTTTCATTTACCTTTCCCTTCATTTGCCTGCTCGTGCTGAAGCTTTACTCGGAAGGTATCGGCATATTTTGGCTGCTCTATCTCATTTTCGCTCTACTCGCTACCGTCACCTCGCTCATCGCGAGTCATCGTAGTGAATGGCGTCATCCTTTTAGCAACCGCCGCTTGCTATTCACGCTTTACGGTTCCCCCATTGTCCTGTTTCTTTTGATAGCAGGATGGGCCATGAAAAGATGACTGCAGAATGGAAAACCAAAGCGATGAACACCTCACGCACCATCTCGTGGATCCGCTCCCCGAAAGTCAGCCTCGCTCTGATCTGGACTGCCCTTGCCATCGCCCTGCTCGCCCTCGGTCGCATCGGCTATGTGCTGCGCGTATTCTATCTTGATACCGCCGAACTCGCCCCCGGCACCGCCATCCGCCCCATGGGCGTCACGTATCATCTTGCGATCGCCTGGTTCGCCTCCCTCCTATGTGGCGGCGCGTTCGCCCTTACCAGCGGCATTCTCGCCATCATCCAACGCCGCTGGAACTACCTCACCCTCGCTCTGCTCGCCACCGGACTCACTCTCGGTCCCTTATTCCTTGGCGAATGGGGCTTCCATCATATCGTCAAAATCAGACAACTGCTCTTAAAAGATTGAACTTAAAACCATCAGCTCCGAAATATTTCCCACCAAAATTCGGCTGACCCCATTCGGTTGATAACCTTCCCCTTCTCGATGTTCGGAGTTCGATGTTGGATGTTCGATGTTCCCTTGTCTTTTATGCAGCTTGGCGCTTGAGATTTGGGATTTCCCCCTCACTGCGGATACTTCTCAAACCTCGCCAAGCCCGCATCCAACCTGTCCCACACCTGCGCATCCGATGCCCACACCTCCATTTGCGGAGCGAACCCGCCCGGGTCATCCATGCTCCCCGCCCGAATCGCGACGGTGTGCGCCACCATATCCGGCTTCCCCATCACCGGCGAACCGCACTCGCTACAAAAACCACGCCGTGTCATCCCGCCCATCTCACTCGGCGACGCATGAAACCGCAGCTCCCCCTTCACCAGCTTGAACGCTTCCGTCGGCACCACCACAAACGACGAGAACGGCCCGCCACTCGACCTCTGGCAATCGCGGCAATGACAATTCAGCATCACCACCGGCTCCGCTGAAGCCTCGTACCGCACCGCGCCACACGCGCACCCACCCGTAAAAGGAACCGCTATTTTAGACATACACTATTTCTATGTTGTTACTTTCTGACTGCTCCAGCGCCAACGGCGCGACCTCATAGCAGCCTGGGGCAACGCCCCAGGTAAATGTTTCCAAAGAAGCACAAGGGCTGTAAGCCCGCCTCATCTGCCGTGCATGAATCTCGCCGCTGACATTGGGGATGTGACACCTCAATTCGTAATCACGCCACCTGTTCCACATACTCTGCCAACACATCCACCGCGCGCCCCCAGCCACCCGCATGACTGTCCCGGCTCTCCACCGTGGCAAAGCGCGTATGCGTCATCACAAACTCCGTCTGCTTCTCACCCCGCTTCAGAAACTCCACCGTGATCAGCGACACCTTCCCTTCCCCCTCACCGAAATCATCGCCGCTCCCGTCCTTCTCCCAATCCCACGTATACACCAGCTTCTCCGGCGCCTTCACCTCACGGAACTCACCCGCCGCCGTAAAATACTCCCCCTTCGGATCCTGCATCTGGATGCGCAATTTCCCGCCCACCTTCAAGTCCATCCTCGCCGATGGCACGATCATCCCCGGCTCCGGCCGCATCCACTTCTTGATATGCTCAGGCGAGGTCCACGCGCGGAACGCCAGCTCCTGCGGCGCATTCAACAAACGCGTGATGACCAACGTCGCGTTATCCGGCTTCTCCACTTTGTTATTACTTGTCGGTGTCATGATGTTTGGTTTCTTTTGCTTGTAGTGTTTCCAAATATTTCTCGAACTGATCCAAATTCCCCTCCCAAAACTTCCGGTAACGCTCAATCCACGCCTGCGCCTCCCGCATCGGCTTCGCCTCCAGCTTCAACGAGTGCACGCGTCCCAGCTTCCGACGCTTCACCAGCCCCGCCTTCTCCAGCACGATGAGATGCTTCGACACCGCCGCCAGCGACATCGCATGCCGCTTCGCCAGGTCCGTCACACACTCATCCCCCTCCGCCAACTGCTCCAAAAGCCGCCGCCGCGTCGGATCAGCGAGCGCCCCAAAAGTCCGGTCCAATAACTTGGATTTATATTCAACCATCTGGTTGAATATTAAACACATTTAAACTGAACGCAAATAAAAAATTTAAAACCGTCGCCAACCTCTCAACCGCTGTATGGCAAACCCGCCGCGTTTTTGCCCCAGCGGGGCGGATGAAGCTCTTTCCTCGTTTGACGAAACATGATTCCGCCACTTATCCTAGACTTATGTCCAAGGCCTCACCATCACTGCTGCGCAGCTTGGCACCCCTTTACCTTGCGCTCATATTGTTGACTGGCTGCGGTCAGAACGGCTGCACTTCCACCTCGACATACACCGTGGATGTCTTCGGCGTAAAAAAGAGCTGGAAGACAATCAGCCGGACCGAGAACGGAGTGACGCGCACCTTGGAAACAAGACCAGAAGTACAACTCAAAAACGGCCAGATCACCAACTTCCCTCCGCACACTGTGATCAAGCTCGAAGAAACCGGCGGCAAGCAACCACGCGTCGCCGAATTGCGCGAGAATGCCGGAAAACTGGAACTATGGATCAGCGACAACGGAAACTTTCGTTACAGCACCGTGGAAGAAGACGCCTGGCTGAATACTTTTCTGCTCGAACTCTCCAAATAAAATTATACAAGCTTCCTCCTCATCTGTGTGATCCCGTGTTCCATCCGTGGCTAAAAACCCCGTGCCCTCCGTGTCTCCGTGGTAAATCTCCCCGCCATTTCCTCATTGGACATTCCCGTCCGGCTCGCTACTTTTTGCGCCTGAACTGAATTATGCGGAGCGAATTGCTCAAGCACATGGATCGGATCGTGGTCAAGGTCGGCACCGGCGTGCTGACCGATGCCCAGAAGCGCCTCGACGTCAACCGCATGCAGGCCCTCGTCGCCCAGCTTGCCCGCCTGCAAAAGGCCGGCAAGCAAGTCGTCCTAGTCACCTCCGGCGCCGTCGGTGCCGGCATGGGCGTGCTCGGCTTTGACAAGCGTCCCACGGAAGTCGCCGAGCAACAAGCCTGCGCCGCCGTCGGCCAGTCCCGCCTCATGGCGATGTATGAATCCCTCTTCGCCCCCTTTGGCCTCCACGTCGCCCAGGTGCTCCTCACCCACGACGACCTGGAGCATAAGGAACGCCACCTGAATGCCCGTAATACGCTTGTCACCCTGCTCAGCCGCGGCGTCATCCCCATCATCAACGAGAACGACGCCGTCTCCTTCACCGAACTGAAGTTCGGCGACAACGACAAACTCTCCGCCCTCGTCGCTTCCCTGCTCCCCGCCGATCTGTTGGTGATCCTCACCACCGTCGATGGCGTCATCGAAAATTTCGGCAAATCGAACGCCCGCCTCATGCCCCTCGTAGAGAAAGTGGAAGCCGTCGAAGGCGAAGCCAGTGGCACCACCAGCACCACCGCCGTAGGCGGCATGCTCTCCAAAATGCAGGCGGCGAAGATCGCCATCCGCTCCGGCATCCCCCTTATCATCGCCTCTGGCCTCAAGGGTGATTCGCTCGACCGCATCATCAAGCACGAGGAGGTCGGCACGCTCTTTGTCCCGCAGGCGCGCAAGCTCAAGAGCCGCAAACGCTGGATCGCCTTTTTCCACAAACCCAAGGGCACCTTGGTCGTGGATGACGGTGCGAAGAAAGCTCTGCGCGAATCCGGCAAGAGCCTGCTGCCTCCTGGCATTGCGCGTTGCGAAGGTGAGTTCGACGCCGGTGAAGTAGTCCGGCTCTGCGACCTGAACGGCACCGAGTTCGCCCGCGGCATCGCCGCCTACGATTCCGATTTCATCCGCGCCGGCGACGCCAAACGAGTCGAGATCGTCCACCGCGACAACCTGGTGATTTTATAGCAATGGTAGGGCGCGGTGTCCCACCGCGCCGCCGCCGAAGCAACTGGTCAACCAAATGCCAGCAGCGCTAAATGATGTTTACGGCTCTCACTCCTCCTTCTCCCCTCGGAGGGGAGAAGGAATGAGGATGAGGGGTGCTCACCTCTCGATGTTCGATGTTTCCCCCACCCACTAATTTTATGCCCGCCAAGAAAAAACAATCCGGCATCGACCGCCTCACCGAAATCGCCGCCCGCCTCCGTGCGCCCGATGGCTGCCCGTGGGACCGCGAGCAGGATCACATGACCTTGCGCGAGCACGCCATCGAGGAAGTTTACGAACTCATCGACGCCATTGAGGCCAACGACGAACCCGAGATGATCGAGGAACTTGGCGACATGCTCTTCCAAGTCGTCTTTCACTGCCAGCTCGGCCACGAACGCGGCTCCTTCGATTTCGACAAGATCGCCCACCGTATCTCCGATAAATTGGTGAACCGCCACCCCCACGTCTTCGGCGACACGAAAGTGGACACCGTGGCCGACGTCCTGACCAACTGGGAAGCCATCAAGCGCGCCGAAAAAGTTGGCACGCAACACGAACGCCCTTCCGCCCTCGATGGCATTCCGAAACATCTCCCCGCCCTGCAACGCGCCGAGAAGCTCGTGAAGAAAGCCCGCAAAGCCAAGCTGCTCGACGGCAAGGTCAGCACCAAGAAAGCGCCTTCAAAGAAAGAGCTGGCCGAACACCTCTTCCACCTCGCTGCCTACGCCCAACAACAAGGCTGGTCCGCCGAAACCCTCCTCCGCGAAGAAGTGAAACGGAAAGAAAAGACATTGCGGAAGATGGAGCTGAAAGCAGTTAGGAAGTAGAACCGCATGGTAAGGACCGGTTCCACCCGGTCCCAAACTCTTTTCGCAGGCTGCCTCTAAAAGGCACAAGGACTCTCCGCATTCAAACATAATTCCACCAAAACTTCTCAGCAGCACTATTGAACGAAGAACTGGCAAAGGACCCGGTGGAACCGGTCCTTACCATACTACGTACCATTCTCCCGCTGGACTTTCCCCCAACTCAGTCTAGTCTAGTCACCCAACATCTATGACCGACCCACGCTACGCGAAATTGGCCAAGCTTCTCATCGAATATTCCACCGCCCTCAAGAAAGGCGAACGCGTCCTGCTCGACATGATCGATGTCCCGGACGAGTTCACCGTGGAGCTCATGCGCGCCGCGCGCAAGGCCGGCGCCCTGCCCTTCGTCGAGACGCGCCACACCCGCATCAGCCGCGAAGTCGTGCGCGAGACCAATCCCGAGCACGCCGCCATCATCCGCGATATCGAGATGTTCCGGATGAAAAAGATGCAGTCCTACATCGCCATCCGCGGCAGCGCCAATGCGAATGAATCCGCCGACGTGCCCAGCGAACGCATGTCCATTTATTCGAAGACGATCCGCCCCGTGCAGAACTTCCGCGTGAACGAGACCAAGTGGTGCGTCCTCCGCTGGCCCACGCCCAGCATGGCGCAAGCCGCCGGGATGAGCACCGAAGCCTTCGAGAATTTCTACTTCGACGTCTGCACCATGGACTACATGCGCATGGCCAAGGCCATGGTCCCGCTCGAAAAACGCATGAAGAAGGCGGACAAGGTGCGCCTCATTTCCCCCGGCACCGACCTTACCTTCAGCATCAAGAAGATCGGTGCCAAGATGTGCAAAGGCGATCGCAACATCCCCGACGGCGAAGTCTTCAGTTGCCCGGTTAAAGACTCCGTGAACGGTGTCATCCAGTTCAACACGCCCACGCTCTACTCCGGCACCAAGTTCGAGAACGTCCGCCTCGCTTTCAAAGACGGCAAAATCGTCGAAGCCACCGCGAATTCCGCCGCGAACACCAAGCGCCTCAATCAGATCCTTGATACGGATGCGGGCGCCCGTTACATCGGCGAATTCTCCCTCGGCTTCAATCCCTACATCATGTCGCCCATGTGCGACATCCTGTTCGATGAGAAGATCGCCGGCTCCCTGCATTTCACTCCCGGCCAGGCGTATGAGGAATGCGATAACGGCAACCGCTCCGCCGTGCACTGGGACATGGTGCTCATCCAACGTCCCGAATGGGGTGGCGGCGAAGTGTGGTTCGATGGCGAACTCATCCGCAAAAACGGCATCTTCTTGCCCAAGGATCTGAAGCCGCTGAATCCGAAAAATTTGAAGTAAGTCATTCTAAAAAAGAAAAAAGGCGACCGGCATCACGCCGGTCGCCTTTGACATTTCTAAAAGTCAGCTCAGTTTTTCAAGATCCCGATAAATTGCTTCATCGCCGGGGAGAGCACCTTGCTCTTCTTGTAGATCACCGCCAGCGGACGGAAGAATTCCGCGTCCTCGATCTTGATCTCCACCAGCGTCTGCTTCTGGATCTCCTGCGTGATGGTGTTGTGCGGCACGATGGAGATACCCGCATCGATCTCCACCGCGCGCTTCACGGTTTCGATATTGTCGAATTCCATCACGGGCATCAGGGAGACGCCGTGATCCTTGAATACCTTGTCGATGGCGCGACGCGTCGGGATGTCCGGCTCGAAGCCTACAAATTTTTGCCCGGCGATCTGCTTGAGCTTGATCTGCTTCGCCTTCGCGAAGGGATGTTGCGGATGGCAGATGAGCACCATCGGATCTTCACGCAAGGGGATCACTTCCAGGCGGAGTTCCTTCTGCGGATACGCCACCAGGCCGATGTCCACCACGTTGCCCAGCACATCGTCATACACCTGGTTCGCCCGGCGGTACTCCACATGCACGTTCACCGTGGGGAATTGCTTGAGGAATTGCTTCAGATACGGCGGCAGATCGTGCAGACCGATGCTGTAAATCGTCGAAACCCGGATAGTGCCGGAGACGATGTCCTTGATCTCCTGGATGCGGTTCTGGAGCGCATCGTAAGTTTGGATAATCTGCTTGCTGTATTCGTAAAGGACTTGCCCTTCCCGGGTGAGGCGGAACTTCTTCTTGCTGCGCTCGATCAGGATGGATTTGAAGTGGCGCTCCAGCGAGCTAATCTGCTGGCTCACAGCAGACTGCGTCACGCTGTTGATCTGGGCGGCTTTGGTAAAACTCTCCGTCTCGGCAAGATCAGTAAAAACTTTTAGGCTCTCGATTTGCATGAGAGAGTCTATTATTAGGGAAAAGAAATAAAGTCAACTAATGTTACGTAGTATGATATTCTTCCGGATTAAGCACCTTCTTGACTTTTAACAGAAGGTCTTGGCTGCTAAAGGGTTTCTGCAGGTAAACTTCTCCGCTGGAATCTTCGGCATTTTTCGAACGGACATAACCGGATGTACAGATAATGGGCAGATAGGGGAAATTCGGGCGCACTTTCTCGATCAACTCACGCCCGCTCATCTTGGGCATCACCAAGTCGGTGATCAGCAGATCGATCCGCTGCCCATGCTCTTCCAGCAGCTCCAGCGCCCGCTGGCCGCTGCTGGCTGTGATCACCCGGTAACCAAAAGAATTAAGCACCATCTCACCCATGGTGAGCAGGAGGTCTTCGTCATCCACCATCAGGATTGTCTGCGTGCCCCGCAGTTCGTCATCGTTGTAAACCCGGTCCTGCACCACCCGCTTCTGTGCGGGCAGATAGATGCGGAAAACCGCTCCCTGCCCCGGCTGGTTGGAGACGGCGATCAGCCCCCCATGATTTGACACGATGCCATAGACCCACGCCAGTCCCAGGCCACGATGTCCGTACTTCGTGGTGAAGAAAGGCTCAAAGATGCGCGGCAAAATCTCTTTGGTGATGCCTGGGCCGCTGTCCGACACCTCCAGACAGACGTAAGAACCCGGCGCCAGCATGACGCTCCCATCCTGCGAGGCCTCCACCACATCACGGTTGCGTGTGACCACCGTGATGCGCCCCTCCTTGCCCACGGCCTGCACGGCGTTCTCGAGCACCTTCATCACCGCCTGTTGCATCTTGCCTTCTTCAAAATTCGCCGTGTAGAGCTTGCTCTCCAGATGCAGCTTCCATTCCACCCCGCTGCCCGCCAGCCCGCGGAAGGACTCTACTCCGTTGCGCAAGAGGTCATTCAGGTTGCCTGCCACTTGCGCCTTGGTGTCCTTCTCCTGCCGGCTGAATACCGCCAGATCATGCGCGATCTCCGCCGCCTTCTCCGCCGATTTCTCCACTTCCAGCAAAGAATTCCGCCAGGGACTGTCCGGCGGCAGTTTGCGCAAGATGAGTGAAGTGTGGCCTAATACGCTGGTCAGTGCGTTGTTGAAATCCAGCGCCACCGTCCGCGTCAGTTGCAAAGCGCAATCCAGCTTTTGCTTGTGGACATGCGCCGGATCCATCGGCCCAGGTGCCGTCTTTTCCGGCTGCCGGAAGAACATCGTCGTATTGCCCGTTGCCGTCGGCACTTCTTGAAACAGTTGCAACAGGCATCCCGTCCCCCCGGCGACGCGGATGGGACTGGAGTAACTGGCGAAAGAGATCTTTTTACCCTCACAATCTTTGAGCTGGATGACGGTGGGCGTCGCCGAGGTATTGTTCACCTTATGCAGAAAGGTGCCCGCGTCGGTCGCATTGGATACATCCCAAAAATCACTGAAAGCCCGCCCGCTGATCTCCAGACCAAAACACTGCAGCGCGGCATCGTTCACGTCAGCCACGCGCCCGTCCGTTCCGACCGCCAAGACCGGCCACGCCGCCTGCCCCAGCACATGTGTCCAATGTTCACTCATTCCGTTACTCACACCGACGGCCCTAGACCCATCGGCGGTTTGATATCAGTAGCTGCATCATAACCACCCTTCGGGGCTGGCGCAAACTTCTGTGCAAAAATACGTATTACTTCGCTGTTTCGCGCGCTGTTCTGTTTCCCCATTGTCACGACTTCATCGTGCGAGATGGGCCGTTTGGCCAGCCCCGCCGCCATATTGGTCAGGCAAGACATCGCCACCACCCGCATGCCATACCGTCGGGCGACAATCGCCTCCGGCACCGTACTCATACCCACCGCCTGCGCGCCCAACCGCTGGAACGCCCGGATTTCCGCCGGCGTCTCATAGCTGGGACCGGATACGGCCAGATAAATTCCTTCCCGCAACTTAACTCCCGCTGCTTGACCGGCGGCACGGAGCTGCTTTCGCAACTCCCAGTCGTAAGTTGCTGATAAATCTACAAAATCTGCAAAACTCTTCCAACCCATTTCACACAAGGGATTTACCCCCATGAAATTGATATGATCCCGCAGCACCATGAGGTCACCACATCGCCAGCGGGTGTGCAAGCAGCCCGCCGCATTTGTTAACAGCAAGTTCTGGACCCCATACTCGGCTAAAACACGGATGGCAAACGTCACCGCCCCCATATCCCCTCGCTCATAATAATGGACCCGCCCCGCCACCAGCAACACTGGGGTTTCCCCCAGTCGGCCCCAACCCCAACGCCCGGCATGACCGGGCACTTGGGGCGGCGGACACCCCGGGATTTTGGCTGTCGGCACCCATTTCCCTTCAAAAACCTCCGCCACCCCGCCAAATCCGCTGCCCAAGACGATGGCCAGCGGCGGCGGTTCCGGGCTGAACCGGCGGCAGAACGCCACCGCCTGCCGCAACTGATTGCGAACTGTATCTTTACGAACCATTTCTTGCTCCCTGCCCGTAACCCGCCAACACCAAACAATCAAGTCCATGTATTGACTACTCGCGGTTTTTCTGACACCTTGGGAATCTTGTTGTCTCTGATTGGAGACGCACGTGACGAACCGAATATGGCTAAACCGACTCGCAGCAAACCGAACCCGAAAACGGAATCCGCCCCGCCCCGTTCTCGTGGACGCAAATTGGTCTTTGGAAAAGGCGCGGCTACCGATGCCCCCGCACAACCTCTTGCCCCAGGCAAGCCCGGCGACAAAGCATCCAAAGTCCCCGCCGCTTTGCGGCTGGACAAGGTGGACAAGGACAAGGCAGCGGCACTCGAGACGACCGTTCCCCAGCGCTTCACCACCGTGGACCTTCTCGAGAAGGTCAAAGAGCTTTCCGACCTCGCCCGCGAGCAAGGTTACCTGACCTACGATGACATCGTGGAAGGCCTGGCCGAGACGCCGCACACCGCCGAGGATCTGGACGAGATCCACCAGCGCCTGAGCAATCTCGACATCGAGATCGTGGACCAGGAAGAAGTGGAGCGCGCCAAGCAGACCAGCGAAGCCGAAGACGAGGACGAACGTTCCCGCCTCGACAGCCTGGATGACCCCGTCCGCATGTATATGCGCCAGATGGGCAAGACCCCTCTGCTCACCCGCGAGCAGGAAGTCGAGATCTGCAAACGCATCGAGGACGCCGAGCTCAACGTCAAGCGCATCATCTACTCCTTCGGCTTCACCGCCAAGGAGCACATCGCGCTCGCCGAGAAACTGATTTCCGAGCCGCCCAAGGAACGCTTCGACCGCGTGATCGTGGACAGCAAGATCGAAGGCCGCGAGAATCACCTGAAGGCTCTGCGCCGCCTGGTGAAGAAGGTGCGCGAACTGGATCACGAAGTGGACGAAGCCTACGCCGTCTGGCGCAAGGCCGTCGAAGGCACCAAGAAGAACAAGCTCCAGGCCGAGATGCTCAAGCTTGACAAGAAGCTGCAGGCCACCTTCGGCCAGTTCTTCTTCAAACAAAAGGTGCTCGAGGAGATGGCCGTCGTCTCCGACAACATTCACGATAAGATCCTCGCCAGCCGCCGCCTCATCAAAGAGCTGGAGCCCAAGGGCAAGTCCGCCCAGGTACACAACATCATTGATGGCGAGCAGTCCAAGATCCGCTCACTGGAAGACTTCGTCCGCATGCCCGAGCAGGCTTACCTGAACGCGCACGCCGAGATGAAGCGCTTCGCCGAGGCCGCCCAGAAGGCCAAGATGGAGATGGCCGAGGCCAACCTGCGCCTTGTGATCTCCATCGCCAAGAAATACACGAACCGTGGCCAGTCCTTCCTCGACCTCATCCAGGAAGGCAACATGGGTCTGATGAAGGGTGTCGAGAAGTTCGAATATCGCCGTGGTTACAAGTTCTCCACCTATGCGACGTGGTGGATCCGCCAGGCGATCACCCGCTCCATCGCCGACCAGGCCCGCACGATCCGTATCCCCGTGCACATGATCGAGATCATCAACAAGGTCTGGCGCGTCCAGAAGCAGTTGATGCAGGAACTCGGCCGTGAAGCGAATCCGGAAGAGATCGCCGATGAGATGAACATGCCAGTGGAGCGCGTGAACTCCATCCTGCGCATGGCCCGTCAGCCGGTCTCGCTGCAAGCCCCCGTGGGTGATGATGGCGACTCCAGCTTCGGTGACTTCATCGAAGACCAGTCCGTCGAGAACCCGATCGATTCGACCGGTTACAGCATGTTGAAAGACAAGCTGGGCGAGGTGCTCAACACTTTGACCGAGCGCGAACGTCGCATCCTTGAACTCCGTTTCGGTCTCGTGGATGGCTATGCCCGCACGCTGGAAGAAGTGGGTAAACAATACAAAGTTACCCGCGAACGTATCCGTCAGATCGAGGCGAAGGCGCTCCGCAAGCTCCGTCACCCGACACGTATCCGCCACCTGCAAGGCTTCCTCGAAACCGCCGAAGCCGCGTGAGTAGAGCGGTAACAATCTCAAAAGCCGGTCATCTCAGGGTGACCGGCTTTTTTCTTGGGAACATGCCCGTCTCGGGCCCAGCGGCTCCCATCCGTCAAACAGCGTGAAAACCCAAAAAGATTTCCGCCAGTCAACACTCCGCGTAAATCGTAATTCCAAAACCGCAAATCATCTTACTTCCCGCTTGCCTGCCAAATGCGCTTCATTACTCTCCGCGCCCGTGACTAACGATATCGATTTACTGCCCCGCTCACCGCTGCTGATCTTTTTGCTCGTCGCTGCGTCCGACGGCAAAGTGGACCGGAAGGAACTCACCAATTTCCAAAAAGTCGTCCTTGGCTCCGGCAAGCTGCCCAGCCCGCTGTTGCAAAAAGCGATCGCCGAAATGCTCCCGAATCTGGAGCGCTATCTGCAGGAATTGACCTCCGGCAAATTCGATTACATCGGCGAACTCAAGCGCATCGGCGAATACGTTGACCGGAACCACCCTGCTGAAGCCGAGACTTTCAAGATGTCCCTGCTCGGCCTGGGCAAGCTCATCGCGGAATCCTCCGGCGGCTTCTTCGGCTTCGGCAACAAGATGAGCAAGGACGAAGAGAAAGCCCTGGTCGCCATCGCCGTGACTTTGGGTGTGTATCCGAAGCCGTAAGGCAACGGATTTACGATTCTTGATTTACGATTTACGCGTCCATCGTAGAGGTGGGCGCGAAATTTCTTTTTACGTCTCCAAGTAACGAACCACTCGTAAATCCCCTACGCCAGTATCTCCCGGATCACATGCCCATGATCCACATCCAACCGCTTCCGCCCGGGCACTTCCAGTTTCCGAGAATCCAGCCCCAATTGGTGCATGATGGTCGCATGCACATCCGTCACATAATGCGGATGCTCCACCGCGTGGAAACCCAGCTCATCCGTCGTGCCATGGGCGATGCCGCCCTTGATGCCACCACCGGCCATCCACACCGAGAAACCATAAGGATGATGATCGCGCCCATCCGCCCCTTGTGAACCCGGCGTGCGCCCGAACTCCGTGGCGAACACCACGATCGTATCATCCAACATCCCGCGCTGTTTCAGGTCCTGCAGCAAACCGGCGATCGGTTTGTCCACTTCCCGGCTAAGCTTCGTGTGATTATTCAACAAGCCGGAGTGCGCATCCCACGCACCCGCGGCCCCGTCACCGTGCTGGATCTGGATGAAGCGCACCCCCCGCTCCGCAAAGCGTCTGGCCGCGAGCAATTGCATGCCGAACGGCTTCGTCGTCGCCTCATCCAACCCGTAGAGCTTCTTGATGTCGTCGCTTTCTTTGTCGAAGTTGATGACCTCCGGCACCGCCGCCTGCATGTGGAAGGCGAGTTCATACGCCTTGATGCGCGCCAGCAAATTCGGGTCCTGCGGATACTTCACCGCACTGAAACGGTTCAGCTTTCCGAGCAAGGCAAACTCCGCCGCCTGCTCCGCCTCCGTGATGTCACTCTCGGGCTTTGCGAAATCCAGCGGCGCTTTCGGATCGATCTTCAACGGTACTGCATCGAAGGCAGGCCCGAGATAATGCCCATCGCGCGAATCGAAGAAACGCGGCCCCATGTTGATGAACTGCGGCAGGTTGTCATTCAACGAACCAAGCCCGTAGTTCACCCACGCGCCGATCGTCGGGAAGCGCCCATCCAGCATATGCCGCCCGGAATGGAACTGCACCTGCGCGCCATGGTTATCATCCGTCGTCCACATGGAGCGGATCACCGCGATGTCATCCACCTGCTCGCGGATATGCGGAAAGAAATCACTGACCTCGATACCGCTCTGACCCGCTTTGCGAAAACCCGTTTGCAGCGGATAGATGACATTGCGCTGCTGGCCATTCGCATCATTCACCACCACCACGCGCACCTTCTTCAGCTTCTCCGGACTCTGCACTTCTTTATAGGGCGTTTCGCCGATGGATTTACCGGCGTACTTGGTCAGTTCCGGCTTGGGATCAAAACTCTCCATGTGACTCACGCCCCCGCGCATGAAGAGCCAGATAACGCTCTTCGCCTTTGGTGCAAAGTGCGGCTGACCCGTCGGCGGCGCCCAAGCTTCGGATGCATAACCGTCCCGCTGCAAGAGTGACGCCAGCGCGATGCTCGAGAACCCCATGCCAATATCGCCTAGGAACGAGCGGCGCGTCAGCATCTTCTGCCGCTGCTTAAAATATGAGGAATAAGGATTCATGCGCTTACCTCACCGTGATGAAATCGTTGTGGTTGAACAAGGCATGGACCAATCCAGCTCTTGCCCGCGCCACCGGGTCTTTGTGCCCTTGCTGCTCGGCCAGACTGCGCAACTGCATCAATGTCTCCGCGCAGACCTCCAGTTCCCCCTTGGCCGGTCCAATCGCCAGAACGGTCTCATAGGCTGTGCGAATGAACTCATCATCTGTCGCCGCTGAATGTTCCTTCGCCAGCCGCTCGGCCAGCTTGCCCGCCGCCACCATGGCCAGCTTGCTGTTCGCCAGCGCCAACGCCTGCTGCGGCAACACACTCTCCGAGCGGCGGTAGCAATCGAGCACATTCGCATTGTCAAACGTTTCCAAGAACTTGTGCACGTCCTCCTTCGAGTGCGTGAAGTAAAGACTGCGACGGAACACGGTATCCTCCTTCTTCGGATCAATCGTCGGCCCACCCATCGTCAGATCAAGCTGCCCGGCCAGTTGCAGCAGACTGTCGCGCACCGACTGCGCTTCCATCCGCACCGGGTTCATGCGCCAGTAATACTTGTTCTCCGCATCCTTCGTCAGTGAAACTTTGGCGGCATCCGCATTGGAAGAACTCAGCCGATACGTGCGCGAGAGCACCATCAAGCGGTGCATATGCTTCATGCTCCAGCCACTCTCCATGAACTCCACCGCCAGCCAGTCCAGCAATTCCAGATGCGTCGGCGCCGCACCTCGCCGCCCAAAGTCCATCACCGTCGGCACCAATGGCTGGCCAAAATGCCGTAACCACAGATGATTCACCGCCACTCTGGCAGTGAGTGGATTCTGCGCATTAGCGATCCACTGCGCCAAGGCTGTGCGACGTCCGGTACTGGTCGTGGGAAACGGCAGATTGCGGTGGTCTTCTTTTTCATCCGGCCCTTCAAGCGCTTTGAGCGAACCACGTAATGAAGTGTATTTGTCCTCCGGCTTCGCAACTCGTTCTTTCGCCTTGGCCACCGCTTCGCGGGCGGCTTTCAACTTCTTCTCATCACTCTTCTTGGCCTTTTGCTCGGCGGCTTCCAGCTTTACCAACGCCGTCTCAGCTTCAGCCAAGCGCCAAGCCGCTTCATCCTTTGCAGCGGCACCGATTAGTGATGCCACATCAGCAGATTGCTTCAGTTTCGCACGATCCGCCTGCCAACTGCTTTGCAGCGCTTTCAATCGTAATTCCGCCGTGGTGAGTGCTTTCGCTGCCGCATCCGCAGCAGTCCGCGCATCGATCAACTTGGCTTCCACGGAAGCACCGGGGCGCACGTAAGCGGCTGGCAGTTCGTACAGTTCGCAACCTAGGAACTCAGCACTGGCATCAAAGGTCACTAGTTGGAAATGCCCGGGTTGACGACCCGGCAGCTTGAAAGAGAGTGCATCCGCACCATCCACCAGCACCGTGAGTTGGTCACCTTGTACAAAAGCTTCCAGATCATACGAAGTCCCGGTCTTGACCTCGCGGGTAATGAAACCATTCGGCGGATACACGGTCTTGCCATTGTCCGTGATGGCTATCTGCAACTTAGGACTGGAATAGGCGCTCAGATAAACCAGCACATCGTGCTTCTCACCGGCATCAAAAGTAAAACCTACGGACTTCCATTTCTCGCCGCCTTGGATGGTGAACCGTACCTTGGCATAAAAATCTTTCGGATGCTGCGTCCGCAATTGCAGCACGCGCCGTTCTGCACCCACCTGGGTCTGCTTCAATCCCGTCCGTTCATGCTTCCAAGTGCCGCCACGTTCTTCCCATGACTCTGTCTTGAAATCGTGGAACTCATCCCGAAAAACCAGCTTGGGCACCGGTCCATCTGTTTTCCCGGCTTTTGCCTTTATTTCCAAATCAGCAATTGCCTGCCGCGCCTTCTCAAGAGCTGCCTTCGCTGAGGCGACCTGCTGTTCCGCAATCTGCCGATGATTCTCAAAAACATATTCCTGCAAAGCCGGATTATGCGCTTCCACCGGCAGACTCACCGGCTTGATGGCTGCCTCACGCAGCTTAAAGATCACCGGCACTGTTGGCATGATTTCTTTCGACTTGTCCGGGTGCTTCTCATCGCCCCGCACATGCAAGTAAGTCGGTATGTCCAGATGCACATCATACGCGCGCGGCAGGCCGTTCTTCTCCAGATTCGGTTCGCCGGGCAATTCATCCAAACGCACATGATACGGCTCAAAGAAGGCGCGCCATGCGTAGTAATCCTTTGCCGTCACCGGATCATATTTGTGGTCGTGGCACTTCGCGCAGTTCATCGTGATACCGAGGAACGCCTTGGAGGTATGCTCCACTACGTCATCCAGCCAGGTCGTGCGGTTGAAGAGATAATAGTTCCGCGCGAGAAAACCCGTGGCGCGCAAAGTGTCACGGTCCGTCGGCGCGATCTCATCACCCGCGAGCATCTCCAGCACCATACGGTCGTAGCCCTTGTCCTTGTTCAACGATTCCACGATCCAATCGCGCCAGTGCCAGATATGCTTCTGGCTGTAACGCAACTGCTCGCCTAAACCATACCAGTCCGTGTAGCGCCAGATATCCATGAAGTGGCGTCCCCACCGTTCGCCGTATTGCGGACTCGCCAGCAGACGGTCCACTACCTTCTCGTAAGCTTGCGTTGAATTGTCCGCCTCAAACTCCCGCATCTCTTGTAAGCTCGGCGGCAACCCCGTCAGGTCCAGATACACACGCCGTAGCCAAAGCGATTTCTCTGCGAGGCTCTGCGGTTTGAGCCCGCGCTCTTGATGTTCAGCGGCGATGAAGGCATCGATCGGGTTTTGCGACCATTCGCGTGCTTTCACCTTTGGCACAGTCGGACGTACAGGTGCCTTGAAAGCCCAATGATCTTTCGGGTCAGCTTCCGGCTTTTCACCAGCCGGTGCCTTGGCCCCTTGGGCGATCCACTGTTTGAAGAGCGCAAGTTGTTCCGGCTTTAGCGGCTCACCTTCCGGCGGCATGCGCTCATCCTCATCCTTGGCCGAAAGCCGCTCGATGAGATGGCTCGCGTCCGGCTTGCCCGCCACAATGCCCGGTCCATGCTTGCCGCCCTGCTTCAAAAAGTCGGCCGTATCCGTCCGCAATTTGCCTTGCTGCTTGAGGACTCCATGGCAGGCGTAGCACCGCTCCATAAGGATGGGTTTGATCTGCGTGGTGTAATCTATCCGGCTGGCAGCGAAGAGGTTCGGCACGCACACGACCAGCAGCAAGAAGGCAGGCGACAATACACCTGCTAACAGCCGGTTAAGGCCGCGGGATACGCCTAGTCCTGCGGGGAACATGACCAGAAGCTTACCGCCTTGGAAAAACTTTGGTCAACGCAAGGCTCAAGCGAATTTGGCCTAGGCTATCGTCAGCCCTTGCGTTCTTCTCCCCGCCGCCAACCCACAGTGGCAGAAAAGTTTTCGTTCATGAAAAAGGTTTTCCCCTGGAGGAAAATTAAGGGGAGAAAACACCTTGAAAAAATTTGGCGGGAGCGACGGGACTCGAACCCGCAACCTCTGCCGTGACAGGGCAGCGCTCTAACCAGTTGAGCTACGCCCCCGCGCCAAATTGGAGCCGAGAACGTAGTTATTCCCCCCCGCCAAGTCAACGGATATTTAGGCGATTTTTTTGACCGCTAATCGCCATATCCTAAGGGGTGTTTCACATGCCATGCCCAGGCGCTGGCCACGATCTGCTCCAGCTTGGGATACTGCGGGTTCCAGCCCAGTTCCGTCTTGGCCTTGGCAGCGGCGGCCACCAGACGCGGAGGATCACCGGCACGGCGCGGTTTCTCCACCGTCTTGATCGCTTTGCCGCTCACCCGCGCGCAAGTATCGATGACTTCACGCACCGAGTAACCCTCGCCATTGCCGAGATTAAAGAACCCACGCTTGCCCGGTTGCAAAGCGAGGATATGCGCCTGCGCCAGGTCGAGGATGTGGATGTAATCCCGGATACACGTGCCGTCTGGGGTCGGATAATCCGTGCCGAAGATCTCGCATTGCTCCTTCTGCCCCAGCGCGACCTTCAGCACGTTCGGGATAAGGTGCGTCTCGATGCGGTGATCCTCACCGAACTGACCAGTCGCTCCGGCGGCATTGAAATAACGGAAGGCCACGAACTCCAGCCCGTGCAATTGCTCGAACCACAGGAGCATCTTCTCGAACAGCAGCTTGGACTCGCCGTATGGGTTCACCGGCTTCTGCGGCGTGGACTCATCCATCGGCACGCGCTCGGGCAAACCGTAGGTGGCGCAGGTGGAGCTGAACACAAACTTGCGCACGCCATTCTCCTTTGCCGCTTCCAACAGGTTCAACCCGTTCGCCACGTTGTTGCGAAAATACTTCGCGGGATTCGCCATGGACTCCCCTACCTGCGCACTGGCGGCAAAGTGGATGACCGCCTCAGCCCGGGCGTACTGCACGCTCTGCAACACTAACTCGCGATCGCTCAAGCAACCCTGGATGAAAACGGCACGGGTATCGACCGCCGGGCGATGCCCCTCCGTGAGATTGTCGAACACGGTCACAGCATGCCCCGCGTTCAACAGTTCTTCCACACACGCCGACCCGATGTAACCCGCCCCACCAGTGACAAAAACATTCATGCAATCAATCGAGAATCAAACACCCTTTTGCCGCCGTAAACACTGACAACACCTGGCCCGTTCACGGCAGATGCTTCTTCACCACCGCCGTCCAGATGGCATAGCCCTCGGGCGTCATGTGCAAGCCGTCCTTCACAAACAGTTCCGGTTTCGGCAGCCCGTCCGCACCCAGCATGGGAGTAAAGACATCGATGTAGTCCAGACGCTTGTCCGACTTGCAGTATTCGGCGATAAGCCGGTTCGCCTCCTTCACCTGCGCCACTAGGTTCCAGCGTTTCAGGCTGGGCTTGATGGCGATGTAGGCGACCTTGGTCTTCTTGTTAGCCGCATGGACCTTGGCCACGAACGCCTGAAAATCTTTCAACACTTGCTCCGGCGTCTTCCCAGCACCGATGTCGTTATCGCCCGCATACATCAGCACCATGCGCGGCTTGTAAGGCGTCACGATGCGCTCGGCGAAAGCCACCGAATCAGAGACATGCGAACCGCCGAAACCACGGTTCATCACCTTGTGCTTGGGGAAATCCTCCGCCAGCGTCTTCCACAGCCGGATGCTGGAACTGCCGACGAACACGATCGGGCGGCTGGGCGGCCGGTTCGTCTTGTCCATCGCTTCATAAGCCGCGATGTCTTTCTCGAACCGGGCCGGGGAATACTTGTTGGTCGTCGTCTCCGCTGCGAGCAAGGCAGATGATCCGCCGAGCAACACCAGCACCAACCATAACATTCTCAAGTGCATGACGCTGTTTTGACGGAGAACCGGCTGTTCGGAAAGTGGAAAAGAAGTGAACTCTCGCAGGGTAACCACCTGCTGGCGCGCCTTTATCACCACAATTTACCGCCAAACAACGAGTCAAATCCGGCCAATAAGGTGTCAAAAAACGCCTCTGCCATGAGCGCAAATAATCTACCCATGCAGATGCTTCATTTGCTCTTCTACCTGAAAAATTTGCTTTCTTGAACCACCGAAGTCGCCATCCTTGCGCCCATGCTGAAACTGACCGAAGAGGAGTACCTGCCGTTGCTGCGGATGGCCTTGGAAGAGGACATCGGCTCCGGGGATGCCACCTCCATCGCCACAGTCCCGTTTGAGATGGAAGCCCGGGCCATGATGGTCGCCCGGCAGCCCATGACCGTCTGCGGTCTCGCCGTGGCTCAGCGCGTTTTCAAAGAAGTCGCCCCCACCATCACTGTAGTCGCCTGCGTGATGGATGGACGGCAGGTTTCGGCTGGCGAGGAACTCCTGCACATCGTCGGTCCAGCCCGGAGCATCCTGACCGCCGAACGCACGGCCTTGAATTTTGTGCAACGCCTCTCCGGCGTGGCCACACAGACCGCCCGCTACGTGCAGGCGATTGCCGGCACGAACGCCAAGATCCTGGATACGCGCAAGACCACACCGGGCTGGCGCAAGCTGGAGAAATACGCCGTGGCCTGCGGCGGTGGCACGAATCATCGTACCGGCCTTTACGACCTGATCCTCATCAAGGACAACCACCTGTCTGCCCTGCGCCAGCACACCGACCGGGCCATCATGGCCGCCGTGCAACGCAGCCGGGAAGCGTTTCCCCATCTGAAAGTGGAAGTCGAAGCAGATACTTTGGAAGATGTGGCGGAAGCCGTGGAATCCGGCGCGGACATCATCCTGCTGGACAACATGCCTCCCGACACGATCCGCCAGGCTTTGAGCCAAATCGCCGGCCGGGCGAAGACTGAGGCCAGCGGCGGCATCACCTTGCAGACCATTCGCGCCATGGCGGAGACCGGCGTGGACTACATTTCCGTGGGTGCCCTCACCCACTCGGCCATTTCGACGGATGTAGCCCTCGATTTTGTCTCGGCACCGGCCTCGGTTGTCAGGCATTAATAGCGCATGTCGCTTGATGCGCGCATCCTCTCCGCCTTGCGGGCCGCCAAAAGCGGTTCCGTGGCGGGCACCGATCTGGCCAATTCCCTCGGCGTCAGCCGGGCGGCCGTCTGGGCGCGTATCGATGAGCTGCGCCAGCTCGGCTACGAGATCGAAGCCAGCCCGCACCACGGCTACCGCCTCATCTCCGTCCCTGATGTGTTGCATGCGGACGATTTGATCTCGCGTCTGCCGGAGGACCGCATCATCGGCCGCGATATCCGCGTTTTCCAGGAAACCACCTCCACAAATGATGTCGTGGAGAAATTCGCACGTGATGGCGTAAATGAAGGTGTTGCCGTCTTCGCCGAATCCCAGACCAAAGGCCGCGGGCGCATGGGCCGCAAGTGGATGTCACCACCCGGCAAGGGCCTGTGGTTCTCACTGCTGCTGCGCCCCAAGCTCCGCCCCACAGCAGTGACGCAAATCACCGTTATCGCCGCCACGGCACTGGTGCGGGCGATCCAAAAGGAAACGGGTTTGCAGCCGGACATCAAGTGGCCCAATGACATCTGGATCAAAGGCCGTAAGGTCGCCGGTGTGCTCACGGAGATGAGCGCCGAGCTGGACACCGTGAAGCATGTGACACTGGGCATCGGGCTGGATGTGAATCTGGAAGAAAAAGACTTGCCGCCGGAATTGCGTACCATCGCCACCTCTTTGAGGATCGAGGCGGGCCGCAGGCTGGACCGCTCACAGATGGCCGCCACCTTGCTAAAAGAACTGGAACACGATTACCAGCGCATCAATCGCGGTGGTTTTGAAGCCGTGGCCGACGAGTGGGAGCAGCGCTGCATCACCGTGGGCAAACAGGTGAGCATCAACCTTGGCCCCACAGTCTTGAAAGGACGGGCCGAAGCCTTGGATGCCGATGGGGCCTTGCTCCTGCGCACGCAATACGGGCATCTGGAACGGATCATCGGCGGTGATGTGACGCTGGAAAAGCACTTAGGCCCGTGCTAAGTGTTGAGCCGTGAGGAAGCTCAGGCCTACCCACTTTATTATGAAATCGTTTTTTACCGGTGTGTTGTCCGCCTCTCTGCTGCTCGGCTTTTCCGCCTTGGCCGGGGATAACTTCGACCGCGATTACAATCAAGGCCCCAGCTTCACAATCATCGAGGAGAACGACCTCTTCGTGGATACGGACCGCCATTATACCCAGGGCATCCGCCTCAGCTATCTCACGGGAGACAAACGGATTGCCGAGCAAGATCCCGGCAGCGAACAATTCCTGGAACGCTCCGGGCGCAGCCTGCTTGCTTGGGGCTACGATCCAAAATCATACCGCATCGGCTATGAAGTGGGGCAGAACATGTACACCCCGCGGGACATCTCCATCCCGGGCAATCAGCCGAACGACCGCCCCTATGCGGGCTGGCTCTACTTCGGCCTGAACCTGCAACGGCGCGGCGAGACCTCCAAAGGTGGCACTCCTACCATGGAAAACCTTTCCCTGCTGGCGGGCATTATCGGTCCCTGGTCCGTAGCCAAGGAAGCCCAAATCTGGGTGCATGAATTGCGCGGCTTCGACCTGCCACAAGGCTGGCATCACCAGTTGAAAAACGAACCGGCCATCGCCTTGCGCTATCAACGCTTTTGGCTCTACCGGTTTGGTCCCCGTTACAAATTCAATCTCGACATCATCCCGGATGTGGGTTTCAGCGCGGGTAATCCGCTCACCGCCGCACAGATCGGCGGCACGATCCGCGCTGGCTGGAACATTCCCGATGATTTCGGGGTGCAACATGGAGATGCCCTCTCCATCGTGGCAGGCGGTCCCTCCCCCACACGCAAATCACACTGGGGCGCTTACGCCTATGCGGGCGCAGCCGGACGGGCAGTCGCTTACAACACCTTCATCGACGGCAATATGTTCCGCAGCGGCCCCGGAGTAACCCGCGAACCGCTCGTGGCGGATCTGCGCATTGGTGTCGTGGCCACTTCCAAATATCTCGAAGCCGGTCTCTCACTGATCCATCGCACCGAAGAATTCAAAGCCCAGACGGAACGCGACGCTTTCGGGTCGGTGTATCTGCGGGTGAAGTGGTGAATCGGCTGAAGCCAACCAGTAAGGCTTCTCATCATGAATTGGCTCGCCCACCTCTATCTCTCGGAACCAGAAACGGAATTCCGGCTGGGCAATCTATTGGCGGACCAGGTGCGAGGACCGGACCGCGCGCAGATGAGCCCGGCTTTTCTACGCGGCGTGGCTTGCCATCAAGTGATCGATGCCTTCGCCGAAGCGCATCCCGTGGTGAAACGGAGCCGCCAACGCATCGGCCCGGAGCAGCGCCGATTCAGTGGTATTCTGGTGGATGTGTTCTACGATCATTTCCTCGCGCGCAATTGGGCCGCGTATTCCACAACCCCATTACCTCAGTTCACGCACGGCGCCTATGCCGATTTCACGCCGTATATCTCCACCCTGCCAGAGGAAGCACGGATCACGCTGGAGCGCATCATCGAGCATGACTGGCTGACCTCGTATCGGGAGGTCGCCGGGATTGAGGATGTGCTGAAGCGGCTTTCGGGACGGCTGACGGAACGCTTGCAGCGACCGATGGCACTGCACTCGGCGGTAAAGGATCTGCAATCGAATTACGGTGAGTTTGAGGCGGATTTTGCAGAGTTCATGCCGGAGCTTAGAATATCTATCACGACCATTCCGCCCGCTTCAAAGTAGTTACCAATGACAACGACGGTGATTGCCTTAAACAGTATTCCCTGAAAATATTCTCGCCATGGATTGGAAGTCATTTTTCTCCCTCAAGGGAAGGCTGCGCAGAAAGCATTACGTGCCGGTAGTCCTAGCTGCTTTCGTCATCACCTTTATTCTGGGTTATCTTCAAGAACAGTTGAAGGTCAACTTGACCGCGTTTTACGTTCTGCTACGGCTGGCCCTGATACCTGCCTCGGTCAGACGTATCCATGACATGGGCTATTCCGGATGGTTTGTGATCGGTGTCATCGCCGTCCCTCAGTCCTCTTTGTTGCTGCTGTTTATACCTCCCGATGCCGGCAACGAGTTCGGACCAGACCCAAGGGTAAAACCAGATGCAGAAAAGATTCAACCGAACGAGCCTCTTTCCAATGTTAAGTCAAGTTAGGTTAATAGAGCACCATGTCACTGCTTAGTGACTGGACCTTTATCCTCCATTCCCCTAAACCTTCCCTATGGCATTCGCGTCATTTGGCGGGCAACAGCAGGTAGTCACCCTGCTCCAGCGCAGTCTGGAGCGTGGACGGCTCGCCCATGCCTATCTTTTCACCGGCGACCAGCTTGATGAACTGGAAGCCGTCGCGCGCACGCTGGCCAAGACCCTGAACTGTCAGAACCCTCCGGCCCGTTCGGAGAACGGAGTGCCGATCGACTGTTGCGACAAGTGTGTGAACTGCCGCAAGGTGCAGGATGGCAATCACGCCGATGTCCAATGGCTGCGCCCGGAATCCAAGACGCGCATCATCTCGGTAGAGCAGGTGCGCGAACTGATCCAGACAGTGAACCTCAAGCCCACTGAGGCTGAACACAAGATCGGTGTGCTCGTGGCTGCGGACCGTCTGAATGTGCAGGCGGCAAATGCGTTTCTGAAAACCCTGGAAGAGCCGCCCAAGAAATCCGTCATCATTTTGCTCTCCACGGAACCGGGCCGTCTGCTGGATACCATCCTCTCCCGCTGCATCCGCCTGACGTTTGCCACGGGCGGGCAAAAATTTTCTGAAGCCCAGCTTGGCTGGCTGGATGCGTTCGCCGCCACGGTTTCCGAAGCGCAAGGCGGCTTGCTGGCACGCTATCGGCTACTGGGCACTTTGCTGGGACAACTGAATGCCGCCAAGGAAACCATCGAAGAACAGCTCACCGCCCGTTCGCCTCTGAACCGCTACACGGATGTGGAAGCGGACCTGAAAGACAAATGGGAGGATGAACTGAAGGCGTCCATCGAGGCCGAGTACCGCCGTCAACGCTCCGAGATGTTGAACGCGCTGCAATGGTGGCTGCGTGATGTCTGGCTGCAGACGGTGACTGCCGGGGATGAGTTGCTGACCTTCCCGCAGCATCAATCGGTGACCGGAGCCATCGCCCAGAAGCTGCAACCCACCGACGCGCTCGCGAACCTGACACATCTGGAGCGGCTGCAACGTCTGCTCTTCACCAATGTGCAGGAAGCGTTGGCGCTGGAAGTCGGGCTGTTGAAGCTGAAGCTGTAATTTCTCCATTTTCTCCGCAGCTGGTAAGCCCAACTGACCAGCAGCATGGCGTTGTTCAAGGCAGGGCCGGATGTCACCTTCCATGGCATAAGCCATGAAAAATCTGTTCCACACTTTGTCATTATCCGTGGTGCTGTTCTGCACTGGAGGATCAGTCCACACCATCGCTGCGGACGCACCGTTCCTGGAAAATACAGACTTGTTCAAGTCAGGTGATGGCGGCTACGCGCTCTATCACATCCCGGGTGTGGTGGTGACGGCGAAAGGAACGGTCCTGGCCTGGGCCGAAGCGCGAAAAGAACGCGGTGATTGGGATGCCATCGACATCCTGCTGCGTCGTTCCACCGACGATGGCAAGACCTGGAGCGCAGCGAAAAAGATTGCGGATGTGCCGGGCCCAAAAGAGAAGAACCCCTTTGCCCTAAAGCTGAAATCCGTCCGGCCAGACGATGTGACCTACAACAACCCGGTGCTCATCGCCGATCGCGATGGCACGGTGCACATGGTCTTCTGCCTGGAATACATGCGCTGCTTCTACCAGCAGAGCAAGGATGACGGCGTGACCTGGAGTGCTCCAGTGGAGATCACCAGCAGCTTCGAGAAATTCCGCCCGGCCTACGATTGGAAAGTGCTCGCGACCGGTCCCAATCATAGCATCCAGCTCAAGAACGGCCGCCTCGTCGTGCCCGTATGGTTGTCCACCGGCACCGGCGGCAATGCGCACCGGCCTTCCGTCACCGCTACGATCTACAGCGATGACCAAGGCAAGACCTGGAAGGCCAGCGAGATCGCCGTTCCCAATACGGAGGAATGGATCAATCCCAATGAAACAGTGGCCATCGAGCTGGCTGACGGCAGTGTGATGTTGAACGTGCGGAATGAATCCAAAACCCATCGCCGGCTGGTGACCTCGAGCAAGGACGGGGCCACCGGCTGGAGCACGCCGCGGTTTGATGATGCTCTGCTGGAACCGATCTGCATGGGCAGCATCATCCGGCTCTCCACCGCCACGACCGGGGGCAAGAACCGCATCCTGTTCGCCAACCCGGACAATCTTTCGCGCATCGATGGCAAGGAACAGGCAGGCAAAGGCCGGGACCGCAGGAACGTGTCGGTGAAGTTAAGTTACGACGAAGGCAAGACTTGGGCGGTGAACAAACCGGTCGAGCCTGGCTTCAGCGGTTACAGCGATCTTGCCGTGACCAAAAAAGGCACCATCCTGTGCTTCTACGGTCGTGGCGAGAAGAGCGACTTTGGCGGATTCGCCTTCAAGCAGCTCACCCTGTCCCGCTTCAATCTGGAATGGGTGACGGACGGCAAAGACTCGTTGAAATAGACCGGCACCGGCACTCCTCGTCCATCAGCGCTCCGTTTCCGTCGTGACAATCCTCGGACGGGAACGCACAGTTTGCTTCACGTTTTTTACGAACATGAGCAAGCAAAGTCCGGTATCCCGTTCGGGTCGGTTTGGCAGCGGTCCCGCCGCCGAGGTCGCCAAGTTTTCGGAGTCCATCTCCTTTGACTGGCGCCTGTGGCGGCATGACATCATGGGCTCCATCGCCCACGCCACCATGCTGTGCAAGATCGGTGTGCTCACCGAACTGGAGCTCGCCTCAATCAAGATGGGCCTGGAAGAGATCGGCCGCGAGATCGATGACGGCCGCTTCGAGTGGAAGGAAGAGCTCGAAGATGTGCACATGAACATCGAGGCCGAGCTGACCAAGCGCGTGCCCGCCGGTGCCAAGTTGCACACCTCCCGCTCACGCAACGATCAGGTGGCCCTCGACGTCCGCATGTGGTTGCGCGATGAGATCGCCGACTTGTCCCAAGAGATCCGCGCCCTGCAAAAAGCGCTCGTGGAGCTCGGCGCGAAGAACAACGACGTCGTCATCCCCGGCTACACGCACTTGCAACGCGCCCAACCCGTTTACTTCGCGCATCACTTGCTCGCCTACGTGGAGATGCTGGACCGCGATCACGGCCGTCTCATCGATTGCTTCCAGCGCGTGAACGTTTGCCCGCTCGGCAGCGGCGCGATCGCTGGTTCGACCCTGCCGCTCGACCGCGAATTCGTGGCGCAACAACTCGGCTTCGTGGATGCGAATGACAAACCGCTCGTCACGCAGAACAGCATGGATGGCGTGAGCGACCGTGATTTCATGGTTGAGTTCTGCTCCACGGCCGCGCTTATCGCCGTGCATCTCTCTCGTCTCTCCGAGGACATCATCATCTGGTTCAGTACGGAGTTCAGCTACATCAAGATCGCCGATGCCTACACCACCGGCTCCTCCCTGATGCCGCAGAAGAAAAATCCGGACGTCGCCGAACTGACCCGTGGCAAATCGGGCCGCGTCGTCGGCAACCTCATGTCCCTGCTCACGCTCTTGAAAGGCCTGCCCATGACCTACAATCGCGACCTGCAAGAGGACAAGGAACGCCTCTTCGACACCGCTGACACTGTCCGCGCCTGCGTGCGCCTCACCGCCGCGATGATCGCGAACACCACCGTGAACAAACCCGCCTGCGCCAAGGCCGCGAGCGATCCCCTGCTCCTCGCCACCGATCTCGCGGATTATCTCGTGAAAAAAGGCATGGCCTTCCGTCAGGCGCATCACGTCGTCGGTGCCGTCGTCGCGTATAGCGAGAAGACCGGCAAACCGCTCGACAAACTCACCGTTAAAGAGTTTCAAGCCATCGACAAGACGTTCACCAAAGACGTCGCCGATGTCTTCAACCTTCAGAAAGCCATGGACCGCCGCGCCCTCACCGGCGCCCCCGGCACCAGCGAAGTGAAGAAACAACTCACCCGCTGGAAAAAGCTGCTGGCGTAAGGTGTGGAGCGCCGATCTCTGAATCGGCGAGGATACCCTCATCTCGTAGCAGCCGAGGTGACGAGGCTCTAACCTATTAAACGAAAAACCCGCGACTCTATCACAGGTTTTTCATATCTTCATCTTTGCGCCTTCTGCGCTTTTTTGCGGCCAACCTTCCTACTCCCCCTTCACCACCTTCGTCTCCACCCCCAGGTGCTTGAAGAAAAACTTCCGCAACGCCTCATTGGAATTCCCCGTGGACTTCGGCTCCGCGTTGGAGAGGAATATCTCCGCCTTCACGCCAGCCTTGTCGCAATACTCCTTCAACACCGTCACATGCTTCGGATGATGCAACAGATGCCCGCGATCCGTCGGCTCACCAGCAGGATTGGAGCAATAGAGAAACACCGGCGCATCATCCTTGCTCGCCAGCTTCAGCATGCTGACACCCGCGCGGATCTTCACGCCCTTCTCCGTCTCCAACTCCTCACGCGTCTTGAGATGATAAAATCCCGGTGCCTCCTCCGGCTTCGTCCACTCCGGCTTGAACTTCCCGATCTTCTCCTCCCACTCGATCAAGTCATACGTCGCCTGCCCATTCATCGAGCCTGCCGCAACGAGCCGTGACGACTCGCGCAACACCGGGTCCTCATTCTTCGGATCCGCCAAGTCATCATGAAACGCCAGCCACACCGACGTTCCCGCACCCGCTGAACCGCCATACGACGCGATGCGTTTCGGATCGATATTGAAATCCTTCGCCTTATACCGCACGTGTTGGATCGCCCGTGCGCAATCACGCAGAATGTCCTGGATCGGCGCATCCGGCAGGAAACGATAGCTGATGGACATGAACGACACACCGTTATCATTGCACGCCTTGATCATCTCCGCGTTCGCCTGCGATTTGTCGCCATTGCGGAAGCCACCACCATGTATGAACACCACCAACGGCGTTGGCTTGTCTGATTTCGCCTGCCAGATATCCAGCACGTTACGCTCATGCGGCCCGTACTTCACATTCGCAAAAGTCGGCTTCGGCCCCTTCTCGGCCTTCTTCTCCGCCGCTTCCTGTTTGCCCTTCATCTTGCTGGCGTAGCCGCGCGCCTCCTCTTCGGTCAGCTTGCCATCCTTGTTCGCATCGGCTTCCGGAAAACGCTTCAACAGTTGCTGCAAACGGTCCGCCTTCGCGTCGGCCGCGTTCAGCGAGACCGCGCAAATCATCGCCACTGCCAGCACAATTCCCCCATTTGAAATCAGTCTTTTCATAGTCTTATCCTTTGCTATCACAAGCCCGCCGTCTTGGCCACCGTTTCAATCTTCACATCGCGCACCGACAACGTCCCAAACGCAAACCCCAATCCCATCTTCGTCTTCTCCTTCGCGATGGCCTCGTGCTCGAACGTTTGTTTGAATTCCCCCAGCGTCAACTCGCACTTTTTCCCGTCGAACTTCACCACCGCCTCCACCCATTTCACCTCGGGCAATGTCGGCGTCTTCATCCCCTTCGCGATCAATTCCACCGGCTTCCCCTCCTTGCCCTGCACCAGCCATGTCCGCACCGAAAGCCCGTTCGTACTCTGGATGAACCGGAACACATGCCCCTTGTCATCGTTCAAGGTGAAGACAAATTGCTTCGCCTTCTCCGCCTTATACGCGAAGCGGACCGTCGCATCCTTGAACTTCGCGTCATACCACATGATCGGTCCGTGATTCTTGTTCTTCTCGTACAGCTTGTCATCCTGCGTCACCGTCGCGACACCCTTCTCGATCTTCCATTCACCACGGTTCGCCGCCAGATCACGCCCATCCTTCTTCGCGGAATCAAACTTGTCCTCCACCAACGTCGCTGCATTCACGTTCACTGCGGCGAACACCACCGCCACCATCATGATCTTGATCACATTTCTCATAATCCCTCTGGTTAAATTCATTTCGCCGCTCCACCAAAATCCCACATAGTAGCTTTCCCTTTCGCCATCGGCGCAAGCTGCACCCAGTCCACGTCCACCGGCCCGTTCTGCGCAGGCAGATAAACGCGCATATGAGCGATCGACCCGCTCACCGGCAAAGCCACCGGCACTTCATTCCAGCCCGCACCACCTGACACCTTGAAGGTCACGACCTGACCCTCCGCCGGAAATGTCTCCTGCTCCGTCGTGCGCCATTGCACCTTCCCCTCGCCCCCTTGGACGCTGCGTAAACGCAGATTCAACTTCACCGCCCCTTCATACTTGAGCGCCGCCAACCGGGCTGTCGCAATGAACGAATTGCGCCCATCCGCCTCAATATGCAATGCCCCATCCTTGAACGATGTCTTCACGGCTTTCGGCACCCACCCTTGCAGATCATCCGCCGCCATCGGTTTCGCTGGAGCCGCTGGTTTCGCCGTATACGCCGGATTCGGCCGTGGATACAGCGCCCCCGTATCTTTCAAGAACCCATCGATCAACGCGCTCAGCTCCTTTACCTTCTCCGGCATCGCCTCCACCAGGTTCTTCGCCTCGCTGATGTCCTCGCGCAGATTGTAGAGTTCATGCGTATTCGGATTCCCGAACCACCGCAGCAGCTTGAAATCTCCACTTCTTACCCACACCCCGCCTGCTCGATTTGCCCCCGCATGCGGGTGATAATTGAAATAAGCTTTCCGCTCCAAGTTACCTTCGCCCTTCAACACCTTCGCATAGCTCACGCCATCGAAAACCTGCTGTGCCGGCTTCTTGATTCCCAACAAATCGATCACCGTCGGATACACGTCAATCGGCCCCACGACCGCTTCTGTCACACTACTCGGCTTGATCTTCCCCGCCCACGCCCACATCAGCGGCACTCGAGTTCCCCCTTCGTAGAGCGTGCCTTTGCCGTCGCGCAACGGCGTGTTCATCGTCGGCGGCTGATCACCCGCCCACTTGCGCCAATCGGCCAAGAATTCACTCTTGGCTTTCTCCGCCTTCTCAGTTTTCGCCGTGGCGGGCACATTGCTATGCACATTCCCGCCATTGTCCGAGTAGAAGATGATGATCGTGTTGTCCGCCACCCCTTGCTTCTCCAATTCATCCACGATTCGCCCGAAACACTCGTCCACACTCTTGAGCATCGATGCCATGATCGGATTGCCCTGCCGACCCGTCGGGTCTTTCTTCGTCGCGAAATACTTCGTGTATTCCTCCTTGTGCCCCCAAGGCCCGTGCACACCATAGCACCACAGATTCAGATAGAACGGCCCGCCCTTGCTGCTCTGAATAAACTTCACCGCCTCCGCCGCCTGCCGGTCCACGATGTATTCGCCCTCCGGCCCATCCGTGATATTGCCCACTTTATTACGCCCACCCGGAACACCTTCCGCCTTCACCCCATAAGGCGAGAAATACTCACCCGGCGGTCCCGGATCAGGATGACAATGGAAGGTCACATCAAACCCCTGTTGCTCCGGCCAATGCGGTTGCGTGAGCCCCAAGTGCCACTTCCCGATGTGCGCCGTGCGATACCCTGCCGCCTTGAGTGTCTCCGCCAGCGTGATCTGCGCCGGCTCCAAGAAATTTTTGCTCTCCGGCAACAGCATTGCCTGATTCGGCGCACCGGAATCAGCGATGAACTTGTGCCCCGCCGGTTGCGGCGGCTGATGTCCCGATGCCGTCGTGATACCATGCCGCGCCGTGTATTGCCCGCTCAAGATGCTCGCCCGCGTCGGCGAACACAGCGGCTGCGAATACGCATTCGTGAACCGCATCGCCCGCTTCGCAAATTTATCGATGTTCGGCGTCTCATAATACTTGCTGCCATACACCCCCGAATCCATCCACCCCATATCATCCACCAGGAACAAAACTACATTCGGCTGCATCACAGCTGCTTGCGCTCCCAACGAACCGCATAGCACCACGCAGATGAAAACCACCGACAACATCCGCACGCCGAGCGCAATCCTCCCTCGCCCCTCAACGGGGAGAGGGACCGAGGGTGAGGGGTGAGAAAACATCACAGATCTCAACACCGTTCGCTGCTTTCGATTGCCAGGAGTGTTCATCTTCTACTTTTATCTCACTGTTTCTTCTTCTTCCCCTTCGGCTCCTCCGCCGCCTTCGCCTTCATCATCTCCTCCAGTTTAGGCTCCTGCGCCTTCAGCCAGGTCTCATACCCCTTCCCCCGACCCGCCGTGTACTTGTAAGTATCAAAGATCGCCGCATTCCCCAGCGCCCGCGGATCCTGCTCCGCCAGCAGCATGTTCCGCATGCGATACTGCAAATCCTCCATAACCGGTTGGAACGCCGTGTCATTCGCCAGATTCCGCACGCACTCCGGATCATCCGTCAGCCGATACAACTCATCTGGCAACCGCTTGCCGAAACACAGCTCATAGTAATATCCGCCCAACAGCTTGATCACTTCCTTGCTCGGACCCGGATCGCAATTCCCAAAATCCGTCTCTGGATTCCCCACCGGCCAGCGCTCCGGATGATAGTTATGCACATACAGATACTCCTTCGTGCGCAGCGCCCGCACCGGATAGCCCCAATCATTCGGCCGCCCCAGATCATGCCGCTCCTTCCCCACCAGCATCACACTCCGTTCCGGCTCCACCTGGCCGGTTTTGTCCGAGCGCAAGAGCTTCACCAGACTCTTCCCCGTCATCTGCGGATGCGCCTTCACCCCCGCCAGCTCCAGGTAAGTCGGCGCAAAATCCCGCACATTGATGAAATCCTCCACCACGCGACCCGGCTTGATGCCCTTGCCCCAGCGCATCGCCAACGGCAGATGAAACCCATCCTCATGGATCTGCCCCTTCACATACGGAAAAGGCATCCCATGATCCGACGTCACGATCACCAGCGTATTCTCCAGTTCACCCGCCGCCTCCAGCGCCTTCAACGCCTTGCCGATGTGCGCATCCGCATACTCCACCTCGATCGCGTAATCCGCCAAGTCACCCCGCACCACCGCCGTATCCGGCAGATACGCGGGCACCTTCACCTCCTCCAACTTCTTCCCCAGCCGCGCTCCCGAATTTAGCTCATACGCCCGATGCGGCTCCTGAAATCCCATCCAGAAACTGAACGGCTTGTCCTTGGGCCGCTGCGCCAGGAACGCCTCAAAATTCTTCGCGTAATCATTCTTGCCAATACCACCCGCCGGCACCTCCGCCATTTTGTGTGTATCAAACGTCGGCCCCGCCGGATTCCGCTTGAACCCCGTGCTCTTGAAATCACCCGGGCCCCACCCCTTGCCCGTCAACCCCACCGTATAGCCCGCCGCCTCCAGCAGATCCGGATAAACCGCGAACTTCGACGGGAACAACCCATTATGACTCACCGCCTCCTCGAGCTGCCACGTATTCCGTCCCGTAAGAATGCTCGCGCGACACGGACTGCACTTCGGGTTCGACGTGAACGCATTCTTGAACAGAATCCCCTCCTTCGCGATCCGATCAAAATTCGGCGTCTTCACCCAATCACACCCATACACCCCCGCATGCTGCCACCCCCAATCATCATAGATGATGAACAAGACATTCGGCCGCGAATCCGCTGCCTGCACCCTGCCCGGCAGCAACGCCAGCAGCAGCAACAGCGCATACAACCCCATACTGGCTCCCATCAGATTTCGTTGTTTCCCCATATTCATGACTTGGCTCCTGAATAATGACGCCGGGCACGGCCCAAAGGTTTCGGTGAACTGCCGCAATATGCCCGCAGCGACCCGCCCCGTCAGCAACTTTTCCACCTCCGTTCCCTCTGCTTTCTCCTGTTCCATCTCGTTTTTCATGCTCCCATTCATATCACGCCAAACCGCCTTCCGTTAGCACTCCGCTCGCTACAACTCACTCCAGCCACACAAAATTTCGCATTTCTCATGGCCACAGCCTGCCATATCCAAAGAACCGCCGTTATCCTTAATCTCGCTATTCCCCGCTATTCTCGGACAAAATTTTAATTTCATGCCTGCCACCCTACCCGCCTTCCCAGCTTCCCCCTAACCTTCAGTGCGCCCGGTGCGCTCCATGGAGACTAAATTATGGAGCGCGGGTTGTCTCAACCCGCAGCAACTCCCCTGAGCAAAGATGTCGTCGATATCCCACCAGCCCCGTCCACCTTCCACCCAAGTCTTTGTCATTGCTCATTCCTTCGTCTTTCATGATGGCTCGCCCGCGCAACGGGCATTCGTCATTAGACATTTCCTTATCAGCCCCCTAAACTCCCTCCATGAACCGCCGCCACCTCACCCTGCTGCTCCTCAGCCTCTGCGTCTTCATCACTTCCGCCATCGCTCAACCTGCTGCCCCTCAAAAACGCCTCTTCCGCGCCGGAGCCGCCACCAGCAACATCACTCCACACCTCGGCGTCTCCATCAACGGCAACATGCAGGACGGCAAGGCCACGCACATCCACGATGAACTCCACGCCCGTTGCCTCGCCCTCGATGATGGCACTACCAAGCTCGTCCTCGTTGTCTGCGATAGCTGCATGATCCCTCGCGAAGTCTTCGATGCCGCCAAACAAATGGTTCACGAAGCCACCGGCCTGCCGCTTGCGAACATGATGATGTCCGCCACGCACACCCATTCCGCCCCCACCAGCGGCAGTGTCTTCCAAAGCAACGCCGATCAGGAGTATCGTTCCTTCCTCGCCCACCGCATCGCCGATGGCATCCGCCGCGCCTTGAATAACCTCGAACCCGCCCGCATCGGCTGGGGCGCTGGCTCCGAGCCCAACCAGGTCTTCAACCGCCGCTGGTTCGTGAAGAACGAGGCGCTCTACAAGAATCCCTTCGGCGGTATCGACAAGGTGAAGATGAATCCCCCGCGCGCCAGCAAAGACCTCATCGAACCCTCCGGCCCCATTGATCCCGTTGTCTCCGTCATCTCCCTCGTGAGCACCAATGGCAAACCCATCGCCCTTTATGCGAACTACTCCTTGCACTACGTCGGCGGTGTGGGTGGCGGTCACATCTCCGCCGATTACTATGGCGCCTTCTGCGAGCGTGTGAAAAAACTTATCACCGCCGAAAACCCTTCACCCGATTTCGTCGCCCTGCTCTCGAACGGCACCAGCGGCAATATCAACAACGTGAATTTCCGCGAACCCGCTCCTAAACGCGCCGCTTACGAACAAATTGGCATCGTGGCCGACGCGGTTGCTCAAGCAGCCTTGTCCGCCACCAAACAGATTCAATATCAAGACTGGGTCCCCCTCAGTGTGAAGCAAAAGGAACTCACCCTCGGTGTCCGCCGTCCTGATGCCGATGAACTCACTCGCGCCAAGGAGATCATGTCCCGCGCCCGCAATCTCCCGCGCATGGATACCATGGAAGAGATCTACGCCCGCGAAACCGTTCAGATGGCCGATTACCCCGCCGAAGTGAAAGCCATTCTCCAAGCCATGCGCATTGGCAATCTCGCCATCAACGCCATCCCCTGCGAAGTCTTTGTCGAGATCGGTCTCGAACTGCGCGAAAAGAGTCCCGCCAAGCAGACCTTCACCGTCTCCCTCGCCAATGGCTACAACGGCTACCTCCCCACCGTGAAACACCACGAACTCGGCGGCTACGAGACCTGGCGCGCCAAATCCAGCTACCTCGAAGTCCAAGCCGCCCCCAAGATGGTAGACACCCTCCTGGAACTCCTGAAGCCGTAGAGCCCTCCGTTACGCATTACGGATCACGCGTCACTTGCTTTGTCTTGCTCACTGGCCGCAGGAGATTTCACCTGCTGTCCCGTCTTCCCCTTCCGCCGTTCTCTGACCGCCTGTTGCAGGAGGAACTCGATCTGCCCGTTCACACTGCGAAACTCCTCCTGCGACCAGCCCTCCAGCTCATTCCAGAGCTCAGGATTGATGCGCAGCAAAAAGGATTTTCGCGGTTCGGCCATGTTCAAGTCCTCAAACGGGACCGGCTTCGTTAGCAGGTTCCGCCGACGGTTCCAAGGTGTTCTTAATGATACAACGTCCCCGTGTTCACCACCGGGGTGACCTCAGATTCACCGCACAGCACCACCAGCAGATTGCTCACCATCGCCGCCTTTCGCTCATCGTCAAACTGCACGACATTTTTCGCGCTCAGCTCCTTCAGGGCCATCTCCACCATGCTCACCGCGCCATGCACGATCTTGGTCCGCGCCGCGATCACTGCTTCCGCCTGCTGACGGCGCAGCATCGCTTGCGCGATCTCCGGCGCATAGGCCAGATGGGTGATGCGCGCCTCTTCCACCTCCACCCCCGCCTTGCTCAGCCGCTCCTGCAACTCCGCTTTCATCGCCTGCAGGACCTCCTCGTTGCTGCTCTGCAATGTCACCTCGCCATCATCCGCCTGGTCATACGCGTAACGGCTGGCGATGTGCCGCACCGCCGATTCGCTCTGCACACTCACATAGCTCTCATAATCCTCCACATCGAAACTCGCCTGCGCCGAATCATTCACGCGCCACACCACCACCGCCCCGATCTCAATGGGATTGCCCCGCTTGTCATTCACCTTCAGCTTGTCGCTGTTGAAATTCCGCGCCCGCAAGGACACCCATTGCTTGGTGTAAAATGGATTCACCCAGAAGAACCCGCTATCCCGCACCGTCCCCCGGTAATTGCCGAACAGCAGCAACACTCGCGCCCAGTTCGGCTCCTGCGTGAAGAATCCCTTGCACGCAATGGATGCCACCGTCACACCCAAGATGGAGAGCAAGATCAAGTAACCCCAGTTGCCGGACCCATGCTTGCCCGATTCCACGCACCCGGCAATGAATAGCACCACACTGCCCAAATAGCTCGCGATGACCACCCCCAGCATCCCCCACCCGCTGGCTGCCTTTAACGGTTTTTCCTGACTCTTGCTCGTGACATTGACTGCATTCATAGGGTTCATTGTGTTAATTTAATATCTATATGATATCACTTTGAAATCAAAAGAAGTCAAGCAGGAGTAAACGGAAAAATTAAAATATTCTTAAGCCTCTGCTATACAGTGACTTACAATCAGCTAAGCTTACTTGTAAGGCTGATGCAACGCCACCGCCGACTTCTTCTTCATCTTCATGTTCAGCAGCTCCACCACCACGGAGAACGCCATGGCGAAGTAGATGTAGCCCTTCGGGAAATGCTGGCCGAGACCTTCCGCCACCAGCATCACACCGATGAGGATGAGGAAGCTCAGCGCCAGCATCTTGATGGCCGGATGCTTCTCCACGAAATCACTGATCTGGTTCACGAACGCCAGCATCACGATCATCGCGATGATGACCGCCGCGATCATCACCCCGATCTGTTTCACCATGCCCACCGCCGTGATGACGGAATCCAGCGAGAACACGATATCCAGCATCATGATCTGGAAGATGACGCTGTTGAAGGACGCTTTGCCGGTGGGGTTGTGCCCGCCGTCCACACCTTCCAGCTTCTCATGGATCTCATACGTACTCTTGCCGATCAGGAAGAGACCGCCCACCAGCAAGATCATATCCTTCCACGTCGGCGCGAACTCGCCACCCGGGAAGGCCAAGGAGAAGATCGGCTCCTTGTCCAGCTTCATCACCCACGCCAAACTGCAAAGCAAGAGCACCCGCGTGATCAAGGCCGCACCCAAGCCCATCTGGCGCGCCTTCTTCTGCTGGTCCACCGGCAGCTTGCCGCTCAGGATGGAGATGAAGATGATGTTATCGACGCCCAGCACCACTTCCAGCAACGTCAACGTCAACAAACTGATCCAGATCTCGGGTTGTGTCAGCAAATCCATAGGTTTGAGAAATTTTCCTGCGCGCAAGGATGGGATTCCCCCGGCGAAGCGCAAGGAATTCCCGTTACAAAATTGGCTTCAGAATCGAATCCGCTTATCTTGCCATCCGGATGCAGACCTTGCCCCTGCCCTACTTCGCTTACGGGTCCAACATGGACCCGGTGCAGATGCGTGTACGCTGCCCCGGCGCACGGGTGGTCGGCACCGGCACTCTGGCCAGTCACCGTTGGATCATCAATTCCGCCGGTTACGCCACCGTCATTCCCTCACCCGGCCACACCGTCTATGGCGTCCTCTGGGAACTGACTCCCGCCCACTTGGCCACCTTGGATGAATACGAAGGCCTGCCCGAAGACATCTACTGGCGCACCGAGATAATGGTGGATTCGTTGACCGAGCTGAAGCCGGTCCGTGCCATCATCTACTTCGCCCGTTCGGAGTTACCCGGCCAGCCCGTGCCGGATTACACCGAACACATCATCCGCACCGCGAAGGACTTTGTGTTCCCGGAGAGCTACGTGCGCGAATTGGCACAATGGGAATAAGCCCCCGAAATTGCCCCTCTTAACTCAGCAATCTGACGATGTCAGCCTGTTTCATCAGCTCAGCCACTTCGCGCGGGGTGCGGCCATCCTTGTCGGCGATGTTTTTGTCCGCTCCTTTGGCCAGCAACAGCTTGGCCAACCCGACATGACCCTCACGCGCCGCCCAGCGTAAAGGAGTCGCCCCTTCCGTGCCGATCGCATTGATGTCCGCACCACGCTCCAGCAAGAGCGCCACGACATCCACCCGGCCTTCCCGTGCGGCATTGTGGATGGGCATATCCGCGAAGCGATTGATCAGTTGAAAATCAGCCCCGAGGTCCAGCAGGAGGACGGCGATCTCTACACTCCCGCTCTCCGCCGCGTAATGCAACGGGGTGCAACCCCACTTGTCCGTGGCGTTCACATCAGATGCTGGCCACCACCATTTCTTTTCCAGCAAAGCACGCACCGCCGGGACATCTCCCTCGCGCGCCGCTTCATGTAACGTCTTGCCCATGGATCAACTAGATTCGTTCACTCGCCCAATGCTGATAAAAAGCCCCTCCTGCATCAATGAAACTTTATTGGCCCGCCGGTGCAACCGGCCCGATTTAGGCTAGACCACTGCTGCTGCCCGAAGAGATCGCCTCGGAGAGACGGCCCAAGGCTTCTGCCCTCGGCACCGCTCCGATCAGCTTCTTCTCGCTCAGATTATTCACCACTGGCACGTTCCGCTGCTCACTCGCCAGCAGGATGGGTAGCGCCTCCGGCAACTTCTGGCTCGGCGTGAGACACCGGGGCGAAGGCCGCATGACATCATACGCGATGATGAGTGAAAGCTCCGGCCCACCGCCCAGATACTCTTTCAAATCCTGCAAAGCCACCATGCCCACCAGGCACCCCTCTGCATTCACCACCGGCAGAAAATTATAAGCGCTCGTGAGGAACCGCTCGGCAATCACTGGCATGGGCGTGTTCTCCCGGATGGGCGGCACCGGGGCGTGCATCAGGTCGCCTACCGTCAGGTCGGTCGCCATGCCGGCCTTGGAGCTTTCCCGGGCGACCTCCAGTTCGCGCAAGCGCAATGACTCCGCATACACGGAATCCGGATGCAACCGCTTCGCCACCAGCGATGCCACCGCGCACCCCAACATCAAAGGCGGCATGAGCGAGTAATTGAGTGAGATCTCGAAGACCAAGATCATCGCCAGCAAGGGCGAGTGGAGCGTGGCCGCCAGCACACTCGCCATACCCACCAACGCAAACGCACCCGTGGGCAGCACCAATCCAAAACCCAGCGCATGTAGCGCCATGCCGAAGAGACTGCCCAACGCCGCTCCGAGCAACAAAGTGGGCGTCATCAAACCGCCAATCGTGCCCGCACCAACGGCGATGGCCGTGGCGATAAGTTTAGCAAAGAGCAACAGCAGCACCGCTTCCCAGAGCATTTCCCCCTGCAAGATGCGGTTCGCCGCCCCATAGCCATTGCCCCAGACCAGCGGATAGCCAGCCGCGATCACACCGATCAGCGCACCACCCAAGGTCAGCTTGGCATAGATGGGCCATTCCAGTTTCTGAAAGCGCTGGCGGCTCAAGGCGATGATCTGGAGGAAAGCCGCCCCCAGGCACCCCGCCAACACACTCAACACCAGGAACCACGGCAACTGCGAGAGCTGGGTGAAATCGAAACGCGGCACCTCATACCAAGGCTCGATGCCGAAGAATGTGCGCGAGACCATCGTGGCCACCACGGAGGCGAAGATGAGCGGACCAAACAGGTGCATGGAGAACGAACCCACCACGATCAACGCGGCGAACACCGCACCGGCTATCGGTGCGTTATACGCCGCTGACAAACCCGCCGCCGCACCGCAACCCACCAGCAACCGCAGGCGATACGGCTCCCACAAGGCCGCCTGGCCAAAGCGCGATGCCAGTGTGGCCGTCAGTTGCGTGATGGCACCCTCGCGTCCGATAGATGCCCCGGTGCCGATGCTGATGAGGGAGGAAACGGATTTGATGAGAGTGGGCCGCAAGCGCAACCGTCCATCGCCCGCCCCGACCGCCTCCAGCAGATTCGTGGAGCCAGCGATCTTGCCCCATAGATGCAATCCCCAGTGCAACACCAGTCCCGCCGCCAAGGCGCCCACTGCCGGGATGAGAAACCGGACCCACGGGTTGAGAAGCTCCGCAATCTCCACGAGGTCATCACCGTGCCCCAGGGTGAAACGCTTCACCTGCTTCACGAGAGCTTCGATGCAGAGGTAGAAGACGAGGTTGACGAGGCCGCCGAGGACACCGACACAGCCAGCGAGGATGAGATGGATGGTTTCCTCACTCAGGCGCACGCGCTGGCGCACCCGCAGGGCACGCAGCCAGTTGGCCCGCAACCACTGCCTGGCCTCCCGCAGCGTCTGCTCCACCCGCCCTATCAACGCCTTCACACGGGCAAGCTAACCCAACTCACCCGGCCTGACGAGGCTGAATATAGGGCGTAACTTTCTTGCGTAGGCGAGGCGTCTGATATTTCCTAAAAGCTCAACCCGATATGAAACGCACTACGCTTATTCTGGCAGCCGTCATGGCCATGGCCTGGCCTGCACTCGCCCAAACCCAAACTCCAACCACAGCACCCGCCGCGCCGGTCTTCGCCAAGATCGCCGACAAGATCACCTTGCAGGACGGTGACACTGTCGTTTTCCTGGGCGACAGCATCACTCATCAATGTCTCTACACCCAGTACGTGGAGGATTATTTCTACACCCGCTACCCGCAGATGCGGATCAAGTTCCATAACTCAGGAGTTGGCGGCGACCGCGCCAATGATGCCATCATCCGTTTCGAGAACGATGTCGCCGCGTTCAAGCCCAAGTATGTCACGATCCTCCTCGGCATGAATGACGGCGCTTACCGGGATTTCGACAAAACCACCTTTGACAACTACCAGAAGGGCATGACCACGGTGCTGGAAAAAATCTCCGCCCTCGGTGCGACGGCCATTCCGATGACGCCGACGATGCACGATGCCCGCGCCGCCCGATTGCGGAGCAAACCGCAGGAGCCGCGTGATTCCTACTACAATGGTGTGCTCGCTCTCTATGGTGCGTGGTTGCGCGAACAGGCGCAAGTGCGCGGACTGGGCTTCGTGGACATGTATTCGCCACTGAACAACCTCACCTTGGAACAGCGCAAGAAGGACCCGAACTTCACCATGATCGCCGATGCCGTGCATCCTGGTGCGTCCGGACAGGTCGTCATGGCGGCCGCGGTGATCAATGACATGTGCCCGCGCGGCCCGGTGTCCTCTATCACCATCCAGGACAAGGCGGGCAAACTCGCCCCGACGGTCGCCAACGGCAAGATCGCCGACTTCCAGGCAGGAGCAGACAGCGTCAGCTTCACATTCACCGCGAACTCACTGCCCTGGGTTTTGCCGCCCGAGGCGGCTGAGGGTTACAAGCTCACCGCCGCCGGCCACCGCTACAGCAATGAGAAGATCACGATACGCAATCTCAAGCCGGGCAAGTATGAGCTGAAGATCGACGGCCAGAGCGTCGCCACGCTGGCGGACAGCCAACTGGCCTTCGGCGTGGAACTCGAGGCGAATGACAAGACGCCGCAGTATCAGCAGGCCCTGCAGGTGGCGCTGCTGAACAAGGAACGCAACGACAAAGGCGTGCGGCCCCTGCGCAATCTCTGGGGTGCCATGAAGGGCAAGCGCAATGAGATCGCCAAGGCCGAACAGGCCAAGGACCCGCAGATCGATGCGAAGAAGGAAGCCTTCGCGAAGTGGACGGAAGAATTCAAAGCCAACGTGGCGAAACAACAGGACATTGCCAAGGAGTTCGAAGACAAGATTTACGCCGCCAACCAGCCGGTGGCCCGCAAATATGAATTGAAGCGCGTGCCGTAAGCGCTTCACGTCACCACTTCAAACGAAACGGGGCTGGCACTTGCCAGCCCCGTTTGTTTTTGAGGTCTCGCGCCGGGCAAAAACCGGCAAACTGTCAGGGTACCGGAAATATTGACTCCTTCTCCCCAAGGCAGAAGGCCGGGATGGGGAAGGAAACGCCCTAAAGCAAATCTCCTTCGCCTAGGTAGCCACTTCCGTTCTTCCAATCCTATGGTTTCAGATACTTCGCGAAGTAAGCCAGCATCGCCGCCTCCGCCTTCTCCGCATCCGCCCCTTTGAAACCGTGACCGGCACCCTCAAGCGTCAGCAACTCCACCGGTACCCCGCAGGCCTTGAGCCGGTCACGCATCCAGATCGCCTGCTCATAGGCCACATACTTGTCCTCGGTGCCATGGATGATCAGTGTCGGCGCGGAGCGCGGATTCACCCAGTTCAACGGGCTGGCAAGGATATGCTTGAAGCGTTCCTGCTCCAGATTACCGCCAAACCACAGCGGCAACACCTCATGCGCATCCACGCTCTTGCCGTAAGACTGCGTGAAATCGCTGGGCCCATAGAAATTCACCACGCACGTCACCGCGCTGGAGAAACCGGGATTGGCATCGCCCTCAAACTCCGGCACCCCGGCCGTCACCCCGAGGAACTGTACGAGATGCCCACCCGCCGAACCACCCGTCACCCCGATGCGTGCCGGGTCCACCTGATACTTGGCAGCGTTTGCCCGCATCCAACGTACCGCCGCCTTCGTGTCATGCACCGCGGCAGGAAACTGATTCGTCGGTGCCAGGCGATAACTGATCGTCGCGGCCACATACCCATTCGCAGCGAGCTTCAGGATGAGCTTGTTATACCCCTCGCGACTGCCCGCCCGAAAGCCACCACCATGAATGCAGATCACTGCCGGACGCGCACTGGTGACATTCTTGGGCCGCGCCAGATTCAACATCACCGACACTCCATTCGGCCGGGTGTATTCGATGTCCCGCTCGAAGATGACGTTATCGGGAACCGGCAAGTCCGCCGCGCGCGTTTTAGGTGTGAACACGCCAAGCAAGCAGACGAAAGCCAAAGCAAGGACTGGGAATTTCATTTGCGGGAGTGTTTGCAAAAACAGAAAGCTTGTCGCGCAAATAAAAGCAATCCTGGCAACTCCTCCCGCCAAAATATCTATTTCGCAATTTCAGCACGCAGTCTGAACTCCTGCCAAATTGCAAATCCTGCCAACCCGACCATAAATAACACATTCGCACCGATGCGCAGACCGTCAGGTGCAGGCGGATTCATCGCCACGGACTTGAGAAAAGCTTCTGCCGCCAACCATTGGAAGATGGCGGCCAGAAAGAATCCCGGAATGGCCAGCAATACCCACGACCACCCACACCCTTCTTTCGGCAAGCTGCGGAACAAGGCCCAAGGGAAAACTAGCGCCGCCCAAGGTACCAGATCCGGCACGGGCGCAAAGGCCAAAGACAATTTCAGCGCCCCGGAGAATCCTTCCGCCACCGCACCATCCCGATACTCCGACCAAAAATAGAGCGGCATTTGCGAATACGCCAATGCCGCCATAAAAAACAACCAGGCTCCCACCAGCGTCACGCTGAGATTCTGCACCCAGGCGATTTTGGTGGCAGGCCAGTTCATGACTTACCGCTCCCGTTTATGCTTCAGAAACCACTCAAACAACTCCGGATTATCATACGTCGCTGTCCATGAGTCATGCTGCGCCTCGGGATACACGGTCAGCTTCACGTTCTGGTTCCCGCCCTTCTTCAACATCTCCACCATGCGCTCGGATTCCGTCAACGGCACCACTGGATCTTTCGCGCCGTGGAAGACCCAGATGGGCATGGTCTTCAGTATCGGCCCGCGTACCTTGTCACGCGAACCCAGGATATACGTGATGCTCTCACCACCGCCGCAGATCGGAGCCAGCGCCGCGAAACGTTCCGGGAAACCAAGCCCGAGCGACCACGTGCCGTAACCGCCCATGCTCAGGCCCGTGAGATACACGCGCGTCTTGTCCACGCGATACGTCTTCTCCACATCATCCAGCAGCGCGTTCAAGGTCTCCGCAGACCACACCTGCCCTTCAGGGCATTGGGGCGAGATGATGATGAACGGGAAATCCTTGCCCGCCTTCACCAGCTTGGGCGGACCATGCACCGCCACCTTGTTCACATTCGTCCCCCGCTCACCCGCACCATGCAGGAACAGTATCGTCGGATAGGTCTTCTTCGTTTCCTTGGTATAGTCCTTGGGCAGATACAGGAGGTAATCCAAGGCCAACGTCTTGGTGACTTTCTCCTTAAAATGAACTTTGCGTTGCAAAGGAGTCATATCCAATTCCACCTGGGCAACGGCATCCGTCATCAAAGTCAGGGCCAGGCCGAGTCCGAGAACCAATCGATTCAAAGTTTTCATGGTGTCTGGAGAGAGTGTGAAGCGAAAGCAGAACCCTGACAAGCGCGGGTAAGTGCTTCGTTAAAGGGCTTAAATGGTCAAAAGGCTCCACCGATTCACGTTTTAACCTTTCAACGCCTTTAACGGTCTCACATCAGCTTCAGCTTCGGCAAGTCCTGCAGATCCACCAATCCCACCGGCTCCTTCTTCGCATTCACCACGATGAGATCGTCGATGTTCCGCTCGTTGAAAACTTTCAGCGCTTCCACCGCCAGCGCATCCTCGCTCACGCAGATGGGATTCTTCGTCATCACCTCGGCCAGCGTCCGGGCAAGCACGTTATCATCCGTGCCCATGTGCCGGCGGAGATCGCCGTCCGTGAACACGCCAGCCAGCTTGCCTTTCTTGTCCACCACGCTCACGCTGCCCGCCTTCGCCCGCGTCATCACCAGCAAGGCTTCCTTCACCGTGAGCGTCTGTACCGCCATCGCGTTCCGTGCTCCGGAGCGCATGATGTCCTTCACTTTGAAGAGCAAGGCCCGCCCGATGGCCCCTGACGGATGACGTTGTGCAAAATCCTGCTGCTTGAACCCGCGCGCATCCAGCACCGCCATGGCCAGCGCATCACCCATCACCAAGGTGGCTGTCGTACTGGCCGTGGGCGCGAGGTTGAAGGGGCAGGCTTCCTTGGGCACCTTCACGTTCAGCACCACATCACTGTGTTTCGCGAGCGTGGACTTCGCCGCCCCCGTCAGTGAGATGAGGCGCACGGAAAAACGTTTCAGCGCCGGGATGAGATTCAGCAACTCCTCCGTCTCCCCGGAGTAGCTGATCATGAGAACGACATCGCCATCGGCGACAATGCCCAGATCTCCGTGCAAGGCATCCACGCTGTCCAGGACCACACTGGTGGAGCCAGTGCTGGTGAGGGTGGCGGCGATCTTACGGCCGATGTTGCCCGATTTGCCGATGCCCACGACCACGATCTTCCCGCGCTTGGTCAGGCATTCGACCACCAGTCCCACCGCGCGCTCGAACGCCTCGTCCAATTGGGCACGGACCGCCTTGAGGGCGGCCATTTCGATCTCGAAGACTTCACGGGCACGGGCCAGATGGTTCATCTCGGTCAAGGTTGCCTATGATAGAAGCAGGATTCAATGACGAAGGAATGCTCAGCGGAGCGTTCCCGAGACAGGTACGCTCCAATCAATACGGCGGTAGCATCCGACGAAAGCCGTGGAAGATCACCACCAGCGCAAAGAAAATGTTCCGCAGAATCAATCCCGGCCATAGGTAGGCGACCGATGAGCTTGCTTGCTTCGTTTGCCGCGATTCCGCCAGATGCCGCGCCATCTGCTCCATCCAGGCCAGTGAACGCGGCCATTCCCAGATACTGGATCGCCACTCAACAGGAATGCCTTCCTTACCCACCGCCGCGCCAATTATCCCGCCGAGAATCGCTCCGGTCGTATCCGCATCACCACCCGCCCGAACTATCTCCTGAATAGCGCCAAGATAATCCAACGGATGCCGGAACCACACATGCAGCACCGCCGGTATCGTGTGATACATATACCCGGTGACACCATAAGTGTTACCCAGCGCAACCATGAACTGGTCCACCGATTCGCCTTCGGCCACACTCGCGAGAACCTTATCCAACAAATCATCGAGTTCGGCATCCACCTCGACCCGTTGAGCGCGATAAAACTCCAGGAACCGCCCGGTCCAACCGTCATTGAAATCTCCCCTCACCGACCATGCCGCAGCGAATCCAGCCAAAACCGCCCCATGCTGTGCCTTCGGATCAGTGTGCGTGAGCAAGGTGGAGCGGCGCATGAGTTTCTGCATCAGCCCCAAATCATCCGCCAAGGCCACTCCCAAGATCGGCGCGCGCATGGCTGGGCCATTCCCCGCTGAGAAAACGCCGCTCCTTTCCGGAGAAATCCCTATCCACAAGCGAAAACACGCTTTCAAAGTGGCCATGCCGGTCCCAGCAGGCAATCCGACCAGCCACCACCGCAGCCGTTTGGCCAATTCCTTGGTGAACTTGGCTTCATCACCCCCGGAAACAATAAGCGCCTGCACGGTCAGACACATATGCTCCGTATCATCCGAGCACATCCCGCGACCGAAAAAGAAATGCATGCGGCTCAAGTCCGGAAACATCCGCCTCTGCCGCACTAGCGAAAGCCGTTCACAAGGCAGCCCTACGGCATCGCCCACTGCTTGCCCCAGCAGACAACCGGTCAATCTCGGCTCATTCACGTTACTACTGTTCATGAAACGCTATCACTGGAACACCCAATCAACCGATACACCAGTTTAGACAACTCTGGCCCGCTTTGCTCACATTTCTTACGCCATGCAGAATCACCTCTAAATACTTGTCTGTATCCATCGGGGGCGGTATTCCTTGACCTTAACCTTAGTTATTTAGTCATTACCATGGGTGCGCAATGGAAACAGGCGGGGCGTGAAGCCGCCGCACAGAAAAAAGGCCAGGTCGTTGGCAAACTCGTCCGGGAATTGATCGTCGCCGCCAAGCTCGGCGGGGCGGATCCGGAAACGAATGCCCGGTTATTCGTGGCCATTGAAAAGGCCAAGAAGAACTCCGTCACCAAGGACACCATCGATCGCGCCATCAAAAAAGGCTCCGGCCAGACGGATGAAAAGGTGGAATACGAGACCGTGCTGTATGAGGGTTTCGCCCCGCACAAGGTGCCCGTAATCGTCGAATGCCTGACAGATAACCGCAATCGCACCGCGCCGGACATCCGCCACATCTTCCGCGCCGGTTCCTTGGGCGCGCCCGGTAGCGTAGGCTTTTTCTTTGAACACGTCGGCGTGGTGGAAGCCACCCATACGGACAAATCCCGGGATGCCGAGGGTGACGCCATCGAGGCTGGTGCCCAGAATGTCGTGCCGCTGGAAGCGGGCGAAGCCGAAGAAGGCACCATCGGCTTCCGTTTCATCACCGAGATCAAGGACTTGGCCGCCGTCTCCAAGTGGCTCGCCAAAGCCGGCTGGAAGATCACGAAGAGCCAGCTAAGCTACGAAGCCAAGAACCATACGGAGCTCACCGACGAACAGCGCAAGCAAGTCATCGAATTCCTGAACACGCTCGATGACCATGATGACGTGCATCATGTGTATGCCGCGCTGTGAACGGGCACATTTAAGCTTGCCCAGCAAAGGCGGCCGGATTCCGGCCGCTTTTTTATTCGCGCATGTCCTTGCCATCCAGTCCGGCAGGCCGGTTTTGAAATATCAGCCCTAACGCAGCCTTGACGGGAGGAAGGCCCGCATCCGAGAGTAACCCGGTAATGTTTCGGAGCATCCTGTCGATCCTGCGCTTCGGCCAGCCCTACCTGCAAAGGTATTGGGGCCGGTTCGTCGCGGGCATTCTGCTGGGTGTGCTCTTCGGCCTGTCCAACGCCAGTTTCGTCTGGGCGACACAGACACTCTTCAAGAGACTCGCCCCGCAAGAGCACAAATCCACGGTCGAGCTGCAGAACGAGGGTAATAGTCCTGTAATGTGGTCGGCAAAAACCGGGACCACTGGCGACCTTACGTCCTCCCAAGGCGTGATCCCGCCGAATGCCGCGACCAATCTGACCTTCGAAAGCAAGCCGAAGGAAAGCCTCCCGGTGAAAGGCAAAATGGCTGAGATGGCCGCCGAGCTTCAGAACACGGTCGAAGCGGCCGTTGACCCTTGGCTGCCGCAGGCCGGGCGTAAAGCCGACTGGCGGCAATTGCTTGGCGGTTTCCTTCTGCTGCCGCTGCTGGTGGCCATCCGCAGCTTCGTGGGGTATCTGAGCAGCTACTGCATGAACTGGGTAAGCGAACGCATGATGAACGATCTGCGTTATGACGTGCTCGCCAAGCTCTACCAGCTCTCGCTCGATTTCTTCAACCGTTCCACCATCGGCGACTTGCTGACCCGCATCAACACCGACACGAACGTACTGCACAAGACGATGACCAACGGCCTGTCAGACATCGTCAAGGAGCCGTTCACCATCATCGCAGCCCTCGTAGCGCTGGTTTTGCTGGATTGGAAGCTGACCTTGGTGGCCGTGGTGTTCATGCCCCTCTGCATGGTGCCGCTTGTCATTCTGGGCAAGAAAGTGCGGCGGTCGGTCAAAGCCGGCCTCTCCGCCAACATCTCCCAGTCCAGCCTGCTGGTGGAGGCCATCAGCAGCATACGTGTGGTAAAAGCATTCGGACTGGAGGCAGATTCATTGAAACGCTTTGGTGATTACTGCAAGCAGATCATCCATCACGACATGAAAGGCGTGCAAGCACGTGAACTGGTGAACCCGTTGGTGGAGACCATCTCCATGCTGGGCCTGGGCCTCCTCATCGTGTTCATCTTCACCACAGGCACGCAATTACACGATTTGGCGGCATTCCTGACAGGTGTCGTGCTGATGTTCGCCCCGATCAAGAAACTGGCCAATGTTCATGTGCTGTTCCAGCAAGCCAGTGTGGGTGTAGAACGTCTCCAACAGGTGATGTCCGAGGTGCCGAGCGTGAAGGAACTGACGGACGGAGAAAAACTCACCAGCTTTGAAAAAGAGATCCGCTTCGATAAAGTCAGCTTTTCCTACAAGGATAAAACCATCATCGACAATCTGAGTCTGACCATCCCCCGAGGCGTGAAACTGGGTATCGTTGGTGAGACCGGCTCTGGCAAGAGCACCCTGGTCAACCTGTTGTTTCGTTTCTACGATCCGACTGCTGGTTCCATCAGCATTGATGGCAAAGATATGAAGACCATCACAACTGCCAGCCTGCGAGCGCAGATGGCCTTGGTCAGCCAGGAGATCGTCATTTTCGACCAGTCGGTGGCGGAGAACATCGCCTGCGGCAAGAAAGGTGCCACACGCGAGGAAGTCATCACCGCGGCCAAGGCGGCCCATGCGCATGATTTCATCGAACGGATGAGCAACGGTTATGATACCAAGGTGGCTGAACGAGGCACAGATCTGGCTGGCGGTCAGCGGCAGCGTATCTCCATCGCTCGCGCGTTCATCCGCAATGCACCGATCCTGGTGTTGGACGAGGCCACCGCGAATCTGGACGCCCGTACGGAAGGCGAGGTGCAGGCAGCCATCGATCAGTTGGAAAAAAACCGCACCGTGATCTGCGTGGCCCACCGCATCTCGACCTTGCGAACGATGGATCGCATCATCGTGCTGGATGAGGGCAAAATCATCGAAGACGGCAGCTTTTCCGAACTGCTGGCACGCGGTGGCCGCTTTTGCGATCTGGCCCGGCGACAGGGCATCTACAGCGCATAAAGGGAACTCACCGCCGCCATGTCCTTCATCTCCTGGCAATACGCACTGTTCCTGCCGCTGGTGTTCGGGGCGTATTGGAGCGTCGGCCATCGGGCGCGGTTGCTATTGCTGCTGCTGGCGAGTTACTTCTTCTATGGGGTATGGGATGCCCGGTTTCTCGCGCTGCTGGCGACTTCTACGATCGTCGATTTTCTCTGCGGCCAGGCCATTGCGGGTATTCGCGTAGGCACCGGCAAAGTGATCGCGCTGTCCTGCATACCGGTGGCATGGTTGGGGCTTTGCGCGGCGACGGGTCTGGATGGCAAGGTGGTAAAACCCTCCATGCTCATCATGGCGGGCTTTTTGCCGGTGGTTCTCACCGCGCTTTATAACGGCTTGTGGGCGCTGCCGGAATTGAAGCGGCCTAAAGCCTTCATGTTGCTCAGTATCGGATTGAATCTGGGACAGCTCATTTTCTTCAAGTACTTCAATTTCTTCGCGGATTCAGCGGTACACCTGTTGCAATCGGTCGGGCTGAATCCGAGCTGGACGCTGCTGGAGATCATTTTGCCGGTGGGCATCTCGTTCTACACGTTCCAGAGCATCGCCTATGCAGTGGATATTTACCGGAAGAAGGCCACACCGGAGACGGATTTCCTGACCTTTGCAGCATTCCTCTCGTTCTTTCCGCAATTGGTGGCCGGACCGATCGAACGCGCCAAGGACTTGCTGGTTCAGTTTCAAAAACCGGTGGCCTGGTCGGATGAGAACTTTCATCGCGGGGTGCGGCTCATCCTTATCGGCTTGTTCAAGAAGGTGTTCGTGGGCGACAACTGCGCGCTGCTGACAAGCTACGCCTTCGCACACGATACACCATTGAATGCCGGCTGGGCGATCATCGGGGCGGTGGCCTTCGCCTTCCAGATCTACGGAGATTTTTCAGGTTATACGGACATCGCACGGGGTTCAGGACGGCTGCTGGGCATCCAGTTGAACCATAACTTTAACTTCCCCTACTTCGCCACCGGGCCTTCTGATTTCTGGCAGCGCTGGCATATCACGCTTTCAGCCTGGTTCCGGGATTACGTCTATATCCCGCTGGGCGGCAACCGGCAGGGCAACCTGCTCACGATCCGCAATCTGTTGCTGACCATGGGGCTCGCGGGCTTGTGGCACGGGGCAGCGTGGACATTTGTGGTGTGGGGTTTCTATCACGGTGGATTGCTGGTGCTGTATCGTTTAGTGCCTGCCTTGGGTAATCTGGAGACGGAGCAAAATGGATCACGAAAGGTGTTCGCGATACTGCTCATGGGGGTGTTCACGCTCATCGGTTGGGTCATCTTCCGGGCTGACAACATGGGGCAGGTGGCGAACTGGTTCGCGGCGCTGACGATGTGGCACAGCACCGGCGTGGACTGGGTGAAGCCGTTGGGCTGGCTGGCACTGCATGTCATTCCGCTGATTTTGCTGCAACTGGCCACATGGCAAGCCCGGGATGAGGTGGAGACGGCGCATTGGCCGTGGCCGGTGCGGGCCATCGTCTATGGCGTGATGTTCCTGGCCATCGCCAGCTCCTCCGCCGGGGAACAGGAATTCATCTACTTCCAGTTCTGACGAGATGAAACGCAAACTTACAGCCGCATTTTTGCTCGCGCTCTTCCTCCTCGTGGGGGCTGAGACGGTGGTGCGCGTGTTCTTCGCGCGGAACATGGCGGGACGGTTTGATTACGGCTATCATCCGGATGCCGGGTTTGTCGAAGACGGGGACAAGCTCAAACTGGTGCGCGCGGGGGGACGGCGTTTCTTCCCCCAAGAGATGAGCAAGCAGCCCGCAGCCGGAACTTTCCGTATTTTTGTGGTGGGAGATTCCGTACCGCGCGGACCCGGGCTGGAAAAGGCGTATGCTTTTCAATTACAGGAAATCCTCAAGGCCCAGGGCGTCAAAGCCGAAGCCTTCAATCTCTGCGTGCCGGGTTATGGAGCGCAACGGAAGCAGATCGTGCTCACCAAGGCACTGGAGTATCAGCCCAGCCTCGTGATCCTGCACCTAAACGCCTCCAATGAGTATGAGGATGAGCGGGAGTACAAGCGCAGCCAGGAATTCAGCGGCTGGCATCCCAAGAACTGGCTGATGAAAAGCCTGGTCATCCGCCGCCTGTACGAGGCCAAGACGGAAAAGGCCTTCTGGTATCTCCTGCCCTCAGAAGTGCGCCAGCAAGGAGCCGTGAATGATGCCGATGCCGAGATCGCTGCGGGGCAAAACGAAGCCACCCGCAAGCGCTGGCTGGAGCAGGTCCGGCAATGGACCGCCACCAGCATCCAGACCGCGGAGGGCAAAAAAGTGCCATTGCTGCTCGTTTCGCAGGCTGTCTGTGAGAACATGAAGGACCCGGCCAAACCGCTGGAAGACCAGGGATTGGATGCCTTGGCAGAGGAATTCAAGAGCAAGGATGTCTATCACCTCTCGATGAAAGCAGTGCTGACAGGCGGTGACTATGCAGCCCTTTATTCCGATGGTTCCCACATGCGGGCGGAGGGCCACAAGGCCGTGGCGGAGGCGCTCGCCCGGTTCATCACGACCAACGGACTCGTCCGGGCGCAAAAAACCGATTGAGAACGGCATTGATTCCCCTGCTCCGGCCCCGTAGCGTGTCGGCACGCGTTTTCTGCCATGTTTAACGACAAAGCGATATTGATTACCGGGGGCACCGGCTCCTTCGGCAAACGGTGTGTGAAGATCCTTCTCGAACGGTTCAAACCGAGAAAGATCATCATCTATTCCCGTGACGAACTGAAACAGTTCGAGATGCAGCAGGAGTTCAAGGGCGACATGATGCGCTACTTCATCGGGGATGTGCGCGATGCCCAGCGACTCACCCAGGCGATGCGCGGGGTGGACTTTGTCATCCATGCGGCTGCGCTGAAGCAAGTGCCTGCGGCTGAATACAATCCGCTCGAATGTATCAAGACGAACGTCCATGGCGCGGAGAACGTCATCCAGGCCGCCATTGAGAACGAGGTGGAAAAGGTCATCGCCCTCTCCACGGACAAGGCAGCCAAGCCCATCAATCTCTACGGCGCGACCAAACTCTGCTCCGACAAGCTTTTCGTTGCCGCGAATAATATCTCCGGCGGTCATCGCACGCGTTTCTCCGTGGTGCGGTATGGCAATGTGGTCGGCTCCCGCGGTTCCGTCGTCCCCTTCTTCAAAAAGCTGCTGGCGGATGGCGTGAAGGAAATCCCCATCACGGATGAACGCATGACGCGCTTCTGGATCACCCTGAACCAAGGTGTGGATTTCGTGCTGAACAATTTCGTCCGCATGAAAGGCGGCGAGATCTTCGTGCCGAAGATCCCATCCATGCGCATCACGGACCTGGCCGAAGCCTTGGCTCCCGGTGTGCCCACCAAGCTCGTGGGCATCCGCCCCGGCGAGAAGTTGCATGAAGTCATGTGCCCGGAAGATGACTCCCATCTGACGCTGGAATTCCCCGATCACTACGTCATCCGCCCGACCACGAACATCGCGCATCAGGTGGATTACTCGGTGAACAATCTGGGTGAAAAAGGAACGCCTGTGCCAGCGGACTTCGAATACAACTCCGGCACCAACCCTGTCTTCCTGACGAAGAAGGAATTCCTCAATCTCGAAGAGACATGAACCCGCTGCCGTATGGCCGCCAGTGGATCACGGAAGCGGACATCCAGGCCGTCACAGAGGTATTACGGTCTGACTGGCTGACGCAGGGTCCGGCCATCGAACGTTTTGAACGCAAGGTGGCCGAGTATTGCGGAGCCAAGCATGCGCTCGCTCTTTCCAGCGCCACGGCTGCCTTGCATATCGGTGCGCTTGCACTCGACTTAGGCCCCGGTGACCGGCTTTGGACTTCACCCAATACCTTTGTCGCTTCGGCTAATTGCGCCCGTTATTGCGGGGCCGAAGTGGACTTCGTGGATATCGATCCGCGCACTTACAATCTCAGCGTGGAGAAGCTGACGGCGAAACTGGAACAAGCGGCAAAGGATGGGAAACTGCCGAAGATCGTCGTCCCCGTGGATTTCTCCGGGCAATCGTGCGAACTCGACAAAATCCAAGCGCTCGCGAAGAAGTATGGCTTCGCCATCATGCAGGATGCTTCCCACGCCATCGGCGCGAAGTATCAGGGATTGCCCACAGGTGACGGACGCTACAGTGATTTGACGGTTTTCAGTTTCCATCCGGTAAAGATCATCACCACCGGCGAAGGCGGGATGATCGCGACGAATCGCACGGACCTTTACGAAAAGCTCCTGCGCCTGCGCACTCACGGCATCACGCGCGAAGCCAAGCTCCTCACGCAACCCGCGCACGGGCCGTGGTATTACGAGCAACTGGAACTGGGCTACAATTACCGCATCACGGATATTCAAGCGGCCTTGGGCGCGAGCCAGATGACGCGACTGGAGGAATTCGTCACGCGGCGGCGGACACTGGCGGCGCGGTACAACGAATTGTTGAAGGCGTTGCCGCTCACCCTGCCCTATCAACATCCTGAGACAAACTCGAGCTGGCATCTGTACGTGATCCGCTTGCCATTGGATCTCATCAAAAAAACGCACCGTCAGGTGTTCGAGGAATTACGGGCGACTGGCATCGGCGTGCAGTTGCATTACATTCCCGTGCATACCCAGCCGTATTATCAGGAGCTGGGTTTCAAAGCGGGCGATTTCCCGGTAGCAGAAAAGTATTACGGCGAGGCGATCAGCCTGCCGATGTTCGCGGCGATGACGGATGAAGATCAGGACCGGGTGGTGGAGACGTTGACGAAGATTTTGGGATAGAGCACACGCCCGAATAGCCAACCCCGAAGGGGCGCAGGCATGGGCTCGACGGAGTCTCGCCCTAGCGGTCGTAGTTTGGATACCTAGCATGACACCAGCCACACTCATCATCCGGGCCGATGCCAGTTCCCAAATGGGGACAGGGCATGTGATGCGGTGTCTGGCTTTGGCCGAACCGTGGCTGGCGGCCGGAAGCGAGGTCATTCTGGCAGCGCAGTTGATGCCGGAGGCTTTGGGTGAACGCGTTTTGAAAGCGGGGATCAAACCGTACTCGATCGGTGCTGAAGCGGGAGGTATTGAGGACGCACAACAGACGGCGGCCTTGGTGGCGCGTCATCACGATGCGTGGCTGGTGGTGGATGGATACCAATTCGGCGAAGGGTATTTCAGCGTCTTGAAACAATCCGGGGCGAAGGTGTTAATGATCGATGATTTTGGCGGGCTGAGGCATTACGAGACGGATTTCGTCTTGAACCAGAATCTGGGCGTCACTGCCGACTGGTATCCGCAGAAGGAGGAAACCACCCGGTTGCTCCTCGGAACTCGTTACGTACAGTTACGGGACGAATTCCTGCAGCAAAAGACCTCAGACCGTAATCCTAAGAAAAGACCGGCAAGCATCTTGGTTACACTCGGAGGCAGCGATCCCGACAATGTGACGATGAAAGTCATCGCAGCGCTGAAAACCCTTTCGGATGTGGAGGCCGTGGTTGTGATCGGCGGCAGTAATCCTCACTGGGACGAGCTGCAGGCCTGCGTCGGTGAGGAATCGAAGAGCATCAGATTGGTACGTAACGCGAGCAACATGCCGGAATTGATGGCTTGGGCAGAGCTGGCCATCGCCGCTGGTGGCACCACCGCGTGGGAACTTGCTTATTGCGGCGTCCCCATGATGACCATCGTCCTGGCGGATAATCAAAAATCCAATGGAGAGCAACTGGCTGCCGCAGGAGTCTCCATCAATCTGGGCTGGCATGAGGACAAGACCTCAGAAGGAATGGCCGCGCAAATCAAAGCGTTGGTGGCAGACCACACCAAGCGTCTGGAGATGGAGTGGAATGCCAGGGAACTGGTGGATGGCTTGGGTTCGATACGGGTGTGGTTGCGCTTGAGTGAGAGCTCATTGAATTTGCGGGCGGCGACCAGTGAAGATGCGAGGCTCATCTTTGACTGGGCAAATGACCCGGCTGTGCGAGCCGTGTCATTTTCCTCGGACCCCATCGCGTGGGAAAACCATCTCACATGGTTCACCGCCAAGTTAGGTGATGCGAATTACCGCATCTGGGTGGCCGAAGATAAGGCAGGAACACCCGTTGGACAGGTGCGGTTTCAGATCGACGGCGATGCTGCGACCGTTTCCATCAGCTTGGATGCGGGCCACCGCGGCAAAAACCGCGGTTCATTGCTAATCTGGAAAGCCTGCCGGAAGCTGTTTACAGCGTCGGCCATCAGCCATGTTTTGGCGTATATCAAACCGGACAATAAGGCATCAGTCCGCGCTTTTGAGAAAGCTGGCTTTCAGGGTTGGGATGAAGCGACGGTAAAAGGAGCTTCCGCTTGGGTATGTAGAATGGAGCGAGCCGAGACTGCAGATTAGTTCCCGGCAGACGCAAAGCTGCAGAGTTGCTCAGCCTGGCTTAATAGGCAGACAAGCCTAAACGATTCCAAGCAGGCCTTTGAATTTGGTTCGTCTTTTTCCCTCCGCCTGTGCAATTTGGGAGGCGCAACGTGATGAGCACTGAATTGGTCATAGATGGGCGTCGGGTCGGACCGGGAAATCCGGTCTATGTGATCGCGGAACTTTCGGCGAATCATGGGCAGGACTTTGACCAGGCGGTCCGCATCATCCGCGCGATGAAGGATTCCGGCGCGGATGCCGTGAAGGTGCAAACCTACACGGCGGACACGCTTACCATCCCATGCGATAACGAGTATTTCCGCATCGGCGGCGGCACACTGTGGGACGGACGCACGTTGCATGATCTCTACAAGGAAGCCTACATGCCGTGGGATTGGCAGCCGAAGCTGCAAGCGGTGACGGAAGAGCTGGGCATGAATTTCTTTTCCACACCGTTCGATGATTCGGCCGTAGATTTTCTCGAAGCGATGGATGTGCCAGTGCATAAGGTGGCTTCGTTTGAATTAGTGGACATCCCTTTGCTCAAGAAGATCGCCGCGACGAAGAAACCAGTCATCGCGTCCACGGGCATGGCCACGCAGGAAGAGATCGCGGAAGCGGTGAATGCTCTGCGTGGAGGTGGCTGCACGCAACTGGCCTTGCTCAAATGCACCAGTGCCTACCCTGCCCTGCCAGAAGAAATGAATTTGCGAACGATCCCGGATCTAAGCCAACGTTTCGATGTGCCCACAGGGCTGTCCGATCACACGATGGGCCATACGGTCCCAGTGGCAGCAGTGGCGCTCGGCGCGTGCATCCTGGAAAAGCATTTCACGCTGGATCGCAAGGTGCCGGGACCGGATTCGAGCTTTTCCATGGAACCGCAGGAGTTCAAGGCGATGGTCGAGGCCATCCGCGTCACGGAACGAGCGCTGGGCAAGGTGAACTACGAAGTGAGCGCGAACGAGAGCAAGAGCCGGCAGTTCCGGCGCTCCCTCTTCGTGGTGGCGGATGTGAAGGTGGGCGAAAACTTCACGGCGAAGAATGTGCGGTCGATCCGGCCGGGGCATGGCTTGCACACACGGCATCTGTGTGAGGTCTTGGGCAAGCCCGCAGCCATTGAGATCAAGTCCGGGACACCGCTGAATTGGTCCATGGTCCAGCAATAGAAGCGGCAACTAAAGCATTGTCGCCCGGCGATGCCGGGCAAATAATTGAATCACATGCGAACTGTAAAAATAGGCAACCGGCTGGTGGGCGAAGGCCATCCGGTATTCATCTCGTTCGAGGCCGGGGCGACCCATAGCGGATTGGACAGCGCCAAAGCACTCTGCAAAGCCGCCGCCGAGGGCGGAGCGGATGCGGTGAAATTTCAAACGGTCCGCGTGAAGGATCTGCTGGTGACGAAGGAGACGTTGATCGAGTTCGAGAACGCCCAGGGCAAGCAAAGCGAAACGGTGTATGATGCGCTGGAACGGCGCGAGTTGTCCTTCGATGACTGGCGTCGCCTCAAGGAGTATTGCGACAAGCTGGGCCTGCTCTTCGTCTCCACGCCGAGCGGACCGGAGACGGTGGATCTGCTCGCCGAGATCGGCGCGCACGCCATCAAGGTTTCCAAATCGGACATCAACCATCGCCAGCTCATCGAGCACATGGCGAGCAAGAAGCTGCCGATCATCCTAGATGGACGCGAACGGTTCGATGATGTGGAACAGGCGGCGCGCATCTGTGAAGCGAAGGGGATGTATGACATCGTCATCATGCACTGCCCGTCCGGTTACCCGGCGGCGCATGCGGGCATTCACTTGAAGGCCATCCGCCATATCAAAGACATCTTCGGTTATCCGGTCGGTTACTCGGATCATTCGGTGGGCACGGCGATGAATTACGCCGCCATCGCGCTGGGAGCGGATTTTATCGAGAAGACCATCACGCTGGATCGCAACACAAACGCGGTGGAGCACTATATGTCGCTCGAACCACAGGAACTGGCGGATTTCGTGAAACAGGTCCGAGCAGTGGAAGCGGCCCTCGGCGATCCGCGCATCATCTTCAATTCGCGTGTGAAAGCGGAGCATCGCCGCAGCTTGATCATGCGTCGTCCGGTGGCGGCAGGCCAGGTCATCACGGCAGCGGATGTGGATTACCGGCGTCCGGGCACGCACATCCCGGCAGACCGTTACGAGGACGTGATCGGCCACAAGGCGAAACGGAATCTGGCGACCGGCGAATTTCCGCAGTTCGGGGATATCGAGTAGCGATGAGTGAACCCGCTGACATATTGCGCGCGCACTATGCGCTACGATGCCAGGGGGAACTATTCCTCGAAACGGCCAAGGGCGGCGGGGTCAATTCGCAGAATTATCTGGTGCGGTTGGGTTCTACCACCAGCACGCCAAGTTACGTGCTGAAATCGGAAACGTTGGCCGTAAATGCGAGCGGCTGGAAAGACCGGCTTACGTTCCAGCAGCAAGTGGCCCTGCGTGAACCATTGGCTCCGCCCACGATCCCGGCGGATCGCGGAGCCTTGGGACTGGAAGCGGACGGCAAGGTTTGGCGGTTGTTGGAGTTCCGCTCAGGTGAAGCTTTTACTGGCAGCATGTCAGAACTCACCAGTGCGGCGGCGGGGCTGGCACAGTTACACAATCACATCCGCAGTCTGCCCGGCACCAGAGCCATCTCGCCGTTGTATGATCATCTCACGGACGAGGAGATACAGGAGATTCTGGAAAAGTTGAAGGGCTCATTGGGTGCGACTCCCTTTGGTCAAACGGTAACGCGTCTCCTCACGGAAGTGCTGCCGCCCATCACCGCCACGATCAAAGAAATCGAGCAAAGCCAGTTCCTCCCGGTGGATTGGGTTCACCGGGATTTTCATCCGGGCAATGCTTTGTTCTCTCAAGGGAAATTAAGCGCGATCTTGGATCTGGATTCCTTGGCCACCGATTTCCGGATGCAAGCGGTCGCCTTTGCCGCAAGCCGGTTCGCCGGTCATGGTCTTGAAAAAATTTGGGCCTTTCTCGCGGCCTATCACGCCATTGATCCACTTTTGGCGATGGAATTGAAGCGGATGCCGGATTTTATCCGTCGCGAAGCGCTCAGACGAGCGAACTGGATCATCCGGGTAAACATCCTCCAAGAACAGGACTTATGGCGGGGGGATCTGAACAAACAGGTGGGCATCTTGGAGCAAGCCCGGGAGTTGGACGCGGCCTTTGAGCCAAGTCACGGGGCACTCTTGAAAACCATCAGCCGGCAACCCGCCATCAGCCCCTCAGGAAAGCCTTGACCCTACCATGACCCTGCCTCTTTATTCCCCGTCTGTGGCTGCACGTGTGGCAATCATTGATTATGGCATGGGAAACATCTGGTCCGTGCAGAACGCTCTCGTGGAAGTCGGTGCGGTTTCCGAGGTGATTCAGCATCCGGACCAGCTCAAGGGCTTTGACAAGATCATCCTCCCCGGTGTCGGCGCGTTCGGCGATGCCATGCGCCTGCTGCGGCAGGACGGCATGGATCAGGCGCTGGGCGAGAAGGTCCGGCAAGGTGTCCCCACGCTTGGTGTCTGCCTGGGCATGCAACTCATGTGCAAGAGTTCGACGGAAGGCGGTTTGAATCAAGGTCTTGGATGGTTCGATGCGGATGTCGTCGCGCTGGAACCGGCTCCTGGCATCAAGCTGCCCCACATGGGCTGGAATGCGGTCACGTTCATGCGAGACATCCCGTTCATCCATGGTATTCCCAGCGGCACGGATTTTTACTTCGTGCACAGCTTTCATGTCGTTTGCCATCAAGCCTCGGACGTGTTGGGCACGTGCCAACACGGGCAAACTTTCACGGCGATGGTCGCACGAGACAATCTCTTCGCCGCGCAATGCCATCCGGAAAAGAGCCAGCGCGGCGGACTGCAACTGGTAAAGAATTTCGTGGAGATGCCCTGATGCTGAAGAAACGCCTCATAGCCGTCCTGATCATCCGCGATGGCGCGGTGGTGCAGAGCGTGCGCTTCAAGCACACGAACTCCATCCACTACGATCCGGTCCACGCCATCGAGTGCTTCAACAAATGGGCCGTTGATGAGATCGTCATCCTGAACGTCTCGCGCGACGCGTCTTCCCGCGAAGGCTTTGCCGACGTGGTGAAGCGCATCTGCCGCAAATGCTTTGTGCCGCTGGCCGTAGGCGGCTGGATCACGGATGCCGATTTCGCTCGCAGTCTGCTCAATGCAGGTGCGGACAAGCTGGTGCTCAACACTGCCTTTGCCGACAACCCGCCCTTGGTGGAAGCGCTTTCCAGCCGTTTTGGCCGCCAATGCATCGTGGCTTCCATGGACGTGAAGCGTGACGAAAGCGGCACGCCGCTGGTGATTGTTGATCGCGCCCAACGCAGCACGGGGAAGTCGCCCGTGGAATGGGCCAAGCACGCTGTCGAACTGGGCGCGGGCGAAATCTTTTTCAATTCCGTGGACCACGATGGCGCCCGGCGCGGGTATGACCTGGAGTCACTCCGCCAGGTCTGCGCCGCTGTGGACGTGCCGGTCATCGCCTTCGGCGGGGTCTTCCAATGGAAGCATCTTGTGGAAGGGATTGAGGCTGGCGCAGAGGCCGTGGCTGCGGCTAATATCTTCCATTATACCGAGCACGCCACCATCAAGGCCAAGAAACATCTGACCGAGGCCGGGGTGAGAGTGCGGACGGGAACTTTTACATGAGATACTGCAAGCGCTGTCTTTATCCGGAAAACGCGAAACCGACGATCATCTTTGACGATGAATGCGTCTGCAGCGGCTGCCGCTACCACGAGAGCCGCCAGAAGCTCGAGATCAACTGGGCCGAGCGGGAGAAGATGCTCGAAGAGATCGTCGATGAGGCCAAGAAAATGGCCAAACAACGCGGTAACAGCCACGACTGCATCATCCCCGTCAGCGGCGGGAAGGACTCGCATTTCCAGGTGTGGAAGCTGAAACACAAGTATGGGATGAACCCGCTGCTGGTGTTCTTCAACCACGCCTTCAACCAACCCGCCGGGTTACGCAATCTCGAGAACCTCGCCTCCAAGTCCGGCTGTGACCTCATCACGTACAATGCCGGTCTCGATTCCGTGCGCCGTCTCTCCCGCCACATGCTGGAGACAGTGGGCGATCTCACCTGGCATTATCACGCAGGCATCCGCACGTTCCCTTTTCAGGTGGCAACACAGTATAACATCCCGCTCATCGTCTGGGGTGAGCATGGTTTTGCCGAGCTGACGGGCATCGTTTCGCTCGAAGATTTCGTGGAATTCACGCGCTGGACGCGCAAGGAACACGACATGCGCGGCTATGAACCGGAGGATTTGATCGGCAAGGGTGGCATCACGCGCGGTGATATCCGGCCTTACATCTATCCTACGGACGAGCAGATCCAGCAGACCGAAGTGCGCGGCATCTATCTCAGCAATTTCTTCTACTGGGACGCCAAGCAGCAGGGCGAATTGATGATCAAGGAATGGGGTTTCAACACTGTCTCCTTCAAGCGCGATCGCACCTTCAACATCTACGCCAAGCTCGATGACCATGCGAATGATGTGCATGATTATCTGAAGTATCTGAAGTTCGGCTACGGTCGCACCACGGATGACGCCAGCATGGAGATCCGCCATGGCCGCCTCACGCGCGAGGAAGGCCAGGAACTGGTGAAGGAATACGACGCCACGGAACCCAGCTCGCTCGGCTACTACTGCGAATTTCTCGGCATCACAAAGAAACATTTCTACGACCTAGTGGAGCCGATGCGTGACCCGAAGATCTGGGAAAAGAAAAACGGCGAGTGGGTCGTGAAGGATGCCGTGTGGATGCAACCCACGGATGACGCCGTGGAAAAAGCGCGCCCGCCGCAATCCACCGACCGCACGTTCTCTCCGGCGAACCGGCATCTGTATTACAATCCCGCGCTGCCGCCGTTGCCCAAGGGCGATCCGGCGCTGGACCAGAAGAGCATCCATTTCAAGGTGATGTGAGCATGAGCAATTCCGGCGAACTTGGTCCCGTCCTCGGCCTCATCCCGGCCAAGCGCGGCTCCACCCGGCTACCGGAAAAGAACATCCGCCCGCTGGCGGGCAAGCCTCTGCTCGGTTGGTCTATTGATGCCGCGAAAGCCAGTGGTGTAATTGATCGCCTCATGGTTTCCACCGAGGACGAACTCGTCGCGAAAGTGGCCCGTGACTGCGGTGCGGAGGTGCCCTTCTATCGCCCGATGGAACTCGCCCGCGATCCCGCGGGCGTGGTGCAGGTGGCCTTGCATGCCTTGCAGACCTTCCGTGAGATGGGCGTGGAGTTTCGCACGCTGGTCATCCTGCTGCCCACCTGCCCTTTCCGCACGGGTGAAGATGTGCGCGAAGCGTTTGAACTGTTCCGCCGGAAAAAGGGGCAGTTCCTCATGAGCGTCAGCCCTTATACGCACCAGCCTTTTGCCGCGATGAACCTGAATGGCGAAGATATATTACAACCGTTCTTCCCAGAATACATCGGCAAGCGCACGCAGGAACTGCCGACGGCATATCGGGCGAACGGAGCAGTACATGTGCTGGATGTCGCGGCGTTTGAAAAAGCCAAGTCCTACTATGCCCAGCCGCTAATCGGTTATCCCATGCCACGCGAACGCTCGGTGGATATCGACAACGAAGAAGACTGGCAGGAGGCGGAGCAGATGCTGCGCAACCGGAAAGCCGTTTAGCCCACACGATGAGCACGACCATCACCTCCAAGATCGCCCGCCTGCTCGGCCCGCAGCAACTGGTGTTTGAGGAACAGGTGCTGGATGCGGAAAAGCTCGGCCCGCAAGAAGTGCTGGCGGAAACGATTTGCTCGGCCATTTCGCCAGGAACGGAACTCGCCGCTTATCTGGGCGAACCGCCCTTGCGCCCTGGCCCGATTTATCCGCGCGTGGTGGGCTATTGCAATGTCGCTGAGGTCAAAGCTGTGGGCGCAGAAGTGAAAGCGTATCAAGCCGGTAATCGCATCCTCAGTTTTCAATCCCATCGCAGTGCGTTTATCTGCCCGGCGGAAAAAATCGTACTGAAACTGCCGGCCACTGCGGATGCCGAACTGGCGGTCACGACGTATCTCTTTCACTTGGGTTATAACGCGTTACTCAAAGGTGGATTCACACCTGGTCACAAAGTTGCCGTTGTCGGACTGGGCATGCTGGGACTGGGCGCTGTTGCTCTAGCTGCTAATTCCGGCGGACAAGTGACGGCCTATTCGGAACAGGCAGACGCACGGGCATTTGCGTTGGACCTTGGCGCGCAGAGTGCCTCCTCCAAATCTGAGGCCGGTAAAAGCAACCACACCACAGCGGATCTCGTCATCTCCACCTCGAACCGCTGGGATGACTGGCTGCTCTGCCTGCAACTCGCGCGCAAGGAGGGCACGATTGCCGTTCTGGGTTTCCCCGGACGCGGCCAAGGCCCTGCTCCGTTCAATCCGTTGGATTCGCAGTATTTTTATGACAAGCAACTGCGCGTGATCGCTTGCGGCATGTCGCCTGATCTGCCGGTAGCTCCTCACGAACTGCGCTTCACCGTGAAGCGGAATTGCGAGTTCCTGCTCGGGCAGATACTGGCCGGGAAATTGGCCGCAGGAAAACTCATCGGTCAGCGCTGTGGCTGGGCTGAGCTGCCGACAGTTTACGAGGCCATGTCCGCCAGCCGCACCACGCGGCTCACCACCATTCTCCGCTGGAAATGAGTTCAACACCCCCAACTCGTTTGCGTGCTGCGTTGATTGGTTGCGGGCGCATCGGCGCTCACACCCCGGATCGCTTGCGCCAGACCATTCCAGCAGGTTGGATTCCCGTTAGTCATGCGGAAGCCATGCTGGCGAATCCGGGACTGGAACTGGTCGCCGTCTGTGATGCGCGGAAAGAGGCGGCGGAAACCACGGCCAAAGAACTGGGCGTGGCTACTGCATTCACTGATTACCGGCAGATGATCCAGACGGTGCGTCCGGATATCATCAGCATCGCCACCCGCACAGAAGGTCGCTGCGATATCGTCGCTTATGCAGCGCAGAATGGTGTGCGCGGCATCCATGTGGACAAGCCGCTGGGCCGTTCACTGATTGAATGCCGGAAAGCGTTGCAAGCGGTCGAACAGCACGGCACGAAGCTGAGTTATGGGACGACGCGCCGATGCATGGATGTCTTCCGGCTCGTGAAGAGCATGATCGCGGCGGGAGAAATCGGGGAATTGCGCCAGATCACTATCGAGTTGGGACGGGCGGCTTTGCTGTGGAGCCATCCCCATTCATTTGATGTGATGGTTTATTTCGCAGCCGGACGCGAAGTGCTGGGTGTGCAGGGCGCTTGTGAGATCGCCCCTGATGCCGTGAAAGATCGTTTCATCGACGCTGATCCGATCATTGAAAATGCCTCGGTGAGATTTTCCGGTGGTTTGAATGCAGTCATCACCACTGCGCCCGGATTGAATGTGCGCTTTGCGGGAGATTTGGGCGTGCTCACCGTCGGCGCGGATGGAAGCTGGCTCACGCGGGAGAAACGCACGCATGCTGACCGCCCTTATCACGGTTTGCCCGAGCGCATCCCCTTCACTCCACAAGCCAGCGGCACCCAGCGGGCCTTCGCGGAATTGATCGCCGCTGTAAATGGAACAGGCCAGCCGCCCATCACTCCCGCAGAAGTGCTGCTTTCCAATCAGCTCAGCTTTGCGGTAGCGTGGTCGGCCCTGAATGGCGGAAAGCAGATGGCTTTAGGCGATCTACCGGAAGATTTGACCATCACGGGCCGTCAGGGGCAGAATTACGCCTGAGCGCTATCAGGCAGGCAATGCCGGTGTCCTCATTTTGCACATGAAGTCCGCTACATCGAAATCGGAACCGAAGAAAGTCGTCCTGCTGGTGGATGACCGCCGCCGTGATCTGCTGGTCGCCTCGCTGCTCACCTTTCAATTGCGCGAGCGCGGCGTGGAATGCCTGCTGGAACCGCTGGAAGCCTATCAAGGCGTACTCGCGGCACATCGCCCGGACATGATGATCTTCAATCACGTCACGGCCAGCCATCTCGTCGCCTATACCCAACGCCTGGGCAAGATGAACATCCTCACCGGTGTCGTGCTGAATGAAGGTCTCTGCTACGATGAAGAGGAACGCGCTTTCAACGCCCAGAAGCATCACAAGGGCGCGCATCTCGATTTCTTTTTCTGCTGGAACCAGCCCTTGAAGGACTCGCTGCGTCAGGCGGGTTTTGAAGGAACACAGATCGAAGTGGTCGGCAATCCCCGGCATGATTTCTATTTCCCGCCGTGGTCAGAGGCGTTTGCGGGCTATCCCAAACCGGACAATGGCAAACCGCTCGTCCTGCTGTGCACGAATTTCGGGCTGGCGGATTTCTATGACCTGCCGCGCAGTGAGGTGGACAAGTTCTTTGCTCCGTGGAAGGACCGCATCCCCTACCTGAAAGATTACATGGGCATCGTGGAGGCGCACCATCGCTATCGCGAAGGGGTGCTGAAGCATCTCGGTGCCTTGCTGGCCTCGGAGAAGTTCAACGTCATCCTGCGGCCGCACCCGCGTGAACGTTTGGATTATTACGATTCATGGATCTCCAAGCTGCCGGAGAAACAGCGCGAGCTGCTGGAAGTGGATGGCGAGACGAACATCACTTCCCTGCTGATGGCGTGCGATCTGGCCATCGGTTGCGAGAATTGCAACACCACGATGGAAGCGTGGATCGCGGGCAAACCGGCGGTCGAACTGATCTTCGAGAAGCATCCCGTACTCTACACGGAGGAAGTCGCCAAGCTCAGCCCGCATTGCGAAGACCCGGCCAAGCTCGTGGGCATGGTGGAGGAATACCTGCGTAATCCCACCCAGAAAATTTACGCTGAGGGCCGCAAAGCGCACCTGACCAAGTGGTGCAACAATCCTTCCGGACATACGACGGATCGCATCGCGGACCTGATTGCCGACGCCGTGAAGCGCAAGCCCGCTTCTGATTTCAGCCAGTTGACGCTGACGGATCATCGCCGGGCGATGAAGCTCAAGCTGGCGCAGGTCGTTGATGAGCCATATCACTACAATCCCTTCCAGAAACTGAAGGCCAAGCTCGCGGGACGGCATAAGACGAAGTTGAAGGCTTACAACAAAGCCATCCGGCCCAGCGACGTGAAGAAGGCCCGCAAGCAGCTGGAAGAGTATTACGGCAAAGGCAAAGCCAAGTCGGCCAGCAAGGCCAAAGGCTAACCGATCAAGCCGTGTGCGCTTCCTCCTCGTCAAACTCAATCACCTCGGCGATACGCTGCTGCTGACGCCCACGACGCGTTTTCTGCGGCAGCAATATCCGCAAGCGGAGATCGATGTGCTGGTGCGCGCCGGTTGCGAGGACATGCTGCGGGGCAATCCGGACATCACGCGCGTCATCCCCCTAGCCCGACCCGAGAAACATCAACGCTCTTTCGGGAATTCACTGAAAGAGTTCACGCGCACGTTTCCGAAGCTCTTCCTGCGCCGTTACGATTACGCGTTCGACCTGTCTGATTCCGATCGGGCCAAAACGTGGATCATGCTCTCCGCTGCGAAGGTGCGGGGCATCAACAACGCCTATGAATCGCTGAAATGGAAAGGACGGTTGTTCAACCGCTTCTCCGGTTTCAAGTGGGGTAGTGAACATCAGGTGCTGCGTGACTTCCGGACAGTGACCGATGTCATCGGCATCGAAGCAAAGGCTGGGGCGTTGCGTTTCGAGCCGCAGGCGAAATTTGGAGAATTACCGGCGCACTTTCCCGGACTCACGCCGGAGACGAAGTATGTGGTTATCCATCCCACCAGCCGCTGGGCGTTCAAACAGTGGTTTCCGGAACGCTGGGCGAAGGTGGCGGATGAACTGCATCAACGGCATGGCCTCACGATCATCTTCTCATGTGGTCCGGATGCGCATGAAAAAGAATACGTGCAAAGCATCCTAAAACAGTGCCGCGACAAAAATTTCAGCAGTGATGGACGGCTTTCCTTGCATCAATTCGGTCTGCTGATCCAGAGGGCAAAAATATTTCTCGGAGTGGATACGGTTGCCATGCACCTCTCCGCAGCGGTGCAGACGCCGACGCTCGCATTGTTCGGTCCGTCATCGGAGTGGAGCTGGCATCCGTGGCAGGTGCGGCACGAACTGGTTTTGGGGGATTGTCCCTGCAAGCAGACACGCCAGTTCACTTGCGACAAGAGCAAGCCTTACCCCTGCATGGGCCGCATCACGGAAGAGCAAGTGCTGGCAAAAGCCGAAAAGCTGTTGCAGCCAACTTAATCAAGCATTTCGCTTGGACGGGGTCAGCTCGAACATCACGGCGCGGGCGGTCAACTCAGGCCAAAAGCCCAACGGCAGATACTTGGCGTTCACACTGCGACGGGCTACGGGACGAGCATCATAGCCCATGGCGGCGCTCCAAACGACAAAGCTCTGCATCGTCCAGCGTTTGTTGAACCAGTTGGGCGAGAACTCCAGGTTTCCCTTTGTCAAAGAACCCCGGGCATTCGGCAATTCAGTGTCGATTCCCCGCAAGGCGCGCCAGCGGTGGCGGATATGGCCGGCATTGTTCAACGTCACAAAAATTCGCTGGCAACGGTCGCTCAAAGCAGCCAACACCACGGACGGACACCGCCAGTAAACCAGCGTATCGATGATGATCACGGTATCCCATTGCTGGCTGCAGGCATAGCGCAAGGCCGGATCGGAGAGGTCGTTAAAATCGGCCAAAAGTGCCTTGATCCCCACAGCATGGCATGAGACCAGATGGTCCGGATCACGCTCCAGGCCGAGATACTTCACCTTACGCTCACGTTCCAGAAAATGGAGAATCTCACCACGCCCGCAACCCAAGTCCAGCAGACGGCTACCAGCCGGGATACGCTCAGCGAGCCACTGGATGCGTTGAGTGTAAGCGGTGTCCGGCAGAGGCCGGCCATGGGATGTATCGGGCATCACCGGCTCATAATTCTCCGGCGCGGTGCGCAATAATTTGACGGCCGAATCGAAAGCCGCGTCGCGGCTGAATTTGATGGTCTTCACTGAATGTAGAAGCAGACTAGATCACGGAGATCTGACTGGCCTCGATCTTGAACTGTTTGCCGCAGCGTTCGCAGGTGACCTGGCCGTCACGTTTATTTTTATAATCCACGGCGAGGCGTTTGCCGCAGGCGCAAACGTAACCGATGACGCGAGCCGGATTACCGACGACCAAGGCGTAATCAGTGACATCCGCCGTCACCACAGAACCCGCTCCCACCATGCAGTAGTTGCCCAGCGTGACACCGCACACGATGGTCGCATTAGCACCGACGGACGCACCTTTCTTCACCAGGGTAGGCAAAATCTCGTAACTGTCGTTGAAGGCGCGGGGGTACAAATCATTCGTGAAAACCATGTGGGGCCCGAGCAGCACATCGTCCTCCACGGTCACGCCTTTATAGACGGAGATGCCGTTCTGGATCTTGACGTTATTGCCGATCTCTACGCCTGAATCCACATACACCGACTTGCCCAATTTGCAGTTCGTGCCAATACGCGCCCCGCCCATGATCTGGCTCTGGTGCCAGATCTTCGTGCCTGCTCCGATGACGGCCGTGGCCGCCACTTCCGCCGTGGGATGGACAAAATAAGGCTGTTCAGCTTTTGGTTCGGCCATAATCGTTCGGTTGCAGCAAGTCAGTATAAACGTTTTGAATCGCCTCGGACATGGCCCGGATCGAATACCGGCTCAATGCCCGCTCGCGCGCCTTCCGCCCCATATTTTCCCAGAGCGGATAGTCCGTCGCGAGATGGCCGAGACATTGCGACAAGGGGATGGTCTTGTCATCAAAATTCAAGATGCGGCCCACTTCTCCATCCGTCACCACCTCAGCCATACCAGGCGTATTGGAGACGATCACCGGCCGACCGGCGAACATCGCTTCCATCACCACGCGGGGCACGCCTTCCACCGTGGAATAGGCCACCAGCAGATCCGCCGCACGCAAAAGACGCGGCACATCCTGTCGCGATCCGAGGAATCGCACCTGTCGTTGCAACCCTTCCGCCGCCACCACCTGCCGCATACGTTCGAAATAATCCGAATCCTGCCGGGTACCGCCGACAAAGAGGATGAAGTTTTTTCTGCTCGATTTAAGCCAAGGAATAGCCTGCTCCAAAATAATCGCCTGGCCCTTCACCTCATAGATCGCGCCTACATTGATCACGATGCGTGATTTACGTTGGGGATAATACTTGGGCTCGTCCGGGAATGGCTCCACACCGTCGCGCACCACCATCAGCTTTTCGGGATGCTCAACATATTTTGCCAATGCTTCCTTCAGCACCTCGGCCACCGGCAGCACACGATCAAACCGGCTGTAGAGATACTTTTTGATGCGACCGGGAGTCAGATCGGTCAGGCCGGTGCGAAAATGGCAGATGGACGGGATGCCGGATTGCTTCGCTGCCCAGTAGCTGGGTGGCCCCACCCAATGCTCATTGGCGTGCACCAACTGGATGCGGTGCGTCCGGATGTAGCGCTTGATGTGCTGGATCAGGAGCAGGTTGCGCGGGAGGGACACAAGGTTACCCCAGTGTCCGAACTTGGCGAGTGACCAAGGGATTTGCAAGCGATCCAGTTCCTGCGTGAGCCAGCCGGTATTGGAAACCATGACATGCGGCTCGAAGCGTTTCCGGTCCAGCAGTTCCAGGTGATACACCAGGCTCTTCTGGCCGCCGCCGAGAGAGGAGAACTTCTGGGTGATGAGCACCCGTTGCGGACCGCTTTTGACTGACCGGTTCGTGCTCATCCTCGATTACGGCAGCTTGTGTCTGGCCAGGATCTCGCCGAAACGCGAAACCATGTAGGGATGATGAAGCAATTGCTCGCGCTTGGTCTGATACGATTTCACCAGCGAGGGATCGGTCATCTGGCCGGTCAGGATGCTGGTGATGTTGCTGGTGTGCCACATCAGGCGGCTGATCTCGACCAGACTCAAGACCTCCACCGGCAGGCCGGTCTTCTCCAGATGAGCCGGAGTGATATGACCATCGCGCAGGAAAACAAAACCAGATTGCTTCAAGGTGCTGAGGCGTGTCAGAAAGAAAAACATCATCAGCTTGCCCTCGGCTGCGTAACCGGGCTGATGTACATGGCGCAGATGGTGCCACCAATCGCGGATCTTCTTGCGCACAGGGCGGAGCGGATTCGCTTCCCGCTCGAAGGTGCTCAGGACGGCCAGTTTCTTCGATTCCAGCCGGCCAAAACATTCCAAGTCCCAGCCATCGTGCAAGAAGATGGTATCGCTATGGATCAATCCCACCAACTCATGGGAGGCATGTTGCAGGCCGATATCGAGCGCTTCAAAATTGGCCGCCGAGCCGCGCAGTTCGGTCCGGTTCTTGACCAGCTTGATATCCGGAAACTCCTTCAGCATCGCGGATTCCGGGCTGTCCGGAGCGTTGTCCACCACGATGACTTCAGGGTTGCCCCGGCTGAACTTGAAGATGGAATACAGGCACAGCCGCGTCACTTCCGGCGTCTTGAAATACGGAACGATGAGGCTGTAGTTCATGTTCGCTCGCCGCCCGGCCGGTTCAGGCCGATTTCTTTACCCAGTAACCGAAAAAGTTCGAGGTGATATACGGCTCGATATCCGTGGTCATCTCGAATTCCGGATGTTTGGGCATGTACTTCTGGATGGAACGCAGAGGTCCGCCATGCTCCCGGAACTTCTTAAAATCCAGTACATCCACATGCGTATCTTCCATGATGAGCGCCTGGCCGGGAGTCACCAAGGGACCGTAGAGTTCCAGTTCCTTGTCCACGTGCGCGGCGTTATGGTCCGAATCGATGACCACCGAGCAGGTCCGGTTTCCCACCAACTCTTTTATCTGGGCAAAGATCTCAGGCGAGGTGTCATCGCCCGTGAGGAAGGTGGCGATGGGAACATCCGGACGCTCAAGCGCCACGATGTCGGCGGTGACGATGGCTTCAATCCCGGCCTGCGCGGCAAAAGAGGAGAAGAACAACGTGCTGCCGCCGTATTGGGTGCCCAACTCCACCAGCACTTGTGGGCGGCAGCGGAACAGGAGTTCCTGCATGGCGATGCCATCGGACGGAAACTTGCGGAAGCGGTAACCACACCAGGTGCGGTTGTCATCCCGACGGTCCAAGGCCGCTTTGACGGCCCGCTTGCGCCAGAAGCTGGCACTGAAATTGTAATCCATAAAAATTCTTACAAAGACGGCTGACCGTTATTGAACTCAATAATCTTCGGGGCCGGTATGGGCACGATGAAACGACCACCGCGCCGCTGAAACTCCACCTCGCGCCGGACGATCTCCGGAGCGAAATTCCAAGCCAGCAGGAGCGCGTAATCCGGCTGGTCCTGCAACAATGCCTCCGGTGGTTTCACGGGGATCCAGGAGCCGGGAGCCACTTTGCCCTGCTTGAACGGAGTGTTGTCGATGATGTAATCGAGGTCCTTGTCCGTCAGGCCGCAGGTGTTTAACAACGTGTTACCCTTGGCGGAGGCACCGTAGCCGATGACCCTTTTCCCTTCGCTCTTCAACTGGCGCACCAGCTTGGGCAACTCCTCGCGGATGTGCTGCACTTTCTGGACGAAGGGCTGCCAGGTCGCCGGTTCCGCGAGCTTCAAGTCCGCCTCTTTTTTCAGATAAGCGGCCACACTTTCATGCACAGGCACACCAGCGGATTTACGACGGAACTGGAACAGAATGGAACCGCCGTGGATGGGGTAATACTCGATACGTTCCAATTGAAACGGCGTGTTTTTCAACAGCGCCTGCACCGAATGCACCGAGACGTAAGAAAGATGCTCGTGATAAACGGTATCGTATTCCGCCTTCTCAAAGAAATCGACGAGGTAAGGCACTTCAAAGCCGATCAAGGTGCGTTCATGGGCCAAGGCTTCGATGCCCTTCACCAAGTCTTGCAAGTCATCGATGTGCGCGAAGACGTGGCGGCCCAAGATGACATCCGGGCTGCCCCATTCCTGGCGGACCTGCTCGGCATTGTGGGCATTGAAGAAATCGGTCCAGGTCGGGATGCCGGATTGCTCGGCCAGTTCGGCGATATTGCGGGCGGGTTCCACACCGATGACATCGCAACCCAGCGCTTTGAACTTCTGAAGATACAATCCTGTATTGCTGGCGATCTCCAGCACCTTGGGGCGGTCGCCCGCTCCTGCTGATGCCAGCACATGCTGAGCCTGCAGCGAGAGGTGCTCATCCATCGTGCGCGAGGTGGAGGTCACGTAGGCGTAGCGAGAATAGAGCACGCCGGGGTCAACCACTTCCGCCAGTTGCACCAGGGTACAATCCCGGCACAAGCGCAGGCGAAGCGGGAGGAACGTGCGGTAGCTGAACACCTCGCCGGGGTCAAGAAAGTCATTGGCCAAGGCAGTCTTGCCCAGGTCAACGATCAGTTCGAGCCGGGTCGAACCACACGCCCGGCATTGTTTGCGTTCATGAATCATGTTGCAGGAAAACGATAGGGCGAGGCACCGCAGACGTTACGGGAAAAGCCATTGCGCGGAATCCCCTGAACATTGAGGAAACCTGATCGGCTCGCGTACGCCCAATAAATGCCAAATCCAAAACAGACATCGAAAGCGCCGGAAGTATGCGCGAGGGAGCGGGAGATTCGAGGATTTTGTTTGTTGGGAAAGAAACGTTAAAGAGGTTGAAACGTTGAATGGTTAAATCGAGGCCCTTCACGTTTCGACCCTTTCAACCTTTTAACGACTTGCTGCCACTTCTGGCCAGAGCGGTTGCCGCAGCATCGCCCGCATCCCTGTTTTCCAGGAACCCAATGGATGCCCCAGAAGGGCCGTCAATTTGGCGTTGCTCAGCCAGCTAAACGTGGAGCGGCGGATGGTGGAGTTGAAAAAAGCGGTGGTCACGGGTTCAACGGCTGGAACGGTAGCGATCAGGCCCTGTTCCTGGGCTGCCGCAAGGATTTCCCGGGTCCAATCGAAACGGCTCAGGCCACCGTCATTCACGGCATGATAAAGGCCGCTGGCGGACTGGGCGGCCAGTTTCAAAGTCCAAGCCGCCAGATCACCTACATACGTGGGCACGGCTTGCTGGTCGGTCGTGGCCCGGATGGGCTTGCCATCCAGTGCCTGCCGGATGATGGCGTGGATGTAGGAGCGCTGGGGTCGGATGGGATTGGTGCCAAAGAGCCAACTCGTACGAAGAACCAAGTGCCGGGAACTGGCGGCCAGAACTGCCTCCTCCCCAGCCAGCTTGCCGGCCGCGTAATGATTGATGGCGTGCGGCCGATCCGCTTCCGAATAGGGAACCTGCTGGGCACCATCGAAAACGTAATCCGTGCCATAATGGACCAACTGGATCGCCCGCGCCGCACACAGACCAGCCAAATTTTGCGGTCCCGTGGCATTGATGGCCCAAGACAGGTCACGCTCCATCTCGCATTTGTCCACGAGATTGTATGCCGCCGTATTGAGGACAAAGGCGGGCTGGTACAGGTCCAACTGCCGCGCCATTTGGTCCGAATCGAGAAGATCGAACTCAGTCCGCGGGCAGAATATCAGTGTGAAACCGGCAGGCTTCAGGGCTTTCAAAGCCTGTGCCAGCAGGCCATCGCCACCGGTGACCAGTATCCGCCGAGTTGTCTGACTGCTCATGTTTTGGGCAGATTGCCAGAGTCTGCGCTTGAATGCCAGTCGGCAGCCCAATTAGAACTACAGGCCGCAATCTTGATGTTCCTGCGGGCATATCGCAATTTGTGAGCACCGAAACAATCTATACAGCGGCACTGGACCTGGTGGCCAGTTATCACGCCAAACAGCCTTTCAAGACGCACCTTGATGTGGGTTCAGGCAAGGGACGCCTGATCGAGGTGATGAAGCAGCGTTTCGGGGTGCAGTCTTCAGCCTGTGACTACACCGACACACTGATGAAGCTGCCGGGCCAAAAAGTCGAGGTGGCCAATCTGAACCACGAGAAATTGCCCTACCCGGACAACTCGTTTGACTTGGTGACGGCCACCGAGGTGATCGAGCACTTGGAGCATTACCGGGAGACCTTGCGAGAATTCCACCGCGTGTTGAAGCCTGGCGGCGTCTGCGTCCTGAGCACGCCCAACATCCTGAACATCAAGTCCCGGCTGCGCTTTTTGACCTTCGGTTTCTGGAATCTCTTCGGTCCCCTGCCCGTCCGGAACAGCGATCTCTACACCACCGGCGGTCATATCAATCCGGTTTCCAGCTTTTACATCGGCCATTCACTGATGGATGCCGGATTTGATGACGTCCAATACCGGGTGGACAAGTATCAGCGTTCCGCCATTCCCGCTCTGGTCGTGTTCTATCTGCCTATCCAGTTCTTTGGCTGGCTGGCCCGCAGCAAAGAGGCGAACAAATACAAGACGCTCGATACGTATAACGCCCCCATGGTCGATGCGATGAACACCGTACCGGTCTTGCTTGGCCGGACCATCATCGTTTCGGCCAGCAAACCTAAATAGTCGTATATCCCCATGGCCAGCTAATGCAGCAATCTTCGAAGGACGCGGTCATAACCTATCTGAAAGGACGTCCCGTCCGCTCCGTTTTGGATGCGCCTTGCGGGGATGGCTGGTTGCAGGCCGCCCTGCCCGCCGAAGCCAAGGTGGACGGCATCGACCTCTACGCACAACCCGAAGGCCGTTACCATCGTTTTTGGCAGCATGACCTGGATACGCCCCTGCCCAAGGACTGCGGCACGTATGACCTCATCTGCTGCTGTGAAGGTCTGGAACATCTAGGGAATCCCCTGCTGTTCTTGCGCGAAGTCCACCGGCTGCTGGCCGATGATGGACTATTGATCGTCACCACGCCGAACGTGTGGTATCCGCAAGCCCGCTTGCAGTTTTTGCACCGGGGCTTCTTTCCCTCCTTTCCCGCCCTCGAAGGCAAGGTGGTGCCGGGCACGCATATGCATATCACGCCCTGGAGCTACCCGCAGCTATATGTCTATCTGCGGCTGGCCGGGTTCAAGATTTCGCAGATCCTGCCGGAGCAACTCTCCCAAGCCAAGCACCTGCATGAAAGATTGCTCGCGTGGCCGGCCCGGATTTATTGTCGCGGACGGGAAAAGCGGGCCAGCACTGAGGAAGCACGGGCTTATTGGCAGGCCGCCGGTTCCGATGCCTCCCTCTTGGGGCGGCACCTGAGCATCGCAGCGGTAAAGGCCTGAGCCGGTCCGCTGCCCGCCAGCGCCCCCTGGCACCAGTCGCAAAATCATGTCTTCGGTCGAGCAAAAGAAATGGCGTATCGCCCACTCGGAAGCTTCCCTGGGTTGGGGCGGGCAGGAGCATCGGGTCTATGCGGAGCTGATGGGATTCAAGCAACGCGGGCATCCGGTCTGGTTGCTGGCCCCGGAGACGGCCAATGTCTTTAACCGTGCCCGCGAAGCCGGAATCGGCACCGAAGCGATCCGGCGCGGCAAGCTGCGTTTTCCTTTCGAAGCTCTGCGGCTGGCCTCGTGGTTGAAGCGCGAGCAGATCGAGGTGCTGAACACCCACAGTTCGGCGGATGGCTGGCTGGTGGGCATCGCCGGGCGCATGGCCAAGGTGCCCCTGCTCATGCGCAGCCGGCATATCGACGTCAGCTATCCGAACCGCTGGCTCAGCAAGCATGCCTTCACCACGTTGGCCGACCATGTGCTGACCACCAGCCAGAAGATCACGGCACATTTTCAGGAAAATTTCCAACTGGCGGACGACCATATCACCACGTTGCCCACGGGCATTGATGTGCAGAAGTTCCATCCCGTCGGGCCCAAGTCCGAAGCGATCACGCGGCATAACCCGCAAAATTTGCCCGCTATCGCGATGGTCTCAGTACTGCGTTCGTGGAAAGGCCACGATACGTTTCTTGAAGCCATCCAACGCTTGCAGAAGGAAGGCTTCACGGCGCGTTACTTCATCGTGGGGGATGGGCCGCAGAAGGATGCCTTGAACGGGAAAATCGCGAAGGCGGGTTTGTCCGAAGTGATCCATCTGTGCGGGCATCGCGAAGATGTGGCGGATATCCTGCGGGCGATCGATGTGCTGGTGATCGCCTCCACGAAGCATGAGGGGGTGCCGCAAATCGGGCTGCAAGCGTTGGCGAGCAAGACGGCAGTGGTGGGCAGTGATGTGGGCGGCACTCCGGAAATCATCCGGCAGGGAGTGACGGGACGGAACTTCCCCGCAGGCAATGGTGAAGCCTTGGCCAAGGCCATCAAAGAAACCATTCAGCAGCCGGAACAGACCCGGCAATACTTAGAGGCCGGACGCAAACAGGTGGAAGCGGAGCACAGCCTGGACGTGATGCTCGACAAACTGGAAGCGATCTACCGGCGTTACTTGGGCTGAAGATCGCTAATTTCCTTCGCGACAGATTTGGGCTCCGGTTTGGGGCCTTGCAAGGGCTGCGGCGCGCCCAGAAACTTGCCATAGATCCAGCCTTCCAGCGGACGCAAGGGACGTAACATTTCGTAGAAAGGCGAATACACCAGCCGCAAGCGGATCACAGAAAGCAGCATGGTGAGCGAGGTCCGGCCCAATACCACCTTGGAGCCGATCTGGTCGGTCCATTCCGTGGGCACTTCGAGGACGCGATAGCCGGCGCGTTTCAAGGCGTAGAGCAAATTGATATCAAAAGCCATGTCGGCGATGCGCAACATGCTGTGAACCTTCTCCACGGCTTCGCGCTTCATCACCTTGGCGCCGCACTGGGTATCGCGGATGTTCATCCAGAAGAGGCACTGCACAATCAGATGAAAGCAGCGGCTGGCGAACCGGCGTTTGCTGGTCTGGGCCTGATGAAGCACGGCCCCCTTGATCCAACGGGAACCGATGACACAATCGGCCTTGTCCAGATGCCGCACGAGGTCATGGAAGGCCTTGGGCGGCGTGGCTCCGTCGGCATCCACGTAGCCGACAAGATCAGCGCGCGGGGCGAGCTTGAGGCCTTCGATGAGGGCACCGCCCTTGCCGATGGGCGCGGGGAAATCGATGGCGGAGATGGCGGGGTAATCTTTCGCGACCCGGTTCACGACGCCCAAGGTATTGTCCCGGCAGCCGTTCAGGACGACGACGAGTTGAAATTTACCGGGGTAATTCGCGGCGAAGTAAGCGCCATACTCGCGCAAAACAGGCTCGATCCGGCCTTCTTCATTATAGGCCGGAATGAGCAGCAACAGACTGGGACTGGTCGCGGACACGGCAGGCGTTTAACAGAACCTCGCGGGAAAGCAATAGTCTGTCAACCCGGAGCGCCTAAATTCGCTTGGCAGAACGTCCTGAAAGTAACAGATTCGGGCAGATGAATCCCCGCTTTATCGTTCTCACTCTACTGACAGTGGCGCTCTGTCACGCCTCCGCGCAAACCACAGCAACTCCATCTCCTGCTCCGGCAGTGAAGCCCGTAGTACAACTGCCTGACGTGGCCGCTCCGAAGTTGACCACAAATGGGGTGATCAATGCCGGGTTTCAGAAGAGTCATGAAAATTTCGTAGCCGTCGCGAAGAAAGGGGATGTTGGCGTGCTTTTCCTGGGTGACTCCATCACGGCGGGATGGAACGGCCAGAAGGCGATCTGGACGAATGCGTTCGGCGCGTATAAGCCGGCGAATTTCGGCATCGGCGGGGACCGCACGCAGCATGTGCTTTGGCGGATCGAGAACGGCGAGCTGGACGGCATCAAGCCCAAGGTGGCCGTGGTCATGATCGGCACGAACAATTCGGGCAATGATTCCGCTGAAGGCATCGCGAAGGGTATCACCAAGATCGTGGAGACCATCCGGGCCAAATCGCCGACGACCAAGGTGTTGTTGCTGGCGGTGTTTCCGCGTGGGGAGAAGCCAAATGCACAGCGGGACAAACTGAAGGAAGTGAACGCGACCATCGCGAAGCTGCATGACGGGAAACAAATCCACTTCCTCGACATCGGGGACAAATTCCTGCAACCGGATGGGACTTTGACCCGGGAGATCATGCCGGACTTTCTGCATCTCTCGCCCAAAGGCTACCAAATCTGGGCCGACGCCATCACGCCGAAGCTGGCTGAACTGGTGAAATAAACGCATCCATTGTGCACGCACCCGAATCATCTCCCGATGTGACGCTACCGCTCAAAGCGGTGGATCCGGTGATAGGTGTCCGGGTGGTGGTGCAAAGCTATTTCCGGGGAAACTACATCGCCTTGAACAGTGGCGAGGTCAGTCTGGCGGACAGCATGGACGAGGCTTTCATCTTCGATTATGTAGCAGATGACATCCCGGGGCAAATCGCCAACTTGAACGAGGAAACCGGGGATTACTGGATCGCCCTGCCCTTGGACCCGGCGGATGCGCTGGAACGGTGTGACGGCTGCCATGAGCTTTTCGCCGTGCCCAGCGTGTTCTGGGACGGGCAGAGACATTTCGCTTGCCGCATCTGCCGGCGCAAAGAAGAGACGCAAATCTACCAGAAGGCGTCGGGGGCGAGGAGCATCAAGCTTTAGGGCCGCAAATCAAAGCTTCAGGGGGTCTGCGCGAAATTTATCGCACATCTCCACGAAAGGAATCTGGGCCTTGCGCCATTCAGGCTTGGCGGTGATCTCGTCCATGGACAGCGTGGTGTTGTTACAGACGAGAAAGAGCCATTCACCCAGGACCAGAAAAGCATCGAAGTGGGTGCCATGGGCAGTGCGGGCGAACTCAAACTCACCGACTTGGTGACGTGAGCTAAAGAGCTCCTCCTTCAACTTGTGCAGGTCTTTCGCAAAGTCGTTCTGCACGCGCTCGGGCCGGGGACCGACATAGCCCACCACTTCCTCGCGGCCATTGGCAAAGGAGACGATGACCAGTTCATTGAAGACGGCCGAGCCGTAAGCACGGGTCATCTGGATGGCGCACTCGCTGATGGTCTGGGAGGCTTGTTCAAAATTCATAGGGCACAACAAATTGCTGCGGGGAGAAAAGCAGCGTCTCACCGCAGTGGCAAGCGACATTTCACCGGCACCGCCTTTTCTTCAATTACCGCTCTTGAGATAGGCGATGAGATCGGCCATGCCCTGCGGATTAACGGCCTGTTCCAGACCTTCAGGCATGAGCGAAAGGCTGGAGGCTTTCAGGGAAATGACCTCGGCACGGCGCACCGTCTCGCGAACGCCATTGCCGCCGAGCAAGGTCAGTGAATCGGCATTCTCGGCGGCGATGAGGCCGGTCAGCGAGCGGTCGTCCTTGGCTTCCACGTTGTAGGCGATGAAGCGCGGTTCGATAACGGCGTTCGGGTCCAAGATGGCCACAAGGAAGTCAGCCACGGGCTTGTTCCGGTAGATCGTGATGTCCGGGCCAACGGCGTGGCCGACGCCATTCAAGGCGTGGCAACTGGCGCAATTCTGCGAAAAGAGAGCGGTGCCACGGGCCACGTCCCCTTTCAATTCACCCACACCGGCATAACGGGCGATGACAGCGGAGCGGTCACTATTGCGGTTGGATTTGAAGAGGGCTTCGGCGCGCTGTTGAAGCTGGGTATTGGTGAGCCGCAGGAGGCGGGTCTGGGTGCCGGGGGAAATCTCCTGGCGGGCTACGGTCCCCTGCTCCACGGCGGTGAGCAAGGCGGCGGTCCACTCGTTGCGACCGAGCAACAGGCTGATGACCAACTCACGACTGGCAGGACCGAACTTAGGCCAGAGCGCGAACAGGCGTTCGGCTGTATCGGGTTGCTTGAGCAGGCGCAGGCGGTTGAGGACGGCGGTTTCCGTGGCGGTGGCCAAGGGTTGGGCCAAGGAATGCAGGAGCAAGGTGTAATCTTCCTTCAAGCGGGCGGGGTCGCGGGCGAGGAAGGAAACTGCTTCAGCGGAAACGGTTGGTTGGATGCGGGCGGTGTGGGCGACGGTTTCCCAACGTGTGCGCAGCGTGGCGTCGGCACTGAGCCATTTCTCCAACGTAAGACCGCGACGGTCCAGTTCGGTGAGCCAGTCGGCGAGGGCTTGGTGCTGCCATGGTTCGGGCGATTGGCCGGGAGGCGGCAATAACCGGGCGAGCACTTGGCCGCCTTGCTGGGCATCACGGCTGAGGATCAAGCCGGTCAAAGGTCCGAGCAAGGCACGAACACCTTCAGTGGGCTTGGGCAAACTCAAGAGGCGCTCGAACAGGGCGGCGGGGTCCTGACCAGCGGAACTCAGGATGGCGGAGCGGAACCAGGCGTCCTGGGCATCACGGTGGGCCAGTTCAGCCAAGGCGGGGATGGCGGCGGGGGATTTAATCTCGCCCAAGGTCAGCGCGGTCTGGAAGCGGACGGTGGCATCGGGGTCTGCGGTCATCCGTACTATGGCGTCCGACAACTCCTTGCTTTCGTTGATCTGTTTCTCGGCGAGCTGGAGCACGAAGCGGCGGATGGCGGGGTGCTCGTCTTGCAACCAAGGGATCAAGCTGGATGGTGCCGGAACGATGAGCGCGCTGAGCATGGACAGAGCTTCCAGACGGGCGGCAGGAACGCGATTGGTGGCGATGACCTGGATGAGCGGCGCCATCATCGAACCGTCGCGACGGAACAGGAATTCGCGATGGGCGAGGTCACGCATGGTGGCGTTGGGGCTTTGGAGAAGTTTCAGAAGGTCAGGACCTTTCAGAGCGTCGAGCTTGGGCAGAGCGGCGGGACGCTGGCCCAGCCTGGTCACGCGATAGATGCGTCCCTTGTCCGCACCGGCACGGGGATCGAGTTGCTTGAGGCGCTCGGCGGGAATCCAGCGCGGGTGCTCGACGACTTCACGATACATGTCGGCGACCCAGAGCGCGCCATCGGGACCGGTGGCGACTTGCACGGGGCGGAACCAAGGATCGCGGGAGGCGAGGAATTCGGAGCGTTGCTCATCAGCCACGCGGCCAGCGGTGAAGGTGGCACCGCGCGGGGTGAGCTTCATACGGGTGACGAGATTGTGCACGGGCTCGCAAACTAAGGCGTCGCCATAGAAATCAGCGCCAAGCGCGACGTCACGATAGATGCCGAGGCCGCAACCGGACGTGACGCGGTTCGCGTGTTCGGGGCGGTTGAAGCGCTCTTGCAGCTCGCTCACGGGATAGACGCGGCCCGCTTCCGGGCCGGTAAGCGGGTCCACGCGCCATTCGGTGAGGGTAAACTGCGGGTTGCGACGGGCATAGCGTTCGGGCAAGGGGTAATGCCAGAGCAGATGGCTGTTATCGCAGCCGAACCAGTTGCCCCAGTCATCGCGCACGCGGCCTTGCTGAGTGAGCCCTCCCGTCACCTCGAACTTGCGGCTCATGGGATGGAAACGGAAGTCGCGGCCACGGATGTTCACGACCTCGCCGGTCATCACGTTGGTGATGTCGCCGCCGAGGAGACCATTCGCGGCGTGGATCCAGTTGTCGAGGCCAAGGGCGAGGGCGTTCACGCGGGCCTGGTAATTCGTGGTGACGAAGCCGGTAAACCATTTCTCCTGTTTGTCGGCTTTGCCGTCGCCATCGGTGTCTTCGGCGTAAATGATATCAGGAGCGGCACAGACGAGGGCTCCCCTGCCCCAGGCGAAGACGCCGGTGGGAAAGGGGATTTTGTCGAGGAAGGTCGCGGCGGTCTCGAAGTAGCCATCGCCGTCCTTGTCCATGAGCTTCTTCACACGACCACCGGAGGAGTAGTTGCCGTCGAGACCCATGGGGTAATCATGCATCTCCACGACCCAGAGGCGGCCATCGCGGCCGAAATCGAAGGCGACGGGGTCCACGATGGCGGGCTCGCTGGCGACAAGGGAGACGGTGAAGCCGGGCTTGGTGACCATCTGAGAGATGGCGTTGCGGGCCTCGGCGGCGGCCATGGTGATGGTGGAGAAGGTTTCCGGAACGGGCGGCGTTGTAGGCTTTTGGTGGAATTCTTTGGGGACGGTTTCTTTGGCAGCGGTGATGATGAGATTTTCGACTCCCGCCGCGAATTTCGTAGGGCGATCGTAATAGACCATGGCCCCGCCGCCTTCGTAGCCGCCTTCGCGCAGAATGCGTTCGGAAGGGATATAGCACGGGACATCGTTCGCGTAGCCGCTGACCCAGAGGCGGGTGCCGTCGAGTTCGCGTTTCAGGCGGAGGGAGTAATCGACGACGACTTCACCGGGAAGGAAGACCATGGCGAGGTCACGGCCGAAGCCCCAGGACTGGACAAGATACCGGAGCTTAGTGGGAAGGGTTTCGCCGCGGTCAAGGCGGGCGAGATTCTTCTTCGCATGATGGGCGATGGCGGCGGACGGCTCCTTGGCCTTGGCTTCCCATTCGGTGCGGGTGGGCAAGGTATCGAAGGGGAGTTCGAGGCGTTTGGTATCACAGATGAGCGGGCCGTTCACGGCAGTCCAGGTGTTGGTGAAGAGGCGTTGCACTTCGGTGGCGATGGTTTGGCCATGTTGCTGGGCGAGTTCGAAGCCGGGGCGAGGAAAAGGATTTTGATCGGCCCCGCAGCCGATGGAAGTGAGGGCCACGATGCCGGGGTGATCGCGCTCCAGGTATTCCTGCGCGTAACCGGCCCAGTCGCCGCAGAACTGGTTAAACTCGCCGGTGACGGTGGTGCAATGGCAGGCGTAATTGACGATGAGGCCGCGCACTTTGCCGGTAGCATCGGTGGCGCGAAGGACGGGGAGCGCGTTGTCGGAGGGGCCGTTGGGAGTGCGACGGTTCTTACCGAACTCGACTTTGCCCTGGGCCCATTGGAGCTGGCCGGGTTTACGATCGGCGAGGGCAGCCAAAGCTGCTTGCTCGATCCAGTCGGTGAGCTGGGCGGTGTAGCGGGCGATGGTGGCTTGTTGCTCGGGCGGGATGTCGGTGCTGAAGAGGTTCGGCAACACGCCGGTGAGCATGGGGGCGGAATGGGTGTGGCTGGAGGCGATGGTGAAGCGGCTGTCGATGACCTTGGTCTTGGTGGCGAGGCGGCGGACGACTTCGGCGCGCATTGAATCAGGGACGCCGCAGTTGTCCACGGTGACGATGACGGCGGGGCCTTCGGCATCGGAGCCGACGGCCATGGCCTTGGCGTAGAGGGGCTGTTTGGTGCCTGCGGATTCGGTCTTGCGATTGCCGTAGCCGCTGAGGCGGATGGGGTAGCCGGGAGTGATGTCCACTTTGGCGAAACCGAGCTGGCGTTGGGTGGGGGCGGGCTTGGATACAGATTCTGATCCGGCAACGGCTCGGGGGCCTTCGAGGATCGTTTGTCCTCGCAAGGACAGCGTCAGACAGAAAAGGAGAACGACTAGACGGATGTCGGTGCACATGAGGTCACGGATAGCAGAAAGCGGGGTGAAGTTCAAAATGAGAAGTTCAAGCGAGGAAACGAGCCAGAAAAAGGGGATGTCCAAGGTTAAGATTTACATTTACGCGTTGAATTCAGTAAGGGAATCGAAGAGAAATCTAAGAGAATGATGCCAAATGCATTAATATTCCAAGGGCTACAATGAATTCTTATATTATCCAAAATCAACCCTCATTAGGGTTGCTGCTCGCTAAACACCTGCAGCTTGAATTGTTATGCCCAACAATCTGCATGTGATTCAGTTCCTGGAAATATAAATAAAACTATCGGTTTTGCGTCTCAGCCGAAGCATAGACTAATCGTTTTAAACCGGAAAAATCCAAGTGCGCTGCATCAGGAACTACAGCCTCGGCGAACTCGTTGACACCAATCAATTCTGCCGATGCTATAGCTTCTTGCAACAGAGCAAACGCTTCCTCTAAATTTGGCATATTCATTTCCGGGGTCATCCCTTCAGCAATATGCCTCTGCAAATGACCTGCGGTCACTTCGGTAATTTTTGTGATATGAAGATGCTGGCCAATAAAACCAACGGCCACTCTTGCATTTCTAAAAACCGATTCTCGATACTTTGAAAACAGCTCTCGAAACGTCAACCCTAAAGCAGACAGCCCGATCAACGCTTGATCATTATTTATGCGAACCAAACCACAATCATCACTGAGGCTGTATGCAAGAAGCACTGCACTAACTGCAGCATCCCCATTCACACCTTCGGCTGTGCCCCACTCTACGTAATACCCACGGTCCTTCACATCACGTCCGTTAATACAGCGAAAAAGGTCGACCGCCTTATCCGTAGCACCAGCGTCCCGATACATATTTGAGACACTAAGTATAGTCTTGAAATTATTTGGCTCACTATCAAGCACCGCATTAGCAATCCGCAGCGCTAAATCTCTTTTCCCTTCATCAAAAAAACTCCTAGAAAATCTATACCGCCATTGAGATGGATTTTCAGGCAAATACTCCCCTTGCTTAATCACTTCAATTGCTGCCCTCCCAAGTTCGACATAAAGTTCGCCGATATCCACTCCGAAATCTTTCTCCAAAACATCGATAACTGCTTGGGCAATGCGGCGATGCCGAGTAAATATAAAGGAAGATGTGGATGTTGCAGCCGCCTCCTGCCCTAGAGGCACTAAAATCTCGCGATGCAATTTATTCAAAGGACATGACAAGACTTGCGCCAGCACTGGACGGGAAAGAAACTCAAGTCCTTCTGAGTGCATTGCAGCAACATATGCTAAAGCGTGACGAAGCGTAAGCCCTCCCGGGATTAACCTCTGCCCCAATCTTTCAAGCATCATCCTCGCGTGATTTGGCAAATCACTACCGTGCCGCACGTTTAGCAATGCGCCAAATAGCGCGCCCTGATTTGTCTTAGCCTCGTCACGTGCCTGCTCAATTAGTATGGGAACACGGCTTGTTTTTGAAATACTGGCTAAATCCCCTAACCCGGCTTTGCCAAAACTTTCCCAAGCAGAAATCAAAGCTCTAGCATCTTCAATATCAAGCCCCGTTAATCTTTCTTGCTGAAAGTTACAACTGTCATACCACCGCAAGCTATCTGCGTGTGATCCAAGCCAATCTGAGTCCCGACACGCTAACAAAAAGTGGACCCTGCTCTTCAAGAGAGCGGGCATGCGATTCAAAAAATCGGCGACGGCTTTCGCAGCGTGATCAGCCTCGTCGATTACAATTAGCCAATTGCACCCCTCACTTAGAGAAGGAATTAGAGCTTCCGATTGAAACGGCTCCGCATCATCGACACGACGCAAAATCTGCCACTCGGCTTTACTTTGAACTATTTGGTAAGCAGCTTGAAGCAGTGCGGTCGTCTTTCCTTCGCAGCCTGCCGCAAGCAAAACAGTCACGAAAGGACGGGCTGAAGCGTCAGCATTTTTAAAGCGATCAGTCAACGCATTCACAATTTTCCGTCGAGGTATGCTGGTGGAAAGAGCTATCGCCCACGATGGAGCTGCGCCATTAAAAAAACGGACAGCGGCATCCTCTTCCAAAGGTTTAAGATATGAAGCAAGTTCACTTGGCTTACAAACAGCCCAACCCTTCGGAGGAGGCGGAACCGTTGACACTGACGATGTGACTATTTTTTTTGCAAGTTCACTTCCTGGCACCGGGTAATGCCACCAATCACTTTTACGATGGATTTCATGAAACGCATCAGTGGCTGGAACCCAAGCCTGTTGATCCGGAATCCATCGACGAGGCTGTAAACGGATCTCACCCGCTTCCAAATCAGCTTCTCCCCACACAAGACCGTTCCGCCATTTTTCTCGTTCACGAGCCTGAAACGCAGCTCCAGACTGAATAGCCAAAAACTGATGGCCTCCACCGTACGTAGGCTCAACCCATTCTTCATGAAGATGACCATGTAAATAAATAACGGAATTTTGACCAAAAAGACTCTTGATTTGTTTTTGCTCGGCAGGAAGAAACCAACTTATTGGATGGTGTCCCAAGACAATGCGAATTTCAGCTTCATCCAAATTTTTCAGCGCTTGCTCCACTATACTTTTACCGGGTGTGAGCTTTTTCTCATCAAAGTCATCCTTGCAAAGCCATGCGGTATTAATCCCGGCAATGCCAATTTTCTTCCCATACAAAGCCACCACCGCAGAGAACGCACCTGCAGCTTCAAAAATATGCCCTTTCTTTAAAGATTGATCACTGTCATTGAAGGCTTGAAAACGACGTAAAAGCATTCCACGGGATTTCAACCCCTGATCAGTAGGATCAAAATGCCGACTTGTAGCAGCTAGCATTTCATCTCTACCAAATGCCTGATTATGATCCCGATCAACATCGTGATTCCCTGGAATAACGAAAGTTCTTTCAGCAATTTTGTTTCCAATTACTTCCTGAAGTGGAGTGATAAATTCCAACCAGAAATCCATGTACTCATTTTCAAGTCCTTTGTTCGCAATATCTCCAGTTATGAAAATAAAATCAGGGCAGAATCCCTCCGCCTTTCGTTGCTTCACATGCGCCACTATATAATCGAACATTTTCACCACAGCATAATCGTCTTTGCCGACATGGAAGTCAGAGAGGTGTAACCAGCGAATTGGTGATTGCATGTGTCAAAATTTGCGATTTGTCGGAAAATGTAACGGATGATGAAGGAGAAACAAGCGGAGAAGAGCCTCCGCACTTCGTAGGAGGAGGGAAAAGATAGATCGAATGGGCCCGAGGCGATTAATCAGACAAGGTTTTAGTAGATATTTTTTGGAAGTTGCTGTCTTTGAATGGAATAGGTTTGCTAATTTTTATGATTAATTTTTGTTGACGTTTCAGTGCGGGTATTGCATAGTCTCGAAAGATTGGCGCGGTGTGTGCGCAAATCTGAAAAAGGAGCGGTGTGAGGCCCAAAAGTGGAACCGGAATCCCCCGCCCCGAGACAACAATGGTCTGAAATGTTTTCATTTCAGGTGGAACAGGAGGAGAGGGAGTATGGTGAATAAAGCTCAAAGTTCAAAACTCAAAGTTCAAACCGACATCGGCGGAGGGAGGGGTTTTCATTTCACCGTCTGGACTGGCGAAAAGCTGATTTTAGGGACATCTGGCAGGTCTTGGAACTGGGCCTGTTTTTCACCGGTGGAACTTGCCTCTGTTGGGTTTAACGCTACTCTAAGCCCGCCATGCAGAAGATGATACATCACACCGCCATCGCTTATCTCGCAGCGACATTGCTGGGTGCCCTCCCGGCTGTTTCCCCCCTGTTCGCCGCCGATGGCGCGAAGGATGACAAGTATCCGGCCGGAGTCTCGCTGGCGGACGATCCGGCGACGGCGATGAAGAAGTTCCGGATCACGCCGGGGTTGAAGATCGATGTGTTCGCGGCCGAACCGGACATCCAGGATGTGGTGAGCTTCGCCTTTGATGATAAGGGGCGCGCGTATGTGGTGGAGACAGGACGCCGGCGCACGTCGGTGTATGACATCCGGAAGCATCGCGACTGGACGGATAACGACCTTTCCTTCCGCAGTGTGCAGGACCGCATCGATTTCCTGAAAGAGAAGCTGGTGCCGGGGAACAAGGACCTGCCGAAGGACATCCTCGTGGACCGGAACAATGATGGGAAGTTCGACTGGAAGGATCTGGAAGTGGAGTCGGAGCGCATCCGCCTGATCGAGGACACGAATGGCGATGGCAAGGTGGACAAGTCGAGCGTGTATGCGGAGGGCTTCAACACTTTGGTTTCCGGTGTCGCAGCGGGTGTAGCGGTGAAGGGTGAGGATGTGTATTTCACCTGCATCCCGGACTTGTGGTTGCTCAAGGGCGTGGACAAGAACGGCAAGGCGAAGGAGCGCGTGCCGTTGCTGAGCGGATTCGGCGTGCATATCGCCTATGGTGGACATGACATGCACGGGCTGAAGTTCGGCCCAGATGGGAAGCTGTATTTCAGCATCGCGGACCGCGGCACGCATGTGGAGACGAAGGAGGGCAAGAAGATCGAGCTGCCGGATACGGGCGCGGTGTTCCGTTGCAATCCGGATGGGACGGAGTTTGAAGTGGTCGCGGTCGGGCTGCGGAATCCGCAGGAGCTGGCTTTTGATCAATACGGCAATCTGTTCACGGCGGACAATAATGCGGATGGCGGCGACAAGGCGCGCTGGACGCACATCGTGGAAGGGGCGGATTACGGCTGGCGTTATGGCTGGCAGCACTTGCCGAAGCTGGGCGCGTGGAATTCCGAGAAACTCTGGGATCTCCCGCCACGCAATACCGCCCATTACATCCTGCCGCCCGCAGCGCACATCGGCCATGGACCGGCGGGGATCGTGTATTATCCGGGCACGGGTCTGCCGGAGAAGTTCAAGGACACGTTCTTCTACGCGGATTTCCCGGGTGGTGTGCGTTACTTCAAGATGCGGCCGTTCGGTGCATCCTATCTGGTGAACAATCCCAAGGATTTCCTGATGGACAACACGCTGGAGAAGATGGATGGCAAGCTCATCTGGGGCATGTATCCGACGGATGTGGATTTCGCGCCCGGGGGCGGCATCTATGTGCTGGACTGGGTGAGCGGCTGGGAGAAGACGGGCAAAGGACGCATCTACCGCCTGTATGATCCGGAGGTGGACAGCAGCGATGCGGTGACCGACACGAAAACCATTCTCGCCGCGGGGATGAAGGGCCGCAACGATGAGGAACTCATCGCGTTACTCGGCCATCCCGACCAGCGCGTGCGGTTGGCGGCGCAATATGCGATCTCGGAAGAGGCACGCGACAAGGAATTCAAGAAGACGAAGGTGACACGGTTCATCCGGCCGTTCAGCAAGCCGCTGGACGCGCTCATCAATGCCGCGCGCACGAGCCGCAATCAGATGGTGCGCCTCCATGCGCTGTGGGCCATCGGGCAGATGGGCCGCACGCCCGGGCTGGACCATGTGCAGGAACTGGTGCCGCTGATCCTGGACAAGGACCCGGAGGTGCGCGCGCAGACGGCGAAGATCATGGGTGATATCCGTTTCGACGGGGCTTACAACGCGCTGCTGCAATTGCTCCAAGACTCGGATCAACGGGTGCGTTACTTCGCCGTGCTGAGTGCCGGACGTTATGGTGATGTGCGGGCGGTGGACCGCATCCTTAGTGTCATCCGCGAGAACGGCGAACGCGATCCCTATCTGCGGCACGCGGGCATGATGGCGCTGACGATGATCGAGGGCGGCAAGGCCTTGGAACTCGCGGCGAAGGATGACTCCCCCTCCGTGCGGGTCGCGGCGCTGCTGGGCATGCGCAAGCTGGAGAACCCGGAAGTGGCGCAGTTCCTGAAAGAGCGTGACAACTCCCTGGTGCTGGAAGCGGCGCGGGCGATCAATGATGTGCCGATCAACATGGCGATGCCGCAGCTCGCGGAATTGACGAAGAATGCGAAGGCGTCGGACCCCATTCTGCGGCGCGCGATGAACGCGAATTTCCGCCTGGGCAAATCGAGCAACGCACAGGCCATCTCCACTTTGGTCGCGCAGAACAATGTGAGCGAAGCGGTGCGCGTGGAGGGATTGGAATTCCTTGGCGACTGGGCCAAGCCCGGTGGACGGGATCGCATCACAGGCTTGTGGCGGCCGTTGCCGAACCGGGATGCGAACCCGGCGAAGCAAGCCATGAAGAATTCATGGAAAGCGTTGCTGGCGGATGCGAATGACAATGTGCGCATCGCCGCGATCGCGACCATAGAGAAGCTGCAGATGAAGGAAGCGGGCGAGGCCTTGCGCGGACTGGTGGCGAACGACCAACTCAAGGTGGATGTGCGCGTGGCGGCGTTGCGCGCGCTGGCGGGCTTGAAGGATGCGAAGCTGAATGAAAGCATCCAGGTGGCGCGAACGGACAAGGAGAATGCCTTGCGCCGCGAAGGCAGCCGTCTGCTCACAGCAATGGCGGGACCGAACATGATGAAGACCATCGCGACCACATTGGAGCAGGCTTCCGTGGGTGAGCAGCAGGCCGCACTGGAAACGCTGGCGGGCATCCAAAGCGAGGAAGCAGATGCGCTGGTGGTCACGTGGTTGCAGAAGTTGAAGGACGGCGCGGTCCCGAAGGAGATCCAACTGGACGTGGTGACGGCGGCGCAGGGCCGCAAGGCCACGGCGGTGAAGGATGCGCTGAAGGCGTATCAGTCCAAGCAGAACAAGAAGGATTCGCTGTATGGTTTCCGCGAGGTGCTTTACGGCGGCGATGCACGGCGCGGCAAGGAGATCTTTTACGAACGCGCGGAAGCGGCGTGTTTCCGCTGCCACAAGATCAATGGTGAAGGTGGTGACGTGGGTCCGGATCTCGGCAAGATCGGGGGGCAGAAAGAGCGCGAGTACTTGCTGGAATCCATCGTCCATCCGAACTCGATCATCTCGCCCGGCTACGAGAACGTGGTGGTGACCTTGAAGAACGGCACGACGGTGATGGGCATCCTCAAGCAGGAGAGCGAGACGGAATTGACGGTCAACTCGCCGGAGGACGGACCGATGAAGATCAAGAAGGCTGACGTAGCGAAACGCGAGAAAGGCCTGTCCTCCATGCTGCCGGAGCTGGGCACTATCCTGACGAAGCAGGACCTGCGCGATGTCATCGAGTATCTGGCGAATCTGAAGTGAAGTGAAGCAGCTGTGAGGGCGGCAGAACAATGAGCTTATTCTCATTACAAGGACATGGAGCGTTGGTGACGGGATCGTCACGGGGTATCGGGTTTGCCATCGGCAAGGGTTTGCACGAGGCCGGAGCGGAGGTGGTCTTTCACGGGACCAAGAACCGGCCGAAGGAGATCCCGGCAACATGCCCGTATGTGAACGGCGATCTGCGCTCCGTGATGTCGCCGCGTGACATCATCATCGCGGCGCGCAAACGTCTGTCCAAGCTGGACCTGCTGGTGTGCAATGCGGGTTCCTTCTACGACGTGCCCTTCCGCGAGATGAACATGCAGCGCTGGAAGAACACGATGGACCTCTTCCTCACGGGCAACTACTTCCTCATCCAGGAATTCGCCAAGATTTTATGGGAAGAGGGTCAGCCCGGATCGGTCTTGCTGGTAACGGATACGAGCGGGATGCAGGCGGATCATGATTGCACGGCGTATGACATCGCCAAGGCGGGCATGATCGGCATGGTGAAGACGTTGAGCGTCGCGCTTGGGCAGCAGAAGATCCGCGTGAACGGCCTCGCCCCGGGTGTCATCGACACCGATTTCACGCATGAGCGATTGGGCAAATCGCCGGAGCGCGTGGCGGATTACGAGCAGAAGTTTGTGCTGGAGCGTTTTGGTACAGCGGCAGACTGCGTGGGCGCAGCGGTCTTCCTGTGCTCGGATGCCTCGGCTTACATCACGGGCCAGATACTGCCGGTGGATGGCGGGTTGAGCGCAAGCCGCGTGGGCCGGAAAGCGAAGAGTTAAAAACATGCGTGCCAGCGATTTCAAATCTGTTATCAACAAAGGCATGAAACCCGTTTTCACTTTGTTCGTGCTGGGTTGTGCCTTGCTCTTCACCACCGCGACATTGGCGGCGGCTCCAGTCGGGGAGGCCAAGGTTTACAAGAAGGTCGGTGAGCGAGAGTTGAAGCTGCACATCCTGAAACCGGCTGATTGGAAGGCTTCCGACAAACGCCCCGGAGCGGTGTTTTTCCATGGTGGTGGGTGGACGGGCGGTGCGCCGACGCAGTTCAACGAAGCCAGCGAATATCTGGTGACGCGCGGACTGGTCTGCGTGCAGGTGGAGTATCGTCTGCTAGGCAAGGTGAAGGATGAGCCACCGACCAATTGCATCCATGATGCGAAATCGGCCATGCGCTGGGTGCGGTCGCACGCGAAGGAATTGGGTATCGACCCCGAGCGCATCGCTTCGGGAGGTGGCTCGGCTGGCGGGCATCTGGCAGCGTTCGTCGGCATGGTGGAAGGCACGGACGATCCGCAGGATGATCTGAAGATCTCGGCGAAATCCAATGCGATGCTGCTCTACAATCCGGTCTTCGATAATGGTCCCGGCGGCTGGGGCACGGCCCGCGTGGGCGAGCGGTATAAGGAGTTCTCCCCCGCGCATAACATCACGAAGGATGATCCCGCAGCCATCGTGTTCTTGGGTTCGAAGGACAACCTCATCCCGGTGAAAACGCTGGAGACTTTCAAGGCGAACATGGAAAAGGTCGGCGTGCGCTGTGACACGCATGTTTACGAAGGCCAGGGCCACGGCTTCTTCAACTACGGCAAGGAAGGCAGCAAGTATTGGTATGAGACTGTGCTGGAAACGGACAAGTTTCTCACATCGCTGGGTTGGCTGAAAGGGCCGCCAACGTTGAAGCAACCGGAAACAACGACCTCAGCTCCGCCGGTGAAGAAGGCCAAAAAGAAAGAGTGACCGTTGGAGCGCCGGCCTCCTGCCCGGCTCGAGCAGAAAGATCGGCAGACGCGCCGGATCGGAGATCGGCGCTCCTCGAACACCCGCTTGACGCCTCCCCGCAGACAGATACCGTTACCGACCGTCTTGGCGGGGATTTGCCCTGTCGAAACGACCCAAAACCTTACTGTTTACGCATATCAGTACGCCCGCTGAAAATAGTCCGGAAAACGGCAACGTCGCGTTGTCAGAGAAACTTCGCGCCGCCGCCGATCTGCTTGAAGCTGTCGCGGCTGACCGCGCCCTGCTCGCCGGCATGTCCGCCAAGGACCGTGCCCGTCTCGTGCAAGCTGCCGGTCTGGTCTATTGCCCGGACGTAAAAGAACGTCGCCGCCTCACGAAAGCCAGCCAGCGCCAGCGCAAATCCGAGAAACGCGAGAAGGACCAGTCTGTGCTCCATGAGACAGGCATCCGCGAACTCCGACGCAAACCCGTTTTCACCACGCCCAACTATCTGCCCCCGGCCAATGATGATCAACAGACGGTGGAAGAGCCGGAATTTCGCGAAGTCGTTGAACCACAGAACTGCTACATCTGCAAACAGGATTACCAGCAGATCCATCATTTCTACGATCAGCTCTGCCCGAAATGCGCCGAACTGAACTACCGCAAACGCGGTGAACTTGCTGACCTCACTGGTCGCGTGGCTCTGCTCACCGGCGGTCGCGTGAAGATTGGTTACCAGGCCGGCATTAAACTCCTCCGTGCTGGCGCACATCTCATCGTCACCACTCGCTTCCCTCGCGATTCCGCGATGCGTTATTCGCAGGAACCGGATTTTGAATTGTGGAAGGATCGCCTGGAGATCTTCGGCCTCGATCTGCGCCACACACCCTCTGTCGAGGCGTTCTGCCGTCATCTGCTCGCCACGCGCGATCGTTTGGATTTCATCATCAGCAATGCCTGCCAGACCGTGCGGCGACCACCCGATTTCTACAGCCACATGATGGCGCAGGAGACCGGCGCGCTCCATGACCTGCCCTCGCAGGTGCAAAAACTCATCGGCGCTTACGAAGGCTTGCGCGGTTACTCCATGTTGCCCGAAGGCGATGCCTCTGCCGCTGTTGCCGAACGCCGCATCTCGGAAGTCGCCGGTCTGACTCACGCCGCCGCCCTTTCCCAAGTGCCGTTATTGCCTGATGAACTGCACGCGCAAAAAGATCTGTTCCCAGAAGGCCGCCTCGATCAAGACCTGCAACAGATCGATTTACGCGACCGCAATTCCTGGCGTCTTACCCTCGCGGAAGTGCCCTCCGTGGAATTGCTCGAAACGCAATTGGTCAATGCCATCGCACCGTTCATCCTAAACGCGCGCCTAAAACCCTTGATGCTGCGCACGCCCAACCGGGATAAGCACATCGTCAACGTCAGCGCCGTGGAAGGTCAGTTCTACCGCAAGTACAAGACCACGCGCCATCCGCACACGAACATGGCCAAGGCCGCGCTGAACATGATGACGCGCACCTCCGCCGCGGATTACTACGTGGACGGCATCCACATGAACAGCGTGGACACCGGCTGGGTATCCGATGAAGACCCCGCCGCCATCGCTGCCCGCAAGGCGAAGGATCACCGTTTCAATCCCCCGCTGGACATCGTCGATGGCGCCGCCCGCATCGTCGATCCCATCATCGACGGCATCAACACCGGCAACCACCTCTGGGGCAAGTTCCTGAAAGACTACGTGCCAACGGAATGGTAGGGCTGGCTGTCCTCAGCCGGCCGCCGCCGAAGCCAAGCAGGCACAATAGTCCAGGGCACCCGCATTTAAATTTGTGAGTCCGCATCCCGGAGGGATGACAGCTTGTAGGGTATGTTCCGAGGAGATGGGTGACAGAAAGTCCTAGATAGATGGGTTACATGTGGTGGGAAGCCTGCGCTACGTAGCGTCCGCATCCTCGCAAACCAAACAGCGTCCAAACTCTCACAAAGACTGGAAATGTTGACTCCCTCTCCCCCAGGGTGAGGGCCGGGGTGAGGGGAAAGAGCCTGTCCCTGAGCAAACGC
>CAZPUL010000017.1:0-99400 GCA_964589735.1 uncultured Verrucomicrobiota bacterium | reverse complement strand
GGCTCCCTGCCACGTGCGTGTAGATCTCCGTCGTGCTGATGTTCGCATGCCCAGCAACTCCTGGATCACCCGCAGATCCGCGCCGTGCTCCAAGAGATGCGTCGCGAAACTATGCCGCAACATGTGCGGCGTGATATTCCGCTCGATGCCCGCCAGCCGTACCCGCCGCTTCACCCGCCACCACATGCTCACCGAGGCGAAAGGTTTGCCACGTCGATTGAGGAACACCGCCGCCGGCGATTTCGGCGTGACCAATTTGGGCCGCGCCGCATTCAGATAACGATTGATCGCCTCGATCGCCACCTTGCCCACCGGCACCACACGCTCCTTGTTTCCTTTGCCGATGACATTGATGAACCCTGCCTCCAAGTGCAGTTGCTCCAACCGCAGATTGCGTAATTCCGCGAGCCGCAATCCCGAAGCGTAAGCCAGTTCCAGCACCGCCTGATCGCACAAAGCCTCCGGCGTCTCCACCGGCAACGGCTTGAGCAACTGGTCCACCTCCGCACTCGTCAACGCCTTGGGCAACCGCTTCCACCGGCGCGGCAAGGAGAGATTCTCCGCCACATTCACCGGCAGGATCTTCTCGTTCTCCGCGTATTTGTAGAAGGCCCGCAACGCCGCGATCTGCAGGTAGATGCTCTCCGAACTCATTCGCGCCGTGAGCTTCTTCGGCTGATCCGCAGGCACCCGCTCCCGTTCCGCCTCCAGGAAACTCATCAGACACTTCAGGTCCACCGAGCGCCAGTTGCTGATTCCCTGCACCTCCGCCCACGCTGTGAATTTCCCCAGGAGCGCGGCATACGTCTTCGCCGTCTGCTCAGACTGCCCCCGCTCATGTCGCAGATAAGTCAGGAAATCTTCGACGAGGTCATTCACAGAACTTTCCCCGTCAACCGCTCGTACGCCTCCAGGTACTTCGCCTGCGATTTCATCACGATCTCGTTCGGCAAAGCGGGCGCGGGCGGCGTCTTGTCCCAGTCCAGCGTCTCCAGGTAATCCCGCACGAACTGCTTGTCGAAGCTCGGCTGGCCCTTGCCCGCCTGATACTGGTCCGCCGGCCAGAAGCGCGAGGAATCCGGCGTCAACACTTCATCGATGAGGATCAGCTCGCCGTTGTAGATGCCGAACTCGAACTTCGTATCCGCGATGATGATGCCGCGTTGCCGCGCATAATCCCGGGCGAAGTTGTAGATCTTCAGGCTCAAGTCCCGCGCTTTCTCCGCGATGTCCTTGCCCACAATCTTCACCGCCTCCTCGAACGAGATGTTCTCGTCATGCCCCGTCTCCGCTTTCGTCGCCGGTGTGAAGATCGGCTCCGGCAATTCCGAAGACTCCTTCAACCCCGCCGGCAGCTTGATGCCGCACACCGTCTGGCTCGCCTTATACTCCTTCCAGCCCGAGCCCGCCAGATACCCGCGCACCACGCATTCGATCGCCAGCGGCTGCGACTTCTTCACGATCATACTGCGCCGCGCCACCTTGTCCGCGAATGGTTGCAAGACCGCGGGCAACGCATCATCCGCCTTCGCCAGCCGATGATTCGGCACCAGCTTCTCCGTCTGATCGAACCAGAAGTGCGAGATCTGCGTCAGCACCTCGCCTTTGCGCGGGATGCCGTTCGGCATGATGCAATCAAACGCCGAGATCCGGTCCGATGCCACGAACAACAGGCTGTCCCCGAGGTCAAACACCTCGCGCACCTTCCCGCTCTTCACCTTCGGGATGTCCGGTAAATCGATCTGCAACAATGTTTGATCACTCATCATCGCGCGGATGATGCGGTGCCCCCACGAAAGTGCAAATCGAAATTCCACACTGTGCAGCCATCCCGCGTGCGGGAAGGCGGAGATACACACCTTCACCTAATGACTTCCCCATTTCCTCTCACCGCAGTCCCTGCTAACAATCCCCCGTGTCCTTGAGAATTCTCAACCTGATTTCCGGCTTCTTGCTGTTTGCGGCCACCCATCTCTTCGCCCAACCCGCCACCACCACCAACCTCGTCCACTCCCACCCCGGCGACCTCCCCATCCTCATCACCGCCCCGCATGGCGGCACCAATGTTGTGAAGGATGTCCTCACCCGCACCAACGGCACCATCCTCCGCGATGACGGCACCTACGAACTCGCCCTCCTCGTCAGCGAAGAACTCACCAAGCTCACCAAAGGCAAGAAACCCTACCTCGTCGCCGCCCAATTCCACCGCAAATACCTCGACGTGAACCGCCCCGCCACCAACGCCTTCGAAAGCCCCGGCGCGAAACCCTATTACGACGCCTACCATCAGCAGACCAGCAACTACGTGGCCGAAATACGAAAGCGCTTCGGCGGTGAAGGCCTGATGATCGATCTCCACGGCCAAGCCCGCGATGCCGCCTCCATCTTTCGCGGCACCGGCAACGGCGTCACCGTGATGCGCCTCATCCAGAAACAAGGAGAGAGCGCCTTCACCGGCACCAACAGCATCCTCGGCCATCTCGCCCAGATGGGTTACCACGTCATCCCGAACAACACGCCTCCGGGTAAACCGCCTGAGGACCGCAGCTACAACGGCGGCTTCACCGTCCGCACCTACGGCAGCCACAAAGCCGACGGCATCGACGCTCTCCAACTCGAACTCGGCAGCCAACTCCGCCGCGCCGACCGCAAGAAATTCGCCAAAGACCTCGCCCAAGCGATCTTCACCTTTCAGAAAGAATATCTGAAACAAACCGTGGCTTCTCAAAAAGCATCTCCCTGAGAGCATTGACAGTCTGCGAAGTCCGACAATTTAAGAGCGGGGTAATTTTCTCCCTCGCCCCTAACGGGGAGAGGGCCGGGGTGAGGGGTGAGAGCGCCTGAACAGGCTAATATCCACTCACGTTTCTCGAACCGACCTCACAACTTATTCGCTCCCATCCCCTCTCGACGCCACCCCGCCTCCCCTGTTACTCTTTCCCCAATGAATTTTTTGGTCACTGGCGGGGCTGGTTTCATCGGCTCGCACGTTTGTGAACGCCTCTTGCAGGGCGGTCATGCGGTCTGGGCGTTTGATGAGTTGAATGACTTCTATTCGCCCACCATCAAGCAGTCCGCCATCCGCCACCTGCAATCCCTCGCCAAGCCCTTCACCTTTGTGCAGGGCGACCTCACCGATAACGCCGCCGTGGAAGAAGTTTTCGCCAGCGCGCCGATCGATCAGGTCATCCACCTCGCCGCCCGTGCCGGTGTGCGCCCCAGCTTGCAGGAGCCCGCCCTCTACCAGCGCGTGAACGTGGAAGGCACCGTGAACCTCCTCGAAGCCGCGCGCAAACGGAAGGTGAAGAAGATCACCATCGCCTCCTCCTCCTCCGTCTATGGCGTGAACGCCAAGGTGCCCTTCTCCGAGAACGACCCCATTTTCTCCGCCATCTCGCCCTACGCCGCGAGCAAGCTCGCCTGCGAAGCCCTCGGCCACGTGTATCATCACGTGTACGGCATGGATGTCATCATGCTGCGCTTCTTCACCGTCTATGGACCGCGCCAGCGCCCCGACCTCGCCATCCATAAGTTCTGCCGCATGATCCACGAGGGCAAATCCATCCCCGTCTTCGGCGATGGCTCGACCGCCCGCGATTACACCTACGTGAACGATACCGTGGAAGGCGTCCTCGCCTGCACGCAGAAAGAATTCGGTTTCGATATCTTCAACCTCGGCGAATCGCAGACCGTCCGTCTGGATTACCTCATCGAACTCATCGAGAAAGCACTGGGCAAGAAAGCCGTCATCGACCGTCAACCGATGCAGGCCGGTGATGTGCCCATCACCTACGCGGACATCTCCAAGGCCCGCGAGAAACTCGGCTACAATCCGCATATCAAGATCGAGGATGGCATTCCCCGCTTCGTGGAATGGTTCCGCACGACGTTGTAAAATTTCATGACCCCAGTCGTTCAACTGCTGCGTGATCTGGTGGCGCTCCCGAGCGTCAACCCGGCGCTCTTGCCTGCGGGCGATCCGCGGGCCGGCGAACATCGCGTGGCGGATTTTCTCATCGCCACCGCCGCGCGTGCAGGTCTTACCGTCGAGACGTGTGAAGTTTTCCCCGGCCGCTCCAATATCTTCGCGCGGCTCACGCCCACGGGCAAGGTGAAGCACCGCATCGTCCTCGCCCCGCACATGGACACGGTGGGTGGCGATAATCTGGACCAGTTGCTCAAGCCCGAAATCCGCAATGGCCGCCTCTACGGTCGCGGCGCGTGCGATACGAAAGGCTGCGTCGCCGCCATGCTCACCGCCGTGCTGGAAACCGCCCGCAGCACCCAACGCCCGGACGATACCGAGATCGTTTTCATCGGTCTCATCGATGAAGAAGTGCAACAGAGCGGCTCCCGTGCTGTCGCCGCTTCTGGCTTCAAGGCCGACCTCGCCATCGTCGGTGAACCCACCCAACTCAAAGTCATCACCGCGCACAAAGGCGATGTCTGGCTCTGGCTCGAGACCACCGGCAAGGCCGCCCATGGCGCCCGCCCGGAGCTTGGCGACAACGCCATCCACCGCATGGCGGAGGTCGTGGACCTGCTGGAAACGAAATACGCGCAAAGGCTCAAGAAACGGAAGCACCCGCTACTCGGTCACGGCACGGTGAACGTCGGCACGATCCAAGGCGGATTCCAATCGAACATCGTCCCCGCCCACTGCACCATCTCCATCGACCGCCGCACCTTGCCCGGTGAGACCGAAACCAGCGTCCGCCGCGAACTCACTGCCTTCTTCAAACAGCACGGCGTGAAAGTGAAGCTGGCCAAAGGCAAAGGCGTCCCCTGCCTCGCCCTCGAGACCGATCACGAGCAACCGCTCGTGCAGGCTTTGATGGAGTTGAACCGCCAGACAAAACCCATCGGCGTGGATTATTTCTGCGATGCCGCTGTGCTCGCGCAAGGCGGCATCCCGAGCATCGTGTTCGGCCCCGGCGACATCGCCCAGGCGCACACGGGCGATGAATGGATATCGCTCGCCTCATTGGAGCGCGGCACCGCCCTGCTCACGCGTTTCCTGAAATCCCTGCCATGAGCGAGGTCCTGCCCCTGGTCACCGTAGTCGTCGCCGCCCGTCCGGGCGATAGCGAGGTGCCGTCCATCCAGGCCGCGCAGAAATTCGATTACCCGAAAGACCGTCTGGAAATCATCGTCGCCCGTGGGCGTCAGCCCGCTATCCAACGTAATCGCGCCGTAAAGGAAGCCCAGGGCGAACTCATCTACTTCCTCGATGACGACGCCATCGCTCCTCCCGATAATCTAAAGCGTGGCGCGCTCCACTTCGCTAAAAATCTGAAAGCCGCCTTGCTCGGTGGCCCTAATGTTTGCCCGCAAGATGCACCGGATATCGAGCAAGCCTTCGCACAAGTGATGGCCAGCTTCCTCGCCTTCGGCCCGAGTCGTGCACGCTACGCACCCATCGGCCAACTCCGCGCCAGTTCGGAAAAGGAGCTGATCCTCTGCAACATGATGATGCGGAGACAGGAGTTTCTGGCCGCCGGGGGGTTCGATGAAGCGCTTTATCCCAACGAGGAGAATGCTTTGATGGATAGGCTCCAAAAAGAGGGTTTCACACTGCTTTACGATCCTGCCTTCATCGTTGAGCGCCGCCCGCGTCGCGATCTCAAGTCCTTCGCCAAGATGCTCATGACCTACGGCCGCGGTCGTGCCGAGCAATTCCGCGTGAATCCGACCTTCGGCAGCGCCCCGAATTTCGTTCCCCCGCTGTTCTGCCTGTACCTGCTCGCCCTGCCCTTTTTGCCCAAGCTGCTCTGGTGGCCGTTATTTGCTTACTTTGTCGCGGTGTTCGGGCAGACTATGGCCTTGGCGCGCGGGCTGGAATTTTTCTGGCCGGTGGCACCGCTGATCATGCTGTCACACTTAAGCTACGGATTCGGGTTCTGGAAGGGCTTGTTCACCCGCCTGAAGACCAAGGCCGAACAGGCGGCAGTTGAAGTGACCTTGGAAAGAATCTCTCCCGCATGAGCGCCGCCGAATCCAAAGCCTCCTTCTTCCGCCAAAGCGGCTGGATGGTCATCGCCACCGTGCTGATGGGCGGGTGCATGATGCTGGTGCATACGGTCACCGCGCCTCCGCGTTTGCTCGAAGAGGAGTACGAGGTCTTCACCGCCATGCTCAAGCTGCAGCTGCTGATCGCCATCCCGGCGGCGGCCTTGCAGACCATCTTCGCGCAACAGGCCGCCGCCGCCATCACCGAGCAAAAAGAACGCCAGTTGCGTTCCTCCACCCGGGCTTTTGCCTTGGGCATCCTGATACTCTGGGGACTGCTCTTTGCCTTCGTCGTGCTCAAGCGGAAAAGCATCATGACCGGTTTCACGATCACGAACCCGTTGACCCTTTATTTCAGCATCGGGCTGGTGCTCAGCCAGCTTTGGCTGGTCATGGCGCGCGGCATCTTGCAGGGGAAACAAAACTTTTTTGGGCTGGGTTGGACCTTGATCCTCGATGGCTTCGTGCGCATCACCGCGTTGATCGCCATCGTGCTGGTGTTTCGCGGCCAGTCGGCCGGTGCCATGCTCGCGGCCGTCATTGGACAAGGTCTTGCTCTGGCCTTTGGACTCTATTGGATCCGTGACGTTCTCTGCGGCCCTGGTGAAAAGTTTCCGGTCAACGACTGGCTCGTGCAATTGCTGCCCCTGATGGGCGGCACGGGCGGAGTCATGCTGCTTTCCTCCTTCGATGTGCCCTTCATCCAGGCGACCTTTGAAGCTGGCCAGCGAAAACTTTATATGGCCGGCCAGAACATCGGCTTTGCCCTGTTCCAGTTCACCGCCCCCCTGGCCATGGTGATGTTTCCCAAGATCGTGCAAAGTGTCGCCAAGGCCGAGAAATCCGATGCCTTGAAGCTGACCCTGATCTCCACGGCCATCATGGGCGGGCTGGCCGCCATAGCCAGCAGCTTGCTTCCTTGGCTGCCCTTGCGGGTGCTTTATTTCAAGAGCCCGGAGATGTGGCAGGCCGCCCCCTTGGTGGCGGGTTTCGTCTGGTGCATGCTGCTCCTGACCATGGCCAACGTCGTGGTCGGCGGCTTGCTGGCCCGCAAACGCTACGCCTTCATCCCCTGGATCATGCTTTTGGCTGCCGCCTACGTATTTACCATGATTCAGCTCCGCCCCTGGTTGCCGCAGTTGGATTCCTTTGAGGCTTATCGTATGATCATCCGCACGATGACTGCCTTTAACGGGGCGGCCTTGGTCCTGGCCATCTGGTTTGCCTGGGGGCGCAAGGACCCGCCGGCCGTTTCGCAGGCCAATTGATGAAACTGGCGCTCATCCGCCGCCGCTTTGCTGCCACGGGCGGGGCGGAGTTATATCTGCAGCGTTTGCTCGATGCCCTCGCCTCCGGGGGGCATGAGGTGCATCTGTTCGCCGAGGCTTGGGAAGCCCCGCCGCAAGGCGTGCGGTTCCACCCCGTGGCGGTGAACGGTTCCCGGGCCGACCGACCGGTCGCCTTCGCCCGGCGAGTAGACGAAATGCTGGGTGCCTCCCAATTCGACTGCGTGTTCAGCCTGGAACGCACCCTGAAGCAGGACGTCTATCGGGCTGGTGACGGCTTGCATCGCGAATGGCTGGCGGCCCGGAGAAAGTATGCGCCGTGGTGGCAGCGCCCCTTCATCGGCCTGGGCGGTTTTCACCGCAACATGCTGGAGCTGGAAGCCCGCACCATGGATCCGGCGAATACCGGCCGCATCATAGTGAACTCCAACATGGTGGAGCGGGAGATCCTGCGGCACTTCAATTTCCCCGCTGCCCGCATCCATCTTGTCCGCAACGGCATCGAAGTGGACCGCTTCCAGAACGCCCGCCGCACCGAGGCCCGCCAGCAATTCGGCTTGGACAAGAACGATTTCGTCTGCCTCTTCGTCGGTTCTGGTCAGGAGCGCAAAGGGTTGAAACACGTGCTGCGCACCACCGCCGCCGTGGCAGAAGTGCGGGAATCCTTGCTGGACGTGCAAGCCGAGCATTTGGCGGCGGAACGGTTGCACGGCAGCGACTGGCAGATCGACCTGCCAGGCAAACTGGCCCCCACCCGCCCCATCAAGACCCTCATCGTCGGCAAGCTCAAACGTCCCTCCGGCTCTTGGGTCAATGTGGTATTTGCCGGGCCCCAGAAGAACGTGGAGAACGCCTACGCCGCCGCCGATCTCTTCCTGTTCCTGCCCATCTACGAACCATCTGCCAACGTGGTCTGCGAAGCCTTGGCCTCCGGGCTGCCGGTCATCACCACCGCGTGCAATGGTGCCTCCGAGTTGATTGAGCAACGGGTCAATGGCAGTGTCATCCAGCGGCCCGACGACATCTCCGCCGCCTTGATGGAGACATTATATTGGATGTCCGTCCGGCATCATCACCTGCCGACGACGAACCTGACCCAGCTCGCGCTGGAGCGGAACGTGGCGGAGACCATGACCATTCTCGAGCGGGCGGCCGCGGACAAACAGAAATGAAGATCTCCTTCTGCCTCATCACGCTCAATGAGCAGGAAAACCTGGCGCGCTGCCTGCAAAGCTGCGCGGACCTGGCCGATGAGATCGTCATCGTCGATTCCGGCAGCACGGACGGCACACAAGACATCGCCCGCCAGTTCAAAGCCCGGTGGCAGCATCAGGACTGGCTCGGCTACGTCGGCCAGAAGAATGTGGTCCTCTCCCTCGCGCAGCACGAATGGGTCTTCAGCATCGATGCGGATGAAGAGCTTTCACCCCAGTTGCGCGCCGAGATCCAGACGCTCAAGCAAACGGACATCCCTAATGATGTGAGCGGCTACAACGTACCACGCTGCGTGCTCTACGAAGGCAAATGGATCCGTCACGGCGACTGGTATCCTGACCGACTTACCCGCCTGTTCCGCCGGACCCGCGCTCGCTTTGCCGGTGGCCGGGTACATGAACGGCTGGAGATCGAAGGACAGATCATCCAACTGACCGGCGATCTGCACCATTACTCGTTCAAAAACGCCGAGGACCACTGGCAACGTTGTGAGAAATATGCCCGGCTATGGGCAGAAACCCAGGCGGAAGCAGGGCGCACGGCCAACTTTATTTCCCCCTACAGTCACGCCGCCTTCCGCTGGTTGCGTGGTTATATCTTGCGCCGCGGTTTTCTGGACGGGCGCCAAGGCTGGCAAATCGCCAACTACTGCGCCCGCGAGGTCCACCGGAAGTATCAGATCCTGCGCGGATTGACTTCCTCCAAGTAGCCCCCTCTTGAGCAACGAAAATTACTACGTAAACGTACGGATTCTCACTTCTCGCCCTTGAGCCCGGCATCTAAGCGCCTTAAGCTGCAGCATTCCGAGTCTACGCAAGCCCCTGCTTGCCAGCAAATTACGAATCCGCCCCAACCGGGGACCTGCGATTGCTGAGCAAATTGGAGCGGATGTAACCCGAACCAGGGAACCAGCGTCTGACCGTTTAAGCAGTAAGTCATAACCAGTCGTAAAGCCGGGGGAGCAACCCTTCCGGCAGACGTAACAAAAAAGTAGTAAAGTCGTATGAAGTACCAGTCGTATCGTCGGCCCCGCCTTTCCTGGCAGGGATTCACCCTCATTGAGCTTTTGGTGGTGATCGCCATCATCGCCATCTTGGCCGGCATGCTCCTGCCTGCGCTGGCGAAAGCCAAAGCCAAGGCCGTCTCCACCCAGTGCTTGAACGGCCTGAAGCAGATGGGCACCGCCAATGCCATGTATATCTCGGACAATGCCGATAAATTCCCCTATGCCCGGCTGCGTTTCAAATACGGCTCCGAGATGACTTGGGATGATCTGCTGAACGGCTACCTCGGCGGCAGCCTGAGCGAGAACGACCTTTGGTCCGGCCCTTATACCGGCAACGCCAAAGTCAAAGTGATCGTTTGTCCGCAAGACAAGAGCCCAACACCGACCTGGTATACCACCGGCAACAAGAACAAACGCTCTTATGCCATGCCTCGTTACATCCAGGGTGCCAGTGCCGCGACCACGGTTCCCTGGCCGCCTTCACCCAGCGCCCAGACCGGCATCGGTCTGAGCTGGAACTTCGGCAACGGTGGTGCCACTTCCTCGGACAATCCTTGGAACACCAAGGATCCGGTGCCAAGCAGCTACACGAACTCGATTCCGCTGACAGCTCCTCGCCGCCAATACAGTGTCTATAGCGCGATGCTGCGGGACAGTTCGGAAACCATCCTCCTCACCGAGCGCATCCACGTCAGCAACGTGATGGGCCATCCGGACGAAGCCCGCATCGATGCCGCCAATGGTCATATCCAGAGCGGCACGGTGGCCGCAGCCGGGGGTGACTATACGTATCCCAACGCCGCGGACTTCCACCCCAATGGTTCCTGGAACTATCTCATGGGCGATGGCCACGTGGAGTTCATGTCGCCTTTGAAAACGTTGGGCTCGACCAATATCGACTCCTCGAAGCGCACCGGCATGTGGACCATCCTGCCGAACGACTAAGATCTCCACCCTGCAAAACTTATGCGTAACGCATGTTTGATGGCTCTGGCGACCGGTGCTTTACTGGTCGGCTGCGGAGGCGAACCGGAAGCTCCGGTGATCGCCCCAGCTCCCCAGACGCAGAGTGTGGACATCACTCAACCAACCGCCCCGGTTGTGGCCGTGCCAGACTCGGTGGCACCGCCCGCTGCGGCAGTGGCGACGGAACTCACGGACAGCGAACCGCTGGGCGGCAAAGGCCGTCCACTCACCGAACAGGAAGTCATGCTGATCAACTACGGCGTCTCCATGTTCAAGGAAGAGAAAGGGCGGTTCCCCGCGACGTTGCAGGAAGCCGTCACCACCCGACACATATCCCGTCTGCCACAGTTGCCGACAGGCGAAAAATTCGTTTACGACGCCACGACTGGCTCCGTAAAGGTGGAAACAACTAACTGAAAATACTGCTGAGAGCCCCTCTGCCAATCATGGCGGAGGGGTTTTTGCTGTACTGGCGAAAGCGCTGCTTCGTTTTCCTCTCCCTCCCTGGGAAGCCCAGCCCTGAACCGGCCGGAGCTGGCCATCACATCACTTCACTTCCACCAGATGGATTTCATAAACCATCACGGTGTTGGGCGGGATGTCGGGTGGATTGCCCCGCTCACCATAGGCCAGTTGGGGCGGGACATAGACGTGCCACTTGGAACCCGCGTTCATGAGCGGAATCACCTCGCGTACTCCGGCGGCTTTGAAACTGGCGATGTCCATCGCCGGAGCGGGCACCGTCGTATAGGTGTTGATGATGCTCTTGCCGGCAGCCGTCCGTTCCCAGTAATGCAGAAACGTCTTGAGACCGGCCTTCGGCTTGGGGCCGTTGCCCTGCTCGATCACGCGGTATTGCACACCACTGGGCAAGGTGACCATGCCCGTGCGTTTCCCGTTCTGGGTCATGAAATCCTTGGGTGACAATTTGCGCATCTCCTCGGGATGGGTCAGTGCGGGCGTTTCGCCGGGCTTCTGGTTCGCCACCGTCGGCATCGGCAAGCCCAGCTCGGTACGCAGTTGCAGGGCCAGTTCCGGTGACATCAGCTTCTTCTCCGGATTCAGCAAATCATTCAGCACCCGCCGCTTGATGTTCGGGAACGGTTCCAGCTCGATACGGGCTTTGATGTCCGGCTTGGTATCGACATCGACCTTCGCCTGGTGGATCTGCCATGATTTCAGCGCCATGCGCTCGTAGCCAGCCGCCCGGTCATACTCGCCCACCGCGAGCAATGTGTATGAACGCACGAGCAAACCTTCGATGACCGCGAGGAACTTGTCCTTGCCCTCGTTGGCGAGCAGCTCCGTGGTGCGCCAGATGCTGTATTCCTCGTAAGTGTTCCAGTCTATCACCATCTCGGGATAGACGCGTTTCAATTCCTTCCAATACTTCGCAGCGTCCGCTTCACGATTGTAGAGATAAAGGGTGCTGACGGCGCTCTTCAGGAAATTCTGATGACCTTGCTTGAGGTTCTCCAGGTCGGGCTCCTCCCGGATCATCTGGTAGTAGGAAGCATTGACCTTGTCCACGATGTCCACGTTGGGGGCGAACTCCGCCCGGCCATCTGCCGCGTTCAGTACCAGCCGGCCACGATGAAACGCGAGCTGCATGGACTGGTAAATCAAACGCCGCAGCGGCATCAGGTCCACGCCCTTGGGCGCTTTTTGCATGCCCACAAAGGCCCAATAGATGGCCTGGGTCTCCGGCATGCGCCAGTCCAGCGGACCGTAGATGTTCTCCACGTTCTGCATGTAGGCCGGCTCCATCTTGTAGGTCTCACGCAGCTTCTTGAGCGTCGCCTCATCTTCCGGTGTCTGCGGCTTGACCAGATGCTCAAACTTATAGGGCGGGCGGCCGATCAACTGGTCCATGTCATAGGCCCACGAGAGCTTGAAGTACATGTGACCGTCATCCATGTTCCCCCCGATCTTGTTCTGGAAGAACCAGCCCAGCTCCTGATACAGCGTCACCTCATGGGGATTGAAACGGATGCCCTCGTCCCGCAAGAGTTCCACCCCGCGCATCACCCACATCCAGCGTTCCTTCTGGTCCGGGGATTTGATGGAGATGTTGTAGGCCATGTTCCAGGCCTGATGCCGCCAGACCATGGCGAAGTGGGGCTGCAGCTTGGTGATCCAGTCCGAGAGTTGGACCATCTCGAAATACTTGCCGCTGGTTTGCATCTCATTGGCCCGCAGCCAGAGCGCATTGGCGATCAGCCCGCGGAAACCGCCCAAGGCGACCGTGGTGAAAGCCAGCATGGGCGGCGCGTTCTCCAGCGGTTCCGTCCGCGTCAGACCCATCGCGGTGCGCTCCTCGTTGAGCGCCCGCTGGGTGATGCCCGCCGTGCCCAGCATCGCCAGGGCCAGCAGCAACAGGAAAGGTTTGTATAGGCGGCTTTCGGTCATCTCAACTTGTTTGCTGTACGGACGCCAGTTCGCGACGGTAGAACAGGCCGATGCCCATCAACCCCATCAGACCGGTCACCAGCACGCCGATCTGCCCCACGGCCTTGAGCAAGGTCCACCAGGACACGCTGCGTCCGCTGCTCAAAGAATCGATCGGGGAGAACTCCTTGATCAGATTGATCAGCTTCAACATCACCCGGAACATTGGCACGATGATCAGGTCCACGGCCGAACCGACCGCCTTGCCCGTCTCATGATTCACGCCGGTCACCGTGCCGTCGCGCACCACATTTTCCATCACGCCGCTCGACAGGGCGACGACTAGCATCGCCAGCGAAAAGAAGGCGGCCACCGGGAAGGACATGTAACTGGCCGCTGCCAGTCCCAAGGCCGCCAACAACGCCAGCCACAAAAAGACGATGACCAGTCCGCGGCAGAAATTCACCCCGAAACCGGATTCATAGTAGAGCACCTCGACGCCGTCCTCCAAGGGTACCATCAAAGGCACCGGGCCCATGTTGTAAAATTCCACGTTCAGCTTGCCCTGGGCATCCAGCAGGTTCGTCCCCACCGGGATCTCATGGTAACTGTCATCCGCCAGCGCCGTTTCGATACGGATCATCCGCGGATCACCCGGCGGACCGACTTGGAACATCACGGGGAAAGAAGTGATCTGCGTCAGCACACCCTTGTTGAACTTCACACGGATCTGCATCTGCCGGTCGACGACCAAGTTTTTCAACGCACCAAAATCCAAGTCCCAGCGTTTGCCCATCAGCGGGGGCACATATTGCTCACGACCTTTCACCATCTCCTCCACCTGCTGCCTTACAAAGACCGGGTCCATCGCGGCGATGCTGGGTTCCTTCAGCCGTTCCTGCAGGGTTTTTTCAATGTCCGCTTTAAGGTCGGGCACCGGAGCCTTCACGGAACCGCGACCAACCAGTATCTGGTCGCGCAAAACTATCTTCTGCTCATCCGGCAACTTGGCCGCCCGGTACAGCACGGAAGTATAAACGGCCACCCCGATGAAGCTGAGCAAAATGGCGTTGAGCGCCACCACTCCCAGCCATTTGCCGATCCAGATCTCCCAGCGGGCGATGGGTTTCACGGCCAAAGTCTGGATGGTGCAATCTTCGATATCCCGGGCCAGCACGCCGCAAGCCAGCCACAAGGTGCTGAAACCCAGCAAGCTTACGGAGATACCCATGGTGTAGGTAAGCAGGATCTGGGTGAGGCCGCGGGCCGTGCCGTCATCTTTGATGACTAGCGGGAGAACGACCACCGTCAACAGGAGAAACACCAGCAACGCGGGAAAGAGCCGGAAGCGATAGGTCGCCTGCAACGTCACCGCCGCGACGGCCGTGATGCGCGCGCCGAACAGCTTGCGGGACAGCCAGGTGAACAGGCCAAATGCCGTCATCAGGCGAAATATCAACCGCAAGAATTGGGGTCCGAAATCCATGTTTGATCAGGCCGTATGCTACTCCTTGCCGCCCAGCAACGAGGAAAGTTTGTCGTTGGCCTTGTCGATCTGTTCTTTGGCCACCTGGGTCGCCTCGGGCTTCGGGGGCGTGACCGGAGCGGGAGCTTCGGCGGCGGACAACTGGGCCAGTCGCGCATTGTCGACTTGCTTCTGCGGAACCGGAGCCGCAGCGGCCGACGTCTCCGCCTCGGGCTTTTGCGCGTGCGTCAGACGATCAAGCACGCTGTCCGCCTGGGCCTGGGCCACCTTGTCCGCATCGCCCCGCAGATACGCGGCGACCTGGGCGCCAGAAGTGGCGCCCGAGGTATGCGAAGCCGCCGCCCGGGCGCGCTCCACGACTTCCAAGAAATAGTTCTCCAGGTTCTGCGTCGGATTGTCCACGCGCACCTTGTCCCTGCCCACGTCGTGGCGGATCAGTTCCAACACCTTCTCCATGGTCTCGCGCGGCAGCACCGGAGCCGTGATGCGGACGGAGTCCGGCTTGGTCAGCAAAGTCTTGAGCGGACCAGAAGCATGGATCTTGCCGCCGTAATAGATCACCACCCGGTCACAGACATCCTCCACATCGGCCAGCAGATGGCTGCTGAGGATCACGGTCTTGCCGCGCTTGGCGAGCGCGAGGATGAGATCTTTCACCTCCCGGCAACCAATCGGGTCCATGCCCGCCGTCGGTTCATCCAGGATCACCAGATCAGGATCGTTGATGAGCGCCTGGGCCAGACCGATGCGGCGCTGCATGCCTTTGGAAAACTCACCGACCAGACGGCCACGGGCCTGGTTCAAGCCCACCATCTCAATCAATTGCTCCGCCCGCAGGCGCCGGTCGCCGGGCGGCAGTTCAAAGAGATTGCCAAAGAAATCCAGGGTCTCCGCCGAGCTCAGATAGCGGTAGAGGTAGGATTCTTCCGGCAGATACCCGATGCGGGCCTTCGTGGCCACATGCCGGGGGGATTTGCCGAAGACTTCGATGTGCCCTTTTGTCGGGTTCAACAACCCGAGCAGCATCTTCACCGTGGTGGATTTGCCGGAACCGTTGGGTCCGAGCAGACCGAACACTTCACCGCGGCGCACCTCGAAATCCACGTTGTCCACGGCCCGCGCCTTGGGGCGGCCCCAGAAGTCTTTGAACACCTTGGAGAGACCGCGCACCGCCACGACAAGGTCGCTGTTGGGCGACGTGGACTCGGGCGCTGACGTTGATTCAATTGGAGCAACCATGGTCGTAATTTATCAGGCGGCCTTGGGGGAAAGCTGGCCGCCGGTAGCGGGCGCATCCTGGGCTGCCGGTTTGGGTGTCTCCGCGATGAACGGCTCGAGTTCCTCACCCTGGCGGACCAGGCGGAAGCTGTTGAACACCACGAGGAGCGAACCCATCACATGCATCACAGCCGCCATGATCGGGTTGATCTTGCCGAAGGCGGCCAGGATGAGGCCGCCGATGACGAACAGGATGCCGATGAGGAAGTTCTGGTTGATGACCGCCCGGGTCTGGCGCGAGAGCCGCACAAGGAACGGCAGACGGCGCAGATCGTTGTTCATCAGCGCGATCGTCGCGCTGTGGATGGCCACCTCGGAACCGGCCGCACCCATCGCGATGCCGATATCACCCGCCGCGAGCGCGGGCGCATCATTCACACCGTCACCCACCACGGCCACGCGATAACCCTTCTTCTTCATCGCCCGCACGAACTCCACCTTGTTCTGCGGCAGGCATTCGGCCACGACTTCTTCGCAACCGATCTCCTTGGCCACGCGGATGGCCACCGGCTGGCGGTCGCCCGAGACCATCGCCACGCGGCGCACTCCGCTATGCAGCAGGTCGGCGAGTGCTTCTTTCGCTTCCGCCCGGGTCTGGTCTTTCAAGCCCACCCAACCGATGCACTGGCCGTTGCGGGCCACGAAGATGAGGCTGAACCCTTCCGTCTCGTTCAGGTCCACGGAACTCATGAAATCCTCCTTCACGCCATTTTCCTTGAGCCAGTTGGCCCGGCCCACATAGATGCGGGCGCCTTCGATGTCCGCCTGCACACCCTTGCCGGCAGTCTCGGAAAAGTTCAACGGCTCTACGAGCGGCACCCCGGCTTCTTCGGCCAACTGCGAGAGAGCTTTCGCGGTCGGATGGTTGCTGTAACGCTCGGCCGAAGCACCGATGCGCAGCAGTTCTGCGGGCTTCACACCGTTCAACGGAGCCAGCCGGCTGACGGCCAATTTGCCCGTCGTCAACGTACCCGTCTTGTCAAAGATGAAGGCATTGATGCGTGCGGCCAGCTCCAAGTCCGCGATATTCTTGATGAGCACCCCCAGACGGGCAGCGGCGGAAAGTGCCGCGACCATCGCCGTCGGTGTCGCCAAGATGAACGCACAGGGGCAGGCCACGATGTAAACGGCGATCACGCGGTTCAGGTCCTTCGAGAAAGCGAACACCATCAGGCCGATGACAAACACCAGCGGGGTGTAGAAATGCATGTACTGGTCCACCAGCCGCATGATGGGCAGCTTGGTCTTTTCCGCTGCGAGGATGAGATCATGCACACGACCGAGCGTCGTGTCCGTGCCCGCCCGGTTCACCTTGATCTCCAGCACGCCATTCAGATTCACGGTACCGGCGAAGACTTCATCGCCCACCTTCTTGTCCACCGGCAAGGATTCACCCGTGATGTTGGCCTGATTGATGGAGCCTTGACCGCTCAGGATGAGCCCGTCCGCCGCGATGTTATCCCCCGGACGCACCCGGATGATATCGCCAATCTTGAGCTCTTTGACGGCCACTTCCTCTTCCTTGCCGTCCTTGATACGGCGCGCCTTGGTCGGGGTCAGCTTGATGAGGGACTCGATGGAGCGGCGGGCGCCATCCGCCGTGCGCGTCTCGATGATCTCACCGAGGAGCATGAAGAAAGCGACCGTGCCGGCCTCCTGATAATGGCCGGAAGCGAAGGAGGCGAGAACCGCGAGCGCCACCAGTTCATTCGTGCTCAGCACACCCTTGCGCAAATCCTTGATGCCCAGCAACACGATGGGCGTGCCCAGGATGAGCGCACCGATCATCGCACTGATGGCACTGACTGCGCCCATCGTGGTGATTCCGTCGCCCTTGTCCAGGAACTTGTCCGCGATGAAAGAATTGAGGATGAAAACCAGACCAAGAATGACCTGCTGCAGCTTGACCTCGGTATGGGAATGGTCATGGCCGCAACTGGAGCAGCCGTCGTGGTTATGATCATGCGCGTGGTCCGCATGGGATGAAACTTGCATGTTGCTTAAATTTTTCTGGTGGCCAAGGCCACCGGTTCAAAGCTAGTTGTTGCCCTTCGGTTTCACGGGCTCACGGTTTAACTGTAGCCGCAGTTCGCGTTTTTCGCCATCGGCACGATTGGGGATGAAGAATTTGTCCTGAGCGTTGACGAACACCGTTTGGAGCTTTTCCGTCATCACCCGGCGCTTGAACAGGACCGGGTCCTCGCGGTAGAGGGGCAGCAGTTCGTTGTACGTAGCGGCTTCCGCACGCACCGCCTGCACGAGCTGGTTGCTCTCGGACATGCCGGCGCTGATCAGGGCCTGCGCTTCACCATCGGCCTCGCGCAGCAACTTGCCAGCATCACCTTGGGCGGCATTGACCTTTTCGTTCCGGTCCAGATCGGACTGTTGCACCGCTTCATAGGAAGGACGCACGTTGAAAGGAGCCGAGGTGTCTACGCTGATGGGTTCCAGCGTGACGCCGAGGTTGTATTGGTTCACAAGCTGCTGCACCCGGTCGGATACCTTGTCGCGAAAAGCCGCCTTGTCTTTATACAAGGCATTCTCGGCGGTGAAGAACGTGGCCGCATAAAAGACGGCGTTGTCCACAAAGCTGGCCAGGAGCTTGGTGGTGTTCGCGTACTCGAAGGTGTAGCGCACGGGATCGCTGATGCGATAGTTCAGCGTGGCCTTCACATGGATGATGTTGCCATCGGAAGTAAGGACGTAACCATCCACCCCCGGACGCAACGATTCCGATCCGGACGGCATGTCCCCTTTGATCTCCTGCGTGGGATTGACGGAAGGCCAGCCGTTCGTGGACAGCACGCTGTGGCTCTGGCCCAGCGGGATCTTGACGATCTCGTCGATCGGGTAGGGAAACGCCCAGTGCAGTCCGGGTTTCAAAGCGACTTCAGTGCCCTGCCCCACCGGCTTGCCCAATCGCAAAATGACGGCCGCCTCGTTCTCCTTCACCTGGAACACACCCGAGGAGAAGAAGATGACGACGAGGACCACCATCAGCACCTTGACGATGGCAAAGCTGCTGCGGAGCGCCTCGGCCAAGGCGCGGGTGGACGGATCATCCACATCGCTGACCAGCTCGGCCTCCGGCTCGGGAGCAACTTTTTTCTGCCCCAGCAATTCCTCGAGATGATCTTTCTCACCACCGTGATCATGATCATGCCCATGATCATGGTCATGCCCGTGACCATGCGAATGCGAGTGGTCATGCTCATGCCCGCCATGATCATGATCATGCGAGCCTTGGGAGTCTTTATCGCTCATGGATCGGGTTACTTTTTGGCTTTCTTGTCGTTCGCTTCCCAGCCGCCACCGCTCAGCATGTCAAACGGCGGGGTCTGCTGGTCCAGGATGAGCGTGGAGCGGTCCTTCAAGGACAATTCCAGCGCCTTGAGGCGGAGGAGGAAGATGGCCAGATCCGGCTCTTCTTTGAACACGGCGTAAGACTTGGCAGCTTCACGATCGCCCTGTCCGCGGATGATCTCGGCCTTGCCCTTGGCCTCGGCGAGGATCTCTTCGCGCTTCTGCTTGGCCTCGGCGCGGATGCGGGTGGCTTCGCTCTCGCCTTCCGCCGTCAATTCCTTCACGAGCCGTTCGCGTTCCGCCTTCATGCGGGCGAAGACCTTGGTGGTCACGTTCTCCGGCAGACCGAGCTGCTTGATGCCGAGCAGCACCACTTCTACGCCGTATTCTTTTTCGGCCAGCGGTTTCACATTCGCCAGCATCTCCTTCTCGATCTGGTCGAACTTCAGGGTCTTCGGGTCCGCGGAGACAAGGTCGCTGAAGTCATACTGGCCGATCACGCCGTTCTTGGCGCTCCGGATAAGGTTCTCGAGCTTCTCTTCCGCCTTGGCGGCGTCGCCGTTGAAGCTGGTGAGGAACTTGGCCGGATCGGCGATCTTCCAGCCGGCGAAGACGGTGATGAGGATGATGCGCGAATCCTTCGTCTGCGTCTGCTCGAACTTCTTCTCGAAGTTCTGCGTGCGGTTCTCGAACTTGTAAACGTTCTGGATCGGCCACGGCAGTTTGAAGTACAGCCCCGGCTCGGTCTTCGGCGCGGAGAACTTGCCGAACTGGGTCACGACCGCCACTTCCGTCTCCCTGACCTGAAAGGAGAACAGCAGGAACGCGAACACGATGACCAAAATGATCCCGACGACTAATGACAGAGTATTCTTCTTCATACCCAAATTATTTCTTCAGCTGCTTAAGTTAAAAATTATTCTTTCGGCGTGGGTGGCGGCAAGGCCACGTCTTCCAGGATGTCCATCCGTACCCGGTCTTCCAGGTTCATGATGATGGTGTCCGTGGTATTGGTGATGCCGATGACATACTTGCGGGCCGGAGCAACCGCCCGGCTCATTGTGTCCAGATAGGAACGCTGGCGGAAAACCTCGGGGGCCGCCTGATAGGCGATGACCTGGTTCGGGAAGCGCCCCGCAGCCGCCACACCCTTGGCTTTTTCCGACAGACGGTAAACTTCGGCATCGGCCAGGATGTTCGCCGCCTGAGCGCGGGCCATCGGAATGGCCTGGGCCTTCTCGCCTTCAGCCGTGTAAATGATGCCCTGACGCGCCTGCAAAGCCCCGTTCACCTCTTCATAAGCCTCGGCCACGGCCACTGGCGGATGGATGTCCTGCAACCCGACGAAGATGATGTTCACCCCGAGTTCCTGCGCGTCGGCGGTCTTTTGGATCCTTTCCTGCAAGGTCTTGGCGGCATCCAGACGGCCCTTGGCCATGATTTCATCCAAGTCCACGCTCACCAGGAAGTTCACCACTTCCCGGGTCGCCAGCTTCTCCAGCAACTGGCCGGCGTCGGCGTGGTTGTAAGCCCATTTCTCCAGATCCTTGATGGTGTACTGCACCGGAATGCTCGCCGTCAGCAGGTTGACAGGGACGGCCGCTTCCGCAGTGGATTCCGTGGTGTTCGTGATGGTCTGTTGCTGGCGGCTGGCCACCAACATGTTGATCTCTTCCTTATAGTGCGCCTTGGTCCAGAGGACGGTGTGTTCCTTTTCGAGCTTGTCATCCGGGATGACGCCGACCAGGAAACTCTGGATGGCACGGGTCTGGTAGCGATAAACCTTGTCCATGGGCCAAGGCAGCTTGAAGTGCGGGCCCGGCTCCAACACCCCACGGCCGGAAGGTTTGCCGAATCGCTCCAGCAAAGCCTGTTCACCCGGCTCGATGAAAACGACCGCGCTGGAAAGCCACAAAATGCCCACCTGCGCCAGGATGATCCAGGCGATGGTGCGCTGCAGAAAACGATAGAACCAGGTCTCCGAGACCTTGAAGCCGAACTGGTAATCCAGCGCCTGCGCCGCCGTGGCAAAGAAACCGGCCGGATCACCCACCAGGCCGATGACGCGGCTGTCATACAGCAGATGCATCACCTGCCCCTTCAAACGCGGACGATAGGCCTCGAAGATGACGTTAAAGAACGTTTCCGCCGCGGCCAATCCCAGAATGACGATCAGCGCACGGGCGATGAGGACATCCACGTTCGGATTGCCCAGATACGCGAAGATCAAGGCCGTCAGCGCCAGCAGGCTCGCGAAAGAGCAAAGCAGCATGTAAGCTGAACCGGGCCGCATGAGGCGCTGCTTCTCCAGCCGGGCGACGCCGGCGGAGTACTTGCCCAAGAGGAACTGCGCGAGCATGAAGATGCCGAAAAAGGTCATCCCGATCGGGGCCTTGTCCATCGCCAGCCCGCCATACTCTTGATACCGCACCCACAGGACATAGACGGCCACGGACTGCGCCAGCAGCAGCAGCACGGCAAAGACCGGCACACCAAAGCGCTCGAACTGGATGCGGGCGCGCTGGGCGGGGAAATTCTCCGCCTCTGCCGTATCGAAGAGCGCCGAGGCATTCTTGGATTTCTGCAGTTCGTCGAACTCCAGCTTTTCCAGTTGCTCCTGGGTTTCCAGGCGCATCTGCAGGTAGGATACCAAGGACACCAGGAAGCCGAAGCCGACCAGCAGCGCGGTGACCTCGGCCGTGGCCGATTTCACATATTGCGCGGCCACGGCGGCGGCGATGCCGATGCCCAGAAAGACAACCAGGTTGATCAACCCGTTTCGTTGCACGTTGCGGTCTGTACTCATGTGCTAGCTCAGTTCCCGGTCTTCAAACAGATACAGCGCGGCCATCAGGGTGGCTCCGAGATAGCCCACCACATAACCAAAGGCCTGCGCCACATAACTCCACGGCACCCCGGGCTTGCCCGGCTCCAAAGTGTCTGCCGTCCAAAACAACTGCCAGTTGGGCGTGATCGTATAGAGCAGCTTTGCCCACCACGCACCGGCTTCAGCCGGGCGCCCAAAAAGATAATCGGACATCAGCCCCAACAGAAAGATGCCGGAACAGATGGCCAGCGTGGGGATGGTCTCAAGCCGCGTGGAACACGCCAAGGCCACCCCGGCCAAGGTCCAGAGGGCGAACAGGATAAGGACCGTCACGGGCACCATGCGCGGGTCCACCCGGTTGGGGGCCACCTCGACGGTGTGCTTCAAAACCATGAAATTGGTGATGATGATGTAGGCGATGGTGGTCGTGACCAGCAGGGCCAGCACCCCATCCGAAGCGAACGGACGGCGGAGAAAGTAGTTGCTGACGCCCGCCACAAAATACGCCAGCAAGACCGCCCCATAGTAGACCGCGGTGCCCGCCATATCGGCATCACCGTAAGCATCATAGGCCATGCGGCTGGCCAGCAGGACGCTGAGCAGATTGATGTACGTAAGCACCGTGAGGGCGCCCGCCACCCCAAGAAACTTGGCTATCAGGAATTGCGTCCGGCTCACCGGCTTGGCGAGGACCGCCAGGGCGGTGCCCGTCCGGATCTCCTTGCCCACCGAGGAGGAAGCGCTAAGGACCGCGCCGAACAGGCCCGAGATCAAGGTAACCGCCAGCACGCTATCCTTGACCAGCTTGGGGTCGTCACCCAGCGCGATATAGGGAACCGCCGCTAGGAAAATGTTGAACACAGCCGCGCTGGTTGCCAGCAGCAGGAAAACCGGCTGCCGGATCAACTCCATAAACGCATTGGCTGCTATGGTCAGTATTTGCCGCATTTAATCTTGGTTGCGCCGCGTATGATAAGTGTGGAGTTCCTGATTGCAACGGCTAACCCCGGCACGACCCCGGTTTTCCGTATTTATATGGACTTTTTTCTTCATTTTACCCGTGGCACACAACCCCAAAGGACCATCCGGCCCAGTTTTGGTTATAAAAACAGACAGTCCATATAACAGCTTGTTCAACGATAACACCTCGGCAAAATGGGTGATAGACACCTGAATGCGAGGGTTTTGTGACAGGAAAAAGCTCCGCCCAAAACTACCACTAGCCAACGGCAACAAGGAAACAGACTCGGGCCGCGCCAGACACGCCCAACCTGGAAAGCTCTCAGTAATAGCGGACAAACGACTTCTTTTTGAGGCGGTCGATGTATTGCTTGCGCAAACGGGCACGCTCTTCAGCGACCAAAATTTTCTCGATCTCATCTCGCATCTCCGGCAAAGGCCGGACCTGCGACTGGCGCACATCCTCCACCAGCAGGATGTAGCAGGCTTCCGGGGTCTCAATCACGCCGCTGTGCTGACCTTTTTTCAGGGAGAAGGCCACGGCGTCCAGTTCTGCCCGCAAGGTTTTCTTCTTCTCCACCCAGCCCCAGTCACCCTGCTGCGCCCGTTGCGCCCCTTCCGAATAGATGCCGGCCATCTCGGCGAAAGAAGCGCCTTCGTCCAGCTTGATGAGGATTTCCTTGGCCAGCTTGGTGGTGACTGCGGCATCCGAACCCGGCGGCTTGTTCAATACGATCATCCGCAGCTTCACCTGGTCCTCCAGCATGAAGCCGGCCTTGTTCGATTCGTAATACTGCTCGATCTTGTAAGGCGAGATGAGCACCACGCTGCTCACATGCTTCTGGGCCAGCGCATCCACGATGATCTGCTCCCGGATGTTCCGGCGGTAACTTTCATAGGTGCCGCCTCGGGCCTGCAAGGTCTGCGTCAGCGTGAGCCGGTCACCGAATTGCTTGCGGATGCGGGTGCTGATCTCGTCATCGATGATGCTCTCCGGAAGGTTGTAACCAGAAACCTTGTAGTCGTTCAGGATCAACTGGCGTTCCACCAGTTGCTGCAAGGCGTCATCCTGGATCTGGGTGGCCTTTTGCTGGAACATGCTGGGCTGCCCGGCATACTGGCGCCGCACCACATCGATGGCCGGCCCGGCAAAATCTTCCACCTCGTTGTAGGTGATCACCGCATCATTGACGATCACAGCGATACCGTTCAGGAGACGGGTTTGCGCGGCCGCCGACAGCGTCAGCACCAGCGTGAACCCCAGGATTAAGCGGAATACTTTCATGACAAACGTGGCGCATAGTAGGTACGGCACCGGGGCCGGGTCAAGCCGCCCGGCGGCAATCCCCAAAATAAAGTAAAACCGGCCCGCCGCGCAAAATCCCGGCCCTTAACCCCCGCTCTGAGCCCGCTTCTCCCCCTCCTAATTCCCCATTGCACCCTCAAACGCTCCTGCCTATCCTCCGCACCGACATGAAGCATCAGCTTGAATTCGAAAAACCGATCATCGAACTCCAGCGTAAATTGGATGAACTGAAGAAGCACCCGGGCGATAACAAATCGCTCGACATCAATTTTGATCAGGAAATCAAGCAGATGGAGCAAAAGATTGCGGATACCCGCAAGCAGATTTACTCCAATCTGACGGCGTGGCAGCGCGTCCAGATTGCCCGCCATCCCAAGCGCCCCTTCTCGCTGGATTACATCCAGCAAAGTTTCAGCGATTTCGCCGAACTGCACGGTGACCGCCTGTACGCGGATGACCGCGCCATCGTTTCCGGCTTTGCAAAGCTGGGCGACCACAAGGTGCTCGTCATCGGCACGCAAAAAGGTCGCGACACTAAGGAAAACATCCTCCGCAACTTCGGTTCCGCCCATCCGGAAGGCTATCGTAAAGCCCTGCGGCTCATGAAGTTGGCTGACAAATTCGGTCTTCCCATCATCACTTTGATCGATACGGCCGGCGCTTACCCCGGCATCGGGGCGGAAGAACGTCATATCGCCGAGGCGATCGCCGTCAATTTGCGCGAGATGATGCTTCTCCAAGTACCTATCATCGCGATAGTTATCGGCGAAGGCGGCTCCGGCGGTGCACTCGGGATCGGTGTGGCGGACAAGGTACTCATCATGGAGAATGCTTATTACTCCGTCATCAGCCCGGAAGGTTGCGCGGCCATTCTCTGGAAAGAGCGCAACGCCGCCGCCAAAGCGGCCGAAGCCCTGAAAATCACCGCCAAGGACCTCTTGGAGCTCAAACTGGTGGACGAAATCATCCCGGAACCGCTCGGCGGTGCCCATGTGGACACCAAGGCTTCCGCCGAGAACGTGAAGCAGGCCCTGCTCAAGCACTTGGAAGCATCCTTGAAGCTCAGCACCACGGACCGCCTGCGTCTGCGTTACCAAAAATTCCGCGCGCACGGCCATTTCAACGATCCGAAGGCGAAACAACCGGCGGCCGCCTAGGGTCTCCCGGTACAACCAACCGTTTGGTCCATGCCGCTCTACCCGCTCACGTTCCAGCCCATCTTCAAGGAACGTGTCTGGGGCGGTCGTCGGCTGGCTGAACTCTACGGCAAGCAGCTCCCGCCCACCGTTCCCATCGGGGAATCGTGGGAGATCACGGACCGACCGGAAGGCGTGAGCGTCATCACCAACGGCCCTCTCGCCGGTAAGGACCTCCACTGGCTGATGGAGCATCACGCCGCCGAACTCCTCGGCCCGGCCAAATCTCCGCACGGCCGTTTCCCCCTGCTCGTCAAATTGCTCGATGCCCAGGACGACCTCTCGCTCCAAGTCCATCCGCCCGCCGGTAAAGCAGCAGCGCTTGGTGGCGAAGCCAAAACCGAGATGTGGTACGTGACGCACGCCACACCCACGACCCAGATTTATGTGGGTTTGAAAAAAGGCGTCACCCGCGCGGAGTTCGAACGCAAAGTCAAAGACGGCACCGTCGCCGATTGTTTTCATCGCCACACCATCAAGGCCGGCGATGCCATGTTCCTGCCCAGTGGCCGTGTCCACGCCCTTGGCGCCGGCAGTGTCCTCTTCGAGATCCAGCAGAACTCGGACACCACCTATCGCGTCTTCGATTGGAACCGCGTCGGCCTCGATGGCAAACCGCGTGACCTCCATCTCGCGCAAGCGCTGGCCTCGATCGATTTCAACGATTTCGAACCCGCCTTGCTCACCACCTCCGGCGCGGCTGCCAACACGCTCAGCCGCCGTTTGTTGGTGGACCATGAACTTTTTTCCGTCCATCTCCTTAACCTTCCTCCCAAATCTTCCCTGCCACTGCCGCACACCGGCCCGCTCGTCATCGCGGCCACTCACGGCAGCCTCTCCCTCTATGCCGACACCGGCTCCGTGACTTTGTCTCCCGGCCAGTTCGCCATAGTTCCGGCCAGTGTCGCGGATGCCACCTTGCAGACCAGCGCCATCACCAAAGGCACCGCACTGGTCGCCGAGGCGAGGTGATCCGTTACCCTACCCAGCCACCACTTCCGCCTTCCCGTTCCACGGCTCGATCACCTTCAATTTCTTCCCTGACAACATCCGGTAACAATCCGGCAGATCGAAACTCTTCAACACCCCCGGCACCATGCACGAGAGCGGCCATTTATAGATCTCCGTCTCCGCCAGATCCGCGAACGACGTGAGCGCATGCTTGAACGTCACCTGGTTCACCTCATCCGCGATGATCGCTGCGAACGTCGCCGGAATCGTCCCCCAACCCTTCGCCACCAAGTGCACGCCTTCGTGACCTGTGCCGCGCAACCAGTCGATCGTCCGCAAGATGTCCCACGTCTTCTGCGCCACGTAAGAATCATCCAGCATGATCGCATGGATCGCGTAAAAATAATCGCTCCCATAAGGCGTCAGGAATGAATTCGCGCCGCACGTGTCCGGTTGCGATTCCCCGATGCCCCGCACATCGCACGCATACACCGCCGCCTCTTTCTCCAGTGCCATCACTTCCTTGATCAACGCCTCGTCACGCAATTCCGCATCCGCCGAATGATGCGATATGTATAATACCGCGCGCTTCTTGTCCTTCGGCGGCCGCGAATACAACGGCTCGTCCGTCAGGCGTGTCACCAGCGCGTGGATGCCCGGCTCCGTCTCCACCGCATACGTCACCGCATTCTTTGTCGGATACTTGCGGTTCCCCAGCGGCCGCAATATCCGGTAATCCGGATACGTGCTCTGCCGCCGCACCTTCAACACATTCGTCAATGCCTGCCGCAACGCATTCCCATCCAGCGGCGCACGGCCTTTCCGCAATTGTTCCGAGATCTCCTTCGTGAACGAGACCATCGTGCGCGATTTCATTTCCGCCACCTGCCCGTTCGGCGTGCATTGCAGCGTCTCATCCTTCTCGATCACCAGTGCCGGCTCCTTCTCCGCGTTGGACACCTGCGTCATCGCGTTGAAGAACTTGTACATCTCCTCCCGGTTCTCCTGCGAGTAACCGTGATACGTCGGCCCCGTGAACATCGCGATATTGTTCGGATATCCCAGCAGATCATACAACCGCTGCAACCGCCCATACGCCTCCTCCGTCCCGCGCACATCGAAGAAATCTTTTTCCTTCGAGAGGATGATCACCGGCCGGGGTGCCATCGCCGCGATGAAATCCTCGTGATCCAGACCCATCGCCAGCGCCTTCGGCGGACATTGCTCCGTGTCCGCAGGCAATTCATTCTCCAGATTCCGCCGGAACGTCGTCACGAAACACGCCGGCGCCGCCATCGTCCACCGGCTCTCCAATCCGCACAACCACGTTGTCATCGTGCCGCCGCCTGAGTTGCCCGTGATCCCCACGATCTGCGGATTCACTTCCTTCCGCGTGAGCAGATAATCTAGTGCGCGAATCCCATCCCACGCCCGCCAGCTCCCGAAGAACTCGCCCACCAGGAACTGCTGGTTCCCGCCCAGCAGATGCTCCTGCACTCCCACGCCCACCGGGGATTTCCCCTTCTCGTTCACATACTGCAACCGCTCCCCCTGCCCGATCGGATCAAAGATCAGCACCACATAACCCTGCCGCGCCAACCCCTGCGCAAAACTCTGATACGCCGCCGCCGCCTTGCCATTCGTCGAATGCCCGCACGAACCCACGATCCCCGGCAGCGGGAACTGCTTCCCCTTCGGGATATACAGATTCGCCGTCACCAGGAAACCCGGCCGGCTCTCGAAGATCACATTCTCGATCGTGTACGCATCCCGCTCCACCGTCTTCATCGTGCGCGCATTCAGCGGCGTCTTCTCCGGCCACGGCCCGAAGCACTGCTGGATCTTCTGCCGCACACTCAACACATACCGTTGCGCATCCGCCTGCGTGCTCATCTCCAGCCGCTTCGCCCGCAGCGATTGCTCAATCCGCCGCACCCGGTTCACATAATATTCCTGCACCATCCGCGGGAACCGGTTCAGCGGCTCCAACCCCGGCACCACCTTCCCCGCCTCCGCCGCACTCGCGGAAAGAGCCCCTGTTCCCTCGCCCATGGCCAACGCCAGCAAGCCCATACTCGTGGCCTGCAACATTTCACGACGGTTCCAAAGCAATGACGGTTCAGATGAAGAATTCACGGCCCCCCTCTTTACCCCGTAACGCCTCCCAACAAAAGCGAATTTGCCACCCCATCTTTGGAGTGCTGCGGCTTGACGCAGCTTTGTCCCCGACGCGGCTTGGGCTTGACGCGTTGATTCCCCCTTCGTCTGTTGGAAATTGAAATGGTGGCCCATCCTATCGGACCCATTCGTCCCATAAGACCTGTCTCCCCTCCTCCCGGCCATACAAACTCTCTGCGTCATACTTTATTCGTGAGGAATCTCGCGTGGAAGGAAACCACCGCTAAACCTCTCCTTTTTCGCCAGCCTCTTGCTAGCTGTCACAACCCTATCAAATCCCTGCAATTCCGCCATCACTTTTCGCTAAAATTTTCACCCCGAACCGAACCGATTCACTCTCAGCAACTTTCAAAAAATACAACTTCTGTAACTCGCATATTCACCACCCGTTTGATGCCTCCCATTACTCCCATCCTTCCCCTTTGCGCTTCGTAATTCGCAAATTCACCCCGCACCTTTTGGTCGGGGTCCAAAATCGTAAATCCCCCTGATTTCCCATTCGCGTGAATTCGCGTAATTCGCGTCAAACATCCCTCTTTCCCTCCTTGCCAAAAACACCCCCACCCGGCTTACTCAAGCTCAAGCAAAGGATACCTGAGGACCTCAACCAGATCTCGGTCACACACACCGCCCAGAAAACCAAAAAGGAACCACCATGAAAACCACCCTCACCTGTCTCACCGCCCTCATCCTGTTCACCGCCACCCTAGCGACCGCGCAAGAGCAACCGCAACCCACCATCAAATCCCTCCCCGCCTCCGTCATCAAAACCGTCCCCGCCAGTGGCGATGCCGCCGTGGACGCCGCCACCACCACCCAGATCAAAGTCACCTTCAGCAAACCCATGAAAGACGGCTCCTGGTCCTGGTCCCAGATCTCCGACGAAACCTTCCCTCCCATCGTCGGCAAGCCCAAGTATCTGGAAGACAAACAGACCTGCGTCATAGATGTGAAACTTCAACCCCAGAAAACCTACGTCCTCTGGCTCAACTCCCAGAAGTTCGGCAACTTCAAAGACACCGACGGCAAATCCTCCATCCCCTACCTCCTCGTCTTCCAGACCAAGTAGCTGGATGAAATTCAGCCCAAGCCAAAACCGCGTTTGGACCAATAAATGTTAGTCATTAAGACGCCCCATGAGTAACGAGCGATTACCTGAAGACGCGCTGTTCGAATTCCTGATTGCAAATCTGGGAGGCATGGAAGACGAAATTCGGCCGCTAATCGTGGATCACCCCGACGCAGCGTTACTTTGGAAGGGCGGGTATCCGCCTGACGTTGCCGCCCTTTTGGCAGAGCAGTATCAAGGCATGGGGATTGCCCGTCTGGAGGAAGGACAGGATCGGGTGCTCCTCCGCTCCAGCGCCACGCCCATCCCTATCGCGGTTCTCCTTGTCGAAGGCAAGTGGCTGGTAGATGCCTCACCTATCATCGCATTTCGAAAACGAGCGCATGGAAACGCCTGACCATGATTGGCACCCCTCCCGTGCCCCAAACGGGGCATCGTATCAAAGCCCAACGTTGTCCCGCGCCGTGCGGGACTACGTTGGGTCAACCGCCCTTCCTCCATTCAACCACAACGTGGTTGCGTCCGGACATGTGTGCGCCCGTCTTGCACCGCCAAATCCTACAGTTTAGTGTCCTAATCCAGCCCGGCCCTTGAGCGTAATCTCATCTGTCGGCACTTAAAACCAAGTGACATGGACGCCCATTTCAAAATCGTGACTCAGTTGCCGCTCACAGAGTTGCTGTCACCGGATGGCTCCATGACTGCGACACGCATCAGACCGCTCGCGCCCGAGGACATTACGAATTTGCTGCGCCTCAGCCGGGTTCAGTTTGTGGTCGTTGACATAGGCGCTCCCCCACGCTGGATTTCGCTCCCCGAATGCTACGATTTCTGGAAGTGTGAGGCACAGACCCATTTGGCCGCGCCCGGCGCGAAGGTCTATTTGGATGAGTGCCCTGATGGATACTTTTACTTTGCCTCCGAATGGAATAACAACGATGCCGCAACATCGATTGTCGTTTTAGAGAAATACCATTGATATGCAGGCTAACCTCCCGCAACTGCGGAATCCGGTCGTTAAGTAACACAGCATATGCTCAAGTTTCCGGTCCATATTCAAGAGTTGGATCAGCTTCCGACCGAGAAGAGTGAGGCCTTGCTGAAGGAGTGCATGGAGAGTTCAGAGTTCGCTCGCCGGACTCGACGAGTTCGAATAGTATCGTTCGTCGGATACGCCATTCTACTGATTGCACCGCCTTGTTTGGTTCAAGGGCCTGTTGCCAAAAGTCAGACGCAAGCCTTCATTTACATTGCGTTGGCACTTGTTGGCCTCGCGATTGTGATGATTGCAGTGCCACTGTATTTTCATCCTCGAATACTGAGGCGATTGATCAGAGAAAAGTTGCGGAATATTTCCTAAGAAACCAGCCACGCAACCCATCGTTATGCCACACATCACCTGCATACGTCCCCCATCATCCCCCCGCCGCTTCCTACTCACCACCAGCCTCCTCCTGCTGGCCCTGACCTGCTCCCTCCCCGCCGCCGAAACCACCCTCACCAACGCCATCACCCAAGCCCGCGCGATTATCCAGCAAGAACTCGCCCCCAAAGTCCCCGGCGTTTCCGTCGCCGTCGCCATCGATGGCAAGATTGTCTGGTCCGAAGGCTTCGGCTTCGCGGACCTCGAAGCGAAGAAACCCGTCACCAAAGAAACCAAATTCCGCATCGGCAGCATCTCCAAATCCCTCACCTCCGTCGGCCTCGCCCTCATGGTCGAGCGCGGCCAGATCGATCTCGACGCCCCCATCCAGAAATACGTGCCCGACTTTCCGGACAAAGGCGCTCCCATTACCACCCGCATGCTCGGTGGCCACCTCTCCGGCATCCGCCATTACATCGGCTTCGAAACCCGCCGCAATCAGCCCTACACCAATTCCCACGCCGCCCTCACCATCTTCCAGAACGATCCCGTCGTCGCCCCGCCCGGCACGAAATACAGCTACACCACCTACGGCTGGACCCTCCTCAGCGCCGCCATGGAATCCGCGTTGCAACAGGACTTCGTCAGCTACATGGACAAACACGTCCTCCAACCTCTCAAACTCACTCACACCCGCGCCGATCAAAAAGGCATCGTCGATCCCCACTGCACCAAGTTCTATTCCGACAACGTGCTCGGCCAATTCACCACCGCCCCCGAAGTGGACAGCAGCTACAAATGGGCCGGGGGCGGCTACCTCTCCACGCCCGAAGACCTCGTCCGCCTCGGCTCCGCGCTCCTGCAGCCCGGCTTCCTGAAAGACAGCTCCCTCAAACTCCTCTTCACCCCGCAGAAAACCTCGGACGGAAAACCCACCACCTACGGCCTCGGCTGGTCCATTGGCAAGGATGCCCAAGGCCATCGCATCTACTGGCACACCGGCGGCTCCACCGGCGGCAAATCCGTCCTCCTGCTCCATCCGGAAACCAAAACCGTCTTCGCCCTCGTCAGCAACCACTCCACCCCCACCCTGCCCAAGAAAGATTGGGAAACCATCGTCGAGCTGTTCGCCCAGTTCTACCCCGTTCCCCAATCCCCGGCCAAACCAGCACCATGAACCTGGCGCAAGCCAACTGCGCTCAAGCTATCATCAGCACTGGAAATGTTGGCTCCCTCTCCCCCAGGGAGAGGGCCGGGGTGAGGGGGAAGGCGACATCCCTGAGCAAAATCGCCCACCCCACGCGGTAAGTCACTAGGTTCCCGCAAAGATCGACGCAGCACAAAACCCCGTGCTGCCGTGCTTATAGGCGGCAGTAAGTAGCCGCCCGCCATAGCACACCAGACCTCCTTCCCCCGCATTCCAAACTTCTCCCCTTGCCAAATCCACCTTCATCCCGTTCATTAATTTCAACAACTAAGGAGACACATGAAAACGGCCATGACATCGCTTCGAAAGAAAGCTCTCATTCGGTATGCTTGTCTTGCAATGGCTCTCCTCGCCGTATCTCTCTGGCTGCTCCATTGGATCGCTCGCGGCCCTTTAGATTGCCGTCGCTGGCTCTTCACGACTCACGATGGCAAAGTATTCCAAGACGAAATCTGGTTTGCTGCCGGATCTCCTATTCCTTCCGAACCTTGGGCCAGCAAGATAGCTAGCTTATCCGGCCTGCTCGAAGTCAGCGTTCCTGTGTCTGCTGACCTCCCTTGGCATAAGAAACCTTTTCAAAGCTTTCGACCGATCAAGCGCATCCCCTTTAAAAATGGCCACATCCACGGCTCAGTCATCTCACTCAACGAGGACGGCAGTGAATTCTCGATCCAACAATATCGAGACGGCAAAGAACATGGCATCTACAGTATCTTCAATCCCGACGGAAGATTCAGCCATCTCGTCAGTTCAATGAACGGCGTTGCAGACGGTCCACGCATATCGTGTTGGACCAATGGACTTCTTTCGGAAGTGGTCCTCTTTTCTCAGGATAAGAGAAACGGCCCCAATCGAAAATGGTCAGAGACTGGCAGACTTATTGAAGAAGGCTCTTTTACCAACGATCAAGCAACAGGCCGCTTCACCTACTGGTGGCACAAGAATGGTGCCAAATCCCATGAGACTCAAATCTCTACCAATGGCACTCGCTCCGAGACGATGGTTTGGGCAGCCGATGGGAAACTCATCGGCACAGGCACTTATAAAGAAGACCACGTGTGGGACCACCGTTATTCCCGACCGTGGAACGGTTATTTCGTAGAGAACTTCAAAGGCTACATCTCTCTTGAGTATTACTCGGAAGGTAAATGCTTGGATTCTAACGTGCCATGGCTGGAAAAAACCACCACCCCTTGATGCCACCAAGAATCCCGTCCCATTAGCTCCGTTTCTAATTCCATTGACGCACCATAAGCCCGCTGGCTAGCGTCTCGCGAAATTAATTCCCATGTTCGCCTACGCTTTCACGATCTTTACGGGCGCTTTTTTGCTCTTTCAGGTCCAGCCCTTGATCGGCAAGTACATCCTCCCCTGGTTCGGTGGTGGTCCCGGCGTCTGGAGCGCATGCATGCTCTTCTTCCAGCTCCTGCTCCTCGGCGGGTACGCTTACGCCCACTTCATCGGCAAGCTCCCCACGCGCAAACAGGTCACCGTGCATGGCGTGCTGCTGGTCCTGTCCTTGGTGCTGCTGCCCGTCATCCCTTCGGATCGCTGGCGCCCGGAAGGCGGCGCTGACCCCACGCTCGGCATCATCGAGCTGCTCGCCGCCACCGTGGGTCTGCCTTACTTCGTGCTCTCCACCACCGGTCCCTTGATGCAACGCTGGTTCAGCCTCACGCACCCCGGCAAATCTCCGTATCGCCTCTACGCGCTTTCGAATCTCGGCTCCCTGCTCGCCCTCATCTCCTACCCGTTCGTCTTTGAGCCCGCCATCACCCGCGTGCAACAGGCCCACCTCTGGTCCGTCGGCCTCGTCATCTTTGCCGCCAGTGCCGGCTGGTGCGCCTGGCGCTTGCGCAAGCTCACCGATTCCGGCGTCGTCGCCACGGAGGAAAAACTCGAGAGCGAACAGCCCGAGATCATCACACCCTACCGCCGTTTCCTCTGGCTGATCCTCCCCGCCTGCGCCTCCGCCAGCCTGCTCGCCACCACGAACAAGCTCTGCCAGGACGTCGCCGTCATCCCCTTCCTCTGGGTGCTGCCGCTCTGCCTCTACCTGCTCACCTTCATCGTGGCCTTCGACAACCCGCGCTGGTACCTCCGCCGCGTGTTCGGCATCCTGATGATCCTCTCCGGCCTGGCCCTCATGCTCGTGCTGCTCGAGCCCACCGTACCGGAAAAACTGCAATCCCTCGGTTGGCTGGCCGATTTTTTCAGTTACTTGAAAAACCTCTCCATGATCAAGGAGACCGCGCTTTTCTGCGGCGCTCTCTTCGTCAGTTGCATGGCCTGTCATGGCGAGCTGTATCGCTTGCGCCCCTCACCCCGTCACCTGACCTCTTTCTTCCTGATGATGTCCGCCGGTGGTGCCCTGGGCGGCATCTTTGTGGCCTTGATCGCTCCGCTCATCTTCGATCATTACTACGAATTCCATCTCACCATCGTCGCCGCGCCGCTCGTCTTCATGCTCGCCGTCTGGCATGACCGCCACCGCTACACTCGCCGCGTCGCTTTCGATCTCAGCCTCGGGATTTCCCTCGGCCTCGTTTTCTTCATCGCCGCCGGCCTCCTCGCCGAGATCAAGAACGACCTCAAATCCGCCGCTTTCACCCAGCGCAATTTCTACGGCGCCTTGACCGTGTTCGACTACTACAAGGACGAACCCAACCACCACTACCGCGTCCTCCAGCACGGCAAGATCACCCACGGCTTGCAGTTCACCGAACCGCTGGCTGCCAAGTGGGCCACCTCCTACTACAGCGACAAATCCGGCATCGGCAAGGCCCTCACTCACTTCCCGCGCCAGCAAAACCGCCGTGTCGGCCTCGTCGGCCTCGGCACCGGCTCCATGTCCGTCTACGGCCAGCCCGGCGATTACCTCCGCATCTACGAGATCAATCCCATCGTCGTCGATTTCGCCACCAACTACTTCACCTACCTGAAGGATTCCTCATACAAGATCGACATCGCCCTCGGTGATGCCCGCCTCACGATGGAGAAGGAACTCGAACGCGGCGAAGCCCAGCAGTTCGACATCATCGCCCTCGACGCCTTCAGCAGCGACGCCATCCCGGCGCACCTGCTCACCGTGGAAGCCATGGAGATTTACCGCAAACACCTCAAGCCCGACGGCGTCATCGTCGTCCATGTCTCCAACCGCTACCTCGACCTCCACCCCGTCGTCCTCAAGCTCGCGGAAAACATGGGCTGGCGCACCGCCACCATCGATGATGACCCGGACGAAGACGAAGAACGCAGCGACAAGTGGTGGTTCTACGCCTCCACCTGGATTTTGGTCAGCAAGAACGACACCTTGATGGACAAGGACGCGATCAAGGGCAGTGCTTACATATATTCTGAAGAAGAGATCGCCAAGAAAGAGAAGAGCCGCCTCTGGACGGATGACTACACCGCCCTTTTCGAAGTGCTCTATTGAGCGGCTGGTTTGACGGCTGCCGTCTGGGGCGGAGCCTCCGGCATCTTCGCCAACGGATACAGGTCCAGCCGCCGGAAAAAGATCTCCGCGCCATTCGACTGCAACAAGATCTTGCCCCGGTTCGGCATCAGGTTCGTCGCCTCCACCGTCTGCTGGCCATTCACCAGCACGCGCAATTTGTCCCCCACCGCGAACACCTCCAGCGTGTTCCACTCGCCCGGCTTGACCTCCAGCTCCCTGTTCGCCACGCCGATCTCCGTCCACGGCTTGGAATGATTGGTCGTTCCCACCATGAATTTTGCTCCGCTATGGATCACCACGTTTCCCGTCCGACCAGCCGCGATCTGTGCCTCAAACCCGCGCATCCATTCCTTGTCCTCGCCCACTCCGTGGATGAACAATCCGCTGCTGCCTGTCTTCTTTGAGCCCAAGCCTGTTTTCGCCTGCCCCCACTTGAACTCCGCCACCAGCCGGAAATCCGAATGTTGTTCCCGCGTGGCCAGGTAACCCAAAGACTCACCCGAGATGCGCAACACTCCGTCCTCGATGGAGAACACTCCCTTCGGATCGAAAAACACACCCGCTCCCTCGATCCACGTATAAAATGATTCCAGCCCCTTTTCCCCCAAGAGCTTCGTCACTTCCGTCTCCTTTTTGTCCGCTTCCTTCTCGGTGTCCACCTCGGCCGCTTTAGGCAGGCTCGGCACCGTCTCCTTGGCCTTCGCCTCCAACGGCACAGGCACAATCCCTTGATTGGTGACCGCGGCGTTCTGTGCAGAAATCCGCACCGGCCAAGCAAAGCAAAGCCCCGCCAGCAAACTCATCACCATCTTGGGCGTCACGCCCCGTGTCTCTCTTGCCATAATGCGCACAGTCCTCCTGCGGTTGCATTTTGGCAACCCGATTCTGCCCTTACCTCGTCCTCGTTCTCGTCGTCCTCCTCGATTCCCCCTTCCACATTCGTTGTTCGATGTTTCCGCCTCTATCCTTTCCTCATTGTCCTTGTAACCCCGCCGCCCCATACTCCCGTCCATCCTTGTGCATACCATGAAACGCGCTTTCATCATTCTCAGCCTGTTCGCCGCTTGGCTCGTGCAAGCTGCCGACCGCCCCAACATCCTCTGGATCACCAGCGAGGATAACGGCCCCCACCTCGGCTGCTATGGCGACACCTACGCCACCACGCCCAATCTCGACGCCCTGGCCAAGCGCGGCATGCTCTACCGCAAAGCCTGGTCCTGCGCGCCCGTCTGTGCGCCCGCCCGCACCACCATCATCTCCGGCATGTATCCCACCTCCACCGGTTCCGAGCACATGCGCAGCGAGGTGAATCTGCCCCCAGGCTTTCAGATGTATCCGCAATTCCTCCGCGCCGCCGGTTACTATTGCAGCAACAACAGCAAAGAAGACTACAACCTCGTGAAGCCCGGCCAGGTCTGGGACGACTCCTCCGGCAAAGGCCATTGGAAAAACCGCGCCGCCGGTCAGCCCTTTTTCGCCATCTTCAATCACACCATCAGCCACGAGAGCCAGATCCGCAAACGCCCGCACACAGCCGTGCATGATCCGGCCAAAGTCCGCATCCCCGCCTATCACCCGGACACTCCCGAGGTGCGTCAGGACTGGGCGCAATACTACGACAATCTCACCACCATGGACGGTCTCGCCGGTCAAAACCTGAAAGAACTCGCCGAAGCCGGTCTCGCCGAGGACACCATCATCTTCTACTACGGCGACCACGGCTCCGGCATGCCACGCAACAAACGCTGGCCCTACAACTCCGGCCTGAACGTGCCCCTCATCGTTTACTTCCCGCCCAAGTTCCAGCACCTCGCCCCGAAAGAATACAAAGTCGGTGGCGAAAGCACGCGCCTCGTCAGCTTCGTGGACCTCGCGCCCACACTGCTCAGCCTCATCGGCGAAAAACCGCCCGCCTGGATGCAAGGCCAGCCCTTCGCCGGCAAGTTCGAGACCCAGCCGAACTCCTACCTCTATGGTTTCCGCGGGCGCATGGATGAACGCTACGACCTTGTCCGCACCGTGCGTGACGATCGTTACGTTTACCTGCGCCACTACATGCCGCACGTGCCCTACGGCCAATACCTCGACTACATGTTCCAGACCCCCACCACGCGCATCTGGAAACAGCTCTACGACGAAGGCAAGCTGAACGCCGCCCAAGCCCGCTTCTGGCAGACCAAACCCAGCGAGGAACTCTACGACCTCCAGAACGACCGCGACGAGATCAACAACCTCGCCACCTCCAAAGATCATCAGGACATCCTGAACCGGATGCGTAAGGCCCACGAAGATTGGGTCATGAAAACGCGCGATGTCGGCTTCCTGCCCGAAGGCGAACTCCACTCTCGCGCCAAAGATTCTTCCCCGTATGAAGTCGCGCAAAAGGATGCGACGTATCCGCTGAAGAAGATCCACGCCATGGCCAGCCTCGCCTCCTCTCTCAAGCCGGATGCCCTGCCCGAACTCAAACGCGGCCTGAAAGACAGCGACAGCGCCGTCCGCTGGTGGGCCGCCCAAGGCATCCTCATGCGCGGTGAAGCCGCCACCAAACAGTCCTTGCCCGAGCTGCGTGCCGCATTGAAAGACACCTCCTCCTACGTCCGCAACGCCAGCGCCGAAGCCCTCGGTCGCTACGGCGAAACCAGCGACCTGAACCCCAGCCTCGCCGCTCTCCTCGCCGATGCCGATGGCCTCAAGACCAACTTCTACACCGCCCTATACGCCCTGAACTGCCTCGACCACCTCGAAGGCAAAACCAAAGGCAGCGTCGCCGCCATCAAAGCCCTACCCAGCCAGTTGCCCGGCTATCCCGGCAAATACGGCAACTACATCCCGCGCATCCAGGAACACATCCTCGAAAACCTCGGCGAAAAAGTGACCCGCGCCCCCGACACCGAAGCCCCCGCTCCCAAAGCGAAGAAAAAGAAGAAGGCGGAGTAGCCAAAAACCCTACCCGGTAGGGCGAGAGTCCCCTCGAGCCCAAACTAAACCTTGGGACATTCTCAAACCAGCACCGGTGCTCGGGCAACAAGATAACCGTTCGAATCGTGATGGCTTGTCTTAGCATCCTTTCCCGAATGATTCCCACGCTCAGGTTTGGCAAGGGCTCGAGAGGACTCTCGCCCTACCTTGGTCACCATCTGACCATGTGGATACGTCCTTGATACGGCCAATCGTCTGGGTTCGTAACCAACCCTTTGCGTACCGGGTTGTTTCGCAAGTAATGCCATTTCTCCGTGTAACTCTCCCCATCACGCAAACGATGATGAAACGGATGCGGCTGCCACTTCCAAGACTCATGTGAGTGACGCCTCCTAAACATACGCTCCCAATACGTCACCCAATCTTCAAACGGATAATCCAGTTCCGTCGCTGCAGCAAAGAAATGCAGATGGTCCGGCATAATGATATAATTACTGACGAGCCATTTCTGCGCAGCTTGCCAGACGGAATACAAATGCTGATGTGCTTCATCATTCGCCAACCAAGGAACGCGATCTTTCGTGCAAACCGTCGCCCACACGATGTTCGGCCCGCTGAGTATCACATGCACTCCACGCGCTGGTTTCTGTCGGCCAGCCTCCTTATAAAACCCTTCAGACATACTACACGCTTGAAAACGCCCGCCGATTTGTCGAGCGCCAAAAGCTTAAATGGTAGGGCGAGAGTCCTCTCGAGCCCAAACTAAACCTTGAGGTAATCCTTAAACCTGAGCAGGTACTCTGGCGACAGGAAATACATCCGAATATCAGCGGCCTGCCCGATCGCCTCTCTTGAGAACTCGCGCCCCACAAAGCCTGGCAAGGGCTCGAGAGGACTCTCGCCCTACCTTACACGACACTTGCCCCCTTTCAGAAATCGCCTACCGTTACCTCATGCCCTTTCTGTTTTATCTTTTGGCGTTGGTGCTTTGCGCTTCCTCGTCCTATGCCCAAGAAAAAGCCACCGCCCCCGCGTCGGCCACTACCAAGGCTGCTCCCGCCCGCTACGAACAACGCCACCGCATCGTCCCCGGTGGCACCGGCCGTTACTACATGGAGCGCGAGATTGCTCACGTCGTCTCCGGCAATGAAACCCTCAAATGGCTGGAACGCCCCGAACGCGAGCAGGAGGAGGACACCAGCAACATGGTCAAGCTGCTGGAGCTGAAACCCGGTGAGAAGGCTGCGGACATCGGGGCTGGCACCGGTTACATCACGCGCCGCATGGCCGAAGCGGTCGGCCCCAAAGGCGCCGTCTATGCCGTGGAGATCAATGAGGAGATGCTCGAATTGCTGCAGGCAGACATGCGCAAGCGTGGCCTTACCAACGTCATTTCCGTCCGGGGCACGGAGACCGATGCTAAGCTGCCCGCCAACACGCTCGACCTCATCGTGATGGTGGATGTCTATCACGAATTCACCCATCCCTACGAGATGATGGAGAACATGGTGAAAGCCTTGAAGCCCGGAGGCCGCCTCGTCTTCGTCGAGTTCAAGGCCGAAGATAAAAACGTGCCCATCTACCCGGCCCACAAGATGTCCGAAACCCAGGTAAAAAAAGAAGCCCTCATCTTCCCCGACCTGGAATGGAGCAAGACCCACCCCACTCTCCCCTGGCAACACGTCATCATCTTCCAGAAGAAGGCCGCCGCCGTTAAAGACCGTTAAATGGTGCTTCGTGAATCGTTAAACCGTTTCCACCATTTAACGCCTTTAACTCTTTTAACGATTCCTTCTCCCGCTCTCGATGTTGGACGTTGGGCGTTCGATGTTCGATGTTTCCCCATCACAGCGCCTGTATCCGGTCCCACAACGGCTTCAAGTCCTCATCCACCATCGCCATCGCCTTGATCGCCCGGATATCACCCGCGATATCCATCGCCTTCTGCAACCACACCCACGCCTCGTCCAACCGCCCCATCTGCGCCGCGTAACACGCCAGATTATACGGGATGATTTTCTCCTTCGGAAACAGATCAGCCGCCGGGCGCAGCGCATGCCACGCCTTCTCCAGTCCACCACTGGGCACCCGTCGCAAGCTGTACGCCCGGTGTACCCAACCGAAAGAATCCTGCGGCGCGATCTCGATCAACCGCTCTGCCACCGCCAGCGATTCCCGCCACTCCAGCAACTCCGCATGCAACAACCAAAGCAGCACCAACACCTCCGGATGATCCCGCCCGGATGGGGTCATCGAGCGCAGCTCATTCACCGCCTCCCGCGGATTGCCCAGGTCAGACCACCCCTGTGCCGCATCGAACAGGAAATTGTCAGGATGTTCAAACCGCGGTTTGCTCTGTTTTTTGACGGCCATGGGTCGTGTCGCTCCCTAAAAATGGAACCCAATCCCCCGGAAAGCAAGCCGCAGAACGCCGTACGGAGCGTGGGTTGCGACAACCTGCGCCCAGAAAAGCAAAACACCCGCATCTTCCGATGCGGGCGCTTTCGTATTCTTAAATTTTCGACCGTTTAAAACTCCCGTTCCAAGGCCGGGCGCACGCCGTATTTCTTCGCCAGCGCCAAGGTCGCGCTCAGCGGCTTCATGCCCGCCGTGCAGGTCGGGTCGGACAGCGATGCTGCTGCCGCGCACACGCCGTGCATGAGGCACTCCTTGAGGTCCAGCTCTTCATGCAGACCGTAGAGCACACCCGCGCAGAAGGCATCACCAGCTCCCGCCGTGCCTGCAATGTATTTCTCGGGCAACTTGAGCGACGACTGCCAGTAATCCTTGCCATCACGGGTGCGGGCGAACCCGCCCTCCGGGAAATGGATCACCACGACTTCCTTCACGCCAAGCTGCAGCAAAGCCCCAGCCGAGTGGCGCAAGGACACCGTGTCCAGCTTGCCATCCGCCTGACGGATCTTGAACCCGGTCGTCTTGCCCGCCTCGATCTCGTTCAGGATGCAGTAGTCCGTGTACTTCAAGGCCGGCGTGACGATCTTGGCGAAGCGGTCGCTATCCTCGCTCACCACGTCCACGCTGGTCTTGAGCCCGGCTTCCTGCGCCTTGGCCAGCAGCGCTGCGCCGCGTGTGCCGTAGGTCTTGTCCGGTGCATCAATGGCATCCAGCAGGAGCAGGTAACCAAGATGGAAAATCTTCGCCTTCGTCTTGGAAAAATTGAGTTCCTTGCCATCCCACAAGGCATTTGCACCGCGATTATGGAAGAACGTGCGCTTGCGCCCGTTCATCTCCGTCATCACGTCCGTATACGATGTGGAGGTGTTCGGAGCCGCCGTCAGAAACTTGGTGTCGATTTTAAGCTTCTTGCAATGATCCAGGATTTGCGCACCCAAGGCATCCTTGCCCACGTAACCCGCGGCTTGCAGCGGAAATTTTGCCCCCATCAAAGCCAGGTCCACCAGCACGTTGTAAGGCGCACCGCCGGTGCCTTCATACTGGCTGTGGATGTTGGCGAGCTGTTCCCGTTGCGGAAACACGTCGATGAGTTTGACTTGGTCGATGATCCAATTGCCGCCCCCCAGAATACCTTTCCGGTTCGACGACAGCGCTTTCTTCGCTTTCATGTTGAGATAGCCCTCAGGCCGTTGCTGCCGTTCAGGGTAAACGTGAGAGTATCGGAGACTTGGGGAAAATGGAATCCAAAATTGTGACACGCCGGGGCAACGGCGGCAGGTGCGGATCAGATGATGTAGTCCGATACCGGCTGATCCGTCCCTTGCAGGTGCTTCACCCGGTCACAGAGCTGCGCCACCGTCACTTGTTCCAAGATCTTTACGATGGCCTCCCGCACCTCCTTCATGACGCTACGAATGCCGCATTTGCTCTCATCTGGACAAGTACAGGGGGTGTAAAACTTCTCGCTCACACAACCCACCGGGGCCAAGGGCCCTTCCAGATGCCGGATGACGGCCGCCAAGGTGACTTGCTCTGGTGGCAAGCGCAGCCGATATCCGCCCGCTACCCCGCGTCGGCTCTCCACGATGCCCAAGGTCTTCAGATCATTGAGGATTTGCTCGAGGAACCGCTTAGGTATGTTCTGCCGCTCCGAGATGACTTGGATAGGCAGGACTTCCTCCCCGTAGTTCAGCCCGAGGACCACCAAAGCCCGCAAGGCATACTCGCCACGTAGCGACAGTTTCATACTCCAGACTAAACAAAACCCGATAGAAATTATCAAGTTATGTTTATCCATCACTTTATTGCGCTGAATATCAACATGTTGCGATAAAATAAATAACTCTATTGACTTGGTGTAGATTAAGCGTTTTATTGGTCGCGACATGAAAACATCTGGGCAAACGAATCGTGTAGCAGGCGGGCTCGCCGCCTTGAATCAAGGCTTTGCACCTGCTAAGTCCCTCATGTCTTGCCCGCCTGCGAGCCGTTCACTGGCCAAGCTGCTGACTCCTTTGGAAGAATTGACCAAAAAATCTTCCAGCCTGCTGGACTTGAACGACCCGCAGCTCGCCGGCCAGCCGAACCTCTCCCTCGTGGTGCCCCGCTACCTGCACCTCGGTCCGCAAGGTGGCGATGCCCCTATCCGCATCGGCATCTTTGCGGGCATCCATGGTGACGAACCGGCGGGCAGCTATGCCGTTGTGAAACTGCTCCAGCTTCTGGAACAGAATCCGCAACTGGCCCAAGGTTACGCCCTGATGGTTTACCCGGTGTGCAACCCGCATGGATTCGTGCACGACATTCGGGCATCGCGCAACGGCAAGGATCTGAACCGCGAGTTCTGGCAAGGTAGCGCGGAACCCGAAGTAGCTTTTCTGGAGAATGAACTGCGCACACGCAATTTTCACGGCCTGATCTCCCTCCACTCGGATGACACCAGCCACGGACTTTACGGTTTCGCCGGGGGCGCGACCTTGACGAAGCATTTGCTGGCACCGGCTCTGCAGGCGGCCGAGGCCTATCTGCCGCGCAACACCGACCAGATCATTGACGGCTTCCGCGCCCGCGCTGGCATCATCAAGGACGGCTATCAGGGCATCCTGAGTGCTCCGGCCAGCCAGCGCCCCAAACCGTTTGAATTGATTTTGGAGACGCCACATAACGCTCCCCAATATCTACAGGAGAACGCGTTGCTTGCCGCCATGCTGTCCGTCCTGGCGGAATACCGCCGGTTCATCGCCTACGGAGCCAACCTGTAACCAGAAAATCACCCTTTGCCCGAGATTTGCCGTTGTCCTGGATAGACGCACTGGCATAGCCTCCCCGGCCTCAACCAACAGTATCACGAGTGGAAAGATTCTTAATATGCGCGCTGGTCGGCTTGATCGCGCAGACGATTGATGGTGCTCTGGGCATGGCCTACGGCATCAGTTGCAACACCTTCCTCCTCAGCATCGGCATCGCCCCCGCCATCGCTGCGGCGAGTGTGAAAACCGCCGAGGTCTTCACCACCGGCATCTCCGGGGCGGCGCATATCAAGCTGGGGAACGTGGACAAGAAGCTCTTCTACCGGCTGGTGTTCCCGGGGGTGCTCGGTGGTATCTTGGGCGCATACATCCTGACCAATCTGGATGGTGATTTGATCAAGCCCTTCATCTCCGTTTACCTGCTCATCATGGGCTTCGTGATCATCAAGAAGGCGTTTAACCGCCCCGTCCACAAGGAGGAGAAACACCACCATGTCTCAGCTTTGGGATTCTTTGGCGCATTTATGGACGCCATCGGCGGTGGTGGCTGGGGGCCGATCGTGACTTCCACCCTGCTGGCCGGGGGGCGTGAGCCGCGCACGGCTATCGGTTCGGTGAATACAGCCGAGTTTTTTGTCACCATCGCACAAGCGGCCACCTTCTTCGCCTTCTTGAAGATTACCCACTTCAGCGTGGTCTTGGGCTTGATTGCGGGTGGTGTCATCGCGGCACCTTTCGCCGCCTATATGGTGAAACATATTCCGGCCAAGAAACTTATGATCGGTGTCGGCGTGCTCATCATTTTGCTCAGCCTGCGCACCATCGCGATGAGTTTCAAATGACGTATCTGTTTGGCCGATTTTCTCAACCTTTAAACGCGCTCCCCTTGGCTTGCTAGTTTTTTGCGTAATCGTGAGGTTGGCACGCTTTAGGCTATTCACATAAAGTGTGTCTCCTTGGCGATAGCCCCCGGTGACGGCGCCCGCCGTGCCGGGGGCACTTCTCTTAGTGGGTTAGCAAATAAATACGCCGGATGACACAGTTGTGAAAATACTCGTCCGACAGGAAATCACGAACCAGTTCCTTGGTGGACTGGGCAAATGGGTGCCGGAAGAAGAGGAAGCGATGACCTTCCCGAACCGCACCAGCGCATTCCTTTTCTGCATACGCTACTACCTCTCTGGCGTCCAAGTCGTCGTCCACCATGATGATGGGCATTGGGAACGGTCCTGAAACCATTTCTGCGGATTGACAGCCAGCCTGTGCAAGGGGAACTTACCTCCATGGCCGGTGTCCATGAAACCATGGTTGGCCAGTATCTGAAATTCGCATGGGAAACAAGCTGACCATCGGTATAGTGCTCTTATTGGTTGCCGGCATGGGCTTCCTCTTCCACCGGCAACAAAAGTTCCAGTCGGTCTGGCAATCCGAGCGCGCAGCCTGGGAGGACCGGCTCGCCACGCAACAACAGCAGCAGATCCAGGCGCTTACCGCCCAGAAGACAGCCACCGAACAGGCCACTCGTTTGCAGGAGCAACTGGCCAACGTCACCAATGAACTCGTGACGGCCAAACTCCAGGTGGAAGCCTACGAGGCCAAACGCCAGCTTGAAGCCCAGGCGCACGCCGCCGAATCAAAAAAAATCGCCGATCTCGAACAGTTAAAGGCCGCCGTTCCGGCTCCGACCGTGACCACCAACCGCACCCCGGCCGGGAAGGAACAAAGAAACTATACATTCGCCAAACTGCTCGCCCCCGGCGGAAACACCCTCGCCACGGATGCCGAATTTCGCACCCAGTTCGGCCGCCGTTTTGTCTTTCGGTCTGGCACTGGCCGACCGTTGGCGTATGACGTGGACGAGCTTCATCCCGGAGTTCTGCTCCACTTGGGTTTGAACCGTGAAACCGCTCTGGCTGCCCAGTCAGACATTGACCGCCAACTGCAGATCGCGGAGCAAAATCGTCGTGCCCAGCTTGCCGCCCGGGCAGAAGCGGAAAAGAAAGCCGCCGTGCAACGCGCCAAACTGGCCGTGGAATACGCGAAGATCGCTGAAGAACGCCGCAAGTCACAACATGAGGAACAACTGCAGTTGCAAGCCGCTGAGACTGAGCGACTGAAAGCCGAAGCCTCCATGCGCGCCGCCGATGCCGCCGTGCAAGAAGCTCTCCGCCCCTTCTACCCTGAATACTTTATCCAGCAGGTGTTGACACCGCCTCCGGTCATCATCGTCCCCCAAACGCCGAGCCAGCCGAACAATCCCTTCGTCCGCGACCCGCGGGTGAACTGAGCGCGTCTCGCATCAGTTCAAAGGTTCCGCAACGCATCCAAGCCCATCTGCGGCGTCCACAACTTCGGACTGTCATCCACCTTCGCCTCCAGCCGCCGCGCCTTGATCTCGATATAGGGCGGGATGAAAGCGGACCGGTGCCCGAAACTCCCATGTGGCGCATCCTTCTCCGTGTATCGCGGCTCCATCACATCCTCGATCAAAAAACCCACGCGACACAAGCCCCCCAGCATGTCGCCCCAGCGATGCACAAACTCCAGCGTCCCCGCTTCGCGATGCACACTCGGCGGACTCTCCGGCAGCGCTCCATGCCGGTAATACTCCTCCTGCACCACATAGCCGTACGGCGAGGGCTTGAGCGTCGCCTGCAGATTCAGGGGCTGCTTGTGCTTGCTCATGTACATGCCGCCCGGCTTCGTCACCCGTGCCACCTCCGCATACACCTTGCGGATGTCCGGCACGTAACACGTGCTCACCGGCTGCACCACCACATCGAAAGAAGCCGTTTCCAACTGCGACAAATCATCCATCGAAGCCGCCAATGTCTCCAGCTTCAGCCCACGCTCTTTCGCGACCGCATGATCCTGCTCCAGCATCGCCGGACTGATATCCACCACCGTGGTGATGGCCCCGATGGCGGCGAAAAGCGGTCCTTGCCGTCCACCGCCGCTCGCCAGGCAGAGCACCCGCTTGCCCGCGATCGGCTGCGGCAGCCACCCGATCCGGTCCAGTGCCAGCAGCGGATTGCGAAAATCCTCTTCCGTCGCCACGGAAGTATGCCGCTTCTTTTCCCGCACCCGCGCGTCCCAAGCCTCGCGGTTATGTTCGTAAATATCCATACTACAAAACTTGTAATCCAATCCTCAATTCCCCCGCCATCTCCAAATACCAGCCAATATGCTCCCGATCACCGAATGAAAAACACTGGATATCGCACACGGCACCGCCGTCAAAGGCTCGGCTGGAAAATGCTTCTTCGCCAACACTACTCCCAATCCAGAATTCTGCATCCCCACCTCGATGGACACCGTCCGGCACACCTGCTTGTCATAACCCAACAGCTTCGCGAGCAGATACCCCAGCAGAAATCCCAGCGAATGCAGAAGGAAAACCGCCAGCAACAATTTCCCGGCGGAAGCCTTCACGGCTGCCGCGCTTTGCCCAATGATGCTCGCACAGATGAGGGCGATGGTGACCACTGACACCAATGGCGCCACCGGCTGCACCGCCGCCACCAACCGCGGTGAATAACGATTCGCCAACAACCCCAGTATCACCGGCAGCACCACTACTTGCACCGTGCTGATGAACAACCCTTTGGCATCCACATCCACCAACGTGCCCGCCAGCCACTTTGTCAGCAAAGGCGTCATGATCACGGCGGCGAAGGTCGTGCACATCGTCATCAGCACCGAAAGCGCCACATTCGCCCGCGCCAGATACGTCACCACATTCGACGCCGTCCCTCCCGGACAGCACGCCACCAAAATCAACCCCACCGCGAACGGCGTCGGCAGATTAAGTGCATTCGCCACACTCCAACCCAGAAACGGCATGACGGAAAATTGCGCGAAGAACCCCACCGCGATCGGCCGCGGCATCTTCAAGACATCCTTGAAATCCTGGAACGTCAGCGTGATCCCCATCCCCAACATGATCAACGCCAACCCCAGCACGATCAGTTCATTCCCGAACCAGGTGAACATCGGCGGATGCACCAACGCCAGCAAACCGCCCGCGAGCACCCAGACGGGGAACAAGTTCGTGGCCTGCGCGAGCAATCGTTGCATAAGGGTGCGCTGTGTATAGGCGGCAAGCACCCGCTGAACAATCGAAAACCACCCGGAACACCGCTAGTTCAGTCCGTCACAAAACGGGCATTGCCAGATGAATCGGAAGCTGCTAACCAATCTCCCGTTAGCCGGAAGCGGGTGTGGTTCAATGGTAGAACGTGGGCTTCCCAAGCCTGAAACGAGGGTTCGATTCCCTTCACCCGCTCCACTAAGGTATCTTCAATTTTTTGGAGAAGGCTTCCATGTAGAAAAATCACATATCTGGAAGAGCCGCGACCAAGCCCCATCCCAAAAGACCGCTCTCCATTCTCTACACCAAACCGCTACCTAATTTTTAAAACCCTCTAAATGCTCCGAACCTGAAATTCCCCGACGCAACAGAAGCGTGCGCTTTAGAGTCTAAAATCATGCAGTGAAGGTGCCTTCTCACGCAAACCGGTCAGAACTGAGCAAGGACAGATCGAATCCTGCGGGCTCTTGACTGAGTAATCTGGCGGCAATCAAACCAGTGATAGGTCCTAAACTCAGCCCCATCATGGCATGGCCGGTAGCCAGGGTCACATTGGAGAGCCGCCTAGCACGGCCAAGATAGGGCAGCCCGTCGGGAGAACACGGTCGAAGCCCACACCAAGGAGTTATGTCCTGAAAATCCACCTCGGAAAACTTTGGGAAATAACATTGGGCGGACCGAATGATTCCACTTACCCGTCGCGGATTGATGTCCTCGTTGAGCCCATCGAGTTCCATCGTGCCGCCGATGCGGAGCGAGGTCCCCATCGGTGTGACCGCCACGCGCGCTTCCGTCAGGATGGAGCAAAGCTGCGGCAGTTGGGGTGGTCTTGGCAAGGTGAGACTGTATCCCTTGCCCGCCTGCATGGGGAGGTTCAAGCCCAGCTCGCTGGCAAAAGCTGGGGACCACGCCCCTCCCGCTAAAACGAATTCATCCGCCTCAACCTCACAGTGTGCTGCTTGCTCCGGAACGGTTGTAGCAGGTCCTTGTGCGGCTGGCGTTACACGGACGGTATCGAGCCGTCCTTTCCCTAGGCGAACACCGGCAACCTCACAGTTCCAACGAAAGCTGACACCACGACGCTCGCATCCTGACTGAAGCTCAGACATGAAACGGTTCGGAGCTAAGTGCGCATCCTTGGGAAAGAACACCGAACCGGCCACACTCATAGTTATGCCGGGATCGAGCGCGGCAGTCTGCTTGGCATCCAACACCTCGACGGGAACACCAAGCTCCCGGGCGCGCGCCGCAAAGTGCACCTCCTCCTCAAGCGTGTGCGGCGTCTGACACAACATGAGCAGACCGCGCTTCACGAGCCCAAAATCACCCAGACCGGAGTTGGCATCGGCCAGTTCCTCGAAGCAGGCGCGACTCGCAAAACTCAAATCACGCAAAAGCGGTGCGGCTTTGGAGACTTGCCGGGCATTGGCAGCACGCCAAAAGCGAAACGCCCAACTGAACAGATCCAAATTCAGCCGTGGGCGGATGTAAAAGGGTGATTCCGGATTCCACATCCACTTCAGCCCGAGTGCTACCATCCCGGGAGCGGCCAATGGCACGAAATGACTGGGGACGATCATGCCGGCATTCCCGAACGAACAGCCATTGCGCTCCTTGGGGTTGCGATCGATCACCGTGACCTGATAGCCACGCTGCGCTGCATAATAAGCGCAGCTCAATCCGATCACCCCGCCGCCGATGATGAGAACCCTTTTGCTCATTTTTGGATTCCCCAACAAAACGGATCCCGCTCATCGAGCAGCAAAGTGGATTCGGCAGTGACATATGCTGCACCACAGATGACTGGGATGATTTTCCCCGTGGCTTGGTCAGCCCAGATGTAGCCGCCTGTGAAACGGCTGCCGATCAGGCTTTCCTGCACGTAATGCTCTCCTTCGGCCAGCTTGCCATCGGCCGCCAGGCAAGCCAGCCGGGCGCTGGTGCCCGTCCCACAGGGCGATCGATCATAGGCCTTCCCGGGACAAAGCACGAAATTTCGCGAATGTGCATCGGGATGCGGAGATGGCCCCAGCAGCACGATGTGATCTACTTCGGGAAAACCTTGCGCGTTGGCCGCCAACCGGATACGCCATGCCGCATCGGTCAACGGTTCCACGCTCGTCACTTCGAGCGGCAAGCCATGTTGCTCGGTGAAGAAGAACCAGTTCCCGCCCCAAGCTACCTCGCCGGTAATCTTGCCCAAGCCCGGCACGTCGAGCATCACTCCCTTCGCTTTGCGGTAAGCGGGAATGTTTGTCAGCGAGACGGAACCATCTGCGTACAACTGCACCGTCACCACACCCACAGGCGTTTCGATGCGATGTTCTCCTGGCTGAATCCGCCCCAGATGCGCCAGGGTTACCACCAGTCCGATCGTGCCGTGTCCGCACATGCCGAGGAAGGTGACGTTATCGAAATAGATCACTCCCGTGACGCACGTTTTATCCGCTGGCTCAACCAGCATCGCACCTACCAGCACATCCGAACCACGCGGCTCACACACGACCGCCTGACGAAACGAGTCATGGAGCTCGCGGAAAACCTTCAGTTTATCCGCCGCGGTTCCTCCGCCAAGATCAGGCCCGCCACTGATGACGACACGCGTGGGTTCGCCGCCCGTGTGAGAGTCAATCACTTGGACGCGCTTCATTTCGGGCCCTTTATTTTCGGACGTGAACGAATCGCATCGCGGATGATCTTTAGCACGCGCTTGCGCTCGTTGCCTGAGATCGGCAGGCGTGGTGCGCGCACCCATTCGGCCCCCAGTCCCGTCTCTTGCTCACAGAGTTTGATGTATTGCACAAAATGCACATGCGTATCCAGCTTTAGCAGCGGCTGGAACCAGCGGTAGAGCGTACGCGCCTCAACCCAGCGCTCGGCACGCGTCAGTTCCCACAAATGCTGGTTCTCACGTGGAAAAGCGATGCCTGTCCCCGCTACCCAGCCGTCTATGCCCAGGATGCTGGCTTCCAGCAGGAGGTCGTCCACCCCGGTGAAGATGGAGTAGCGATCGCCGACGGTATTATGCAGCTCAGTGATGCGGCGCGGGTCACCGGAACTCTCCTTGAGCGCTACAAACCTTTTCTCATCAGCCAGCTCGGCGAAGAGCGCTGGCGTGATGTCGTTCGCGTAGCTGATGGGGTTGTTGTAGATCATGATGGGCAACCCGCCACCACGCGCCACCGCCCGAAAATAAGTAACGCTCTCACGCGCGTCCCCTTTGTAGCTCATCGGCGGCATCAGCATCACGCCGCTGGCCCCAAGCTTCTCGACGTCACGCACGTAACGTATCGCCGCTGCGGTGCTTGATTCCGCCACACCGCTCAGCACGGGTATACGACCGCGAGCGACTTCAACCGCACACCGCACGACGGCGCGTTTCTCATCGGGGTCCAATGTCTGATTCTCCCCCAGCGAGCCACACATGATGAGCCCATTGACGCCGCTCGCGATGAGCGCTTCGAGGTGCTTGGCCGTGGCCGTGAGGTCTAGCGATTGATCGCGCTTGAGCTGCGTCGTGCATGCGGGAAATACACCGGTCCAGTTGGGTTTCATATTCTTGAGTTAGTATTGTTAAAACCAAGCAAAGTTACAGCCTGAGATTTACCATTATTTCATGAGTTTGAAGCGCTTGTCAGAGAGATTCTCGGTCAATTAGCGGATTTCAACGACTGGGTTACCTAACACATCCATCTTCGGCGAAATGCCCAGCCCGGGTTTAGTGCTCGCCGCCATACGCCCATTAACTCGCTGCGGCGCGCCTTCGGCGGTGCTTACGGTGACGTAACTGTTGAAATCCGTAGTAGTGAATAAGAACTCCGTCGGCGTGCTTTGCGCAAGATGCGCGATGGCGGCAGTGGCGATGTCGCCACCCCAGGAATCCTCCAAAGTCATCGCGATCCCCATGCTGACGCACAGATCGCGAGCCTGCTTGATCTTGGTGAGACCACCCAGTTTGCTGATCTTGAGATTCACCACATCCATCGCGAGATCGCCTTTCGCCCGGAGCAGGATGCCCAGGTCGTCGATGTTTTCATCCAACACAAAGGGATGCGGAATCTGGCGGCGCACCGCCAGACATTCCTCGTAAGTGAGACATGGTTGCTCGATGTAAACGTCAATATCACGCACCGCTTTGGCTACGCGAATAGCCTCATGCTGCACCCAACCCGTATTAGCGTCGGCCACCAATCGGTCGCCTGGCAGGAGTTTCGCAGAGACCGCGCGGATGCGCTCGATATCAACATCAGGATCGCCGCCAACCTTTAGCTGAAAGCGGCGGTAACCATCTGCACGATAACCGGCGACTTTGGCAGCCATCTGCTCGGGTGATTCCTGCGAGATGGCACGGTAGAGATGCACATCCTCACCATAACGCCCGCCCAGCAACTCGCACACCGGCAGGCAGGATGCCTGACCTAGGATGTCCCAGCACGCGATGTCGATGCCTGTTTTCACGTATGGATGTCCCTTCAGGGCCGCATCCATCTTTCTATTCAACTTGCCGAGCTGGCGCGGATCATCACCAAGCAGGTGTGGGCCAAGTTCACGGAGTCCCGCTCGGACACCTTCAGCATACGCGGGCAAATAGAATGGTCCCAGCGGACACACTTCACCGTGGCCGACGAGTCCGGCATCGGTTTCTACCCTAACGATCGTGCTATCAAACACCGTGACGGATTTGCCGCCGCTCCACTTGTAAGTCTGCTCATACAGCGGCAGTTCAACGCGATAGGCTAGGATGCGGGTGATCTTCATTTAGCGAATTGGATAAACTTAAGGTTTAGGGATCTCATTCAAAGTGTAGTAGGCGCGATCGTGCAGCAGCGCTTCGCCACCAGTAGATTTGACCTCACTTACGCGGAAATCATGAACGTGGCCCTTGACCAGCCCATCGATGCGCAACCTGACGCTCATGCCGTCTTCTGCCACCTCAGCTGATTTCACCTTCGGCTTAGTGTGATCCACCTCAGGGCTGCCGTAACCTGCTTGATAGATGTGCGTGTGAGTTTCCAGTCGGTAATTCTCAGGGCGAGCAGCAGCCGCTTTGTCCGCAGCTTTCGTAAAACGCAAAACGAAACCATCAGATCTTGCACTGATGTCCAGGATTTCAAATGGCGTGCGACCGGTCCAATCGAGCCGTTGCAAGAGATTGTCCTTCAATCCGCGAACGGGCCAGCCACGGTTCGTTCCACCGGTGATGAGCCTTCCTTGGGGAGTGAAATGCACCGCGAGAATCCCTGTGCCCAGTCCTTCGCGAAACGGATAACAGGCTCCCTGCCAGACACCGTTCACCATCTCAGTGGTCGCTCTCATCACAAAGCCCAGGCTGAAATCACCGAGGAAAATCTGGTTCTCAAAAGGTCCGAACTTGCCAGCCGAGCGGTTCACCTCAAAGGCCGAGATGGAGCGCCCCATTTTCTTGTAAGGGAACACCACGGCGTAAGGCACCAGTTCTTTCACCCGTACGCGCTCGGTTTCCATGCGCGAAGGTGTTTTGGGCATCACGGGGGCAGCCCCAAGCTCAGGGGCGAAAGGGTACCAATTGAAACTTACCGGATGCCCCATGAAACCACCGGCTTTCACATGCTTGAGCGAACAAGCACCATTCCAAGGCCCCTGGCTTTCGACATAGAACATCTCGCCATGTTCGTTGGGCCCGATGCCCAGCGGACTGCGCAATCCGCTGCAGTAGGGGATTGTCTTCCCATCAGGTGTGATTTTCAAAACCCAGCCCCGGAACTTGGCCTTGGAGTTGTAGGATTCCGAGAGTCCCAGCGCCACATACAGATTGCCTTCGGCATCTAGCGGTGAGCCAAAGGCAAACTCATGATAGTGGCCGAAGCCCCATCCATCGCTGAGTGTTTCGAAGCGATCGGCCTTGCCATCGCCATTACTGTCGCGGACACGCGTCACCTCCGTGGCTTGCGTCACAAAGTAGGTTCCATCGCGATAACTCAGGCCGAATATCTCATCCATCCCCTCGGCGAATCGCTGCACTTTGGGGATAGGGTGCTCATCATCCAGACCGCTGTAGATGAGGATTTCTCCACGTCTCGTGCCAATAGCTATGCGACCGTCTGGCAGCGTGGTGAAGCATCCGGATTCGAGATAGATCCCTTCAGGCATCGGGATGTCCGTTATCCGGTAATAGGCATCTTCCCGTTCAGCAGTGCCCCAGGCATCTCCGAAATCCTCCGCCGGCAAGGCACTCCCGGCTCCCATCAACAAAATCAATAATGCGGAAAATATCCTCATGGCTTTTCGATCAAGTGGTATTCAATTTCAATAGGACCAGAAACTGGCACCAGCAACTCCTGCACTCCGTCCATGTTGCGGATGATCCCGCTTTGCGATGTGCGCAAGAGCATTTTCCCGCCGATCTCATACTCGCGCTCGCCACGGGCTCGTATGGATTTGTCCGCTGCGGCCCGAAAATAGAGGCCCTTCGGCAAGGAATTCTTCCGCAGGTTAAGCTGTCGTGTTAAGTGTGGCTTTGCTCCATCGATCTTGGTGTCCTTGAAATAATCTTCCACCTCGAGATTCCCGATCTGGTAACGGAATGCAGGACGTTCCAAAGCATCAAGCGTGTAGCCCTTAAAAGAGCTTTCCTGACCGGCTGGACCTGAGTTGGTGGGCCAACTGATGTTCAGAGTCTCAAGCACTGCAAACTCCGGCCCCTGCGGGAATGTCACTGCATCCTTACCGAGAATACGCGCTTGGCCAGCGCCTTGACCGCGCCAAAGGCTTGAGGCCTCGATGAATCCACCTGTCCACACGGAGGCGAGACGCAGCATTTCCGCATCAAACGATAGATTGATACCCGCAGGATAGCCGACGCCGATGCCACGTTTGCCGATGCCCGGATAAGCGCGGCGCAGCAGGATCGCCTTTTTATCCGCCAGCAGCATCAGCGGTTCCAACACCAGTCCCTGAGGTTCGCGCGCGTCCGGACCTTGGGACAGATATTCCCATATCGCGGAGCGCTGCTGCCCCGGATCGCCGCCTAAGATGTTAGTCAGCGGCGATTTCCCATCGGGCCAGAAGGAAGGCATGATCGTCAGCGGAGAGAACTGCTGTGGATTGGCCAGATAATCATGGAACCATTTTTCCTCCAACCGGTCGGCCATGCTCATCAGATCAACCGCCCGGATGGCCGCCTCGCTTTTCCCACGAAAAGTATGGCACGCGACACAGTTGAAAGCTTTGTTGCCAGTAAGTTCACGCCCGATCTCATGCGGTTTCTTGGATTTATCAATCGATGTGAGCTGTGCCGGTGGGAGTTTATCAAGTTCTTTGAAATGCGCGGCCAAGGACTCCGCATTCTCAGCGCCAAACTTCGGCATCCGGGTGTTAAGATACGGACGCACAGACGCTCCGTTGACGACAACATCCCGCAACCAATTTGCCTTCAGCTTGGCTCCCACACCGGTCAATGAAGGTGGCAATCGGCCTTGCTCACCCAGATTTTCGTCACGGCCGGTGAAGTAAACGTTTCGTTCGGCCGCTATCCCGCCCACTTCCCCGCGTTGATGACAGGCGAGACAATTAAGCCTGGTGAGCGTGAGGGAAACCTGATCAGCCGTGGAAATCTTTTCAACTGGACCCGTGATGGCAAGATGGAGTGCCTTGCGCTGCTCGTCTGAGAGCGCATACTTTGGCCAAGAACCTGTCTCGCGAGAAAGGCAACCGCGTTCGGGCCGGACTTTGCTGAGAACAGGCAATCCTGATGGTAGCAATCCGCTGTCACCAGTCGTGTGGCAATTATTGCATTGATGCTGGGTGAAAAACCTCTTCCCATCGGCGACGAGCTTTTGGTCAAACTTGAACCCAGCGCCTAAACCGGTCTGTTTTCGCAATAGGTAACTGGCGATATGCTCCGCCTCGAAATGATCAAGTTTCAAGTCGGGCATCCTGCCGCCATGTCGAACAGCCAGGGGTTCCTCCAAGAACTTGGTCAGACTGGTAATCGAATACTTTTCCTCGAGAGGTCCGAGCGGCACGGAATCCTGAATAGTTGCCTCTGGAGAATGGCATGCGACGCAACCGACGGAGTGATACAGTTTCTTTCCACGCTCGATGGCAGCTGCTTTTGGAGGCGCAAAAGCCACTGCCGCACCGCCCAGGCTGGCCAGATAATGCGCCAGTGCTCGCGCGGTTTCCGTACGTTGTGCTGGCGAGAGATGCCCAATCACATCCGGCATAGTCGTACCCGGCTTCACTGAGGAGGGTTCGGCGATGAACTTGAGCAAATGATCTCCAGCCACGCGTGCGCCGACTGAAGATAAATCGGGCCCAGGCTTTGCAGCGAGCGTGCCCTCGTTGGACGCATGACAGGCTGTGCAACCTAGCTCGCTCAAAAGCACCTTGCCGTGAAGCAGTGGCGACATCTGCGTGTTTCCCGCGAGCCCGGGAACGAACGGATGCGCTGCTTCACTGCTAAAAGGTATCGCAATCGAGCAAATCAGCACTATGGCTTTACTAAGTCGCATAACGGATGTCTTAGGGGCCTAACGTTTCAGCAGCACATCCGCAAAAGCCTGGCCCATGAGTGCAAAAGTCTTGCCACAACCGAGGTAGTGGTAACCTTGGTTCGATGCTCCCCGGGCCCACAAGGCAGCTTCCTTGGGGGTGATCAGCTCAGCTTCGAATTTCTTCATATATTCCCGCTGCTCGGCGTCGGTCATTTTGCCGTCCTTGTTGGGAGTGTTCTTACCTTTGTTACGCAGCTGTCGGGCCATCTCCGAGACTTTTGCTCTTTTCTCATCTATGGCCGCCAGTTCGTCCGGCCAGAATGGCGCAGTCTGTACGGCGAACACGTTACCTTTGAACTCAGGCAACGCTGCCGGAGCCGCCATGGCCTTGCGAAACTCTATAGTTTGCACATTCGCTTTCTCACCACCTACGCCTAACACGCCGATGACAAACGGCATCCGCGGTGCGTTCAGGTCTTTGCGGACATCCCGGATGAAGTGAGCCATCACCTCGCTGTAAGCTGCATAACCACCCGGTTGAGTGCGTTTCGGATAGGTCCCGGAGTCCACCAGATCATTCCAGCCTTGGAACCAGACAAATCCAGCCAGTTCATAGCCTTGCTTGGAATCGTACTCGGGGCAGACGCGCTTGATATCTGCCAGCACGGTTTTCACATGTTGAACCATCAGGCGATAGTAATGGCCGGTTTCTTTCTCTTTGGCTGCCTTGATCTCCTCCACGTTCTTCCCCTGATTCTTGAAAGTAGCGAGCTGCGTCTCGTTGAAAACATATGACCCTGCACTTGGAGGGCGGAAGTCCGTGTTCAAACTCTTGCCACCCCACGCCGTTTTAATGATCAGCACTGGTTCCTCAAAAGCCTCATCCATCGCGATACCGAAAGTGAACTCGGGGCCGATTTTGCCACCATCTTCCGCCGGGTTGCGCCGGGAACCATAACCTGCCGTCAGCTTGCCAAAGCCCTCGCCGTTTTTGTCTCCTCCGCCAGTGAAATAGCTGATGTATGCGTTTTCGCAAACACGAGGCTTCCCATCCAGTCCGCGCATTTTCTTCAAAAGTGGAGCAGTGGCAGGATCGTCTCCGATGTAATCGAACGTCTCGATCTTCGCGTGCCCTTCCATGTTCGATTGCCCGGCCAAGATGAACACCTTGATGGGCTTCGCATCTGCGATAGCAGTTGTCGTTTGAGCCAACGCTAAAGCGAATGCCAGAACTGGTATTTGAGCGAATATTTTCATGTTCAATTACTTGTTGTTAGCACCTGACATCAAAGGTCGGCTTCGCCCGGAGGTTTTCAATTGCTCGAGCAAATCTTTGAGCTCTCTGGCGATTTCAGGTCGCTCAAGAATCAAGTTCTTCGTTTCTCCGGAATCCGCCTCCAGATCATAAAGCTGTGCTGTGGCATTTTTGACGAGTTCGGGGAGTGCAAACGGTTTCATTTCTCCAGCAGTATAATTGTTTCCACCGGAACCGGGATGGTCGAGATACTTCCATTTGTCACGTCGGATAGCGAGTGTGCGCAAACCGCCGAAAGCTTGTATGAGCAGATATGGCCGCCCCACTTTGGCTTGGTTATCAAGCATTGTCGGCAGAAGGTTAAAACTGTCCTCCGCGGCATCATCAGGAATTTTTGCCCCTGCGATAGCCGCGGCAGTGGCCATGATATCCGTCAAACTGACAGGTTGCGAATTGGTCGTGCCCGGTTTGATCTGGCCGGGCCAGCGAGCAATGAATGGAACGCGATGCCCGCCCTCCCATTGGTCGCGCTTCACACCACGCCATGGGCGAGCTCCATCATGTCCATGATCCGCACGCATATGAACTACGCTGGTGACTTCCGGGCCATTGTCGCTGCTCAGAATGACCAGTGTGTTATCGGCAAGCCCGAGCTTGCGCAGGCTAACCATGAGTTCTCCGACGATATGATCGAACTCAAAGATGAAATCGCCATGCGGACCCGCCTTGGTCTTGCCCTTGAATTGCGGAGCAGCGAAGGAAGGCAGATGAACCGCCTGCGTAGCGTGATAGAGGAAAAACGGCTTTCCAGGTGACCGCTTTGCATGCTCTTCCAGAAACTGCTGGCTCCTCTTGAGGAACACCAAGTCCAGTTCCTCCATCGGGAAATTAGTGGCAATCAGCCCGCCACGACAGTCATTGGCGTAAGGGTGCTTCGGTAACAAACCTCGATCAATTGGTGCAACCGGCGGGACAGGAATGCGGTCGCCTTCAATGAAAGCATACAGCCAGTCCGTGCTTGGGCAGCAAGCGGTGCCGAAGAAACTGTTGAAGCCGTGATCGAGCGGTCCGCCTTCAATGCGGCGGGAGTAATCGATTCGCCGCACTGCCTCCAAACTGCCCTGATTGATCGGCTCACCTGCCTGGTCACGAAACGTCAAACCGACATGCCATTTGCCAACCGCAGCAGTTTCATAACCGCGCTGACGCAGCATGGCAGGCAACGTCAACCGCCCCGTTGCTATGAGAGATGGCCCACCAGCCCCCGTAAAGACCGTGCCTCCACGTGGTACGCGAAATGCCATCTGTCCGGTCATCAAACTGTAGCGACTCGGCGTGCAAACGGTAGCCGGGCTATGGGCATCCGTGAACATCATGCCTTCGCGCGCCAGCCGGTCGATATTTGGCGTGGCAACTTTCGACTGGTCATTATAGCAACGCAGATCACCATAACCGAGGTCATCGGCAAGGATGAGTAGGATGTTGGGCCGGGACGGCTCAGCCGAAGCCAGCGACAAGGTCACCAGCGCGAACGACAGCAGCAATAACGGCTTCCAACCGGATCTCATTTCTTTTCTCCGTTCCAGATCTTCTCAAGCAAGGCGTCGAGAGCCGGATCGTGTTCCTTCAATTCGGCGCGCACGAAGGGGTAGAAATCATTCCGGTAGAAAAACGCCTCAGTACCCTCGGCAAAATACTCCTGTGGCGTGGTCAGTCCGTAGTGCCGCACTTTCTTGCCGGTGTGGGCGAGCACGCTTTCATAGGTGCCGCCAGCCTTCGCCTGCTCATAGGCGGCCTTGATTTCCGCATGATCAAAGCCCAGAACCTGATCGTGGTAAGCATGCGCGAGCTCGTGGAGAATGACGGCGGGATGCTTGAGCATTTGCTCGCGGGAGAGAAGGTCGCGCGCCTGCGGGATATGGACCTTGCGGGTGAGGCGCGGATCGTGACCATTCGCCACCAGCCAGGTTCGGCTGGGATGATACTGCTTGGGCTTGAGCGTCGGGTGGCTGTGCTCGATCCAGAGTTCCACCTTCTGCAGCTTTGCGAGCGGTCCGGCGGGAACGAGGATTTTGATGCGTTGCAGATGGTTGGCCAACATGGTCAACACCTGCGCACCTTCCTCGCGGTGTTCGCCGTCGATGAGCGCCGGTTCAACGTGGACTTTCCAGCCCTCGATGTCGCGCACGACCGGGTCGAAACGGACGCCTTTGCTGGCCTTGGCATCCGCATCAGTAGCATTCTCCTGGGGCTTCGGCGCAGCATTCGCCACGTCGCTACGGGCTTGGGCCTGCTGACGGATCTGGGTTTTTAGTTTCGCCAGGTGCTCCGGCCAGACAAAGGTCGGCGCCTTCTCCGGGTCGTAACCCGCCATGTGACCCGTAAGCCGGGTGACGGGTTTGGTATATTTCAGCTTGGTATCACCAAAAACCTCACGGCAAAGTGCCGCAAGGCCGGGGTCGTATGCGATCAATTCGACCCGCGTGTTGACGTGATTGTGATCGTGGTCGTTCTCACGATTGTCATCAAACCACGACTGCACTCCTTCAGCAAAGTACTCGTGGTGATTCACACTGGCGTATTTGCCCTTCCACAAGCCCGCCTTCATCGCGGCTTCATACGCTGCTTTCACCCGACCATCGAATCCGGGATCAACATTTGCCAGTCCCCGGAGGTGGATGTTGTGTGCCAGTTCATGGATCAGAATATTCTCGGTAGAGTAAGGGTCGCCTTTATACCCCAGCAGATTCTCCTCCGCGCAGGAGCAGAAAGGATCAGTATGGCTGCCTCCCATGCCACGCGCCCGTGCATCCCGGTAGTCTTTTGCCGGGACGTTGGGGAAGCCGGGCACCTTGTCCTTGGCCAGCCATTTCCATTCCGGCTGGTCCGTGGTGAATTCGTTCCAGGCCAAAATGGAGAGACGCGCTCCGCTTTTGATCATGGCCTTTCGCACGTCAGGCCGATTGGCGAGCATCAAATCCACCAGATAAGCTGCCTCCTTGAGGGCGTAGGGATTCACCATGGCTGAGGCTACAATGGGAAAACCACTTGCCTCAATCCGCTGGGTGTAAAATTGGGGTATGCCCTGAGGATCGGGAGGATCAAACCGGACCGCTTGCACTGGCACCTCGCTGGCCACGATGCGCTCTGCCTTGTCTGTCCGGCCAACGATGGCAAAACGATGTCCGACCGTCGTGCTGATGATGGTGTTTTCACCCGGGGCGACTGCACCGTTGGGGATCCGTTCACTATCTGATTTCAACCAAAAGACATCAACAAATTGCTGGCTGCCATTGATGATTTGCAACTTTGGACGGGGGGCTTCAGCAGCGTGCGCACGGCCACAAAGACTGCATGCGAGGATAAGGAGGGTGGTGATGCGTATCCAGTTCATGGAGTATCCAGGATGAATGAATTTCGAGAGCTTGCAACCTGCGTGCTGTTCGGAGATGACATTGAACCTATATGATATGATTCCTAGATTGACAGCAATAGAATCGGACGTCTTGACTGATTTAGCGTGGTAACGCGATAAAAGCCGCACAATCAACCTTATATTTGGCAGTGCGGGTTTGAGCCATAATGACCTTTTCCGTATCGCATGAAGAAGCAAAGCTCCGGTATTCAAAGCCTGAACACACTGGCCCAAGGTTCGCTCTTGGATATGCGGCACGTCGAGCAGATAGCCGACCTGATGCACGACACGGCCTTTTTCATTAAAGATGCCGAAGGCCGCTATCTGATGGTGAACCAATCACTGGTCGAACGCCACGGTCTTAAGAACAAGGCCCATATGATTGGACGGAAGCCTTGCGAAGTCTGTCCCGGCGATTTTGGCCGCATCCCTACGGAACAAGATGCCCTGGTGCTAAGGAGCGGACGTCCCATCATCGAACGGTTGGAGCTCTTCTGGCGGCGTCCCAACATTCCAGTATGGGGACTCACCAGCAAGATTCCCATCCGCGACAACCAAAAACGAATCATTGGCTTAATTGGCATCTCGAAAGATCTTACCACTCTGGTTGCTCCGCAGGATGTTCCCAATAACGTGGCGCAGGCGTTAAGCTATCTGGAAAGCGCCTTCGCTCAAGCTATCGGACCCTCCTCACTTGCGCGTAAAGCGGGTATGAGCAGCGCGCGGTTTGCCCGGATCATCAAACGCATACACGGAGTCAGTCCGATGCAACTGATAAACAAGACCCGTATCACCGCCGCATCCCGTCAACTGATGGAAACAAACTGCTCAATTGCCCAGATCGCGCATGAATGCGGCTTCACCGATCACAGCGCTTTCACACGCGCTTTTCGTTCAGCTACCGGCAGCACTCCTACAGAATTTAGATACAGTAACACGTGATCAAAAACTTTTTTTGGCAGCCCAGTCAAGCGGGTCTGAATCCAAGGAAAGATCCAGCTTTGATTTCGTTTCATGCTCCTGTCACCGCATCAAACACTAGGGTAAGCAGCGTGGTTCCAAGCGGAAGGTATCGAATGAGATGTCGTTGAAGGAAGTGGTCATCAAAGTCCTTGGAAAAAGGGATTATGACCCGGGGGGAATTTTGGCTGGAAAGCAGAAGCTGGGATATCGGTTCCGCACTTCAAAGCCTATCGGCACCGTCTCTGTGGTTCTGTACGGCAAGAATCCGAAGCTCAGGCGGCAGAATGGGAAGTTTGGGGTGGCTTGACCTTTTTAGTGACAATTTGTGACAGCAAAACTTCGTTATGGTGGGTAAACTTGCATGATGCTCCAAAAAGGCACTTTCCATAACACGCTGCACCGCGAAAGGTTACGAAAGCTCGCGAAGAGCAATTGTTGATTCGATTCCCTTCACCGGCTCCACTTTTCACAGCACAGCCATCCCTGAAATTGAGCATACGGCATCGAGGCATTGACACCCTTTGCTAATGCTCCAGAGTAGCGAGTCACACCGCTATGAAATTCCTTCGCCTCATGCTGTGCCTGTCAGTTCTCGCAGCGAACCTGTTCGCTGCCGATAAACCCGGCCGCCCGAACATCATCCTCCTCATGGGTGATGACCACGGCTGGGAGGAGACCGGGTACAATGGCCACCCTCACGTGAAGACCCCCGTGCTCGATGAGATGGCCCGCACCGGCCTGCGCTTCAACCGCTTCTATGCCGCCCATCCCAGTTGCTCGCCCACTCGCGCGAGTTTTCTCACTGGCCGGCACCCGAACCGCATGGGCACCTTCGCCCCCGGTTGGTCCTTCCGACCGCAGGAAGTGACCATCGCGCATCAACTCCGGAACGCGGGCTATCGCTGCGGGCACTTCGGCAAATGGCACGTCGGCGCGGTGAAAAAAGAATCTCCCGTCAGTCCGGGCGCAATGGGTTTTCATGAATGGTTGTCGCACGACAACTTCTTCGAACTGAACCCTTCACTATCCCGCAACGGCGGTCCGCCGGAGGTTTTCAAAGGGGAAAGCTCAGAAATCCTGATCAACGAAACCATCCGTTTCATCGACGCCGCCAAACAGGCGAAGCAGCCTTTCCTCACTGTCGTGTGGTTCGGCTCACCGCACGAACCCTACAGCGGCCTGCCCGCCGACCTCGCGCTCTACGATGACCTGCCCGCCAAATATAAGAAACCCGTCAAACTCACCTCCAACGAAACGGGCGGTGCCGTCACGCGGCCTCAAGGCGAGGTGCTGCGCGAACGCTATGCGGAGATCACCGCCATGGACCGCGCCATCGGCACGCTGCGCAAGCATCTGGCTGCTCAGGGTCTGCGCGAGAACACGCTGGTCTTTTACTGCGGAGACAATGGCACCTCTTCCGATGCCGCCCTGGGCTTTCCCCATCGAGGAGCCAAGGCGCAAGTGTATGAAGGCGGCATCTTGGTGCCTGGACTCATCGAATGGCCCGCCCGCATCCCTCGACCGCTGGCTGTCGATTTCCGCGCCACCACCAGCGATCTGCTGCCCACGCTCAGCGCCCTCGCCGGTCAGCCGTTGCCGTCACGTCCGCTGGATGGTGTGGATCTCACTCCTGTGTTTTCAGGCAAACTGAAGGAACGCCCCATCCCGTTGTATTTCTGGGAATACAACACGGCGCGCCTGGGCCAAGCTAAACCGGAACCCTACCTCGATCCCAAGTTGCAAACGGGGACCACCCCGCTCGTCAAACTCCAAGGCGGCAAAGCCACCCGCGACTTCAACAACTACCGCCACCCGGCGATCGCGGAAGCAGACTACCTCGGCCCGCGGGCAATCATTGAGGGAAACTTCAAGCTGGTGGTCCACGAATTGAAGAATGACCAGATGCGAAGTGAACTCTTCGACCTGAAAGCTGACCCAGCCGAGAAAAATAACCTGTTCGACCAAGACACCGCCACCGCCCGCAAACTCCAGACCAAACTCCGTGACTGGCAGCAATCCGTGCTGCATAGCCTCTCCGGTGCCGACTATCCAAAGTGATCCGTTCCCCATCCTGCTTTCCAGCTATGAAACCACTTTCCCAAACCGACCTGCCGCTCAGATTGTTCTGCTCCTTGGCTATTGCCCTCATCAGCTTGTGCCTGGACAACGCCAGTTTCGGCCAGGACGCGGCACCAGCCAAGGCCGCGAAGAAACAACCACCCTTCTCCTGGGTGGCCCCCATGGAAAACGCGGAGCAGGCAAAGAAGCTTCTGCCCGCCACCGTGAAGCACACCACCTTCAAGAGCCCGTCCATGGGCATTGAGGTAGGCTACTACATCTATCTCCCGCCCGGCTATGAGCAGGGCAAGGAACGTTATCCGGTGGTGTATCACCTGCATGGCGGACGCCCGGGCGGAGAGAACAAAAGCGTGCGCCTGGCCGCTTACGTGGATGCGGCCATCCAGAAGGGCACCATCAAACCCACCATCTACGTCTTTCCCAACGGCGGTCCCGTGAGCTGGTATGATATGCCGGAAATGAAAAACGGCCTCGGCGAAACCGTATTCGTGAAGGAACTCATCCCGCATATCGACCAGACCTATCGCACCTGGGGCACCCGGGAAGGCCGCGCACTGGAAGGCTATTCACAAGGCGGACGCGGCACCACTCGCATCATGTTCAAACATCCGGAACTCTTTCTCTCCGTGGCACCCGGCGGTTCCGGCTACGGCCCAGAAAAACACATCCAGGACAACAACGGCTACGAATCGGAAAACTTGCGCTTCCTGCCGCTCGGCTACAACACCTGGGACCTCGCCAAGACCTACGCCGCCCGCAAAGACCGGCCCGCGCTCAACATCCTCATCTGGGACGGCACCAAATGCTTCAATTACGAGTTCAACCTCAAATACTCCGCCTACCTCAAGGAACTCGGCCTCACCCATGAATTTCTTGCCATCCCCGATGTGCCGCACACCGCCACCGGCAGTTACGATAAAAAAGGCGACGAAATCATGCGCCATCACCAAAAGACCTTCGACGCCCATCGCCCCAAAAAGTCCTCCGGCGGCTAAGCCATGGGGATTGGATGGCAAAATCCGCTGTGTGGGAAGCTGTGGATCGTCATAACCTCCCTGCATGGTGCCTGATGCCAACGAGCCAGATGTTCCGCTCACCGACCCACCGGCGGTTGCCGCTCCACGCTGTCCCCGTCGTGCGAAACGGCCCGCGGCAGCGCCCTCCCCGGCTCAACCGTCGCGCCGGATCACCTGGCGTGAAATGCACGAGGAACCCTTCCGGCTCTTCTTTCCCTTGGCCGTGCTCGCGGGCCTTGTCGGCGTGCTCCTCTGGCCGGTGATGCTGGCGGGCTGGATGTCCGACTACCCCGGTCTGCGGCACGCCCGCCTGATGACCAACGGCTTCTTCGGCGGGTTCATCTTGGGTTTCCTCGGCACCTCCCTTCCTCGGCTGCTGGAGGTGAAACCTTTCACGGCCCTCGAAGCCATCGTGCCGTTGCTGCTCCATCTGGCTTGTGTTGTGGCTTATTCATTTGGCGCGAACTTGATCGGTGATATCTCATTCGCGGCGGCCCTCTTGGCCTTGCTGCTGGCCTTGGGCCGGCGTTTTCCGCAACGGCAGGACCTGCCTCCGCCCGGATTCGTGCTCATGCCGTTCGCTTTCGCCTGTGCACTTGCCGGATTGATGCTGCAGCATGTCACTGCCCAACGAGAACTTGATCCCGCCTGGGAATTGCTCGGCCGCCTGTGGGCTTATCACGGGTTCATCTTGCTTTGCATTCTCGGTGCGGGCGGTTTCTTGTTGCCCCGCTTTCTCGGCCTCGGCGTGCGCGAGAAATTCGCCACCTCCAAAACACCGACCCCCGCATGGCGGCAGTCATGCGACAGCGCCGCAGTGACGGGCCTCCTGCTGGTCGGAACGTATCCCTTGGAAGCTTTCGGCTGGTCGCCACTGGCCGCCCTGCTGCGGGCCGGCCTGTTGTTAAATTATCTCTGGAGCGTGATGCCGTTCGAACGGCTGGCCTGGTCTTGGAACGGGGTGCAATGGCTGCTCGTCACCGGCCTGGTCTGCATTCCGCTCGGCATCCTGACGGCGGGTTTCTGGCCAGGCTGGCGGGTCGGCTTGTCGCATATCGAACTGCTCGGCGGCTTTGGACTGATCACCTTGGCCGTGGCCACTAGGGTCGTCTTCGGACATAGCGGCCAACGCGCCAGGCTCGAACGTTTTCAACCGGCCTTGACGACAGCTGCGGGCTTGATGCTGATCGGCATGATCACCCGTATCACCGGCAATCTCGTGCCGAGCACCATGGCCTCGCACTACCTATACGGCGCGCTCTGCTGGGCCGGCGGACTCATCCTCTGGGCGGTGTGCGTGCTGCCGGGTGTGTTGGTTCCGGACAGTGAAGCCTGAATTCCGGCAGCAACTCTTCCAGCCACCACCACTGAAGCCCGCGTTGGCCTGCTCCCTGCTGGTTACTCAGGCATCGACACTTTCCAAAATCGGCCCCGCCCCGGGCATGCATGCCCTAATGCACTAGGGATCAAGCTTTCCGTGCGTCCACGCGGCACCTGTTCTGATCTGGGAAGCGGCGCAGGACATTACTTTATGCACGGTTTCGTGCAATTTGCGAAGCAAGGCTGCGAACTCATGAGCCTTGCCCGTCTTCTAACTCGCCAAAAATGGAAGGCTCTGTCCTGTCCAGGCGATCACCCCTCAAACCACTTGGACGAAAAAGGATGCCCATGACACCAGATGAACAGACGGCTGAGACCTTTGTCTCGATCGGCATTTTGGCGGGGAACCACGAAGAGTTTGGCGCGACCGCCCTGACCTCCTTGTTCAAGCAGTCCTTGTTCGGCGAACTCAGCAAACGCAATCTCAGTTGTGAGATCATCTGCGTGATGGGCGAGGAGCGGAACGAGGCGACCTCAGCCGTGGAGGCCGTCTTCCAGGCCCAGGTCAACGGGCATGAGCACCGCACCGCCTTTGCCTGCCACATGATCCGCATTCCCGAGCGGAAACGGTCGGTCGCATGGAACGCCTTTGTCCATGCCTCTTCCGAAGCCTCCTCCAAGTTCCTGTTCCTGATCGATGGCGATCTCGTCCTGCACAAGCCCGACACTCTGTGGAACATGCTTTGCACGTTAGGCGACAAACGCGAAGCTGTCGTGGCGGTGGATGAGCCGGTCAAGGACCTGGCCTTCAAACCTAAGAAGACATTTTTCGACAAACTGTCCTTGGCCGTGTCCCATCTGGCGCTCGCCGGTGGCACGCTTATCCCGGAGCAACTTTATGTCATCCGGGCCGATACCGCCCGCAGCATCTACCTGCCGCAAGACTTGCCCCTGGAAGGAAGATTCCTTGCGACCATCCTGAACACGGACTTCCTGACCAAAGAATCGAATCCCAAACGGATTATCCGTGTGCCGGAGGCCGCACATACCTTCAGCGCCAACCGCTCTCTCCGGCAGATCTTGCAGGACCGGAAGGAACGGATGATCAACCGGACCATCACTCATGTGCTGCTGGAGAATTACCTGCGCCACCTTTCCGAACAAAGGAAAAAGGAACTGGGCGTGTTGTTGATGCAGAACGATGAGACGGAACCGCCGTGGTTGACCGATCTGGTCGAGACTCATATCCGCCATTGCTATTTCTTCTGGCAGATCTTCCCCGACGCTTCCACGATCCGCCTTAAGCGTCTGCACCAATTGCCCGAGATGGACGAGCTTCGCTACTTGCCGGTGGCGTATCTGGAACAATTCATAACTCTCATCGGCTGCTGGCTGGCATATCGTTCCTTTAAACGCAAACCGGCAGAACGCCCGCAGTCTTCGGTAAGCATGCCGGCAGGTCACTCCCATTTGACCACCTCACTTTAAGGACCTTTCTCCACTGGTCAAAATTCTTCCGCGCAACTTGCCAACGCCCCGCGTTGCTGCAATCATGTGCGCATTACCACTCTGGGATATGCGCTGCGCCAATCCATACTCATGCCATGAACCCAACTGCCATCCGCACGCCTGAACGTAAAGCTGAGGTCGCCTGGTTCTCTGCCTTGTGCGGGGATGATTACGAATTTCTTGGTGTCCCGGATGGTTCGTTGCGTTCCAATTACGAACATTGTGGTGATATCGTCCGCCGCGCCGACAAGCACGGCTTCCAAAACATCCTGCTGCCCTCCGGCTGGATCGTCGGGCAGGATGCACTTGCTTTCGCCTCCGCCATGGCGGCGCAAACCCGGCAGATCAACCAGCTCGTCGCCTTGCGCATGGGTGAGGTCTGGCCGCCCATGCTCGCGCGTGCCATCGCTACCGTGGATCACATCGCCCAAGGTCGCCTCTGCATCAACATCATCTCCTCGGACATGCCCGGTCTGAAGGAGAGCAACGAGGTGCGCTACGAACGCAGCAGCGAGATCATCCAGATATTACAAGGTCTCTGGCGCACGGACGGACCTTTTGAGTGGAAAGGCAAATACTACAACTTCAGCCTACCGAACACGGATGCCGCCAAGCCGTATCAGCAAAACGGCGGTCCGCTCATGTATTTCGGCGGCATCTCGCCCGCCGCGCAGGATTTGTGCGCCAAGCACTGTGATGTCTTTCTCATGTGGCCGGAGACGGAAGATCGCATCGCCGAGACCATGCGCGTCATGTCAGAGAAAGCCGCGGCTTACGGCCGCAAGATCGACTTCGGCTTCCGCACCCACGTCATCGTGCGCGAGACCGAGGCAGAGGCAAGGGCAGCGGCGGACCGGCTCATCTCCAAGCTTGATGCCGCCAAAGGCGCGGAGATCAAAGCCCGCTCCATGGACAGCAAGAGCGCAGGTGTCTTGCGACAGGATGAACTGCGCGCTCAGAGCAAAGACCTCTATATCGAACCTCACTTATGGAGCGGCGTGGGCTTGGCCCGCAGCGGTTGCGGCAGTGCCATCGTGGGCGATCCCGATCAGGTGCTCGCCAAGCTGAACCGCTACATGGACATGGGCATGAGGGCTTTCATCCTCAGCGGCTATCCGCATCTGGATGAGTGCGATCTCTTCGCCCGATACGTTTTACCCAAGTTGCCCACCTGCCGTTTGAATGAACTGCAAGGGCGTCGCGTGCCCAACCCCGTTACACCGCTGACTACCGCACCACGCAAATAATCACCGAGCGATTCACACCATGCCATCACCTGTCCGTTTCGCACTTGCCGGTTTCGGCGCCTGGGGAAAACTCCACGCGCAATCTATTGCGGGCAATCCTGATGCCCGCCTCGTCGCCATCACCGCTCCGACTGAAGCCACCCGCAAGGAAGCGGCAGCCACTTATCCTGAAGCGAAGATTTTCTCGGACGCGCACACGATGATGGCGCAGACGGATTTCGACATCATCGACATCGTCACTCCCAGCCACACGCATCGCGACATCGCCCTCGCCGCCCTCGCCCAAGGCAAGCATGTGCTGCTGGAAAAACCAATGGCGACCACGCTGGAAGACTGCCAGGCGATCGCCGCTGGAGCCGCTAGCAGCAAGGGCAAACTCGCTTTAGGCCATGAGTTCCGCCTGTCGTCGCAATGGGGTGAGATCAAACGCATCATAGAACGCGGCACCATCGGTGAGCCGCTATACGTGCTGGTGGAACTGCTGCGCAAGCCTTACCGCCTCGGAGCGGGCGGTTGGCGCTATGACCAGAGCCGCGTGGGCAGTTGGGTTTTGGAGGAGCCGATCCATTTCTTCGATCTCGCCCGCTGGTATCTCAGCGGCAGCGGCGATCCCGTGGAGCTATATGCCTATGGCAACTCCCGCGACCCACAACGTCCGCAGCTCTTCGATAATTTCAGCGCCATGTTCAAGTATGCGAACGGCAGCTATGCTGTCGTGTCGCAAACCCTCGCCGCCTTCGAGCATCATCAGACGGTCAAGGTCACCGGCTCGAAAGGCGCGATCTGGGCCGGCTGGAGCGGCGCGCTCGATCGCACCCTAGAGCCGAGTTATTTCCTGAAAGTCTTCGACGGCCAGAACCTTGAGAACGTGAAGATCGAGACGCACAGCGGTGAAGTCTTCGAACTGCGTGAAGAGATCGCCCAGTGCATCCGTATGGTGCGCGGGGAGAGCCACCGTCTCGCCACCGCACAAGATGGCTTGTGGTCCGCCGGCTTGTGCCTCGTGGCCGAAGAATCCATCCGCCAACAGAAACCTCTGCCCGTGGCCGAACTGCTCAACCTCAACTCCCCCAAGCCATGATCAACCGCCGATCGTTCCTCGCCACCACTTCCGTCGCCACTCTCGCCACGGTCTCCGCGGCCACGCATGCGTTTGCCGCCCCGAGCGACAAGGAGCTCAAGCTCGCTCTCGTCGGCTGTGGCGGACGCGGCACCGGTGCGACCAATCAGAATCTGAACACGGAAAAAGGGCTCAAGCTCGTGGCCATGGCAGACATCTCGCGCGAGCGGATGGACAAGAGTCTGGAGATTCTCAAGAAGCAGCACCCTGCACAAGTGGATGTGTCGTTGGGCAATCAATTCATCGGCTTTGATGCCTACAAGGAGGCCATCGCCCAAGCAGATTTGGTGCTCATCGCCTCGCCACAAGGGTTTCATCCTTACCATCTCGAAGAAGCCGTCCGCCAAGGGAAGAACATCTTCGTTGAAAAACCGCTCGCTGTGGATGCGCCCGGAGTGCGCCGTGTATTGGCTGCGGCGGCCGAGGCGAAGAAGAAGAACCTCAAAGTGGGTGTGGGTCTGCAACGGCACCACCAACCTGGCTACCAGGAAGCGGTCAAGCGCCTGCACGAAGGGGCGGTGGGGGACATCACTTCCATGACCTGTTATTGGCTGGGTAATGCGCGTGGCGGACTGGAGCGTTTGCCCGGCGAAACAGAACTGCAGTATCAACTGCGCAACTGGTATTACTTCACCTGGATCTCCGGCGATTTCATCGTGGATCAGCACATCCACAATCTTGACATCATCAACTGGGTCAAGCGCGGGCACCCAATCCGCGCCCAAGGCATGGGCGGACGGCAGGTGCGCAATGACAAGAAATTACACGGCCAGATCTTCGATCACTTCTTCGTCGAGTATGAGTATGCGGACGGCTCCAAGCTCTCCAGCCAATGCCGACAAGGCCAGCCCGGCACCCATACCATCGTGAGCGAGCACGTCGTCGGCACCAAAGGAAAGGCGGATCTGAATGTGCAGAACCGCATCTTTCGCATCACCGGGCCGAACGCGTGGGAAGTGAAGCTAAAGACGGCCGAGGACGGGCATCAGCTCGAACACTTCCCGCTCGTTGAAGCCATCCGCAAAGACAAGCCTTACAACGAACTCGAAGCCGCCGCTCACTCCACCATGACCGCCATCATGGGCCGCATGGCGGTCTATTCCGGCAAGCTGGTGGAATGGGATGAAGCAATCAACTCCAAGCTCCAGCTCATGCCGGAGAAAGTGACTTGGGACATGGAACCTCCCGTGAAACCCGATGCGGAAGGCAACTATCCCATCGCCATCCCCGGCAAGACTGTGGCCTTGTGAGCAATCCCCAGCGGCCAACCAACACGCGCATGACCGACACTCCGCAGAAATGGTATCACGGCGTCACCCGCTACCAATGGCTTGTGCTCATCGTCGCGTCACTCGGTTGGGTATTCGATGCGTTTGAGGGGCAGCTCTACAACATCACCCGGGCGGACATGCTGCCGGACCTGCTGAAAGTTCCGCGTGACCATGAGCTGGTGAAGATCTGGGGTGAACGTTTTCTTGGCATCTTCCTTATCGGCGGCACTATTGGTGGCTGGCTGTTCAGCTCACTGGCCGACCGCTTCGGGCGCAACCCGATCATGGCGCTCACCATCCTGTTTTATTCCGTCTTCTCCGGCCTGACTTACTTCGCCACGGAGATCTGGCACGTCGGCATCTTGCGCTTTCTGGTGGCGATGGGCGTGGGTGGTGAATGGGCCGTAGGTGCCGCGCTGGTGGCCGAGGTCTTTCCCAAGCACGCACGCGAGCGGGCGGGTGGCATCTTTCACGCCACCAGTGTGATGGGGCTCTGGCTGGCGGCGGCGACCGGTTTGCTCGTGGGCAGCAACTGGCGTTACGCCTATCTCGTCGGCGTCATTCCCGCCCTGCTGGTCCTCTGGGTCCGCGTCAGCATAAAAGAACCGGAGTCCTGGAAAGAAGCGAAGGCGAAGAAAGCTGAACGGCTGGGCAGCTTCTCGGAGCTGCTGGGCACTCCACAATGGCGTGCGCGCGCCATCTTCGGTGCCCTGCTCGCCATGGTGGGATTGGCGACATTCTGGGGTGTAGTCGTGGCCGGGCAAGACATCGCGGCCCATTACCTGAAGAGCGTGAACGATCCCGATTGGGCGAGCAAATCCAAGATCGCCTTCGGCTTCATCCAAACGGCGGGCGCCGGTGTGGGCATGCTCGCGTTTGGTCCGCTCAGTGCGCGTTGGGGCTGCAAGAAAACTTTCGTCATCATGCACCTTGCCGCACTGGCCATGACACCCGCAATCTGCTGGCTGCCGTCCATGGCGGGCAGCTACACCCTGTTGCTGATACTGCTGCCGATCTTCGCCTTTTTTGCCCAAGGCATCCATGCCGGATATGCCGTGTATTTCCCAGTGTTGTTCCCCACCCACCTGCGGGCGACAGGCTCCGGCTTCTGTTTCAATACCGGACGCATTCTCGCCGCACCCGTGCTCATCTGGCTCTCGGCCTGGATGAAATCCACCTACGACCTGCGCGTGGCCATCACCTGCCTGGGCGCATTCTTCCTGCTGGGTCTGGTGTTCCTAACGTTCCTTCCGGAGACCAAGGGGCAGGATTTACCGGAATGAACTGATAGACGGCTCTTCGCACGGATACTGAATAAGTCATAGACTGGCAGCGTAATGTCTGTTTCTCCCGGGTTTCGCGAAGAATGATGTGGACAGGCCTGGGCAAACCGCGACTAAAATCACTCATATTCATGCACCTTAGATTTTCAGCCCCTTTCACGGGATTACAACTGGCTCTCATCAGCTTGGGTATCGGCACGTTCACCAGTCTCGCCGCAGCTGCGGGAAATCCGGCGAACACCGATTGGTCCACTTATCTCGGCGACAAAGGGCGCACGCTTTACACACCGCTGAACCAGATCAACCGCGCCAACGTCACGCAACTCAAAGTCGCGTGGACCTACGAGACGGGTGACAAGGGCGAATATCAGGCTAACAATCTCGTCATCAATGGCGTGCTCTACACGCCCTCGCCCACGCGCAAGGTCATCGCACTGGACGCCGCCACGGGCAAGGAACTCTGGAAGTGGGACCCGAGCAAGGAACGCTCCGGCGCGGGACGCGGCCGCCAACGCGGATTGGTCTATTGGCAGAACGAAAAAGGCGAAGAACAACGCCTCTTCACCGCCGTGGGCAATTACCTCTTCGCCCTAAACCCCAAGGACGGCACGGTCATACGCAGCTTTGGTGAGAATGGTTCCATCCATCTCGGCACTGGCTTGGACACAGAGAACACGCCCAACGTCGGACTGAACACACCGGGTGTCGTCTATAAGGACTTGATGATCATCGGCGGTGTGGGTGGGCCGGGGGCTGTGCGTGCCTTTGATGTCCGCACCGGCAAACGCCGCTGGATCTTCCATCTCATCCCGCGCCCCGGCGAGGTCGGCCACGACACCTGGCCAAAAGAAGCTTATAAAACCGCCACCGGCGTGATGCCTTGGCCCGGCCAATCTCTCGATGAAAAACGTGGCATTGTCTATGTCGCAACAAAGACGGCTGAACCGGATTTCTACGGTGGCGAGCGCCATGGCATGAATCTCTTCGCGAACAGCATCGTCGCGTTGGACGCCAGCACCGGCAAACGCCTCTGGCACTTCCAGATCGTGCATCATGATCTGCTGGATAAAGATCTCCCCTGCCCGCCCGTGCTCCTCACTGTCACGCATAAGGGCAAGAAGGTCGATGCCGTCGCGCAAGGCACGAAACACGGTTACGTCTTCGTTTTCGACCGCGTCACCGGCGAACCGCTCTGGCCCATCGAAGAAAAGCCCGTGCCGAAATCTGATCTCCGCGGCGAACAGGCTTGGCCCACGCAACCTTTCCCCACGAAGCCCGCGCCGCTCATGCGCCAGCGTTACACCGAGGCCGAGGTTTCCAATATCTCGCCTGAGGCGCAAATAGCCACGCTCGACCGTATCAAGGCCTCGCCCAACTTCGGTCCCTTCCCCGCACCCAGTCTGAATGAGACCGTCATGTTCCCCGGCTTCGATGGCGGCATGGAATGGGGCGGTGGTGCCGCTGATCCGAACGGTATCTACTACGTGAACATCAACGAGATCCCCTGGCTCGTGCAGATGGTCGAGACCCGCCGGGCTGATGGCAAACCGCTGGTGCCCGGCGAGCGTGATTACATGGTCTATTGCGGGCCCTGCCACGGACTGGACCGCAAAGGCAACATCCCCGGCGGCTTCCCCTCGCTCATCGATGTGGAAAAGCGCAAGACCCGCCTGGAGATCGAGACCATCACCCGTCAGGGCGGTGGCCGCATGCCCGCCTTCGACATGATTCCCGAAGGTGCCCGCACCGCCATCTTGGATTACGTGCGGAACGAGAACACGCTCAGTACCGGCGGCCGTCCCGATGAAGCAAACAACGCCGCCGCCACTCCGACTAAGAATCCGCCCTCCTATGCCTTCGCCGGGTTCCGCCGCTATCAGGATAAAGAAGGTTATCCCGCCATCAAACCGCCTTGGGGCACGCTCAACGCCGTGGACCTGAACACCGGGGAAATCAAATGGAAAGTGCCCTTGGGCGAATACGAAAAACTTACCGCGCGCGGTATCCCGCCCACGGGCACGGAGAATTACGGCGGTCCGGTCGTCACCGCTGGCGGTCTCATCTTCATCGCAGCCACCGCCGATGAAACCATCCGCGCCTTCGACAAGGACACGGGCAAGATTCTTTGGCAGGCCAAACTGCCTTTCAGCGGCAACTCCACCCCGAGCATCTACCTGCTCAATGGCCGCCAATACGTCGTCATCTCCGCGGGCGGCGGCAAATCCGGTCGCCCTGCTGGTGGTAGCCTCGTAGCCTTTGCGCTGCCGGAAATCCCAGCCAAACCTTAGTCGCCACCTCGCGCGGTTGTTATCGTCGAGGTCGGCTTGAAAGCTAGAAAATGCCGTGAATATTACACGACGAAAACGCATCTAACCACTTCGCATGCATCGTTTTTGCGTCTTGCTGCTGGCGTTGAGCTGGCCATTCGCGAACGTCGCTTTGGCCGCCGAAGAGGCAGAAGTGGCGAAACGAAACACGGCCAAGGCCATGACGTTGCTGCGGGAGAACTGCTTGGCCTGCCATGACGCTGAAAAGCAAAAAGGTGGTTTGGCCCTGCATACACGCGAACTGGCCCTCAAAGGTGGTGATAATGGAGCCGCCTTGATCACTGGTGACAGCCTCAAAAGCCCGCTCATCAAGTCCCTTGCTCCCGATGCCGACCCGCACATGCCGCCTAAGAAGCAGTTGGCGGAGCCGCAGATAGCCACCCTGCGCGCGTGGGTGGATGCCGGAGCAGCTTGGGATGAATCCATCTTGAATGCTCCGCGCTCCGCACCTGTGCCGGAAGATTTCGGCCCCTTGCCTTCACTGTATCAACCCGTGCTTGCTTTGGCGCTCTCCAGCGATGCCAAGCTGCTCGCCTTGGGGCGCGGAAATAGCGTGTTCATCCACGATGCAGAGAAGAACGAGCATCCTCTCCTCCAAACGTTGAGTGGGCCGCGCGATGCCGTACAGTCACTGGCCATCAGCCCGGATGGCAGCTTGGTCGCCGCCGGTGAATTTCAAAAGGTGTGGCTGTGGGAGACGAAGTCGTGGACGGTCAAAGCCACCTTGACCAATCAACTGGCAGGTCGCGTCACCGGTGCGATCTTCACGCCGGATGGGAAATGGCTGGTGCTGGCTTATGGTGAAACAGCCAAGGCAGGTTTGATCCAAGTGGTGGAAGCAGCCACTGGCTCCGTGAAACACCAGTGGACCGCACATAGTGATACCATCTACGCGTGCAGTATCAGCCGGGATGGCAAGTTGCTGGCCACGGGCAGCGCGGACAAACTGGTGCGGCTCTGGGAGTTGCCGGCAGGCAAAGAAAAAGGCCAGTTCGAAGGTCATACCGGGCATGTGCTGGCGGTGGCCTTTAATGAAGATGCCACACGTCTGGCCAGCGGCGGCTCAGATAAAGAGCTCAAAGTCTGGGATGTGCCGACCAAACAAAAGGTCATTGCCATCGCGACGCACACATTTCCGATCACCGGACTGGCTTGGACTCCTGATGGCAAGACGCTCGTGTCTTCCAGCGAGGATGGCGTGGCTCGGACATTCACGGATTTCCAAGTCCAGGTGGGCACGGAACGCTCTGGCGGGGCGAAAGATCGCAAGGTCAACTCCGTGGAAGCACCTTTGTTTTGTGTGATGTCGACGCCGGATGCCAAGGTCATCTATACCGGCAGCACCAAGGGCTCGGCTTACGTGTGGGAAGCTGGTGGCAAGCAACGGGCGGAATTGAAACCACCCGAGCCGACTGTGACCGCGAGCGTAACGAAGAAGGAATGATGCAAAAACTGAAGACAACAACTTGGCCGCTGTTGCTGGGCTCATTGAGTCTGGCCTTGCTGTTGTCTGCCTGCAGTCCTGCATCCAAACCGCAGACACCCACACCTCCACTGCCTCCTGAATTTACCGCCATCACAGCTTATCCTGAGAATCTTGAATTGAAGGCGGGTGAAGCCGCGCATCATCTGGTCCTGACGGGCGCTTCTACCAATGGTTTCGAGATAGATGTCACCTCCCGCGCCAAGTTTACATCGACCAAGCCGGACGTCGCGACAGTCGATGAACATGGTCGCGTGAAGCCTTTGCAGGCCGGCGAAACGCTCATCAAATTGTCTGTCGATGGCATGACTGCCGCCGTGCCAGTCATCGTCGAAGCGGTGACGAACGAGTTGGCCTTGAGCTTCGCACGCGATATTTTGCCGGTGCTGACGAAATCCGGCTGTAGTCTCGGCGGGTGTCACGCCAAGCCGGAAGGTCAGAACGGCTTCAAGATGTCTGTGTTCGCTTACGATCCGAAAGCCGACTACCACGAGATCGTTTTCGAAGAACGCGGACGTCGCGTCTTCCCCGCCTTTCCCGAAGAGAGTTTGTTGCTAAAGAAAGCCACGCTGCAAGTGGACCACGAAGGTGGCCAACGCTTCACGCCCGATTCGACGGAATACCAGCTCATCGCCAAATGGATCAAGCAGGGGATGGTCTATGAGTATCCGGATGAACCCGTACTCGTCGGTGTAAAAGTGCATCCGCCGGAGCGGCGCTATCGCAAGGAAGCAAACCAATCTCTGCTGGTGCTGGCCCAATATTCCGATGGCAGCACCCGCGATGTCACCGCGCTGGCCGAGTATGATTCCAACGACAAGGAGATGGTCACCGTGGATCATCACGGCCAGGTGACCGTGGGCAAGACCGTCGGTGAAGGTGTCATCATCGCGCGGTTCATGGGCTTGGTGGACATCGCCCGCATCACGGTGCCTTCCGACCGGTTGCTGCCGGATAAGGTTTACGCGGACTTGCCCGTGAACAACGAGATTGACCGAATCGTGTATGAGCGGCTGAAGCGGATGGGCTATGCGCCTTCCGCCCGCAGCACGGATGAAGAATTCATCCGGCGCGCTTCGCTGGATGCCATCGGCCGGCTGCCGACACCTGACGAAGTGAAAGAGTTTCTCGCCGACCAAGCTGCGGACAAACGGAGCAAGCTCATCGAGCATCTGCTGGCCGATAAAAGCTTCGGCGATCACTGGGCCACGAAATGGACCGACCTCGTTCGCCCCAACCCTGACCGCGTCGGCGTGAAGAGCGTGTATCTGCTGGACCAATGGGTGCGCGAAAGCTTTCGGAACAACAAACCTTACGACCAGTTTGTGCGCGAGATCGTCACGGCGGAAGGCAGCACGCATAAAGACGCGCCGACAGTGATCTATCGTGACCGCCGCGAACCGGCCGATCTCACCACGATGTTCAGCCAGGTCTTCCTCGGGGTGCGCCTGGAATGTGCCAAGTGTCATCAGCATCCGAATGAGAAATGGAGCATGGATGACTTCTATCAGTTCGCCGCTTACTTTGGTCCGCTGAAGCGCAAGGGGGCTCCACTATCGCCCCCTATCTCGGCGGGCACGGAATACTTCTACTACGCGCCTGATGGCGGCATGGTGAAGAACCCCGTCAGCGGCAAAGTCATGAAGCCCAAACCGCCAGAAGGCTTGGAGGCAGATCTGGCGGACAAACAAGACCCGCGCATCGCCCTCGCGGACTGGATGACCGATGCGGAGAACCCGTTCTTTGCCAAGGCGGTGGCCAATCGCATCTGGGGCGAATTCTTCGGGCGTGGCATCGTGCATCCCGTGGATGATTTTCGCGCCTCCAATCCACCAACGAATCCCGCCCTGCTGGAGGCGTTGGGCAAAGAATTGGTGAAGAATCACTACGACCTAAAAGCCTTGATGCGGTTCATCATGAACTCGCATGTGTATCAGCTCAGTTCCGTGCCGAACGAGAATAACTTGGCCGATACCAAAAATTTCTCACGCTCCTATCGCCGTCGCTTGCCGGCCGAGGTGTTGCTCGATGCCGTGGTGGATGTCACCGGCGTGCGGGATAATTACTCTGGCATGCCCATCGGCTCTCTGGCCAAGCAGGCGTGGACGTACAAGATCGATTCTCCTTTCATGGATGCCTTCAGCCGACCGAATTCTAGCAGCGATTGTCCCTGTGAACGCGATGCCTCGACCTCGGTAGTGCAATCACTGCACATGATGAATTCCAAAGGCTTGCAAGCCAAGCTCAGCGCCAAAGAAGGCCGCGTTAAGCAACTCGTGGAGAGTAAAAAATCTCCGGAAGAGACGGTGACGGATCTATATTTGGCAGCCCTGAGCCGGTATCCGACGGATGAGGAAAAAGCGATCGCGACGAAAGCATTCACGGGCGAAGGTGTGACACCGCAGACTGCCGCAGAAGACGTGCTGTGGGCTTTGCTGAATTCTGCTGAATTTGTATTCAATCACTGATATGGTTGAAGCATCGCCCGTTAAACACGCGAACGAAGAAACATAAGATTATGAACAGCCTGAAGTATAACTGTACGGGCATGGCTCGGCGGGATTTCATCCAGTTGGGCCTGGGCGGCATGATGGGTCTGGGCTTGGCCGACATCCTCCGTTTGCAGGCGGCTGAAGCTGTCACACCTTCGGCCAAATCGAAGAAGCCTGTGAATTGCATCCTTGTGTGGCTGGATGGCGGGCCCTCGCACTACGAGAGTTTCGATCCCAAGCCGGATGCTCCCAGCGAAATCCGTGGCGAGTTCAAATCCATCCCCACCAGCGTGCCGGGTATCCATTTTAGTGAATGCGTGCCGGAGCTGGCCAAAGTGGCGGATAAGATGTCTATCATCCGTTCCATCGCGCACAAGGATCCGAACCATGGCGGTGGGAATCACTACATGATGACCGGTGCGCCCACGCCGGTGCCGGTGGCTTGCGGTGCCTTCGTCACGTTCCATCCGTCTTTCGGTTCCATGGTCTCTTATGATCGCGGCGTGCGGAATGGCCTGCCCGCTTACATGTCTTTGCCGCAGGTCTCGCGCAGTGGTGGACCGAATTTCCTCGGCGGTCAGCACGCGCCCTTCGTCATCGGCGGCAATCCGGATAGTAAGAACTTTCAGGTGCGCGATGTCGTGCTGCCCTCCGATATCAGCGAAGGCCGCGCGGAGAACCGCCAGGCGCTCCGCAAATCGCTGGACCAGATGCTGCGCATCAATGACAAGCTGGCGGATGATCCGACGGTGACTTTTGACAAATTCTACGAGCAGGGGCTTAATCTCGTCGCGTCACCAGAAGCTCAAGCGGCTTTTGACATCGCGAAGGAATCGGACAAGGTGCGAGAAAGCTATGGACGGAATGATTTCGCGCAACGTCTGCTGATGGCGCGTCGTCTGGTGGAAGTCGGGGTCTCCTTTGTGACCGTCTATTACGGTGGCTGGGATCATCACAAGGATATCTTCAAGACCTTAAAGGGCGATTTTAATAAACGCTTCGATCAAGGTGTGTCCGCCTTGATCCGTGATCTGGATCAGCGTGGCATGATGGATAATACCTTGGTGGTGGTGCTGGGCGAGTTCGGCCGCACGCCCAAAGTGAACAAGGATGCCGGGCGCGATCATTGGCCGTATGCCATGTCCGTGCTTATGGCGGGTGCCGGTGTGCCGCGTGGTCAAGTGGTGGGCGCCACGGATGCCAAGGGCTATCACGCGGCCGAGAGTGTGTACAAACCGGAAGACTTTGCCGCGACGCTCTACACCAAGATGGGTATAGATCACACGCGCGTGTTGCATACGAATACCGGACGCCCCATCCAGATCGTCAATGGCGGCAAGCCGATGAAGGAGCTCTTCGCTTGAGGTTGCGCGGGTGGCTTATCAGATCGCTGTGGCTGGGCTGTCTATTGACTGGGGCAAGCTCAGTTCAAGCGGCAGCACCGGTACTGGAGCATATCTATCCGGCCGGGGCGCAACGTGGCACGACGAACATCGTCACTGTCGTCGGCAAGCAAGACCCATGGCCGGTGGCGGTGTGGACCGATGATGCCCGCCTTCAGTTCAAGCCTGAGAAGGACAAGGGCAAGTTCAGCGTGATCATCCCTGCAGACGTCGAGCCCGGCCCCCGACTGGTCCGGTTATACAATGCCGAAGGCGCTTCTACGGTTCGCTACTTCATCGTCAGTGATAACTTGGAAGTGGAGGAGAAAGAGTCGAACGATGAATTCAGCAAGCCGCAGGCATTGGAGAAGCTGCCAATCACCATCAATGGACGCTTGGAGAAAAATGGCGATGTAGATTCTTTCGCTGTGAATCTGGAGAAAGGCCAATGGCTGATCGCTTCACTGGAGGCATACGTGCTGGCCTCGACGATGGATGGCATGCTGCGCATCACGGATACGAATGGTCTGCAGCTGGCTTACAATCACGATGGCAACCGAACGCTGGATCCCTTTCTCACGTGGCAGGCGCCCGCTAAAGGCACCTACGTCGTGCAGGTAATGGGCTTCCCTTACCCGGCCAATGCCTCCATCAACTTCGATGGCGGCACGGGGAACATCTATCGGCTCAGCCTGACGACTGGACCCTATTTGGATTATGCTTATCCGACTGGTGTGATGCGGACCAATCTGGCAAAGGTAAAAGTGACCGGTTGGAATCTGTTAGTTAGCAAAGAATGGATGGTAGCGTGTTTGCAAACCAGCTCACTGCCAACCAATACGACAGCGGCACCTATCAGGCTGGGCTCAATAAACACCTTAACCATCCCGGTGGGGACTTTGCCTGAGCAAGTGGAGCAAGAACCTAACGATGCAACGGCCGAAGCCCGGAGCATAATCGTGCCAGGGTATGCGAGCGGGCGCATCCAGCAAATCGGGGATGTGGACCGGTTCGTTTTCGAATCCAAGAAAGGGCAAAAATGGGAAGTGGCGGTGCAATCGGACAAGCTGGGTTTTCCGCTGGATGCCACCTTGCGCATCGAAGATGCCACTGGCAAAGAGCTGGCGAAGAATGATGATGCGAACAATTCCGCCGACCCCAGCTTGGTTTGGACCGCTCTGGCTGATGGCAAATTCACCGTCGCCATCTCCAGCCTGTTGCGCCAAGGCGGGAGCAACTACATATACCGCCTCTCCATAACGGAACCGCACCCCAGCTTTCGGGCCACAATCGCGGCGAACAATTTCAATCTCTCACCCGGCAAGACCAATGAATTCAAAGCCACGGTGACGAGGATGCATGGACACGACGGTAAACTTGTTTTTGAAGCGAGCGGTTTGCCTAATGGTGTGTCACTGGTAGCGGGTGAAGTTCCAGCCAAGACGGGCGAGGTGACACTCAAGCTGATTGCCCAGGCCGATGCCAAACCGTTCAGCGGTCATTTCACCATCAGCGTGAAAGACACGGCGGCGAACATCACCCTGAAGGCCCCGAACGAATTGATCAGCCGGGGCTCGGATAATGGCGTGCCGCAAGGATACACAAGTCTGGTGATCGAACAGGTGGACAAGCTTTGGCTAACGGTCCTGAAGTAGTGAAAGAAGCTTTTCCACCTCGGCTCACTGAATAGAAAAGCTGCAGCGCCCGAAGCGCTGCGGCTTTCGTTCGAAAATATTACCGCGACCTACGGCGACACCGCCAGGCGCTCTTCATTCCGCTCCTTGTGCATGAGCACGCCCTGTTCCTTGTAGGGCTTGAGCATGAAGTGGGTGGCGGTGGAGAGGACGCCCTGGATGGTCGCCAGCTTTTCGGAGACGAAACTGGCCACGGTGCGCAGGTCGTCGCCCTCGATGACCACGAGCAGATCGTAGCCGCCGGACATCAGGTAGCAGGAGCGCACCTCGTCATACTTGGCGATGCGCAGGGCGATGCGGTCGAAGCCGCCTTCGCGCTCGGGCGTGATCTTCACCTCGATCACCGCGCGCACGATGTTTACGCCCAGCTTTTCCTCATTGAGGATGGTGCGGTAGCCCAGGATCACTTCGTCCTGTTCATAGGCCTTGATCTTGGCCGCGATCTCCGCTTCCGGCTGGTTCAACATGGCCGACAACTGGGCCGGCTTCAACGCGGCGTTGTCGTGCAACAATTTCAACAAAGAATCCATGCCCCCATTAGACAGAAACGGGGCGGGGCTGCACGCTTTTTATCAAAGTGCTGCCGGCATCTTGCCGGCAGTTCGAGCGTGTTCGTAGCTCAACCGCATTTGAAGCATGAAGCGGGATAACCTCCGTTGCATCAAGCTGGTGCGGTTGCCAACGAATGCCACCTGACTGCCGGCTGGAAGCCGGCAGCACGTTGCGCCGGGCAGCGCGGGTTGTCCTCAACCCGCAGAAAAAGTCCCTGAGCAAAGCCAGCGTCCTGCTGGGCTGGATTGAAACTGTACCATTACCTTTTAGTTTGGAAAACAGGCCTGAGAAAGTATCCTTAAATCATGCGGGACTATTACACGACTCCGCCAGCCATAAAGCCGAGATTGTTCAGGTTTGACATAACGGGCCCATGGGAGCGGGAAGTGGTAAGAGCAAATTTCCAACTCAGGGGAATTGTCCGCGTAAAAGTAACCGGAGGAATGGGTTCTTTCTGGCATGTGTATAGTTTGGATGGCCGGGAATTCACTCTCGCTGATGATGGTGAAGACTACGCCACATCTGCGTACGAATCTCTCTTGGAGCAAATCCGTGTCGATTTCTTTGCAAAATATACCACATCAGAAGTCTATGATTGGCACTGGAGATGATTCGTTTCATTTGACCCGCATCCGTATCTCCTGCCCCACCACCGGCAGATCAATGATCGCCAGCCCCCAATCCGCTTCATGATGCACATCGAAGCGGCGACCGTTGATCCATAGCTTCGGCTTTTTCTCCTGCTGGTGCATCATGATGCGCCAGGCTTGATGCGGGCTTTGGAAGTCGCCTTCGCTTGCGCCGATGATTATCTTCGTCTCTTCCCCCACCGGCTTTGTCTCGATGCGCCGCCGCTGGTATTGACCGCTGAGATAGCTGTTCGAGACGCCATCATCCTCATACCACTCCAGCACGTCGTTACCGCCGGGCCAGATGTGGAGCACTTGGAAGGGCTCAGCCACTTCCCCCACGAATTGTTGCACGGGACCGAAGGGGAGAATCGTCCCCGCCCGCACAAAGACCGGCAGGGTGTCCAGGGACGCATGGGCCACGATGTGTTGCCCGCCATCGAAGGCCTCGCCGTTCCAGAAATTGAACCAGGTCCCGCGCGGCAGATACACGCTGCGCGCGACACTGCCCGGCTGCAGGATCGGGGCCACCAGCACATTCTCACCCAGCAAGAACTGGTCCCCGCACGCCACGGCCACCGCATCCTGCGGATGATGCCACGCGAGCGGGCGCATGATGGGCGTGCCCTTCGTCCGCGCCTCTGCGAAAAGGCAATACAGATAAGGCAGCAACTGGTAGCGGAGCTGGATGTAGCGCCGGCAGATGTCCTCCACCTCCGCGCCAAACGTCCACGGCTCCTGTTCGCGTGATTCGTTGTTCGTGTGGTTGCGGAAGAACGGCGTGAAGGCCGCGAGCTGCGTCCAGCGCGCGAGCAATTCGCCCGTGGTGTGTTCCAGGAAGCCGCCGGCATCCGCGCCGCAGAAGGGCACGCCGCTGAGACTGAGATTCAGCAGCATGGGCACGGACTCCGCGAGATGCTCCCACGTGGAGCTGTTATCGCCCGTCCAAACCATCGCGTAACGCTGCACGCCTGCATAGCCCGCACGTGTGATGATGAAAGGCCGATGCTCCGGCGCATTCGCCAGCATGCCCTCATGCGAGGCGCGTGCCATCATCTGCCCATAGGCATTGTGCACTTCGCCGTGCGATTTCACGCCCAGCTCAGTCTGGTGCTGCGCGTCCAGCGGCAAGGTCTTCCCCGGCAGATTAAACGCTGCCGGTTCATTCATGTCATTCCACACACCCGCGATGCCTGCGCGGGCCAAGGCCGCCTGTTCCTTTGCCCACCATTTGCGCGCCTTTGCCGAAAAGAAATCCGGAAAGGCCGAACGCCCCGGCCACACTTTGCCGATGATGTCCTTGCCCTTCGCATCTTTCACGAAGGCCTGCTGCTTGCGCCCGCGCTGATACACGCCGAACTGGCGGTCCACCTTCACGCCCGGATCCACGATGCTCACGCATTTGAAGCCTTGTTTTCCGAGCTTGCGAATGAGTTGCTTCGGCTGCGGAAACGTCTTACCGAAAGTGAACACGCGGTAGCCATCCATGTGCAAGATGTCCAGGTGGATGACATCGCACGGAATCTTCTTCTGCCGGAACTTGCGCGCCACGTCCTCGATGTGTTTGCGCGTGGGATAGCCATAGCGCGACTGCTGGTAGCCGAGCGCCCACTTCGGCGGTAAGGTCATGCGCCCGGTCAACTGCGTGAACCGCTCCACGATCAGTGGCAACGCCGGACCGAGGAAGAGATAGACGTCCAGCTCGCCCGTGACCGCGTTCAATCGCCAGGTGTTCTCCTGCGTGCAGCCCATGTCCCATACTTGCTTGCCAGGATTATCCCAGAATACGCCGAACGTCCGTCCCTCGCGCAGACCGAGCCCGAACGGGATGGACACGTACAGATTCTTCAACGAGGGATGGATGCACGAAGCGTGGCCGAGCACATCGATGCTCCAGAACTCCCGGATGAGTCCACGCTTGTTCAGCGGCCCGGTGGATTCGCCGAGACCCAGAATCTTATCTTTCGCCTCCAAGCCCAAGTGCAGCGTGAAGCCGGTCTTCTTGCTGTGCTCGATCGCGCCCGTGCTGTTTAAGATCGTCCAGCCGTTCTTATCCGTTACGCGCCAGGTGCCTTTGAGTTTGTTGAAGCGCAGGGAGTAATGTTCCGTGCGCAGATCGATTTCCGCCTTCCGGTCGCGCACCTCGGTTTTGAAGGCGGGCCAATCCTGTGGCAGCACGGCAAAGGAACCGTCATTGAATGCTTTCGCCTTTGTAGCCCGCAGCCGCACCATGTCGGGAGCGATGACAGTCAGTTCCACCAGTCCGGCCTTGGCCGACAGCAAGGCCCCCTGCGTTGAAGTCGCCTTCAGCGTGAGATCTGTGAGTACCATCGGTTTTGGCTTGACCCGTTTGCCCATGCGTTGAGTAAAGACGGTATGTGGCAAAGGGACAAGGCTGGTGGAGCGCGGATGATCTGAGGCGGTAGGGACGGCTGTCCTCAGCCGTCCGCTGACGAAGCCTGTGGCATTCAATCGCCAAAGGCAGATTTACGGTCAGAGTCTATGTCGCTCTCTCAAACCAGAGGTGATGGTGCCTGTTGATGTCAGTGGATCGCAGGGCATCGAATCCTGACTGCTTCGGCGGCGGCCCGCAGAGGACTGCGGGCCCTACCATGCTGGCTCTCAGTCGCGCTCCACCTGAAACGCCCTATTGCTCATCATCCCCGAATCCGCTTCAATCCCCGACCGGTTTGAGACCGTAAGATGACCGAAACGACCGACAACTACCAGCTCGTGACGCTCGCCAATGGCGTGCGCAGCGTCTATTCGCGCACGCATGACGAGACGTTTCATCCCGTCATCGGACCGGTGGCGGAGGCGGAGGCGCTTTATGTGCGCCAGCTCCGGTTGCCGGAGCGCTTCGCGGCCAGCGCGGAAGAGTTCGTGGTGTGGGATGTTGGTTTGGGCTCTGCAGCAAACGTCCTCACTGTTCTGCGTTCGCTCAATGGTCTGCGTGGGCGGCTGCGCATCGTCAGTTTTGATTGCACCTTGGAGCCACTGGCTTTCGCGCGACAACACGCGGCGGAACTGGCTTATCCGCTCGGTTTCGAGGCGCAGTTAGAAACCTTGCTGCAAGCGCGCGCGGTGAAATTCAAGCTTGGCGAAGTCGAAGTGGATTGGACCGTGCACATCGCGGATTTCCCCAGCCTGCTCACGCAAGCGGAGCAGGACACGCATCTGCGGGCGCAATTGCCCGCGCCGCACGCGATCCTTTACGACGCTTTTTCGCCCGCGACGAACACGGCGATGTGGACGCTGCCCGTGTTTCAAAAGCTCTTCACGTTTTTGAATCCCGCACGCCCGTGCGCCTTGCCCACGTATTCGCGCAGCACGCTTCTGCGCGTCACGTTGTTGCTCGCAGGTTTTTACGTCGGGGCTGGTCATGCCACAGGAGAGAAGGAAGAGACGACCATCGCGGCGAACTCCCTGGAACTTATCACGGAACCGCTGGGTGAAAAATGGTTGGGCCGCGTGCAACGCTCGCGCAGTGCCGAACCACTGATGGAGGGAACCTATCGTCAGACGCACTTGAGCGAAGCGAATTGGGAGCGGCTAAGGAAGCACCCGCAGTTCTCAAGCTGACATGACCCGTCACGAACAGTTCAACGCCATGTTGCAAGGCTCAGAGCCCATCCTCGTGCTCGCGCCCATGCAAGATGTGACGGACCGGCCGTTCTGGGACCTGATGCATCGCTACGGCGGGCCGGACGTGTATTACACGGAATACTTCCGCGTCCAGCCGACCTCCAAGCCGGAGAAATGGATCGTGGATGCGCTGGTCAATAACTCCACAGGCAAACCGGCCATCGCACAGATGATCGGCAATGACATCCCGGCCCTCGTCCGTACGGCGAAGGAACTGGAGCGCTACGACATCGTGGCCGTAGATCTGAACCTCGGTTGCCCGGCACCTGTGGTGTATCGCAAGTGCGCAGGTGGTGGTCTGCTGCGCGAGCCTAAGCGGGTGGACAGCATCCTCGGCGCGTTGCGCGATGCCATCTCGGTGAAGTTCACCGTGAAGACCCGCATCGGTTTCGACAGCCCGGCGGTGTTCGAGGAATTGCTGCCCATCTTCGCGAAGCATTCGATTGACCTGCTCACGGTGCATGGTCGTACCGTGCTGGAGATGTATCGTTCCGAGGTGCATTACGATTACATCGCGCAAGCCGTGCAGGCGCTGAAATGCCCGGTCATCGCGAACGGCAATATTTATTCACCGGCCAAGGCCGAGGAAGTTTTGCAGCAAACGGGTGCAAAGGGCTTGATGATCGGGCGCGGGGCCATCCGCAATCCGTGGCTCTTCGAGCAGATCCGGCAGCATCGCCGGGGGGAACCGCTCTTTGTCCCGCGCGGGCGCGATGTGCTGGAGTATGTGCACAATCTGTGGGCCATGACGCCGGTGGAGATCATCCGTGAAAACGCGCAGGTGCAGAAGATGAAGAAGTATATGAACTTCCTGGGCATAGGCGTGGAGCCGACCGGGCAGTTTCTGCACGACATCCGCCGCTGCACGACGCAGACCGAATTTTTCCGCATCTGCACCACGTACATGGATAACGACGCGCCGATGCCGCTGTTGCCGTTCAAACTCGATCTCGCCGCGACAGATGTCGTGGGCGGGGAGCATCTGTAACGGTGGCTGGCAGTCGACAGGTCATTTGACTATTTCACGGCTCGCAGATCACCGATCTGCGACACAGCAGACTGCCAGTCTGCGCTACAAAAAAAGCGCCTCTTGCGAGGCGCTTTTGCAAAAGTGTTATAAAATTTTGACTACTTCAGGTTCTTGATGCGGACGTTCTTGAACTGGACCGTCATCGGCGGGCCGACATGGATCTGGAGGGCGAGGATGCCTTCCTTCGCGCCCTTGACGGCGTCTTCATCCGTCACATCCACCGTCTGCTTGCCGTTGATGAAATGCTGGAGGTGGTTGCCTTTGGCGATGACCACGTAGTCGTTCCAGTCTTCGTTCTTGATGCCCGCCTGGATTTCGTCGGATTTGCCGACTTCACCGGTCACCTGCACCTCGGCCTTTTTCACTTTCTTGCCCTTCTGCTCCACTTCGGTCTCCGGCTTGATAGTGGTCTTCTGGCCGCGCTGGGCGAGGATGCCGCGGCCCTTTTCCTCGTAAAGGATGCCGCTGTAAGTCTTGCCCGCCTCGAAGTCCGCCTGGTAGCCGCCCACGACCGGACCGAAGTCACCCTGCGAAAGCTCTTTGCTGCGGTACTGGATGCCGGAATTGCCAGCCACGATCTTGTAGGAGAGGCGCAATTCGAAGTCGCCCACGTTACCGTTCGTGTAGACCAGGAACGTGTTGTGCGTAAGCGTGGATTTTTTGGCATCGGCCGGATTAGGAGGCGTCTTGCCGGTGATAGCACCGTCCTGGACAGACCAGAGTTCCAGATTACCTTTCCAGCCGGTCAGGTCTTTGCCGTTGAAGAGGGGTTTGAAGCCTTTTTCCGCATCGGCCGCAGAAAGTGTGAGCGCGACCGCCGTGGCGGCGACAAAAGTAAGCAGTGATTTCATATGGTTCACCTGCACTTATAGACGGAAACCGGCGGCTGGCAATTCAGGAATGGAAGCGAATACCATTCTCAACGCCGGATTTGATCGAATTGCTGGCGCTGCTGGGGTTGTAGGGCCTGCTGGGCTTCCCGGCGGACGCGGGGATCAGGATCGTTATCCATCGCATAACGCAGCCAGTCTTTGACGGCCGGATCGGAAATGTAACCGCTCAAGGCATCCGCCGCCCGCTCACGCACGCGGGCATCGGCATCCTGCAAGCCATAGACCAGCGGGACTTTCAACGCGGGATCGGACATGCCGTCAAAGGCGTTGAAGATCCGGGCCTTCTCCCCGGCATCCTGGGTGCTCTGGGCGGTGGCGGCAAAGGAGGCCACGATCTGCTGGATATCGGTGCGTGAATTGCGCAACGCTTGCAAGGCGAGCAGGCGTTCATCCAGCGAAGCGGACGGATTCTGTGCCCGCATCTGGAGGCTGGCGATACGCTCCGGAGTCGCACCACCGCGGCTCAAGGCTTCCAAGATCTCCTGACGCACGCGCGGATCGGTTTCCGTCTTCAACCGGTCCCACATCAACTGTTCCACCTGCGGGTCGTTGATGAAGGGTTGGAGATTCTCCGTGGCCTGCTCGCGGATGCCGTTGTTCGGATCGTTCGCCGCCAGCGCGATCATCGGCTGTTTCATGATACCATTGGTCGCCCCTTCCAGCGCGCTGAGGATTTCCCGCTTCGTGCCTTCGACGGCAGTGGCTTGCAACCAGCCAAGAGCCGTCTGCATCCCGGCATCGTTCAGAGAACGGTCACGGCGCAAGAGGCGCAGTGCATTCAAACGCTTATTGTCCGGCAGACTGCCGTCGTTGAGCTTGGCGAGCAGTTCCTCGATCTTGCGATCCGCCAGCGGGATCTGGCCGCGCTCCATGAGGTAATCGGTGGCATGCTTCAGTTCCGTCACCGAGGCTTCGACATCGTCCAACCGGGTCGTAAGCGGGGTATCGTTATAAGTGACTGATGCACTGTTGCCATTGCTGCGACGGGCAGCCTTGCTGGCAGCCAGCGCCGTCTCACTCTGAGAATGAGCGGTCAACACCTTCTCCTCCAACTGCTTGATGCGCGTCTCCAAACGGTCCACGGTCTGGAAATGAGAGGACAAGGCAAAAACGGCCAGACCAGCCAGACAAACCGCGGTGATGAATATGATTTTGCGCATAATGCAGCCAGGTCCACGCAGTACCAAGGCGAAGGCCAGCGGGTAGGGTGAAACCAGTATTCATACTACGCCGGTTTGCGCAAACGTCAACCCGCAGAACGGGCAGCCCTTCACTTGCTCTTGAGGCCGAAAAGGTCGTTCTCGTTGCTGGAAAGGGCGCGGTAATCCTTGGATTCCACATGGCCGTCCGCATAGACCACATTCGCGCGCATGCTATGCCGGAAGCCCGGTTGCTTGGCGGAAGGAAAGTTCTCCCAGATGCCCAGCGCATTGGGCGGAAAGGTGGAGATATCTGTCCGGTAATAACCGCCGTAGGGATATTTCTCGAGCTCTTCCACATTCGGCTTGGGCACGCCGACATCGCCGATGAGCCAGAGCTGGGCCGGTCGCCGGATGGACGAGATGCGGTAGCTGCCACGGAGACTGCCCTGCCGGTCATAGGCATACCAGATCAGGGAATCCAGACCGGGCACGTGGTCCAGGTTCTCCACGACGCCGTAGCCTTCCATCTCCTCGCCGAAGGGGGAATCGAGGTCTTCTGCCGCGACATTCGGGCAACGCCAGATGCCGCGCTTCACCGAGACATCGGGCAGATAATGCGCGTCCGAGAGGATGCGATACCACCAATTGGTGGGGTTATGCGGCTTGATCGGGTTGTTGAACGTGCCGCCGCTGTTCAAGGGCGGTAGCTGGTCAGCATGGTCGTTCGCGTAGGTGACAAAACCTAGGTTCAACTGGCGCAGGTTGCTCACACACTTCATACTGCGGGCCTTCTGCTTGGCCCGGCTGATGGAAGGCAACAGGAGGCTTACCAGGATGGCGATGACTGCGATGACCACCAGCATCTCCACTAGGGTGAAGGCAGCATGAACGCCGGGACGATTGGCTTTGGTTCGCCGCCTGGCCCACGGCTGCGCAGTTATTAAGGTTTGATGAAACGGCATACCCGCCTCCTTTCGCTGCAAACTAGGATGCCGCTGACGCTTTGCCAATTCAAACTTACTTGGCCGCGACAACCGGCTTGGCGAGTTTGCGCGCCAGCAGCCAGACCACCACACCACCACCCAGAAACAAGACCGGCAACGTGGCGAGACTGCGGCGGAAGACTTCATCCTCATTTCCCGTCACGCTCTGGCCATGGAACTGGTAGATGCCCGCATAGACCAGCAGCATGAGGCCGTAACCGAGATTGAAAGTCAGCCCGCGAAAGCTGAGCACCGTGGCGCGATGCCGTGAATCCACAAGCTGGTTCAGGTAATGGGACATGAAGAAATTCATAAACCCCATGCCGATGCGCATCAGAAAGGGAAACATCAACCCGATATAAGGAAAGGCGAACCCGAGACCAATCAAGCCGACGGCGTTCAAAATGGCGACGACGGTGAAGTTGAAGCCCTGCGGACGATTCTCTGCCAGCCAGCGTGAGAGGATGGGCAGCCCGAAACCCATCGCGGCGAAGACCGAGCCGATGATGCCGAAGGAGAATTCCGGCAACTGGATGAGCCGGTAATATTCCGAGCCCACGGTGAGATAGACGCGCGTGAAGCTATCGTGCAACAAACCCACCGCCAGCAAGCCAAGGACCGCCGGTGTGCGCAGAATCCAACCGCCCGCCTGCCGCATCAGGTCGAGCGTACCGCTGGACTCGGCCGTATCCTGATGGGTCACGAGCTTGGCCTCGCGCAGATTCAGACAGGCGAAGAAAATCACCAACGCTGAACCCAAGGTAAGGACGATGGGCAGACGCATGGTGAACGTTTTCTCCACCTGCCAGTCGAAGCCCAGCATGCCGCCGAGGGATTGGATGAAGATGGGGTCGAACACGGCGGCACCGATCAGCATCGCCACGGTGAAGGCGAGCGCCTGCCAGCGCATCATCACCTCCAGGATGCGCGGCCACTCGGATTGCATCCCTACTTCTACGAGTGAATCATACGCGAGCGCTTCATCTGCGCCGCTCGCCAGGGCTTCTGCGGCCCCGCTCAGAATCCGATTCAACAGAAAGGCACCGAGCACCAGCGCGTGATTGCCCACGGGCACAAAGGCGATGAGGGCCATCTCCAGCACCATGAGCGCACAGGCGAGCTTCACCATGAGGCTGCGGCCGAAGCGGTCGGCCAAGGCACCGGAAGGGACTTCCAAACCGACGATGGCCAGCGCCCACGCGACATTCAGCAGGGCGAACTCGCCCATGGAGAGGCCGTAGTCGAGGAACATCACCGCGAAGACGGGATAATAGAAGCGCGCGTTGAAAAGCATCCGGAACAGCACAAAAAGCCGTATGTTCCGGGGATACTTCGAAAGGTTCATGCGCTACGTAGATTAGACGCAGCGAAAATATGGGAGGTCCTGCGGCTTGGCCAGCGGAAAGCCGGTGCCAAATTTAAGGCTCAAGCAACGAACGCACCGGGGCCTGCGGGTTTGCTTTTCGTTCACTCACGATCCGGGCGAGCCGTTGCTGGCACAACCACGCTTCAATCTGCTCCCACGTTACTTGCTCGTCGTTTCCCTCAGATCGCACGCGAAACTGCCATTCCTCCAAATCATCGATACGGTCCAATGCGCCCAAAATGCGGAGCGTCTCAAAAGCGCACAGCGTGTCCCGCGCATCGCCCTTGACGGCCAGTTTCCACCCTTCATGCGTTGGGCCGGCTCCAAAAAAACCAGCGCTGCGATGCAGCCGTAAAACACCTTGAATGCAAGCCTCGCGATCAATGCGATCCAAGCCGCCCAGCACCTCAAGGGCCGCCACTACGCAATAGGTGTCCTGCAACACCGGCCAGCCTGAAGTCCCGAACAAGCCCCGCACTTTCCGCCAATTGGGCATCGGCGGCCGGTCCGCATACGGGCCATCTGAAACGATCTGCCAAGACGCCATCTTACGGATGAGTTTTTCACGTTCCACCAAATCAAGGCAGTTCACCTGCTTGAGAAAGCGGAGCTGGGAAAGTTGGGCGGCATCAATCCCCTCAACTGTGAGTTTTTCATTTCCACTGGTGACGGCGCGCCGAGATAACCAGAATTTCCAAGCGGGCTCCTTCTGGCGAAGATGTTGCGAGACCTGCTCAGGGGTCAGTTCCAGATCTTCTAAAGTTACCCAGCCGACATCAATGGACCGATGCAGCAACCAGGCACTCTCCAGGGGAGATAGCCGGGAAGCTACGTCCGATTTCAGGCTGACACCGGCATACCGGAGCACTTCATGGCGCACGATCGCAAACGAGGCGTCGGCAAAAAAACCTTTCGCAGGCGGAGCAAACCCAATCATGATCGGATAGGGCAGGCTGTTGCTTAACGCAGCTCCATTGAGGCCTCCGCTGCTTATTTCGTCCAGCGCGTGGCGAACTTGTGCTTCTGTGACCCTCAACGGTTTGTAACTCGAAAGCCATTGCGGACGCAGAGAAAGCAACAGCAGCAGTCCGGCCAGGACTATCAGGCAATTACCCAGAACCCATTTCTGCAAACGGTTCGCTTTGGAACGGGCAGGCGGCACGAGAAAAACGTCCTCTTCCATCACTTCGCCCAGCAACTGTTGCGCGACAGCAGGATGGCCTGCACGAAAATGCCGCCAGGCTTGCTCCATCGCGGCCTCGACTTGCTTCTCGAGGTCCGCGATGGAGGGGAGCCCGTCCACCTCCGTGGCGTGCAAAGCGGAAAGATCTCCTGAGCCACAATCCGCAGAAACGGAACCATCCCATTTCAGGTAAATCGAGGAGGCCTGTTGTCGCAGGGGCACGAAGACACGGATCATGTTGCTCAGAAACGAACTCTTCACCGGCGGCAAAAACAGCCTCAGACCTTTCGCCTCCCAGCAGAAATCATTCACCAGCCATTGGCCCCCTAGAAAACGGGCATAGCCCAGCAACTCATCCCGCCGCAATGTAGAGGGGGTATCGACGGTTGGCGTCTCAGTGGAACGCAGCATCTTTTGCACTGCACGGAGAAACAGGCTGTAGTCCATCCGCACCGGACGTTGGCCGGAAACCAGCGAAATAAAGGCCGAAAGAATCACCGCGAGATTTATGGCCATCAACGGTAGAAAGCCCAAACCCACCATCGCGAATACGGCGTTTGTCACACAGGCACCGATCACAGTCACGACATAGAACCGGCTGCGGTTAATCGCCAGCAGACGCAGGCCGAGACAGGTCGGGATAATCAAAAAGGCGGCGAATATCCCCAGGGTGGTCTGAAGTCCCCAGGTGGCTTCACCCAAATGGCTGAGCCCAATCGCCAGCACCATCAGCAAGGGGAAGCCCCATAAAAAACTCCGTCGGAAATGGTCATACAAACGGGGACGGAACCCATCCTGCTGGCGGAAATTCCGGCGCTCAAGCCGGGTCCACCACCAGGCGAACACCATTCCGGGCAGTAGGCCGATCAGCACAATGAAGGGCAGCAGCCACGAAAACATCGACGACTTGCCCAAGGTCGTAAGCACCTTGGTTCCGATACCTGCGGTAACAGCACCACCGGTGGTGGCGGCTTGCGCCGAAGAGGTGGCCAGCACGGACAGCATCACCGCCGGCACCAGTGCTTTCGAGGGGCGCAACTTCTCCAGCGAACCAGCCAGCTTTTCCTCCAGGCGTTCACGTAAGGCAGCCTTCGCCCGATGCAAGCGCACGCGGAAAGCGGATTCAGAAATCCCCAAGGCAAGCGCGGCTTCCTCGCCGCTTTTGCCCTCCAGATAGAACAGCACCAGGCTCTCACGGTGTGCCGCCGGGAGTTCCAAAAGAGATGCCTGCAAAGTCTCCGGGGTGTGGGAATGCTCCGTTTCTGCAACTGAACCGGATTCAGCAACCGGCTGTTCCAAGGCCCAGCGCTCGCGCTTTTGCAGCTCGCGCCGGTGGCGCATGCCCAGATTGATGGCGGCATTCCGGGCGATGGCGGCGATCCAACCGGCAAACTTGGCCCCATCTCCCAAAAGCCAGAGACGGCGATACCCCTTGATGAAGGCTTCCTGCGCCGCTTCCTCCGCCAGCTCCGCATCTCCCAGACGGCTCCACGCCACGGCATAGACTTGCCGTTCATGGCGCTCTACCAGTTCCCGGTAGCGCTCCGCATCACCCGCCCGCACAGCCGCCACGGCGGCAGCGTCTTGTCCCAAATCATCCATCACTTCGGTGTCCATACTTCACCAGCAAGACACCGAGGACGAGGATTTGTTACAGGGAAAAACTCACGCGTAGCTGCCGGTGATATAGCTCTCCAACTGGCTGATGGTGGCGTCCTGCGCGGCAATGACCCACTTCACCAGATCGCCCAGCGAGACGAGGCCAACGATCTTGCCGTCTTCCATCACGGGCAGATGGCGGATGCGTTTCTCGCTCATCAGGCGCAGGGCTTCATCGATGCCGCAATTCAGCGGCGCGGTGATGACGGGCGAGGTCATGATCTCGTTGACCATGGTCTGGCGGGACTGGCGGCCCTTCAGGATGACCTTGCGGGTGTAGTCGCGTTCGGAGAGTACACCGAGCAGGCGGCCGTCGCGCATGACGAGCACCGAGCCGACGTTGTGATCGGACATCATCTGGATGGCCTCGAAGACGGTGGCACTGGGAGCGATGGTCCAGAGCGCGTGGTTCTTGTGGCTGAGGATGACGTCGAGCGTCCCTTGAATTTGCATGGCGGTTCCGTTGGTTGGGCGGAGAGCCCCAGCCGCGGGCGGCATGCCCTAGAGAAGAATCCCTATACCACCACGCAGATGGAACTCCATCGCGGGTTTGGTTTTCTGATTACAAGAAATTTACCGTCGGCAATTGATTCACGCAAACGGGAAAAGGATTTATTTTAAGCCGCAATCTGCACACTCACCCATTTTTCACCGGGCCTTTTGCCGCCCCGGGACTCGACACCGGCGATCTGACACTCTATGTTGACCAGACACCGGAGCGCGTTTTTCGCACGGCGGAATCATGTCTGAGAGTTTTCCGGACACTCTCCCCCGAACGCTCCCGTGGCCGGTAAGCATGGAACTGTTGCAAGTCACATATCAGGGATCGCCGGTGGATGATCCCGAGCTGTTTGAGCTGTTGCCAAACGAACTGCGCGCGCTGCTGGAGCAGATCAACGGCTTCGTGCAGTTCGGCGGGGGCTTGCACATCCGGGGCGCCAGCCGGGATCCGGACTGGCACTCCTTGCGCCGGGTGTGGATGAGTGATCACGCCTTTCACACGTACTACCGGTCCATGGGTGCCACGGACATCCCCTTCGGCCAGGATTATCTGGGGAACCAGTTCCTCCTGCGCAACGGTCTCGTGGCCTTGATGGAGGCCGAACTGGGTCACATCACCGAGCTGAACCTCACGCTGCCGGACTTCATCGAGGCCGTGCAAGCGGATCCCAACACCACCCTCAATCTCGAACCCCTCTGGGCTTTCCAACAAGACAACGCCCCGCTCGAACCCGGCGAACTCCTCCATGCCGATCCGCCGCTCTGCAGCGACCAGGCCATGACCGGCTACACCCTCACTCGCAAGCCCGCCGTGCAACACCTCGCAGACCTGCGGAGCTACTACACCAAGATCAAGGTGATGTCCGACACTGGGCGCATCAACGCGAAGAAGGGCGAGTAAGCTTCACCCCTTCTCGCCTACTAGTTCCCCTTCAAGAACCCGATCAAGTCCGCCAGTTCCTGTTTCGTCATCGTCTTTTCCAGTTCCTGCGGCATCAGCGACAAACTCGTCGAGGCCATCGACGCAATGTTCGCCCTCAGGATCGTATCCTCCTGCCCCAAGGCCCGCTTCAACGTCACGCTCGACGCCGTCTCGGATGCCAGCAACCCCGTGATGCTCGTGCCGTCTTTCGTCTCCACATCGTAGCTGATGTAGCCGGGATAAATCTCATACTCCGGCACCAAGATGTGCAGCAGCAACACCTCTGAGGTCTGATTCTTCACACCCGTTAGGTCTGGCCCCACATTCGCGCCATCGCTGCCCAGCTTGTGACACGACGCACACGCTTTCTTGAACACCTCATGCCCATTCGCCGCATTCGCCTTCAGCGCCAGCACGGCTTTGTATTCTTCATACACTTTCATGCGGTCGCCGCTGCTGGAATTTTGGAAGAGCGCCTCCGCACGCGTGCGGATCTTGTCGTCCTTGTGCTTCGTCAGTTGCGCCCGCCGTTGCGGCGTGAGTGACCACGCCTGCACGTTGCCCGCTTCGACGGCATCCAGCAACGCCGGCAGGAACCTCACCTGCGACATCACCGTAGCCACCACCGCCTCGCGCACCGGTGGCGAATACGCACGCCAACGCTCCCGCGTGAGCAAGGACTCGCCCACCTTCGCTTCGTTCATCGCCCCCAGCGAGCGGATCGCCGCGATCTGCAATTCCCCCGCCTGCTTCGGCCCGATCAAGCCCAACAATATCTCCCCCGCCTGCGCGTAATCCGCCTGCGCCAGCAAGCCGATTGCTGCGAGGCGTTGCGCCTCGCTCGTCTCCGCGTTCTGCACCGTCTTCAGCGCACGCTCGAACAATCCTTTGACCACCGTCACCGCTTCCGCCGAGTAAGTCGTCTCCATCGCGACCAAGTTCAGCACCGGCGAACTGGCCGTCCCCTTCACCTTGCCGCGCAAGCCGTTCGCCACGCCGCTCAGGAACGCCAGCGGCCATTCCGGTTCTGCGTCAGGATTCACCAGCGTGAGCAGGTAGATCATCCGCTCCGGGATCTGGCTCGCCGCGAGGATCTGGCCCATGGACTGCATCAACACCGGATCCACCGGCGTGCCGCGATTCCCCTCCTCTACCAATCCCTTGAAGAGATCATCCGCCCGCTCCCCGATGGAGCTCAGCACCGCCGCGCGCGTCCACTTGTCCGCACCATCGCGCAACGCGATGCGCAAGAGCGGCGGCACCATGCGCTCATCTTTTCCTTCACCCAAGGTCAACGCACATTGAAAACGAACCCGCGCATCGCTGTCATCCGCCGAACGGCTGATGACCTCCACCAGGAATTGCGACTCCGTGTAACTCCGCTCCGCGATGATCAATCCCAGTTCGCGGATGTCCGGTGAGGAACTGCCCAGCAGCGAGCGCATGAAATTCTCATCCCGCGGCCGCGTGGCAAAGTAAGCCGAGACCACCGCCGCCGCGCCATAGTCATTCCCCCGCGTGCGCGCCAGCCGCTGCATCCGGTCCCGGTCCAGCCCGCGCGGCTCCTCGATCAACGTCCGCCGCGCCACTTCCCGCACCCAGCCATTAGTTGACAGCAACAGCTCGAGGGCTTCGCGTCCCCCCAACTTCGCCAGCTTCGGCAGCCGCTTCTCGGCTAATTCCTTCGCCGGAACTTCCACACCCACCACGCGATAGATGCGTCCCATGTCCTTTCCGCTCACGAAGTCCGCCGTCGCGCGGATGTTCTCCGGCAGATACTGCGGATGATCCACCACCCGGCGATACATGTCGCAGATATACAGCGCGCCTTCCGGTCCCGTCGTCGCATACACCGGGCGGAACCAGCTATCCGCCGTGGCGAGGAAATCCGCCTTCGGGTCCGCCGGTTCCGAGCGAAAGGTCGCACCATTCATCATCAACACCTGCCGTTGCACCAGATTCTGCGCCGGTTCACACACGAACACATCGCCCACATGCTTCGGCGTCAACGCGCTGCCGTAAAAGATATGACTGCCGCACGCCGAAGTGAACGACCCCGCATGCGGCGCACTCATCAAGCTCGGCATGAACGACGCCGTCGTGCTGTCACTGCTCAGCGGATGCACCCGGCCCGCATCCCCGAACGGCGCCACGTCCTGCACCATCTCGGAGAAGGCGTAGTGCGGATTGCGCTTCAAGTGCCGCGGTTCCAGCACCACTTGTTGCAGCGGATTGCGATTCGACGTCGTGAACCTCCGCCCGAACGCATCAAAAGTCATCCCGTATTGTCCCGTGCCGCCGAGCACCTCGAACTCGAACGTGCGCGGATGAAACCGCGTATCATTCTTCGTGAACTTCACCGGCTTCAACGCCTTGTTCTTCGGCGACGTGATCTCCCCGCCCGTCAATCCGCTCGTGAGATAGATCCAGCCATCCGGCCCGAGCGTCGGATGACTCACGCGCAATTGCGTCGTCTGGTTCGTGCCGAACCCCGTCAGCCACACCTCGCGCACATCCGCCTTGCCATCGCCATTCGTGTCTTTGAAGTACAGGACATCCGGCGCGCACGTCACGATCCAGCCACCCAGCCACCGCTGCAAACCGTTCGGATACGTCAGCCCGTCCGCGAACACCGTGCGCTTCTCGTAGTAACCATCGCCATCCACATCCTCCAGTTGCGCGAGGACGCCCACTGGCGGTTTGCCCTCGCCTGGTCCCGTGGGATACCCGCGATTCTCCGCCACCAACATCTTGCCCGACTCATCCCACGCCACCGCCACCGGACTCGCGATCTGCGGTTCCGCCGCCGCCAGCTCCAGCCGCAACCCGTCCTCCAGCTTGAACCGCTTCACCGCCTCCTTCGCCGGCACCGCCACATCAGCCGCCCCGAGCGACACCGCCCCCGCGAGCCAAACCATCGCCATGGCCACGCCGCCC
>CAZPUL010000016.1:0-100031 GCA_964589735.1 uncultured Verrucomicrobiota bacterium | reverse complement strand
ACTCAAATTTATCTCACAAAACCGTCAATTCCGCCATCACTTTTCGCTAAAATTTTTACTCGAAACCGAACCGTTTTGCATTCAAGAACTTCCAAAAAACACAACTTGCGTAACTCGCGTTTCATCACCGCATTTCGATCCGAAACCAGAAACAAGAAACTCGAAACCGCCTTCCTTGGCAGAAGATATTCCAAACGAAGATTTCCCAAGAAGGCAAAAGCGCTTGCCCGACGTATGGCACCCCCTTCGACTTCAACTCGCAAACTTACTTCTGATCTTCCGTACGTTATTCAAGCTTAAGTCTCCGCTCAATCAGAGGGATTGCCTTTCTTGCATTTTCATTCCCGTTTGTTTTAGCCAACAGGAGCCACTTGTAAGCTTCCAGATAATCTATGGGCACCCCTTCGCCATTGGCATACGCCGCGCCCAGGTTGTATTGAGCACCCGCGTCTCCCTGGTCAGCCGCCTTCCGATACCACCTCACCGCTTCAGCCTGGTCTTTCCTCACCCCTCGGCCGCTGTCATACATATTACCGAGGTTGTATTGAGCTTTTGCGAATCCCTGTTCTGCTGCCTTGCGATACCACTTCACCGCTTCAGCCTCATCCTTTGTCACCCCTCGGCCTTTGGCATACGACACGCCCAAGTTGTATTGGCCATTCGCATCCCCCTGCTCCGCAGCTTTGCGGAACCACTTCACTGCTTCAGCCTCGTCTTTCGTCGCGCCTCGGCCATCTGCATACATCACGCCAAGGTTGTGTTGAGCAGCCGCGAATCCCTGTACAGCGCTCTTCCGATACCACCTCACCGCTTCAGACTCATTCTTCGTCACTCCTAGGCCGTTGTCATACGCCCAGCCGAGGCGGCCTTGAGCCTGCGCGAATCCCTGTTCCGCCGCCTTACGATACCACTTCACGGCTATGGCCTCGTCTTTGGCCACGCCGAGTCCTTTGGTATACATCACGCCAAGGTTGAATTGAGCCAACGCATCCCCTTTTTCCGCCTCTGAGCGTGTGGCCAAGAATTCCTTTGAATCATCGGCCTTGGATTGCGCGTGAATCGGCGCGACCAACCCAAACACTACCAGCGTGACTAAGACCAATCCTTTCATCTCATAATTTAGAGGCGACTTCTTAAACAAAGACAACCCCTAAAAAGCCGAGGATAACACCCCGCTTTTCCCCTTTCATAACTCATTATTCCTGCCTCATACTTGACCCCGAAACACTTCCATGAAAACTCTCCTTAGCCTGTGCGTCCTGCTCCTCGCCGTCAGCGCCCTTGCTCAACCACCCGCCCCTCCCCGCCTCATCGTCCGCGCCGATGACATGGGCTATTCCCAGGCTGGCAACGAAGCCATCCTGAAATCGTATAAAGAAGGCATCGCCACCTCCGTCGAGATCATCGTCCCCTCCCCCTGGTTTCCCGAAGCCGTCAAATTCCTCACCGACCACCCGGACGTCGATGTCGGCATCCACCTCGCCCTCACCGCCGAGTGGGACAACGTCAAATGGCGGCCCCTCACCCCCTGCCCCAGCCTGCGCGATCCCGATGGCTACTTTTTCCCCATGGTCTTCCCGAATAAAAACTACCCCGGCCGCTCCATCGCCGAGAACGCATGGAAACTCGAAGACATCGAGCAGGAAGTCCGCGCCCAGATCGAACTCGCCAAAAAGAAACTCCCCCGCCTCAGCCACGTCTCCACCCACATGGGCTTCTCCTCCCTCGACCCTAAAGTACGCGCCCTCATCCAGCGCCTCAGCCAAGAATACGGCCTGCTGTTCGACACCACCGGAGCCGACGTCAAACGCGCCACCTACGCCGGCCCCAAGAAAACCTCCGCCGAGAAAATCACCAGCTTCCTAAAAATGCTCGATGGCCTGGAACCCGGAAAAACCTACCTCTTCGTCGATCACCCCGGCCTCGACACCCCCGAAGTCCGCGCCATCCACCACCTCGGCTACCCCGACGTCGCCCTCGACCGCCAAGGCGTCACCGACACCATGACCAGCCCCAAAGTAAAAGAAGCCATCAAAGCCAAGGGCATTCAGTTGATTGGCTACCGAGATTTGAAGAAATAACAACTCGCCCAGAATCTGCAAGCACGTGCTCTCCGAGGAGCGCGGCCTTTAGGCCGCTTCAACTCCCATCCGCCAGCAGATCATATAAATCAAACCTGAAGCTGCCCTGGAATTGATTCAATCCAGAGTCCTTGCCGGGCTATTTCTTACTAGCAGCCATATGACGTACTGCCATAATCGAACCCGCCATGGCCACCAAACGATTCCGCATCGCCTTCTCCTTCGCCGGTGAAAAACGCGACTTTGTTCGAAAAGTCGCTGAACTCCTTGCCTCTCGATTCGGTAGGGACAAAATCCTTTACGACAAATTTCACGAAGCGGAGTTCTCCCGTAGTGATTTGGCATTCCATCTGCCGGACCTTTATGAAAAAGAGTCCGATCTTATCGTTGCCGTAATCTGTCCGGATTACGACAAAAAGCTATGGTGCGGTCTGGAGTGGAACGCCATCTTTGGGCTTCTCAAAAAAGGTCTTGTAGATCTGGTCATGCTTACCAGATTTAACCATGCAGAAGCCAAAGGTCTACGCGGTCTCGCAGGTTACACCGACCTTGACCACCTCAACGAGAAGCAAGCCTGCGAACTCATTCTTCAACGCCTCGCAATAAACGAAGGATTGGCTCAAAATATTTACGCGGCACCAACTACCAAAAAGCGCAAACAACCTAAGCAAAAGAATCCAGCGAACGTCAACCTGACCACCGAGACAAATGCCCGGCATACAATTCCTAATAATCTCCCCGTTCTTCCACACTTCTTTGGACGCGCAGAGGAGTTGAAGAAGATAGCCGGAGCTTTGCTGCCCAAAGCTCGAACATGGGGAGTGCTGATTGATGGCCCGGGTGGCATGGGAAAGACATCTCTCGCCATCCGTGCGGCGGAATTAGCGCCACCTGGAGAGTTCCAGCGCATCCTTTTCCTTTCTGCAAAAGAGCGAGAAATGACTGCCGACGGAGAGAAACGGTTAGATGGTTACATTCTCCAAGGCTATCTGGCCATGCTTAATGAAATCGCCTCGCTACTCAAGCAACCAAAACTGGCAAAAAGCACCGAACAAGATCGTCCGCGACTCATACTTGACGCTCTCAGCGGCACTCATACTCTGCTCATTCTTGATAATTTGGAGTCTCTTACCCCCGAGCATAGAGATCAGCTTTTCACCTTCCTAAGCCATCTTCCTCCGGGCTGTAAAGCCATAGTCACAAGCCGACGACGCACAGATATAGATGCCCGTATTATCCGATTGGAAAAGCTCGACCGGGACGCCGCCCTTGCCTATCTAGCGGAGCTAGCTGTGGATCGACCGCATCTGCAAAAAGCTACACTTGAGCAGCGTGAAAGTATTTACACTGAGACAGGTGGCAACCCACTCGTCATTCGTTGGATTGCTGGCCAGCTCGGTCGCGGGAAATGCCGCACTGTTTCCACTGCCCTTAACTTTTTACGAAACGCGCCAACTGGGAATAATCCCTTGGAGTATATTTTTGGAGACCTTCTGGATACCCTTACAATTGAAGAAACCAAAGTCCTGTGCTCACTTAGTCATCTACCGGGACTGAGTGAAATAAAGTATATCGCTGATATTTCCGGACTCTCTTTTACCGCCACTACAATCACATTGGAAGAATTGACCGACAGATCTCTCGTTATCGCTAGTCCCACAGACGAACTTTACATCCTAACTCCGCTTGTTGCTGACTATTTACGTCGAGCTCGACCTGAATCTGTAGCTGAAACCGCCTGCCGTCTGGAAAACCGTGCGTTTGATTTAATCACAGAAAACGGCTGGGAAAACCATGAGCGGTTTATTATTCTTGAAACGGCTTGGCCTATGTTAGCCGCATCTATCCCATTATTTTTATCTGGTAAGAACAATCGACTTCAAGAAATTTGTGCAGCGCTTTTTAGATTCATGGATTTCACCGGCCGTTGGGATGAAATGCTTTCTCTCTGTCAGCAAGCCGAAAAAAAAGCTGTTGCCGAAAATGACTATCAATCTGCTGGTTGGCGAGCTTACCATGCTGGAACGATTCACAGTAACCGAGCAGAAGCAGAGCCTACTCTGACCTGTGCCCTCAGGGCTGAAAAACATTGGACCGAAATCAATGCGGGCATGCGTGAGCAAGCGATTGCTATTGGCCTAAGAGGATTAGGTAACCGATTAAAGAAGGACTATCCTGCCGCCATTACAGCTTACCGCGAAGCTCTTACCCTCGACAAGAATCTATCGCCCGAAAGTGAAGATGTAGCAATTGATTTAAATGCCTTGGCAGAAGTCGAACGAATATCTGGCGACATTGTATCAGCTGAGCGTGATTATCGAGAAGCATTGCGTGTGGCTATTTCAGCACGATATGACGAAGGCGTAGCTGGCTTCAGCAGCGATTTGGCCGATTTAGCCTTAGATTCGAGAAAATGGGCCGAAGCCGAAGCTCTGGCCCGGAAAGCATTACCTTTGGTTGAAAAAGTCGGGCGGTTGGAGCTAATCGCCGCCAACTGTTCTCGCCTCGCAAAGGCCCTTTCACAACAAGGAAAATTTACCGAGGCATTGCCGCATGCCCGCCGCTCAGTGCAACTGTTCAAACAGCTCAACTCTCCGGGCCTTGAGTATGCAAAAGCCTTACTGACTGAATGTGAATCACAGCATTAAGTTTTTTCCTTAGCAGGGGAAATTTCTTACCATGCGACTAAAGATCGCTCGCGATAACAAACAATCGGTTTTGAGTTATGATGCAATGTCCGTCACAGTTTTCAAGAAAACCTACCTTTATCTGTCGTTGAAAAAGAAGTGGTGGGCTGGGCGAGACTCGAACTCGCAACCAACCCCGAAAGCTTTCGGGGCTGCTCCACCATTGAGCTACCGGCCTTTGAGTTGCTCCAAGCGATAGATGGCCAGTTTCGGATTCTTCTTGGCCTTCAATTCCCGCTCCAACTGGCGAGCCTCATCTAGCGTAGGCAACTCCAAAGAGACGAGCAGTTCTAGTGGTTGCTTTAATCGCTTGGTTGTATGCGTGTGACCACGGTTATGTTCCTCCAATCGACGCTGCATGTCCGTCGTGGAGCCGATGTAATGGCGTCCACAACCCCCACGTAAAATGTAAACCCAAGCCATCCTCTGCCTGTCGTTGGAAAAATGGTGGGCTGGGCGAGACTCGAACTCGCAACCAACGGCTTAAAAGGCCGCTGCTCTACCATTGAGCTACCGGCCCACCGAAAGAGGGGCGAAAATTAAGCGCCAATCCGCCCCCGTGCAAGCATCTTTTCACACCCCGCAGAAAAACATCTGAAAGCTTCAATCTAACCCAACGGCGCCAAATGTTCCCCCTCTCCCCAAGGGAGAGGGCCGGGGTGAGGGGAAAGGTAACTCCCCTAAGCAAAAGCAGATACACTTCACCCACCACTCGGACAAGAGCAACTTACCCATGCTCGCGTCAGCGAGCCCAAGATTCCTAGCCACGGGCTTTCAGCCCGTGGTCTGCCGAAAATAATCCCGCGTCGCATAGCGACGCCAGAGAGTCGGACCTTCAGTAACTTAAGACGGAGTCTGCTATGAGCTTTCAACACCTGGCATTCGAGGGCCATAGGCCCGGCCTCATACCAGCATGGGGCAACGCCCCATGAAATGGTTGCCCAGAAGGTCAAGCGCTGTAAGCGCGCTTCATCATTCCCACCGGAAACATTCTCACGCCCCCCTTTGGACGTTGGACGTTTCCCCGCCCCTAATTAGCCCGCCGGTGCAACCGGCCCGCACTGCGCCTGCTGCCGCAACGCGTGATCAATGAGCACCAGCGCCGTCATCGCCTCCACCATCGGCACCGCGCGCGGCAAGACACAGGGATCATGGCGTCCCCGGCCCTTCAAAGTCGTGTTCTTCAGATCCTTGCCCACTGTGTCCTGCTCATGCATCACCGTGGCCACCGGCTTGAACGCCACACGGAAATAGATCGTCTCCCCGTTGGAGATGCCGCCTTGGATGCCCCCGGAACGGTTCGTCAGTGTCCGCACCTTGCCACCCTTCATGCGGAACAAATCGTTGTGCTGCATCCCCGTCAGCCGGATGCCATCAAAGCCGGAGCCGATATCAAATCCCTTCGAGGCAGGTAAGCTCAACATGCCCTTGCCCAGATCCGCCTCCAACCGGTCGAACACCGGTTCCCCCCAACCCACCGGCACACCGCGGGCCACACCCACCACGATGCCGCCCACGCTATCGCCCGCCTTGCGCGTCTTCTCGATGAGCTTGATCATCTTCGCCGCCACCTTCTGGTCTGGGCAGCGCACGATATTCGCCTCGATATCCTTGAACTTCACTTCGTCCGGATTCAATTCCACCGAAATCTTTTGGACCTGCTGCACATACGCCAGCACCTCCACGCCGAAGCGTTCCTTGAGCAGCTTCTTCGCGATGGCTCCCGCCGCTACCCGGCCGATCGTCTCCCGCGCACTGGTACGTCCCCCGCCCTGCCAATTGCGAAAACCATACTTCGCCTGATAGGTGTAATCCGCGTGGGAAGGGCGAAACTTGTCCGCCATCTCGGTGTAGGCTTCCGAACGCATGTCCTCGTTCTTCACCCACATGCTGATGGGCGTGCCAAGCGTCTTGCCCTCGAACGTGCCGGAAAGTATCTGGACGGTATCCGACTCCTTACGCGGCGTGACGATGCTGGATTGCCCCGGACGCCGCCGGTCCAGATCCGGCTGGATATCCGCTTCGGTCAGCTCCAGACGCGGCGGACAGCCATCCACCACCACGCCCACTCCGCCCCCGTGAGACTCGCCCCACGTGGTGATCCGAAACAAATGGCCGAACGTATTACCCATAAAGATTCAGCCATCTTGGGGAAAAACCGCCCGCAGGTCAAACGCGGCGAAAGTTAAATCGTTGAATAGTTAAAGACGTTAAAACGGTGATGGTCGTTTCAACCATTCACGTTTCAACGATTTAACCTTTTAACCATTACTGGCCCGTCGGTGCAACCGACCAGCCACCACCCATCGACTTATAGACACTCACCAACGCCGTCGCCGCGCTCACCTGACTTAACACATGCTGCTCCTGTGAACTCAACAACGTCCGCTCCGCATCCAGCACCGTGAGAAAGTCCGACACCCCGTCCTGATACCGTTTCCGCGCCAGGAGCGCCGCCTCGCGCGCCGCTGCCTCCGCATCCCGCAGATGCCCCAACCGCACCTGTTCCCGGCCAAACGTCGTCAGCGCATTCTCCGTCTCCTCCAGCGCCAGCAACACCGTCTGCTCATAGATGTTCAGGGAACCTTCCGCCCGCGCATCCGCCGCCTTGATCTGCGCCCGCACCCGGCCGAGATCAAACGCCGCCCACGTGATGCGCGGCCCGAACGCCCACGCCTCATTGCCCGAATCCACAAACCCGGAGAACCGTGTGGCCTCCAGCGCCATGCGCCCGTTGAAACTCACGCGCGGGAAAAGATCCGCCGTCGCCACCCCGATGCGTGCCGTTGCCGCCGCCAGCGAACGCTCCGCCGCCCGGATGTCCGGACGCCGCCGCAACAACTCGGTCGGCTCCAACATCGCCAATTCCTTCGGCAAGACCGGCAACGGCGCTTCCTTCAGCAAATCCTCCGCCAACGCCCGCGGCACCTGCCCCGTCAGCACCGAAAGCCGGTGGATCGTCCGGTCGATCGCCGCCTCCAAAGGCGGGATGGACGCCAGCGTCGTGCTTAACAACGTCTTCGCCCGCGCCACATCCAATTGTGTGCCGCGCCCACCGTTCAGCAGCGCCTCCGCCACGCGCAAAGTCTCCACTTGGTTCGTCGCATTGCGCCGCGCCACTTCCAGTTGCTCCTGCCCGCCCCGCAACAGCAAATAGTTGATCGCCACCTCCGCCCGCACACTTACCAGCACAGAATCACGATCCGCCTCCACCGCTTCCACCGTGGCTTTGGCCGCGTCCACACTGCGCCGCACAGCGCCGAACAGATCCAGCTCCCACGACGCATCCAGCCCCGCCTGATAGAGCTGCCGATGCCGTCCGCTACGCGACTCATTCGGATTTGTCGCCAGGCTGGATTGCGAATTCTGGTAGGCCGCATTCGCCGTTGCCGTCGGGTAATAATCAAACCGCGCTTCCCGCCAGAGCGCTCGTGCCTCCAGCAGTCGCGCCGTGAAGATTTTGATGTCGTGGTTGTTCGTGGAAGCCTGCTGCACTAGTCGCGTCAGCGTCTCATCCTGCAATCCCCGCCACCATTCGGCCTCGACCTGGTTGGTCGTGGCATTCGCCAGCAAGTTGCCGAAAGCCGCCGGAGCCGTTGCCTTCGGTGCCTGATACTTCGGCCCCACCTGACAACCACTGACCAATCCCAACACCACGACCAGCACGGCTGGCATCCAACTAGTTAAGCGTGCAAACATGATCAATGTCCCGTTTCAGATTGAGTGGTGGTGGCTTCTGCGACTGGTTCCGCCGCCTTCTTCCTTTCGGAGAATTTGCGGATCACCACATAGAACACCGGCGTGAAGATCAAACCGAAGATTGTCACCCCGATCATCCCGTAAAACACCGCCGTGCCCAAGGCCCGCCGCATCTCCGCACCCGCCCCCGTGGCCAGCACCAGCGGCAACACGCCCAAGATGAATGCAAAGCTGGTCATCAAGATGGGCCGCAAACGCAACTGGCATGCTTCCACCGCCGCCTCGAAGCGACTCATGCCCGCATCCTGCCGTTGCTTGGCGAACTCCACGATCAGAATCGCGTTCTTCGCCGCCAACCCCACCAGCACCACCAGGCCGATCTGCGTGAAGACGTTATTATCCATCGACTTCAGCCACACCCCGCCCAGTGCCGAGAGCAAGCACATCGGCACGATGAGGATGATCGCTAGCGGCAATCCCCAACTCTCGTACAACGCCGCCAGCACGAGGAACACGAACACCACGCACAACGGGAAGATATACACGATCGTGTTACCCGCGAGGATCTGCTGATACGTCAGGTCCGTCCATTCGATGCTATACCCATCCGGCAGATGCTCCTTCGCCAGTTTTTCCACCTTCGCGATCATCTCGCCTGAGCTGACGCCCGGCAGCGTGTTGCCATTGATATCCGCCGAGTAATACAGGTTGTAACGCTGCACCCGATCCGCCCCGCCCACCTTGGTCACCTCGACCAACGCGCTAAGCGGCACCATCTCGCCCTTGCCATTGCGCGTCTTCAAGCGGTTGATGTCCTCCGGATTCACGCGGTACATCGGATCCGCCTGCGCCATCACCTGATAAGTGCGGCCGAACAGGTTGAAATCATTCACGTAGATGGAACCCAGATAGACCTGCAACGCCTCGTTGATATCAGATAAGGAGACATCCATCGTCTTCGCCTGCGCCCGGTCGATGCGGATGTTATACTGCGGCACATTAGCCTTGAACCCCGTGATGAGGGAGATCAGTTCAGGATCTTTTTGCATCGCCTCCAGCAGCCGGCTCGTGGCCACCTGCAATGACTCCAGACCGGCATTGTTCAAATCCTGCACCTGAATGCGGAAACCGCCGGCACTGCCCAGACCGCGCAAAGCCGGTGGTGGCAGCACGATCACCCGCGCATCCTGGATCTGCGCCAGTTGCTGCCGGATATTCGCCAGCAGCTTCTCGCCCTTCAGATTCGGGTCTTTGCGGTTGTCAAACTTGTCCAACACAAAGAACGCTGCCCCGACATTCGGCTGGTTCGCCTGCAACACGGAGGAATAACCCGAGATCGCAAACGTATGGGCCACGCCGGGAATCTTCTGGGCGATGGCGTCCACCTTCCGCACCACCGCATCCGTGCGCTCAAACGAGGAACCGTCCGGCAACTGCACCACGCAGATCAGATAGCCCATGTCCTGCGAAGGGATGAAGCCCGTCGGCACGGCCTTGAATGTTCCCCACGCCAACCACACACAACCGCCATACACGAGCAGCACCAAGGCACTGATCCGCAAGAACCGGCGCACCCAGTTCGCATAAAACGCGGAAGCCCAGGTGAACGACTTGTTGAACAACCGGAAGAACCAACCGAACAGGAAATCCAATACCGTGGTCACGATGTCCGTTTTCTTGTGATGCGGCTGCAAGAGCAGCGCACACAGGGCCGGACTCAGCGTCAGCGAGTTGAACGCCGAGATGACCGTCGAGACCGCGATGGTCAGCGCGAACTGCAGGTAAAACTGACCCGTGATGCCGCTGATGAACGCCGTCGGCACGAACACCGCACACAACACCAACGCGACGGCGATGACCGCCCCGCTCACCTCACCCATCGCCTTGATCGTCGCCTCACGCGGATTCAAGCCCTCGGCGATGTTACGCTCCACGTTCTCCACCACCACGATCGCGTCATCCACCACGATGCCGATGGACAGCACCAAACCGAACAGAGAGAGATTGTTCAGCGAGAAACCAAACAGCTTCATGACCGCCAGCGTGCCGATGAGCGATACCGGCACCGCCAGCAAAGGAATGATGGATGCCCGCCACGTCTGCAAGAACACCACCACCACGATGACCACCAGCAGCACCGCCTCGATCAAGGTCACCAACACCGACTTCATCGAGGCCCGCACGAACTGCGTCGTGTCGTAGTTGATGCGGTAATCCACCCCCGGTGGAAAGCGTTCCTTCAATCGCGCCAGCGCGCGATACACCTCATCTGCCGTATCTAGCGCATTGCTGCCCGGCAATTGGAACACGCGCAACGACACCGCGTTCTTGCCGTCCATGTAAGTTTTGGAGGCGTAATCCTTCGCGCCCAATTCCACGCGCGCCACATCTTTTAACCGCACCACATCGCCCGTTTCACCCGTTTTGACGACGATGTCCTCGAACTGCTCCACCGTCACCAAGCGGCCTTGCGCCGTGAGTGTGTATTGAAAGGCTGTCCCGGCCGGGGCCGGTTGCTGGCCGAGACTGCCTGCCGCCACCTGCACGTTCTGCTCGCGCACTGCCCGCACCACATCCCCTGCCGTCAATTGACGCGAAGCGATCTTGTCCGGATCCAGCCAAAGCCGCATGGAGTAATCCAGACCTCCCAGGCTCGAAGCCTCCGCCACACCGGGCAGACGCGCGATTTCGTTCTGGATCTGCAAGGTGACATAGTTCGCCAGATAAGAAACGTCGCGCGAACCATCCGGACTGAAGAACTGCGCCGCCAGCGTCAGATCCGGCGAACGCTTCTGGGCCATCACGCCCAAACGCCGCACATCCTCTGGCAAACGTGGCAAGGCGGCATTCACCCGGTTCTGCACCAGCACCTGCGCCTGATCCAGATCGGTGCCGAGCTTGAAGGTCACCGTGATCTGCACGCGGCCATCCGCCGTGGAGGAAGAGGAGACATAAAGCATGTTCTCCACACCGTTGATCTCCTGCTCTAGTGGCGTGGAAACCACCTCGGCCAGCGTCTTGGCATCCGCACCGGGGTAAGTAGCCGTCACCACCACTGTCGGCGGCACCACATCCGGATACTGCGCCACTGGCAAGACCAGATAGGACAATGCCCCCAGCATCGTGATGACGATGCTCAGCACCGCCGCAAAGATCGGGCGATCGACGAAAAAGCGTGAGAAATTCATCGTGTGCCGTTGCTGGAGTTGCTCTCCGTCGCGGATTGCATGACCGCCGTCTCCGCGCTCACCTGCACCCCGGAACGCACCGCCATCATGCCATTGATGATGACCCGATCCGTCGCCTTCAAGCCATCTCGCACCACGCGAAAGCCATCGATCATCGGCCCCACTTTGATCGGCCGGTAAACTACCGTGTTCTTGTCATCCACCAGCATCACGTAGCTCCGCCCCTGATCGTTGCCGATGGCTGAATCCCGGATCAGCATGCCCTGATACACGCCCGTCCCTGGTATCTGCACGCGCGCAAAGAAACCCGGTGCCATGAGTTTGTCGGCATTGGGAAAGACCGCCCGCGCCCGGATAGTCCCCGTGCTGGGATTCAACTGGTTGTCCACGAAATCAACTGTGCCGTTGTGCGGAAACGTCGTATCGGTTGCCAGCCCCATGCGGGCAGGAATCTTTTTGAACAGGGCGCTATCACGTTTGCCCTGCCGGTAAAGCTCGCGATACTTCAATGCCGAACGTTCGTCCACCTCGATGTAACAATAGATCGGGTCGAGTGAAACAATCGTCGTCAGCACCGATCCCGCATTGCCACCCCCCATCACCAGATTGCCCGCCGTCACCCTCGCATTGCTGATACGACCGGAGATCGGGGCCCGCACCTCGGTAAATTCCAGATCCAGCTTGGCGGCCCGCAAACCAGCTTCTGCCGCCCGAACATTCTGGTCGGACTCAATGGCCTGCTTGGTGCGCTGCTCATACTCTTCTTGCGAGATGGCCCGGCTCTTGAAGAGGGAGTCCGCATTCTTGGCCTCGATGCGGCTTAGTTCCGCGCGGGTCTTGGACCGGCTCAATTCCGCCTCCAGCCGATCAACGACCGCCTGAAAGGGACGGGCATCCAGTGAGACGAGTAAATCTCCCGCTTTGACATCCGCACCCTCCTGGAAATGGACTTTCTCCAAGAAGCCGGAAACCCGCGCCCGGACCTCGACGGTTTCCACTGAGGCCAGCCGCCCGGTGAACTCATCCCATTCATCAATCTCTTTGGGAATAGGCGTCGCCACCGTCACTTTGGCGAAGGGCGACGCTTCCGCCGCCTGCGAAATCAACGGCATCGCCAGGATGGATAGAAGCAGCAAACCGCCTGCCATCCATAGGGTTCTGCGCTTGGTCATCGCTTGGCCAGTCAAATTAGCTGAGGTACTATCCCACATAGACGGACCAATCTGCCCTGTTCCCATATTTTGGCTAGATGCCCACAAGGCATATCGGTTATACGTTTATTGCATGACCAGATTGGATGATCTGCGGTTACTGCGGGCTTTTGTGCGCATCGTGGAGAGCGGCAGCATCTCCTCCGCCGCCCGCGTCTTGAATATTTCGCAGCCGACCCTGAGCCGGCAGTTGCGCCAGTTGGAGAATTCCGTCGGCGTCCCGCTCATCCGCCGGGATACTCACACCATGAGCTTGACCCAGGCCGGACGGAATCTGTTGCAGGACGCGCGGAATCTTCTCGGGCTGGCCGAGACCGCCGCCGAACGCCTGCAAGAAGACCGGACTGTCCCCCGCGGACACCTGCGCGTGGTCTCCGTCGTGGATTTCGGGCAATGGATCGTCACCCGCGTCCTGGCCAAGTTTTGCGCCACCCATGCGGAAGTGACCAGCGAGCTGCACTTGATCAACCGGCCCACGAAGTTTGTGGAGGAAGGGTTTGATTGTGGTGTCTTGGTGGGTGAGCCGACCGACAAATCGGTGGTCGCCCGCAGAGTCTGCACTTTGAAACGCCATCTGGTGGTATCTCCCAAGCTGCTCGAGAAACATGCAGTCCCGAAATCCCCCGCTGACCTGAAGTATCTCCCTTGGCTGGGTATCTTGCAACCGCACTTCTATTCCCGTGATCGGGTGACTTTGTTTCGTGGCGGGAAATCGCACACCATTTCACTGAAACCAGTCATGCTGCTGGATGGCGTCACTGCCCTGCGTGAAGCCGCCCGCGCCGGAGTTGGCTTCACCATGCTCCCCGCATGGCTGATCCAGCGTGAACTGGCCGAAGGTTCACTGGTTCCCGTCCTGCCGGAATGGAGCATGACCGAGTTTGACCTGCACGTGGTCCACCTGCCCCACCGGCATCTGCCCGGCCGGGTCCGTGCTTTCGTGGATTTCTCCCTGCGTGAGATTCCGGCGGTCATGGAAGAATTGTGTGACTATCGGAACAGTTGAGCGGATTCTTGGGAAGATTTCTGACGTTTTCTAAAAGGTCTGCTATCTTCCGGCTATGACATCATCCGTCATCCATCCCGGCGTCCGCATCGGCCACGTCCACCTGAAAGTCGCCGACCTGGATCGCGCCCTGAATTTCTACTGCGGCGTCCTCGGCTTTCAGCTCACTCAACGTTACGGCAGCCAGGCGGCCTTCATCTCCGCTGGTGGCTATCACCATCACATCGGCCTGAATACCTGGGAAAGCCTTGGCGGCCAACCGCCCGCAGCCGGCACTACCGGCCTCTACCACCTTGCTATCCTCTACCCCACCCGTGCCACCCTTGCCGATGCCCTCCGCCGTGTGTTGAAAGCCAGCATCGAACTCGACGGGGCCTCCGACCATGGCGTGAGCGAAGCCCTCTACCTCCGTGATCCCGATCAAAACGGCGTCGAACTCTACTGGGACCGCCCCGAAACCGAATGGCCCAGAACAACAAATGGAGAACTCGCTATGATCACCGCCCCCTTGGATTTAGACGCCCTGCTTTCTTCGTAGCACTGTTGGGTATTGCACAGCGAGATATTAAAGCCAAGCGCACCCCAGATACCGGCTTGACCCAATGCCGGAAAACCGTGCCAAAGGAAGTCAAGACGCTCGGGGATCAGTTGAAAAAGCCACGCATGGAACGGAGCCTTACGCAGCGGCAGGTAGCTGCCATCGCGGGCATTCCACGCGCTCCGCTGCAAGAGATTGAACGCGACGAACGGGTTCCATAGCCCGAGGAATGGAAACGGCTGACTGATGCTGCGGGAATGTAGGGCAACCATATCGCAGAGACGCCTAATAGTAGAGTTTACTGTTGGGCATTTCACATCTCACCAGCACCAGCGAATGATGTTTCTGTCGAAATTATCTGGCTGCCTCTCGCTAACCTACCCCGCATCCTATATGACAATGAAGGGATCTCCCTCAAGCACTGGCAGCCACTTTTGCCCATTCCAAAATTCACTGCGTCCCTCCGTGGTCAACCTAGCGGCAACCCCCACAGAACGGAGGGCCGCGACCAAAACTTTATGATACGTTGCCAGAGCTGCTCTACCTTGAGACCAAATCGCCGCTACTTCTCTAGGTTCCGCACTTTCCGCCGGTTGCCCCACGCGCTCTCGCACTGCTCTGACCACGATACGATTGGCCTCTTCCGCATTAACACACTTCCTGACTCGCGGATAAATATCCAGCCATAGCCGCCACCTCCATTTGAAGTCAGCGTTCCCCGGCTCGATTTGAGGTGACAGCAGATAGTCCCTGAACAGATTCAGATCAATCTTCTCGTAGAGATACCCCCTGCGAAAATGGGCTAACCGGACGTGCTGGATCAAGTCTTGGAAGGAAACTGTCTGAAACTCGGTCTTCGTTAGCAACCATTTGAAATCCTCTCTTTCCTCATTGGAAGCCAGGGCGTGCAAAAACAGCCCGGCCCGTGCCTCTCCCTTCAGGTATCTTGGCAAGACCATGTGATAAACGGTCGTTAGGACGGCTAAAACCACCGAACATAGGGCGAGCTTTCGTAGCCATCTGGATTCATTGGCTCTTTTTTTGAAAAACGCCATCCCTAAAAGAATTCCGGTTGCACCGGTCGTGACAACCACGAGCCACCCATTGGCTTGCGTGCTGGCAGCTTGGACGCGCTTTCTTCCAAAAGTGTCGGCAAGTTCATCTACCATGGCGCGTATGATCCAAGCACGGTCTTCACCAAATCCATGCTCCCCTTCGGGAACGATCCACTCGGTGACCGGAAAACCTTTTGCTCTAAACCAAGCCGCCACAGAATGACATTGATCCAGGGGGAATACTCGATCTCTTTCTCCATGCCAGAGCCAGACCTTAGTTCGTTCAGAGGCTGCGTTCTTCCCAAGATCAACTGTCTCAGCCTTCAATTCTTCCACCAGCCCACCACCTATCCTCACCAGTCCTTCCGTAGGCTGAACTTGACCCTTTATGAAACACCGCAACATTTGTTGCGCTCCCTGGCTTGATCCCACCCAGGTGATTCTGCCTCTGTCTGCCCAAGCCTGATTATCCAGCCACGCGTGTAATGCCACCATCTCCCGATTGAAGGTGTCCTGATCAGCTTGACTGTAATCCATGGTGACACAGGCGAAACCGCTGTCAGCGAATTCCCGCAATACCTTGCCGTTCCCCAACGCCCGGCCGCGTGAACCATGAAGGTAAACCACCGTGGGCAGCGGTTCAGCGATGTCTTTTGGATAAACCGCAACACCGGCGACATTGGTCTGATTGGGAGAAAGCTCGAAAAACACCCGCTCGTATCGGTCTGCGCTCTCCTGCCACATCAACAATGCCAGCAAAAAGCCTGCGGCCCAAGCAACCGGCCAAAGCCTTGTTGTTGAAACCGATTTCAAGATTATCCTGACCCATCTCATTTGCCGCTAGAATTGATGTAACGGATCATGGCCTCACCACGTTCCCTGACCAGCCTGGTGGAAGTCAGCCGATGCCCTGCATGCTCATGCACGATCATTCGCACCGGAAAACAGGCAGCCGTTGCCTCGGCAGTGAATTCATCGCTCATCCTCAGTCGATACTCGCGGTCATTATCCCCGATGGAAATGAACACACTATGCCAGTCAGGCTTTAACTGGGATATCTTCGGCATTGCTACGGGACCGTTCAGAACATAACCCCGCCACAGCTCTGGATGGTCTGCCGCCAGCCGACACACGATGCTCGTACCCGCGCTATGTCCACCCAGGAAAACACGCGCTGGATCCACTGCCGGGTGTCGCTTCAAATCTTCTGCCATCGCCAGCAAATCGGCTTCTGCTGTGGAAAGATCATCGAAACTGGCCAGACCACGCTGGCTGGCGCTGGCATAGAATATCCCAGTTTGAGCAAGCGCCTGCGCGTGCGGATCCCAACGTCCACCCGTGGGGTTATCAAGATATAAAGGATATCTCCTGCCCGTGACCAATGAAGGCGGGGTCACGAGGTAGTAATGCACTTCTTTGCCGTATTGGTTGGTAGTCAGCCGGAACTCCATCGGTAATACAGCGGCATCTGCAAACGGGGCCTCCGTAGCCGTCACCAACTGGCTCAACTCGCGGGTGCCGGTATCATACTGCCAGAGACTGTGCGGAGAAGAATCTGGTGAGGCGAAGCATAAAAGCTTCTTGCGGTCCGGCGTCACCGCATAACTGCGTATCGACCCCTCGGAAAAAAGATTCGTTGTCCAACCCTCCTGCTCGACCACCAAGGCATTCCGGCTCCCCGGTGTATCCACCCACGCTTTCGCTTGCTTCCCAACAAGCCAACGGCCTTTGAAAGTATGGTTCGTGCTTGACCGCTGTGCGGGCTCCCACGCTTTGCCATTCCAATTGGCCTGCCACAGCTCCCGATTCCCAGAAGCGTCCTTGCCTTGCGAACTGAAAAGTAGCGCCTTCGTCTCCCGATCATGATCTAGCCATTCTAATTCACCAGCCGGTGCGAATGACATCGAACTCCTAGCCCCGTCCGCAATGTTGTACCGCCAGACTTGTTCTCCTTGGGCGTAAAGCACAGTGGTCGCATCAAGTTTGTTGAGCCCCTGGACATCCCGCTTGGACGAAGACCCGCCCAGCCTGACCAGTCCGCGCTTGCCTCTCGTCCCCAGTTGCTTGTTATCTGCCAGATTAAGCACATACCAGCCGCCCAGCCGGTCAATCAGCACGGCTGAGACATTATTGAGCCACACGGCTTCCCGTATGGAATTGTCCAAGGTGAGCGACTGCTTCAACTTGCCCGTGACACCATCACAGACCATCAATTGACGGTTGAAGTGCCGAGGCTCAAACGTGGTGGAGAAAAGCAGTGTCTGGTCATCTGGCGACCAGCCATGCAGCATGAAGAACTCGAACTCCGAATGTTCAACTGCGTCGATCAACTCCACTTGGTGCGATTGGCGCAAAGGGACTTCCAGCATATAGATTCCCACCCCGCGCTCCTCATTTCGCGCATAAAGAATCTTGTCCCCCGCATGATTGCTGACTGGTGCCCCCCGAAATTCACCCACCGCGCACAACTCATCCAAAACAACTCTGGTTTTCCCCGGCAGTTGCTGCCAATGCCAAAGCTTCAACAGCCCTAACAGCAAGCCAAACAGAGCGGCACCCATCGCCCAGCCGATCCCTGCGCGCTTTGCCCAGCATGACCATTTTTTAAAGATGTCATGCCAGTTGGAATCTTGGTCACCTTGAGCAAGTGTCCCCGTTTTATCAGTGCCCCCGTTAGCCGGCACATGCAGTAATTGTCCGCACTTCGGACAGGGAAAATCTTGTAACACTTGAGCCGCATCCAGCACTACCCGCTGTCGGCAAGCAGGGTTCTCGCACTGCAATCTTAAATCCATTACAAATACAGATCAGGCTCAAGCCGCTTCCGGTTTGGGATCCGCCGGCCCAGTGGACGTCGATTCTGATTTTTTTTGCAACCACTCTTTCAACAACAATCCATAGCTGCCCAGCAGCAACACCAGCAGCACGCCCAGCATAATCTGGTCGGCCGTCTTGGGCGCTATGCCCAAAGCGTCCGTGACGGTTCCCAGACAGCCGCAAGGCTTGGGCGGATTCAACCACCATAACCCCAGCCGGTAGAGCATGAAATTGGTCGCCACCCACGCAATCAAGGCAAGCCGGAAAAAATTGGCCCGGCTGGCAAACAGCACCGTCGCCACCACCGTCTCCATCACCGCCACTCCGAAGAACAACTGGCGGTACTTGATCTTCAACAGCGGGTCCGGCTGATCCAGAATCCGGGTCGCCCCGCCCACGCTGATGAATTTTGCTATCGCCGTCGCCATCAATACCAGAGCGGCGAACCAGATAAAACCGGTCACGATCTTCTTTTGCATATGTTCTCCTTGTTCCAAGTGTTCCTTTCAATCTGCAGGCCGGACTGTCCAGATCCCATTATGCGTGCCGGAATCTGCCCCTGCCTTGCCCCGTTTTCCAACCGTCTGCCCGGGCTCCAGCAATTCCACATGCCCATCCACCATCAGATAGTTGAATCGCCCGCCGTGATATTCCGCCATGCTCATCAAGTTGGTATCCAGATGGTCTGCGGTATACCGGATCGCCGCCCCCGTGTGATGCTTGACGATGTTGTTCGTTTGCGCCTGCTCCGTCAGCAGCAACGTGGCCTCCGGCTTGCGTATCATGCTCGTATAGAAGGCGGGCGGATTCGTGTTCGCATTCAGCCAGTCGAGTCCTGCATAATTCTTCCCCGTATCAGACCAATAAAGCCCCAAGCCCGAACGGTTCGTACCGCCCGGCGGCCAATGCCACTCATTCATGCCATGCCTCGGCATGGCATACGTGCGGCGTTCCTTGGCCTTCTTGGCCCCCGCCGGTGTGTATCCAGGTATGCGATCCTGCGGACACTTCACCAGCGGTCCATGCGCGATCGCCGCCGCGGCGGCTGTTTCCTCCCCGCCTTTCTGCTGGGAAATCCGCACAAAAGGATACACCAGACTGTCCCAGGCATAATACTCCCTGCTGCTCCGCTTGATATACGCGTAAGGAAGTTTGCCCTCGTAATTCTCCGCATAAACAGCGAACCCCGCGCCCAACAGCTTGAGATTGCTCATGCAAGCATCGGCGGTGACAGTTTTTTGCACCTTGCCCGTCATCTTCCAACCCAAGATCGCCAGCAAGCCGATCACCGCCAAGATGACCAGCAACTCGATCCGCCCCATCCCGGCTTGTTCCATTCTTTTCATTGCCATTCAAAAATCCTCCCTCACACCGCGCCTCTCCATCCCGCCAGCCACTACAAGGCCGGCTGGGAATTGGTCGCGTTCTGCCCAAACTCCGGCGTCACCGTCTCGATGTGCATGTCCGCGAACACCACATTCCCCTTCTGGCCATGCCGGGGTGAGATCAGATTCTGCTTCTTTCCCAGTGGCACAAACCGCGGGTCATCGATCGTCTCCCGGTCCTCCTCCGCCAGCATGATCTTCGCGCTCGGATTCTTCACCTGCGACATCCGGAACGGAAACACCTCTTTCTTCAAGGTGATGATCGTGGCCATGCCCGGATTGAACTTGTTCGTCAGGTCATAACTCGTCAGCGCATAACTGTAGCGATAAGGTTCATCCTCCAGAAAACCCTCGGTCTGCAACTGCCGCGCCTCCATGTCCATCGGACAGGTGAAAAGCTTGGCCTGAAAACCGCTCACATAACGGGCGATCGTGCTGTTCGTGATCCCCCGGCCGTGCTGCCACCAGATCCAATCCTCCTCATGCGGCCCATACTTGCTCTTGGAGCCGGGTGCCGGGAGCTGCTCCTGGAAGTCCCCCACATACATGCTGAACCCCAGGGCCAGTTGCTTCAGATTCCCCCGGCACACTGTCTGCAACGCCTTCTGCTTCGAACGCGCGATTGCCGGCAGCAAAAGCGCCGCCAAGATGCCGATGATCGCGATGACCACCAGCATTTCAACCAGGGTAAATCCGCCCCTTAACTTCCCAGACATAAGAACTATTTCAAGTTGAACGGGCTTAAGCAGCCTGTTGTTGCATCACTCATCTCTATTTAAAGAATTGGCCGATGGAGTTTCAGAACAACAGGCCGCCTGATGCCGTATTCTCTATGCATCTGTGCAAGTGGCGCCATACAACGTGTCATAATGCACGGGATTATTCTGCACATCCCACCACTCAAAGTATTCAGGATTTTGGTACGGGTCAGGGCATGACCCGTCTGAAAACGGGGTCGCAGTATGCACGTTGCACGGCTGGCTATAGGGCTCGTCGTAGCAATCCGTATACCCAGTTGAAGCAAATCCGGCGCAGGATCTTAATTGGCTGGCATATGCGCAAAAGGTATACTTGCAAAGGCCCTCATAGTTCTCCGGCCCATACTCTGCGTTTTCAGTAGGGTAATCGTAAGTCCAGCACATATCACCCACGACACTTAACGTTGTTACCATCATGCCTGCCAAGCACACTTTCATCCATTTCTTCATACTGACTCCTTTTTTTGTTGTTTATTGTAACCAACCACCAGGAACACGACCGTTCCTGAAGAAAGTAACAGCACCGCTATCACTATCACCATCCTCACGGCAGAGCCCCGGTCTTGGAGCTCATCCGGGGGAGCCATCTTCGGTGCCTGCAAAGCCAACGCCTCCTGGGCAGATGGCCAGTTTGTCGCCAAGTATTTGGCTGATTCAGCCACCGGCTCTTGGGCGGCTCCCGTCCGGTAATCCAAGATAAACTTTTTCCCCTCCAAGGGCAGCGGTTGCGCCGCCATATCGACGCCTCCCATCTTTACCCGCAGTGTTGTGCCCGTCACCACGGACATTAGCTTGTGGCCGTGCTTGATCGGGGTTCGCCGGGTCAGGACGAAAGCCTTCGGCAAAGTCATCCCCTGATAATCAACCCACTCCGTGACCTGATAAACCGCATTCGTATATTGGGGCTCCGGCTGGTCCCTAGGCACGACCTGATGCTTGCCGTTGATGAATTTGACCGTGTTGGAATCCGTCAGGTAATGGATTTCACCGGGCAAAAACGGCGGCCGTTCAGACCGCTTCCAGTTCGCCGCCTCATGATGCTTCGTCACAATCTCCATCGGCAGCACAGAAGACCAGATCGCCGGAAGCCGGTTCGTCCGCACACCATCCAAAAATTTGCTGGAGGCATACGCCATCCAGAGCAGTTCCTGTTTACCCGGGGACCAAGCCGGCACAGGCCCTTCATACACCGTCGCCAAATCCATCTTTTTCCCCGCTGGCCGCCCGCTCACCGCCTTGGCCGCCACCGCCGCCGGGTGCTCACCGTGCCTCTGGTAATAGATGTTCGTACCGTCCCAAGTGCAGCTTTCAAACACGTAGGGGATGACCTGCGGATTGTTATTGGTGACGAAAATCGTCCAGCCCTTGGCTTGAAGTTTGACCTGGTAGTCAAACGTCAAAGCCCGCCTGGGCGTATCGCTTCCAATGTATTGTTCAAACAGGAGCTTCCCCTCGATCTCCAGCGTCTCCGCTTTCGCTTCCCCTGCCAAGCAATACATTGCCCAGCAAAATGTCATCAACACTGATGGCAGACGCTTTGCTATAGCCAATATCCACATGGGTGTCATCTCCTCATCCTCTATTGCCTAGGTATAAACACTATCCTGCCTCAGCAGTCAACTGCTATTTTAAATGGGTATCGCACAGTAGATCCAAACGCGACTGACACTGGTCATAAGCAAGTCAATCCCGGGAGGATCGTTATGCTTACACCCCGCATCGATCGGATGGAAGATCCGAGCGCTTGACGTCTGACGGAGATGACAGAGGTCGAGGCGACGGGCCACGCGCAGCCTGCGTCCGAACTCAGGCACTAACAGGACTGAATGCGCACACCATAAGGTAAAATGGGCATGCACTGAGCCAATACAAAAGCAAACTTACGGCAGTAATCTTCGGCTGGAGCGCGATCGAGGGTGGACTACTTAGCAACCGATAGTTGAGGACGGCGTACACGTAGGCGTCGAGCCAATTCGTACGGGGGGCCTCAAGCCGGTGCGCTCGTGACAAGCGGCGATGGATTCGTCGGCTAAAGTGGAAACCCTGTGAAAGATCGCTGTGAGGAGTGAGATGTCAACGCCCGGACCTAACTATGGAGAACGCGTATAAAGTCCTATCATGACAGCCACAGGAAACGTTCCGGTCGACATAGCCGAGCACGGAAACCCAAAAGAAATCCTTTTTGGATCGCCTGATAAAAGGCTCGCATCCAAGACAACCTCACAAGGCTTACAGCATGCTATTTTCACGTTCAAAAAAACTTGCACGAAATGAAAAACTATACAATAGTCTGCTCAATAATCCAATTCTAGTTTTAAAAAACAACGAAAGGGGCGAGGAAAAATGCGTTGCGGCAATTTCAGTTACCTAAGGAAGAGTCTTTTCATCTATACACTGCTAGCAACATTTCTCCCAGCATGCTCCGCCATGTGTGCTTCCGCCCTTCTACAGGGAACCTTAAGGTATGAGGAGTATTTTACCCCAGGAAAGAAAAGTAGGGATCAATTATATCAGTTCGAAATCGAACTTCAACAGGGAGGGTTATGGCGCATCAAAACCATTGACGGATCAAAAGGTGTCAGGTTTAGGGAATATTCCTGTGACGGATCGAACATTTTTCAAATTACCCACTTCGCCACAACCACTAACCAAATAGAAGGGAAGAAGCACGCCTCCGCTACCGGAGTTGTGCTCAACGGCAAGATACCCGCTTACGACCCCAGCCAAACTGCTGTCCTGTGGCTGGCATATGCATCATCAAACTCAGCAATACACAAAGCTGACGGTCGGGTCGTGCCGATTTGGTCAACACCCGGAGAAGCCATGAAACAAGGCTTTACAATTCCTGTTAAAGCTGTTTGGAATCACGGCCTTTTGGCAGAAATGTTGTTTTACAGTGAAGGCAAGGTTCCGTTTGAAATAGCTCCCAATGAAATAACCTATCTAGATCAGCCCGCCCCTTTTGACAGAGGCTTCCTCAACGCGCGCTACCGCTCCATGGCGGATTCGCTTTTCAATGAGCATAGATTCACAAAAGATTTTTTGCTGGAAGTTTTTACTCCAATAATACCAGGCAACTCACCCGAGGACACACGCTTAATCTACAGTATTCGCGGAGTTTTAACCAATTACATTAACACCCCCACTCCTTCTCAGATACCGCCACCACCCGAATCCCTGATGTATGTAAACGATCAACGGATTACACCCAAGAATTCCACCAGTGTTCGCTATTTCACAACAAACTGGCTGAGAGAGAATGATCCAAAGGTTATCCAAGCCAAGAAAGCAATTGAAGCATCCAGATTGAAAGTTGCGGAAAAGAAAGGGGACAATTCTGGACTGGTCTTTTCCGTCGCAGTAATAGTTTCACTTTCAATCGCCTTTTCACTTTTCCTCATAAAACCCAAAAAACAAAACAAACTATCCTTATGAAAAACAAAACCCTGCATATAATGGCGGCATTGATGATCAGCGTAGCAAGTTATCAAGCGGTTTCACAACAGATTGAAGGTTGCCAAGACTCTCGAGAGTATTTGGACTGTTGCAAAAGCTTCGTCGCCAGCCCCGGCACAGGTTGTGTTAAAACCGACTGTGGAGGCATGGGAAACTATATCAACAAAATGTGCAGCGGTGAGGGAAACATGTGGACGGGTTGCGAAAACATAACATACCAACTCACACCCACGTATACAACTTGGCCTTCCAATCCAAATCCCCCTGTGGGATGCCTATGGACTCAGGTTCCAACAGTGAGCTATGGGGATCCGATTACATGCGATGATTTCGATTTCATCACTTCTTGTTTTTAACGCCTAGCAGCCTGTCGGACTCACGTGTGCGTATTATTTTCACCGCTGTATGATTCGATATGACGCGTTTTATGATTGGAAATACCTTTTTTACATGAATTTCGACTAATTCCGACAGGCACCTAGGCTGCACTTGTTAGGAAAGTGTATTTGCAAAGCAGGCATATTCCAGTTACGAATTTGAGATAGTGAAGGAGTGCAAGAGATATCCAATTGACGTAGACAATGAAGGAGTATGTTTTTTGCGCACCGCAGTGCAATGGCCAATAGAGTGAACTTTTCGATGAGCATTCCATACGAATGGCTGGCTAAGGCAGGCGATGTTGTACCTCCTCGATCCTCTAGTATCCCTATTCACTTTGCTTCAATGAGTTACCCGCTTTCATATTACTTCTTTCCGCTTAACAGGATGCTACCCATGTCACGTGTTTTTTTGAGTGGCTCCTTACTAAACTGCAATTTATTTTTTTTGAGCGCTCTTCCGGTCGCTGGCAAGAACTACCATAAGTTGTGATATTTAAAAATGCTGAAGCTTGCCTTGAAAACATCACAGACGATCGGCATCACTGCGATGCTCTCCTTTGCATTGACCGCCGAGTTTCTCACCACAGTATCATTTTCTGAATCATGGTTCCAAACGATAATCGACCACGCCAAATCGCTGCTGCATGCTCCAGAGACACAACCATTATGCGCGATATCTTTGACAATCTATGCGAGCGCCTTCTTGTTTCTGGCAAAGCGGCGGAGTCCCAGCCAATCCCAGCGCTTGGCATGTGTGGCTGTGGTATATGCGTTGACATTGTCAGCTTATTTTTTTGCGGGCGGTGCGCATAACTTTGCAACACTAGACGTAGTGGTTTTGTTCGGGGCTGCGGTGATTGGTCTAGCCTTGGATTTTTGCATTGGCTTGAGTTCACGGCCTCGGAGTGAGTGGTTGGGGCAAGTTTTCTTCGTAATCATCACAATCCTCACGGTTGGGAGCATGTCGGAGAACAGCTCCAATCTCGAGTACCAGTACCGTGGCGTGGAACGTCACACCGGCATCTGGAAAAACCCGAACACCTTCGGTTTGCTGATGGGCTGCGGGCTGGTCTTGTCGCTCGGATCACTCATCCAGGCTGGATGGCAGAATCTGCCAGCGGAGGCCAGAAACAGGCCGTTCCTCAAGCGCTGGGCATGGTTGCTTTTTTTGCCGCTGAGTGGGGTGCTTCTCGCCGGACTGATCCAAAGCTTGAGTCGGGGTGCCTGGCTGGGCACCGCACTGGCACTGGCGTGGCTCAGTCATCATTTCCTGAAGATGTTTTGCGCGCAGCGATTCAATCCTGAACTCAGCCGCCTCCCCTCCAGTTTCTACCGCCGGTTGCACTGGCTTAACCAGCATCAAACATCGCTGGTACTCCTGATATCGGCCTTGGGTGTTTTGTCATTTTGGGCCTTGCGCCACACTGATCATCCTTATGTCCGCCGGGCCTTCACGGTCGGCAATCCCGCCGACCACTCTTGGCGCAACCGTGTGCTGGCCTATGAGCAAGCCCTGCAAATGATGGGTGACCGCCCGTTTGCTGGCTACGGCTGGTCGGGCTGGCAGGAAATCCACCGGGAATTCTACCAGCCCTCCACCCAAATCGAAGGGGCCGCTATCACTCTAAACGATTACTTCGTTCTCGGGATCACTTCTGGGACCCTCTCCCTCATCGCCTTCATCGGCTACATCTGGCTTACCGTTTTCCCAAAGCAATCTCAACCTAATGCACCACCCGCTCCTGATGCCTTCTTGCAGCGTGTCGCTCACGCTGGCGCAATTGTCCTGCTTGTCGGCTTCTGGTTTGACGGCGGTCTGTTCAAACTCGCTCTCGCCACACCATTCTGGGTGTTAATGGAGTTGGGATATCGGCCAGATTCGTCTCCCGAAGAAGTGTCGCCTGTGCCCCTTGAACCGATACAGATGAATCCCCGTAGCTGAAGAGTGTAAGTGATTAAATGATCGGATCGCTTTCCGAGCACATTGTATTCTTCCTTACAGCATTTTGCCTCCCTGAACCCAGCCCCAGAATCTCGTTTCCCGCTCACCACCTTGCGGCTGGATTCCACCGCCTGATGGATCAACCCCTCTCGCTCATTCCGTAACTGGTCGATGAACATGTCCTTGGCCTTGTTCGTGATCTTCAAGTCCATCACCTCCTGCCGCAATGCCTTCACCTCCTCCGGTTCTGCCGTTTCCCGGGGTTCGCTGGCGGCTTCCGCATCCTTCCGCACCGGTTCCGCAGCCTGCGGAACCTCTGGCGATGACACCATGCCGTGTTTCTTCACCCGGTCGATTTCCTCCTGGATCGCCCGCTCCACGCTTTCCACTGTGATGTAGTATTTCCGCTCGTTGGTATCAAAAAAAGCATCAAGCCGGGAGGCTCCGAGCCGGTTCGGCTGCCACCATTACACGATGCTGCGCTCCGACCGGGCCACGCCTGGCCGAAATCTTGAATGGCGCACGCAAGTATCGCTTGGGCCTTACGCTCGCCCATCCAGAGTTGCGGCAACTGGCCGCCGACATGAATGTGGAAAGCGCGATACTTTCCAATGCGGGCACCCGATCACTGGCACGACTCACACGTTCCGCCATTCCGCATCGCCTCGATGGAGCACGCCAGCTTCTCCGATTCCGTGGCTTCCTTGCGCGGCTTCACCGGTTCTTCGGCAGCGGCCGGCTTGCGATCACGGTTCGCGCTGTCGATGGCGCTCTTGTTCAGCGTGCGGAGATAATAGGTGGTCTTAAGACCACGCTCCCATGCCTCGCGATACATGAAGCTCGCGGCACGCGCATCCGGTTCCGCGAGCCAAAGGTTCGTGCTCTGTGCCTGGTCGATCCACTTCTGCCGGACGGCGGCGCATTGCAGGATCCAAGTCGGCGCGATCTCGAACGCCGTCTTATACAGGCGGCGCAAGTCCGCCGGGATGCGTTCGATGCCTTGCACGCTGCCGTCGAAATACTTCAAATCACCCAGCATCTGCTCGTCCCACAGGCCGAGCTTTTGCAGATCACGGATGAGATAATCATTCGTACGGATGAACTCACCGCTCAGGTTCGACTTCGTATGGATGTGCTTGTACGTCGGCTCGATGCACGGCGTGCAGCCCATGATGTTGGAGATCGTCGCCGTCGGCGCGATGGCCAGGCAGTTCGAGTTCCGCATGCCATGCTTTTTGATCTCTTCGCGCAGCTTGTCCCACGGCAAACGCGCCGTACGATCCGTCGGGATGGCCATGCCCCGTTCCTGCTCCAGCAAGTTCAGCGTGTCGAGCGGCAGCAAACCACGATCCCACTTGGAACCCTTGTAAGTGCTGTAAACACCCTTCTCCGCCGCCAATTCCGTGGAGGCTGTGTAAGCGTAGTAAGCGATCGCTTCCATCGCCTCGTCGTTGAACGCCACGGCTTCCGGCGTATCGAACGGGATGTGCTTCTCGTAAAGCGCATCCTGCATGCCCATGACGCCCAAGCCCACCGGACGATGTTTTAGATTGGAGTTTGCCGCCGCTTCCACCGGGTAGAAGTTGATGTCGATGACGTTATCCAGCATCCGCATCACCACCCGGATGGTCTCCTGCAGCTTCTTGTGATCCAACTTGCCGTCCGGTAGCAAATGCGCCGCCAGATTCACGCTCGCGAGATTGCACACCGCCACCTCGTCCTTGCTCGTGTTCAGCTCGATCTCCGTGCACAGGTTCGAGTTGTGGATCACCCCGCAATGATCTTGCGGGTTGCGGACGTTTGCCGGGTCTTTCCACGTCATCCACGGATGACCGGTCTCGAAGAGCATCTCCAGCATGCGCTTCCAGAGCTGCAGCACGCGCACCTTGCGGCCCCAGATGATGCCTTCATCCACCATGCGTTCATATTGCTCATAACGCTGCTCAAACGCCTGGCCGAACAGCTCCGGCAGATCGCGCACTTCATTCGTGCGGAAGAGCGTCCACGTGGCATCCTTCGGCAATTTGCCTTCGGAAATGAGTTTCAGCCGTTTCATGAACACATCGGGAATCCAATGTGCCGTGTTCATGTTGTGCGTACGGCGACGATCATCGCCCGTCTCCTTGCGAAGATCCATGAAGTCCTCGATGTCCGCATGCCACAACTCCAGATAGGAGCACAGCGCGCCGGGACGCTTGCCGCCCTGGTTCACCGCGATGGCGATGTCGTTCGACACCTTCAAGAACGGAATGACCCCCGAGCTTTCGCCGTTCGTGCCATGGATGTGCGCACCCGCACCACGGATCGCCGTCCATGAGCAACCGAGCCCGCCCGCCCACTTGGACAAGTGCGAGAACCGGCGCCACGTCTCCGTGATCTCCTCGATGCTGTCACCGCAATACAACAGGTAGCAGCTCGAGAGCTGCGGCCGTTGCGTACCCGCGTTGAACAACGTCGGTGTGGAACTGCATGCCCGGCGCGTCTTGTAGATGCTGTAGAACTCGATGGCCCGCGCTTCACGATCCTTCTCCCCAAGCGCCAGGCCCATCCCCACGCGCAACCAGAAGATCTGCGGCGCTTCCAAGCGGCGCTTGCGGCCCGTCACCGGGTCTTGTGTATGGATGAGATAACGATCATACAGCGTCTGGATGCCGATGTAATCGAACTGCAGATCCGCGAACGGATCCAGCGCATCCGCCATTTGCTTGAGATTGAACTCCGCCAGCTTCGGGTCAAGACGGCCGAGCTTGATGCCGTGCGGAATGTAATCGAGGAATGCCTTCTTGTGCGCTTCCTTCAGTGCTTCTACACCATCAGATATCTTCCACGGCAAGGTCTCTTCGTAGATGAAGCTCAGCAACACGCGCGCGGCGTAGAATCGTGCATCCGAGTCCGCATCCAGCAACGACTTCGCGTTCAGGATGATCGTGTCACGCCGCTCTTCCGGACTCAGGTTCAGCGACACACTGCGCAACAGGCGGGCGATCAGCTCCTCCTCGGGCAACTGTGGCTTCAGGCCGATGCGGGCGAACGACAGGCGTGCACGCAAGTCCACCAACTGATCGGGCGTGGCCAGTTCCAACTGTGCGGAATCATCCCCGGCGGCGACCGTCTTGGTCTCCTCCAGCTCGCGCAAGACCGCACGCTTGGCGCGATACTTCGCATAAGCCAGCGCGACTTTGCTCTGGTTAAGATCGATCAGCGTCTCCTCGACGAGGTCCTGCAACTGCTCGATGTGCAGGAACAGCGGACGCTCCCGGCGCAGGCGGAACTCGATCTCCGCCTGCACATGCGCGCCCAGTGATTCATCCACGTTACAAGCCACGGCGGCCGCACGGACGGCTTGCGCGATCTTGTGGCCCATCCACCCCACCACGCGCGGCTTGCCGGACGCGTCGGAGGTCAAGTCGCGGCGGATGACCTGCGGCATCCCCGTTGTCTCGCCCGGCACACTGAGGTTCAGTGTCGGCGTTTCAATTGTTTCGTTGCTCATGACTGATTGGGTTACCGTCGTTATTCTCGTCCGCTCTGGCAGCAAATTCCGGTCCGTTTTCAGGATGGAAATGCTCGCGGCCTGTTAAAATTTTAAGCGCGTGGACCTACGATGCCCCGCTGCGCCTGATACTTGCCTTTGCGATCCTTATAACTCGTCTCGCAGACATCCTCTCCCGCCAGGAACAGCACCTGCGCGAGTCCTTCATTCGCATAGATGCGCGCCGGCAACGGCGTGGTATTCGAGATCTCCAGCGTCACATGCCCTTCCCACTCCGGCTCGAACGGCGTCACGTTCACGATGGTGCCACAGCGCGCATACGTGCTCTTGCCCACACAAAGCGTGATGACGTTCCGCGGGATGCGGAAGTATTCCACGCTCCGTGCCAGCGCGAAGGAGTTCGGCGGCACCAGGCAGGAGTCCCCGCTGATGTCCACAAACGACCGGTCATCGAAATGCTTCGGGTCCACAATCGCGTTATACACGTTCGTGAACACCTTGAACTCATTCGCCACCCGCAAGTCGTAACCGTAGCTGGACAGGCCGTAGCTGATGATCGGCCCCGCTTCGCTGCGACGAACCAAACCGTCTTCAAACGGCTCGATCATCCCGTGTTCGCGGGCCATCTTGCGGATCCAATGATCGGGTTGTACTCCCATGGTGAACCAGCTTAGACCAAGTCATCTTCCGCCGCGTTCTTCACGCTGCCGCTCGTCTGATACTCCGTCACGCGCGTCTCGAAGAAGTTCTTTTCCTTGCGCAGGAAGATCACCTCATCCAGCCAGCCGAACGGATTAGTCTTCACGTTGGACAAGGCAGGCAGGCCCAAGGAGGTCAGGCGGCGGTCCGCATTGTAGTCCACGTAGCTGATGAAATCCGATTGCTTCAAGCCCACTTGATCATCCGGCAGGCAATCGCGCACGAATTCCTTCTCCAGTTCCACGCCCTCACGCATGAACTCCACCAGTTCCGCGCGGAACTCCGGCGTCCAGATGTCCTGATTTTCCTCGATCAGCTCCGTCAGGATATACCGGCCCAAGGCAATATGATTCGACTCATCGCGCAAGGTGTATTGGAACATCTGGCCGATGCCCGTCATCTTGTTCTGGCGATGCAATGACAGGATCATCGCAAAGAGCGCATAGAATTGCGTCCCTTCCATCACTTGGGAGATGCCGAAGATGGCCTTCGCAAACTTTTGCTTGTTCACCGTCTGCGTCAGATCCACGCCCATCTTGAGTTCCGGCATCTGCCGTGTGATGTAGGCATTCTTGCGCTGGATGCTCGGGATGTCGTTGAACTTTGCCGTCACTTCATCCAGATCAATGTTCAAGCTGCCGATGATGTGCAGGAGCGAATCCATGTGGATGCTCTCCTCCGCGATCTGGCGCAAAGAAGCGTGCTTCAATTCCGCAGCGGTCAAGTTTTCCTCGATGACGTGCAGGACGGAATCTCCCACGATACCTTCCGCCGCCGAGAAATAGCCCACGCCCATCTCGATGATCCAGCGTTCCTTCGGCGTCAGTGCGCCCGTGTTCCATTGATGGGCGTCCTTGGACATGTCGATCACGTCCGGCTCCCAATGGTTGGCCTTCATCTGCTTGTAGATGCGGTAGGCCTCGGGATATTTGAGGGGAAGGACGTTGAGTTCCGCCGTCTTCAGGCCGTTGATCACCCGCTTGCCGTCCAGCCGCTCACGCGCCTTGGTCTTGTTCAGGCGGAAGGTCTTGTTGCGAAACTGATAAACGACGTGCGTATCCTGCTCAGTTGCCGACATGTCGTCGGTCACAAACGAAAGGTCTTTGGTCATGGGCTCAATCTGGAACCGGCAACCGGTTCACGGCAAATTCCGCACACCACCCGCCAAGGCAGCCTGCTACTAACTTTTCACGGGAGGATGGCGGGGCCTGCGTCGCACTCAGCACGACGGCTTACAGCCAGCCCAGTCTCCCATCCAGTCGTTGGCGCGACTGTTGCCAGCCCGGAGGCCGGTCCGATGAGTGTCAGCAAGCAGGTCTTCTGGCTCCGAGATCATCCTTCCGTCCCGCCTTAAAAGCCTGAAAACCAAGGCCTTCGGCTGCCCCTTCGGGCCGGAACAGTCGTCACTCGTCACAGCGGCGAAACCACCCGGGATTTCCACCCGGTTCCCTATTCTCCCCCAGCCTAAACTGGAGGCACTTGCCGACGACGGCATACTACTAATTGTATGCCTCGTAAAATTTACACACTACCAATAGTATCGTTCACAACCCCTTCGCAACTGTTTTTTAGGGATTGTCATGAAATTTTTTCACAAATTTTACTTCCCAAAATGAAACCAGAATGCGTTCCCAATGTTCCACGGAATGTCTCCTTTGCACTTCGTTGAAAAACTCCTCATAAAGACACGAATTTCACCAATTTTCACGAATTGGTTTCATCGGGAAAATGCGCTCTAATTCGCGAAATACGCGTCACACCTTTTCCCCACACGTACAATCCAAACACCCATGCGTTGCACACATTTGGCACACCGCTTCCACTTTCTCTTTCAATTGCTGCCGTGCCCGATGATGCCGCACCCGCAGATTATTGGGTGTCACCCCTAGCGCTTCGGCTACGATTTCTGGTGTTTCACCCTCCAAATCCAGCCGCCGCACCAATTCGCCATACTCCGGCTTCAAAGTCGGGATCAAACCAGCCACACAAGCGCAAGCCGTCCGCTCTTCTTCCGCATCCGGCGGGGCTTCCATCTGGGCTTCCAGCGTCTCCATCGCCCGCTTATTCGCCGCCCGCCGTCGATAGAGGTCAATGATGCTCCGCCGCAGAATCCGATAAAACCACCCCGTGACATTCTCTTCCTCACGCAACTGCTGCGCCGACTTCACCGCCTTCATCAGACTTTCCTGCACCACATCCGCCGCCAGCTCCGGATCATTCACCCGTTTCCGCGCAAACGCCGTGAACATCTCCAACTGCGCCAGCAACTGTTCTTCCAATGGTTTCATTTCAATCCGTCTTATTCAGCAGACGCAAGAGTCCTCAAATCATTACACTTCTGTACCCATGCGCTAGACACAATTCGAACGGATGCCAGAGCAATTCAGTTCCCCAGCTTTCCGGGCACTATCCAATCATAGGTCGGCAAAGTCGTCCCGTTTGTTAATGTCACCCCTTGCGGACTCCATGGAATACCAGCTTTATGCAACTCATGCTTGGTAGAGATAGATATGATACCGAACTCCTGCACCGCGCGGACTTCTCCTGATTCGCTGATGCCGTTGCTATTCCTATCAAGCCAGAGGGCGAACCCCTTCAACTCGGTTCCACTCACAACTCCATCCCCATTGTCATCTAAAGCAACAAGCGGCTGATATCCATTCTCCCAAAAGATCCAAAACGTGACATTCCCCATCATTTGAAGACCGGAAGTGATTCTGCCGATTGATTCCTTGTCATAAACCAGCCAAGCAGCGTTGGTCGTAATCCAGCCCCATTTCTTTGAAGTCCCCGAGCCGTCCAAGTCGAAAAGCACATCAGCCCTGGGATTTACAAGCTCATCAAAAGCAAATTTTCCAATAAGCGGGATCAATATCGGCGTAACTGATCTGAGCGTCATATTAAGGTCCTCACCCATCGCGGCCAATTTTACCAACTCCGCCCTATCTTTCGCGGGATCCAGAAGACGCTTCATATACTTGATGATTTCTTCCGAATATCCGACACTCGGCCCGATATGCCCACGCGAAGACCGTACGCCATTTTGCCTTGGTAGCGGTTTTGGGTCCTCTAATTTATTTGCCTGCCATAGCCTGAAATTTAAACCTCCTCCCATCTCCTTTGCCCATGATATTTTCAGTGCGTTTCGGTATTCCTCCAGAGCAACGTCGCGCTGGCCGACCTGATCCAAACACCAAGCATAGCCAAGTTGTATGGGTATCAACTTTGCCTCCTGTTGATAAGCGTCTTTCCTGAACAGCTCTTTGTCAGTCCTAAGTATTCTCAACCCGCGCTGGTAGAACGAAATAGCATTGGTCAAATGCTCTTGAGCTTTCACTTTACCCTGCTCGTTGACCCGCTTGACCACTTCTTTAGGAATTCCTGAATCACTCCCGGGATATCCATATGTCGGCATCCCAGTATTTTTTGCGGCATCAACTTCTGCCGCTGTGGTTGCATATGCCATTGAATGGATTCTGGCCAAATGATAAACTGCTGTCAGGTCGTTGGTGTTACTGGCATACTTCTTGGTGAAATTGACTAGCAGGCGCTCAATCGGCACCTTTTCTGTCTCATCTATTAAGAATATACCGAAAGCCTGAAAACCCGTAGTCAGCAGAAACAAGAGTAAAAATGTCCACCTCGGTCTCATGCTGCTTTGATATCACGCAGATTTTCAAAATTCAAATAGTCTCGGCGGGCACAGACTATCTAACGACACCCACAATCTGCCTTGAGACACTCCAAAAACTCCTTCGCCGCCCGCCCCATCGCCCGCCGCTTCGGCCAGATCACCACGATGGCCCGCTCCGGCTTCGCCCCTTCCAAGGACCGATACACCGGCCGGTTCGTCGGGCCCGATTCCAAAGCCATCTGCGGCACCAGTGAAATGCCCAAACCCGTGGCCACCAGCGCCTGCACTGTCTCCATCTGCGCGCTGCGGCAGCTCACCTTCGGCTGAAAATTCCGGCGATTGCAGAAGCCCAGCACCTGATCGCCCAGGCAATGCCCCTCTTTCATCAGTATGAACCGTTCATCCTCCAAATCCGCTATCTTCACCGATTTCTTTTTCGCCAGTGCATGGTTCATCGGCACGGCAAGCAGCAGTTCTTCTGTGAAGAGCTTCTCCACCTCCACACCCTTCTCATCCAGCGGCAGGCTCATGATCGCCATATCCACTTCGAACGACGTCGCCAGCTTCAGCAGCCGCGCCGTGGTATCCTCCTGCACCACCACTTCGATCCCCGGATACTTTTCCGAGAACTGCGCGATGACTCCCGGCAGCAGATACGGCGCAATCGTGGGCAAGGCTCCCACCGTCACGGTGCCGCGTACCAATGCCTGCGTATCTTCTGCCTCGCGTCGAGCGGCTTCCACCTCTTCCAGTATGCGTAAGGCTCGCGGCAGAAAGCTCTCACCCGCCTCGGTCAGCTTCACCCCGCGTTTCAAACGGCTGAACAGACTTTGCCCCAGCTCCTCTTCCAGTTTCTGGATCTGCTGGCTGAGTGAAGGTTGCGCGACATGGCAACGTTCCGCCGCCCGCGAGAAGTTGCCCGTCTTTGCTACCGCCACCATGTATCGGAGCTGATGCAGTTCCATAGGTAGGACCTATCATAGCGTTAGTTAAGAAGTATTTCAACTATGCCAAAAAAGGTGACAATATGACTTGAATCAAATTTTAGTCACCGGCTCGCCCCCCGGTTGCAGCCACGAACGGAAACCCGGAGACACTCAGGTAAAGTGGGCCCGCAAATGTCCGTCACCAAGCCTGGCAAAAGTTCACCGCCAAGGCGTAAGACCGCCAGGCAGCACTGGAACAACCGGATACAAATAAGCTCGAAAATTCATTGAATAACGGTGCCGACATTTTCGTCTGCGACCGTGGATAAACCTGATATACTCGCGTCGTAACCATGCCAGGCATTAGTTGGACATCTGAAGACAAGCAGCGTCTGATCGAACTGGTGAAATCCGGTCACGGTCCCCTGTCGATCCATCGCCTGGGCTGCTTCGCCGCGAACGGGCATGGAGTTCGCTCCGTGGACGCCATCGCCCAGCAGATCCGGCGCATGCACCTGGCCAAGCCCGAGAATTCCGAACGCGCGCGCAAGGCCCATGAACGCGGCGTCTCCGTCTCCCCCGAAGCCCGCCGCCTGGCCACCGAGTTCCTCCGGCGCAACGGCACTGACATCCCGGTGAATGTGGTGGCCGATAAATTTGGGGTCACCATCTCCTGGGTCCGCCGCACGTTGAAGCAACTGGGCATCAAGCGCTCCTGGGCCGCCACGGCCGCCCATCCCCTCTCCCGTTTTCACGATCCCGAATACCGCGCCAAGGTCTCCCAGCGCGTCTCCGCCTGGGCCAAGGAAAAAGCCCGCGAACACGAACAAGAGCTGAAGGCGCATCGCGTGCAACTGCTTCGGGACAACCCCAGGCTGGCAAAACGCTGCTGCGAACAATGCGGCGAGAACTGGCCGCTGACGCCGGAGTTCTTTGCCGCCACCAAACACGCGGAGACGGCCAAAACGTACTACCTTTACACGTGCCGCCTCTGCTCCGCCGCCAACCGCCATGCTCAGGATAACCAGGAGAACCGGCCGCATCCCCGCACCGAGCGTCTGCGTAGAACCCTGACGGAACGCTGCGCAGAAGTGCGCGCCCTGAAGAATCCGCCAAAGGAGAAGCGCTGCATCGCCTGTTGGAAAGATTGGCCGGTCACGCAGGAGTTTTGGCGCACTTCCAAGCTGCAATCTGGCCATACCTACTTCGAGCCCCGCTGCCGCCTCTGCCAGAACACCAAGCGCCGCAGCGATGAAAAGGCGCGCCGCGCCCGCGCGCAATGGGGGCGCTGATCATCATCCTCGGCCTAACTTAGCTGCCCGCTCCGCGCCGCGGCCCGCATGATGTGCAGCTCGGCGTAATCATACCCGTCACCCAGCTTGCCTTTCACCGGTCCCAAGGCTTCCAAACCGCATTGATCAAAGGCCTGCAAGATCGCCGCATGCTTCCGTTTCGGCACGAGCTTCAAGATGTCCACCGGCTCACCGAGTTCGATCGCCTTGGCCAGATGCTGGGCCACCGTTCCCTCGGCGATCTTCCGCTCCCGCGCGATCTCCGCCAAAGACCGTCCCTCCTGAAACATCCGTAACGAGACGAAATGCGAATCCCCCAGCACCTCGGCATTCAGATCACGCTGCATCTTCTTGATGAGCTGACCGCTCGTGACGCCCACAAACGTCTGGCGCGGATTGTTCTTCAGATAATCCCGGATGGCGTCGCAGAAAACCTCGCTGAACTCCGCCAGTTTCTTCTCGCCCACGCCGGAGATGCCCGCGAACTCGCGGCTGCTGGTCGGGTAGCTCCGTGCCATCTCGCGCAGCGAAGTATCGCCAAAGATGATGTAACTCGGCACCCCGCGTTCCTCGGCCAGCTTGCGACGCAGCTCGCGCAACACATCGAAAAGCCCTTCGTCGCACTGGATCTGGCCCGGTTTGACCTTCTTCACCAGCGGCGCTTCCATCTGGCGCGTGAGCGTGATCGGCTTGCGCTCTTTCAAGGCCATGACCCCATCCGCCGCGAGGTCCAAGGTCGCATACTGACCCGTCAATTGCCGCACCAGGCCCAGCCGCATGAGTTCCCGCCCGATGCCCTGCCACTCATTCCGACTGTGCTCCTTGCCGATGCCATACGTGGACAGCGTGTCGTGCCCCCAGCGCCGCACCCCCTCCGTATCCGCCCCGGTCAACACCTCCACCACCTGATTCAACCCAAAGGTGATGCCGCTCTTTTGCTTCATGCGGAACACACAAGACATGAACTTCTGCGCTGCCACCGTGCCGTCAAATTTCTCACGCGGCGCGAGACAGTTGTCGCAAGCACCACAGTTCTCCTCCTCAAACTTCTCACTGAAGTAACGCAGCAACACCACGCGCCGGCACTCGCTGCTCTCCGCGTAGTGAGTCATCAAAGCGAGCTGTTCCAAAGCGACACGTTGTTCTTCCTCATTTGGCTTCTCGGCGATGAACTTTTTCTGCTTCATCTCATCGCCCACGCTAAAAAGCAGCAGACAATCGGAGGGCAGCCCATCACGCCCCGCACGGCCGGTCTCCTGATAGTAGCTTTCGATGTTCTTCGGCAGATCGTGATGCACCACGAAGCGCACGTTCGGCTTGTTGATGCCCATGCCGAAGGCGATGGTCGCACAGATCACCCGCACCTCATCGCGCAGGAATTTCTCCTGATTCTTCGCCCTCTCCTCGGCCTCCATCTGCCCGTGATAATGCGCCGCCGGCACACCATCAAAACGCAATTGTGCCGCCAGTTTCTCCGTCGTCGCCCGCGCCTGACAGTACACGATGCCGCTCTCATCCTTCCGCGCGCGCAGGAACTCCAGCAACTGCGCGTAGGCTTTCGACTTCGGCACGATGCGGTAATTCAGATTCGGCCGGTTAAAGCTCGCGACATACACCGCCGGATCACGGAGATGCAACTGGTTGACGATGTCCGACCGCACCCGATCCGTCGCCGTAGCCGTCAGTGCCATCATTGGCACATTCGGCAACCAGCTCCGCATGGTCGCAAGCTGGCGATACTCCGGCCGAAAATCATGGCCCCATTCACTGATACAATGCGCCTCATCCACCGCCACCAGCGCCGTCTTCCAGCGCTTCATGGAATCGATGAACCCCGGCATCATCAGCCGCTCCGGTGCGACATAGAGCAAACGATACTCACCTGCTTCCAACTTGCGCAGCCGTGCTCCGGCTTCTGCGCCCGTGATGGAAGAATTCAGAAACGTCGCGGGCACACCCGCCGTGGTCAGCGCATCCACCTGATCTTTCATCAGCGCGATGAGCGGCGAGATGACGACGGTCAGACCGGAACGAGCGAGAGCTGGCAGTTGATAACAGAGCGACTTGCCCCCACCCGTCGGGAGCAGGGCAAAAACATCCCGCCCCGCCAATGAATCACGAATGATACCCGCTTGCTGCGGGCGAAAGGCGGTGTAACCGAAGTACTGCTTTAACAGGGAGAGCAACTCCTGGTCAGACACGCGGCGGAATGTATGATTGCAGACTGCGAAAGACAACGTTGAATCCATTTCATTTCGCCCCAGACAATCTGGGCAACGCAAATACGGGTTGACCAAATGAGCCAAAAGAAGCAGCTTATATTTACTAATGGGTGGCAGTGCGGGCTGCCCCATTATTCATACAGGAGTCGGCTCATTTCCCATGTCTGAAGTTACCAAAAAACGGCACAAAGTGTTCATACGGGCTGCAATCATACTGCTGATTGCAGCCTTGGCTGAATCCTTTGTCCTGCCGTTATTTCTCCCTTGGAGCGAATGGAACTGTCGGCATCAGGAAATCGACCTCAGTTCGGGGCGTAAAAGGTTCACCCATTATCGCTTTCATCTCAAAATCTCCGAGCGAGTGGAAGAGACCGAGATTTCACAAGCTCTACCACCGCATCTGCTTCGCAATAACGAGCCCGACTGGAAAAAGGTGAACACATTTTCACCAGGTTCACACCATTCCCCACACTATATTTACCACAGCGCTTATGCGCAGTTAAGAAATCTGACAGACTGGTGGGAGATGTCCGAAGTTCCGTCCATTATCAAAGCGAAAACCGCTCAAGACCTGCTGGCTATCTGGAAATATTCTGGTTCAGATGACTTGGCTAAAGACTATCTCCGTGGGCTTTATTCACTTTTTGAAAATCGCTCACGTGAGGCTGCTTTTTCAATCTTGGAATCGACTCACATACCGCTGCTCGAAACAAACTATTCCACAATCACACTGACACTTTCCTATCCCGACGGCACGCCTCTGTTACGCTCCCAAAACACTTACGGTTCGGACGGTAAACTCATAAAGAACGGCGAATATCTTACTTGGCGCATCAACGGGAAAATCAACTACTACACAACTTTCAAAAATGGCGAAATTGACGGCTACATTTTTGATTGGGACGAAAGTGGTATCCTGACGGGGATTAGAAGTTTTCGCGAAGGTGAACTTCGTGAATACGAGAGCAAAAATCTCACACAACATCCGGCATTTTCTATCGCTGAAAGAATCATCGAAGCCAATAAACTGAACCGGCAGGAGTAGCCTCAGATCCGTCATAACCATCCTTAAAAAGCATGAGAATACACGCAGTTATGTGTGTTGCCCGAGAAAAACCGAATTGCTAAGAAGAGACGTGTCGAATTTGGAAAACATCAAAGCCTACTTGCGGCTGGACGATTCCCTCTCCACCAGCGGCATGCCTCGCGCAGAACAGTTCGCGGACATCGCCCAGGCCGGTTTCAAGGTGGTCATCAATCTCGCCCTGCCGACCTCGGACAATGCTATGCCCAATGAAGGCGAACTCGTCACCCGCCAAGGCATGAGCTATGTGCAGATCCCGGTGAACTTCGATCATCCGGCCGTGGAAGATTTCGAGCGATTCACGCAGATACTTTCCATCTGCTCCGGGCAAAAGGTCTGGGTGCATTGCGCTGCAAATATGCGTGTCTCGGCCTTCGTTTTTCTCCATCGCCTGCGCACCGGCAGTGCTTCACGCGCCGAGGCGGAGTGTGATCTCCGCCGTATCTGGGAGCCCGAAGATGCCTGGCGCGACCTGCTGAACGCGCAACTGGTCAAAATGGGACAAAATCCTCTGTGAAGCGCCTTGCGACTTGCTCCAGCCTCTGATCTCCGCTTAATTCTCCGCCCGTTGTGCCGGCTTAGACCACGAGCCTGAGGCAACCTGAAAGTGGTCACTCCCCCTTTTTGATTTGAACATGAAGACGCATTGTATTGCTTTGAACTGGAAGAATTTGACGATAATGGCTGCCGCGTTGCTGCTGACGGCAGCCGACGCATCCGCACATTCGGAGACGAATACGCCGCCGCCGTTTGACGACACGAAGTGGAACACGGTCATCACGACCGGCTCCGGGGTGAACACCTACCAGACGGTGCCGAACTGGGCGCAGATCCCGACCAAACTTCAGCTTGGCCCCACGCACGGCAGCGCCACCGTGGACAAGCAAGGGCTCGTCTATGTGAGCACGGATTCCACGAACGGGTTCTACGTCTTCACAGCTGACGGCAAGCTTGCCCGCACGATAGCTCCAGAGCTTTCCGGCGTGCACGGCATGGTCATCCGTGAGGAAAACGGCAAGGAATTCATCTACGGCGCGCAAGTAGCCAAGGCGCGGGCGGTGAAATTCACGTTGGATGGTGAAGTGGTGCTTTCCCTACCCTACCCGAAGGAAGCGAATGTCTATCCTGAAGGCAAAGGCTACAAGCCCACCAGCGTGGCCGTCGCACCGAATGGCGACATCTTCGTGGCGGATGGCTACGGCCTCTCCTTCATCCACAAGTATGACGCCAAGGGCGCTTATCTGAAGACCTTCGGTGGTCGCGGCAAGGATGAGGGCAAATTCGCCGTGTGCCACGGCATCGCGATGGATACGCGCTCCGGCAAGCCTCTCTTGCTTGTGTGCGACCGCGAGAATCGCCGTCTTCAACACTACGATCTCGGAGGTAACTTCGTGGCGACGCTCGCCACCGGTCTCCGCCGCCCTTGCGCGGTGTCCATTCACAACGGCAACCTGGCCATCGCAGAACTCGAAGGTCGCGTGACCATCTTCGATAAGAACAACCAGATCGCCACGCATCTCGGCGATAATCCCGACCGCACGCTCTGGGCGAAATTCGATGTGGCTCCGAGCCTCTGGGTGCCCGGTGTCTTCACTGCACCGCACGGCCTGACGTATGATGCCCAGGGCAACCTCTACGTGCAGGACTGGAACAAAACGGGCCGCGTGACCAAGTTGGTGAAGACCAGCCAGACGGCCAGCGCAGGAACGAAGTAAAGCGAATGGTAGGGCTGGCTGTCCTCAGCCGGCCGCCGTCGAAGCCCTAGGCGCACGATAGCCTGCGATGTTCTGACGTCAAAACGCTCAACTAATTTTGGGTGGAAACTCCTCGGCAACATGCATCTCCAAGCCTCAATCAATCGCACACCTGCTGCTCCGTCAGCGGCCCGCTGAGGACAGCGAGCCTTACCTGCGCGCTACAGCTTCATCGCGAAGTGGATCTGGCGGCCTACCTCTTTGAAACCGCAGGAGGGATACAGATGATTGCCTACTTCGTTGTAGGCCATCGTCTCGATCATGGCGTATTCCATGCCTTCGGCACGGAAGTAAGCCAGTGCATGTTCAATCAGTTTGCGGCCCAGTCCCTGCCCACGCGTTGAGGCATCCACTGCTAGATTAGGAATGCGCCCCTTGCCCAGTTCACGATCGATGCGCGTGGTGATGTAGCCCACCACCTTGCCGCCCGCCTCCGCTACGAACACGCCCGCCAGATTCGCCGCCACATCGTCATCGATGTGCCGTGCCTTGCGCCAACGCCAGTCGTGCCCGTTCAAGATACCGCATTCCTCCTCAACCTTTTGATCGATGGCGATGCCATCGAATCCTTCTAGAGTCAGCCGTTTCAATTCCGCCAAGTCAGCAGGTTGATAGGTGCGAAAGTGGATGTCCATGCACCTACAATGACGAAAACCGGGCGCGGATTCAATCTCTGCACCCGGTTTCGGTGATTTATTCAGCGGTCACTTGAAATCCGCCTCAAGCACGATGCGGTAGCGGGCTTTGCCGGCCCGCAGATGATCGAGCGCGTCATTCACGCGGGACATCGGAAACACTTCGGTCACCGGCGCGATGTTATGGCGGGCACTGAAATCCAGCATGGTCTTCACGGTGGCCGGACTGCCAAGCGGTGAACCAGACAGGGACTTCTGCCCGCCGATCAAGGAGAAGGCGGCCACGGGAATCGGCTCCAACACTGCGCCAACGAAGTGCAAACGACCTTTCGGCGACAACGCTCCGATGATGGTGTTCCAATCCATCGGCGCATTGACCGTTGAGATGATGAAGTCCAGCGAGCCGGCGATCTTCTGCATCTGCGCGGCATCCTTGGAATTCACCACATAGTGCGCGCCCATCTTCATGGCTTCATCGCGTTTGGAATCGCTCGTGGTGAAGGCCGTGACTTCGCAACCCCACTTGTTCAGGAACTGCAAGGCCATGTGCCCCAACCCGCCGATGCCGATGACGCCGACACGATCCGTCGGCTTCACCCCGGCTTGCATGATGGGGTTGAAGACCGTGATGCCGCCGCAGAAGAGCGGACCGGCCTTCGCCGCATCCACCTTGTCTGGCAAGGGCGTGGCCCAAACCCAGTGTGAACGCAGGCGTTCGGCGAAACCACCATGGCGGCCTACGATGGTCTCTTCGCCGTTCTGACACAGGTTGTGATTGCCCGAGAGGCATTGCTGGCAGGACATGCAACTGCCCGAGAACCAGCCGATGCCTACCGTTTGGCCGAGCTTCAAGCCCTTGGCTTGCTCGCCGAGGGCCACGATGGTGCCGACCGCCTCATGGCCGGGGACGAAGGGAAACGCGCTGCGTCCCCATTCGTTATCCAGCATGGAGAGATCGGAATGACAGATGCCGCAATGCGTCACCTTGATCTCGATCTGTTCCGGCCGCAGCGGACCGGGGTCGAAGTCGATGGCGGAGAGTTTTCCGCCGGCCTGGGTGGCGCCATAGGCGCGGATCTTGTCGCTCATAATCTCTATGCTGGATTGGATCGTTTTTTAAGCGGTTACCGGTTGCAGCACCGGGTAGTCAGTATAGCCCTTTTCCGTCCCGCCGTAAAATGTCGCCATATCCGGCGGATTCAACGGAGCATTTGTACGGTAGCGATGCACCAAATCGGGATTCGCGATGAACGGCACGCCGAAGGCGACCAGATCCGACTCGCCTTCATCGATACTGTGCGCGGCACTGGCGGCATCGTAGCCGGCATTCACCATAAATGGGCTTTTGAACGCCTTGCGCATGTGCGGTGAAACCCGCTCTCCGGGACCAGCCAGCGGATGGCCGGGTGCGCCCTCCAACACATGGAGGTAGGCGAGCTTGAAACGGTTCAGTAGTTTCGCAGCATGCGTAAAGGTGGCGACCGGATCGCTATCACGCATGTCGTTGTAAGGATTCGTCGGCGAGAGGCGCACGCCGACGTGGTCACCGGACCAGGCACTCACAACCGCCGAGGTCACTTCCAAGAGGAAGCGGCTGCGGTTGGCGATACTGCCACCATAATCATCCGTGCGCTGGTTCGAGCCATCACGCAGGAATTGATCTATGAGATAGCCATTCGCCGCGTGGATCTCCACGCCATCGAAACCAGCTTCACGCGCCAGACGTGTGGCCCGGGCATAATCCTCGATGACCCCAGCGATCTCACCTGTCTCCAAGGCACGCGGCGTCACGTAAGGTTTCTTTCCAGAGGCCGTGTGTGCATCCCCTTGAGCGGCGATGGCAGAGGCCGATACCGGCAAGGCACCGTTGTGGAAGTCCGGATGCGAAGCGCGGCCCATGTGCCAGAGTTGCAGGACGATCCGGCCACCGGCTTCATGCACGGCTTCCGTCACCGGTTTCCAGCCTTCCACATGCGCCTGGGTGTAGATGCGCGGTGCGTTCACCCAACCGACACCCTGCGACGAGATGGCGGTGGCTTCAGTAATGATGAGTCCGGCGGTGGCGCGCTGGCGGTAATACTCGATCATGCGCGGATGCGGTGTGCCATCCGCATGGGCGCGACCACGCGTGAGCGGGGCCATGACTAGGCGGTTCGGAAGTTCAAGGGCACCGGCCTTGAACGGCGTGAAGAGGATTTCGTGGCTCATAGTAGTATTGCGTTTAGGATCAAAAGGTCATTGAGCAGTGAAACCGCCATCTACGGTGAGGGATTGGCCGGTGATGAAGGAGGAATCATCCGAGGCGAGGAAGACAACCGGGTTCGCGATCTCATCCGGAGTGCCGACCCGACCGACCGGATGCATGCTCGCGAGATACTTGCCCGCGTCCGTATTCGCTCCACCAGTGAAGCGTTCGAACATGTCCGTCTGGATGGCGGCAGGTGAAACGGCGTTCACACGAATATTTTGTTTGGCCAATTCGAGGGCTACGGATTTGGTGATGCCGATCACCGCGTGTTTGCTCGCGACATAAACACTGACATTGGCCATGCCCAACAGGCCAGCCACCGAGGAGGTGTTGATGATCGAGCCACCCCCGCTCTTCAGCATCGCGGGCACTTCATGCTTCAGTGAGAACAGGATTCCTTTCACATTGATATCGAAGACATGCTGGTAATCTTCCGCAGTCACTTGCGTGATGGCAGCGGGATGACCTTCCACCCCGGCGTTGTTAAACGCAATGTGCAGGCCGCCAAACTTCGCCACGGTCTGGTTCACCAGATTGATGACGTCCGCTTCGTTCGCCACATCGGCCTTCACGAAGAAGGCCTGGCCACCGGCGGCCTCGATGAGGCGCACGGTCTCCTGTCCTTCCGCTTCACGACGTCCGCTGACGACGACTTTGGCACCAGCCTTCGCGAGGGCGAGGGCTGAGGTGCGGCCAATACCGCTCGTACCACCGGTGACGAGCGCCACTTTGTTTTGCAATTTCAAGCTCATGTGTGTTTTCAGTTAAAGGTTGGGATTTGAAAATAAGTTAGGGGAGATTTTAGTGAAAAAGCTGGGTGACCGGTCTCTCGGTTGAGACCGGCCACCCAAGTTGTATCAGGCAGTCACTGCGGTTAAGGCTTCCAGCTTGGAAGCGAGGACGCGCTTGCCGACCGCACCGCGGACGAGGTCGCGCACTTCACCATCGCGGAAGTAGAGCAGCGTGGGGAGCGCCTGCACGTCATAGCGCTGGGCGATGTCCGGATACTGGTCCACATTCAACTTGCCGACCTTCGCGCGACCGGCCTGCTCACCGGCGATCTCCTCCAGCGCGGGGGCGATCATCTTGCACGGGCCGCACCAGTCCGCGTAGAAGTCCACGAGGACCGGCTGGGAGGATTGCAGCACTTCGGTCTCGAAGTTTTTGTCCGTGAGTTCAATCGTGTTTTTCATAGTTCAGTTTCAGTTGAGGGTTTCGTTGGTAAATGTTTGTGACCATCAGGCCGCGAGAGCAGCGAGCGAACGGCCCTTACGCACGGCGTTCTGCCGAGTGGCCCAGGTGTTCACCGCCTGCACCTTTTCCTCGGCCAAGGCCGGGAACAAGAGGTGCGGATAGGTCGTCTGCCAAGCCAATGCCTCAGCTTCGTTCAAGGCAAGGTGGAGCATGTGTTCGTGATCTTCGCGCAAGCTGGTGAACTGAGCCTTGAGATTATCCTTGGCCTGTTCGATGGCGGCGAGAACACGCTGGCAAGCACCCAGCGTGACGGTGTGGCCGCAGACTTGATTTTGGCTGACTTCTTGATTCTGGTTCTGTGTGTTCATGCTTTGCTCGCTTTCTGGTAGTTGACTAATTGGTAAAGTTTTAGTTCAAAAAAATTTTAACTTGTGACAGTTTCCGTCTGATTTACACCCATGATGGCCATCATGCCGGGATAGAGATCCTTCAGGATGGCCGGGTCGTTATGGATACGTGCCTGGGTCATCACACCTTCCATATAGGAAAAGATCATACGGGCCATCGTCGCCGGGTCCCCTGCCCGCGCCAGACCTTCGGCTTGGGCATCGCGGATGGTGCTTTCCAGATACTTGCGGTAACGGCCCAAAACATCCTGCACCGTGAGACGCAATTTATCGTCCTGAGTGCAGATCTCCGCACCGAGGGTGAAGATAGGGCAACCCAGCACGGAACCACAGGAACACTTCATTTCCGACTGTTTCTCGAAGGTTTGCGTCGTGTAGTTCTTCAAGCGTTCCAAGGCCGGAACCGAAGGCGAAAACATCACGTCCATCTTGGGGCGATACTCGTCCCAGTTCGCCAGCAACGCGGCCGAGGCCAGATCCGCCTTGGACTCGAAGAAGTAGTAGAAGCTGCCCTTCTTGACGCCCGCCTTGTCGCAGATGAGGTCGATGGTGGTGCTGCCGTAGGAGCCTTTCCAGATCAGCTCCAACACAGCTTCCATCAACCGCTCTTTTGCATCGCTCGTGCGTCCCATAACTTTTACTTTCTGGGACCAATCTATCTTAGTTTACCAACCAGTCAACTATATTTTAAAATATTTTGCTGCCTCTTTTTAGGCTCTTCGGATCTCACTTGTTGATGACGCCTTGCAGGGCAGATTTGATGGCGGGACCTCGCAAGCCGCTGGCAACTATCTTCCCGTCCGGGCCGATCAACATGATGGAAGGTATCCCCTGCACTCCATATTGATTGGGAATATCCGTCTTGGACCAATCCCCCAAGAAGCCTTGGATCCAGCCAAGCTGGTTCTTTTTCGCATATTCGATCGGGGCTTCTTTCTCCGGGTCCAAGCTCAGGCCGATCATGGCGAACTTGGGATTGTCTTTGATCAACGCATAGGCCTCTTTCAGGTAAGGGGTCTCGGCTACACACGGCCCGCACCACACCGCCCAGAAATCCAGCAGCACATACCTGCCTTTGAAATCCGAGAGTTTGATGGCCTTGTCTTCCAAGGTTTTCACCGAAAACTCCGGAGCCGCCTTGCCCGATTTCATGCTGCCGCGCGCTGATAACTCTGTGACACCGATATCCAAGGGCTCATCATTGCGCCCGCCCGGGATCGTGGGCACCTCGATCTCCTTGTTAAGGCTGGCGATCAAAGGAGCAATATGCCTCATCGGGCCATCGTTACCGCTCTCACGCAGTTCGAGTTTGAGCATGTATTTTCCTGCCGGGACATCCTCCACTCGGAAACTTCCGTCCTGCTGGAAATTGAGTGCGTACTTTTTCTTGCTGAAGTGATGCTGCAAACCCGCCTCGGTACGATAGAAAGCAATGAGCTTTTCCGTCACTTCATTTCGTTGCTTCTCATAATCCTCCCGGAGTTTGGCAAAGTCCTCTTTCTTGGCCGATCGGGTGGCCCTGGCATACTCCTGGCCGATGGTCATCAGTGAAGGTATGCCGTCCGGTTCAGGCACCATCAATTCCATGGATTGCACATCGGCACGCCAGTCGATTTTTTCGTCATACCCATTGATGACAAATTTACCGACAACTGGCCGGCCCTGACCGCCTAGCGTCAAGGTGCGAGTCTCACCCGGTTTTAAGACGAAGGCGGTATCTTGCGACACCGGGATGGTTCCCGTACGGGCGTCCCTGACCTTGGGCGAATGGGAAATCTCGACCGGCAGCGGCGGGATATAATCAAAAACAAAAGTGCCATCCACTTTGGTCGTCCTAGTCATGAACAGGCTGACTGGAGAAAAATGACGCGGGTGATAGAGGTAAGGCACATAAGATTGACTGAGCCGTACAACCTCATTACCGCCCGGACGATTGCCGATCATCAGCTTGCCCTCCACCTTGGCCAGCGCCTGCATCTGCACGACCGGCTTTTTCAGAAAATCCTCCACCCTGATCTCGGCAAAGCCGGCTGGCTCATGCACACAGAGGGTGAACGCATCCACTTTAGGTTCGAAGGAAAAATTACCGGCAGCATCTGTCCGGGTAGATTTGGTGCCGCGATAGAGTTCACTGCGCACATGACCATCCTCCACAATATAAACCCCGTTACGAGCGTCGGTGAGATATACATGCACATCGGCTGCGGGCTTGCCATCGGGAAGTTTTACCACTCCGGCCAGCAAACCGCCTTTTTTCATCGAGAACGTGAAATTGGTCTCTGCCGTAGTTACGGGCTTGGAAGCCTGCGGGAAGTAACCCTTGGCCTCGATCAACACGCCGGGGGCCATTTGCTGCTTGCTGAAGTAGGTTGTGAAATTGCCATCCGCATGCTTGGTCGTGCGGCTGGGAAACCAGGTGAAATCCTGCCGGAACTGGTCCTGGCGCCCTTCCGTGACCGTGAACTCCTTCAAGGGTTGGCCTGAATCAGCATCCACGACCCGGCCGGTTACTTTGATGTCTCCGGCCAGCTTGGGACGGGCTTCAGCACCCTGCAGCGGTTCATTCTTGATGGTTTCCCGATCACCATAACTGTCCGGTTCAAACGCCTTGCCGGGTTCCAACTCGATTACCAGATCAAGCTTGTTGCTCTTGATGGTACCGATGAGTCCGGTGTTACTGCTGGGAGAAAGACTGGCGTTCTTGCGCGTCAACCGATAATCAGGCACCCGGACCGAGAGGGAAACAGGCTCGGTGGGAAGGCCCTCCAGCTTGAATTTTCCCTGGGCATCCAGCTCAATCTGCTGGCTGTCCCAAGCTTCATCGCGGCTAAGGAGTATCCGCGTCTTCTCGGGCAACGATTTGCCGTCGGTGAGTTTGATTTGTCCGCCCAAGGTGTAACTTGGTTTCACTTCCAAATCGCCCAAGTTGAACTCGCTCCCGTCTTCCCCCAAGCGGATGACGCGGGAAAGCAGCGCTCCCTTACCGCTGAACGATTTCATCAGACCATAAAATTGATACGCCCGCTTGGATGGAATGTTCACAAACATGAAACGTCCCTCTTCGCTCGTCGCTGTGGAAAAATTTCCAATATAAACTTCGGCCCAGCGTTCCGCTCCCGATATGCCGACTTCCACACCACTCACGGGCTTGCCATCCTTCAGCACCCGGCCCGTGATAGTGACGCCTTCCGTCATCTTCAGATCATTGATTGCTTCCCCGCTCGACAGGGAATTGAAGACGCCTTTGGCCAAGTTACGAGCCTCCACCTCCAAGGCCACCTGCTCGACGGGCAAGGTCGCATTCAAGATGAATAAGCCGGCTTCATCAGTGACAGCCAGTGGGTCGATTTCCTTGTCTGAACCATAGCGGGTAACCCCACCGCGGCTGATGCTCTTAATGCTCACCACTGCGCCGAACACTGGTTTGCCAGCCGCATCCAGCACCCGTCCGCGGACGCTCTGCCGCGGATCCGTAACGCGAAATTGCTGTTTGAGTGTCGCTGCCACCGGTTTCTCCGCAGGATCTACCTTGGATACCAACTGGGGACGATGGCCCTTGGCAGTGACCATGAGATTAAACTTCAGGGTAGGATCCAGCTCCTTGATGGTAAAACTGCCATCTGCGGCCGAGGTCACCCGTTTGCGACAGTCATCATAGCAATAGGGACACAAAACGCCTGGTCCTTGCTTGGGCGCGGCGGTATAGACAAAGACCATGGCCCCCGCCAACGGTTTCCCCTGCTCATCCTTTATCACCCCTACAATATCGGGCCTAGACTTGTCGGCGGCATGGAGCCATGGGACAAAAAGTAGGGTGACCATGCACAAAGCGAGTAACCCGGCTGAACACAGACTTGAGAACCGAAAGTACGTCGGCAGCTTCATACCAAGACCTCCTGCAGAATTAGTTGTTGGGAATTTGATATCCTATACTTCAAACACCCGCTAAACGCCAGTGCTAACTTACAATCGCGGCGTGGAATTCGTCAGATTCAGACCGAACTCAGGCGGCACAGCCTCGATATGCCCGTCGGCGAAGGCCACTACGCCCTTCTTGGCGTGACGAGGGGAAACCAGATTGGTCTTCACTCCAGACGGCACCCAGCGGGAATCATCGATTGTCTCACGGTCCTCCTCCACGAACATCAATTTGGCCGAGGGGTTGCGGATCTGGCTGGTGAAGAAGGGATATACCTTCTTTTCCAAGGTGACGATGCTGGCCATGCCCAAGTTGAATTTCTGATCGTTCAGGGGATTCTCTTCCAGATCGTAACTGGTCAACGCATAGCTGTAGCGATAAGGGTCGGAGGGCAATATGCCTTTGGTCTGCAAATCGCGCGCTACGGAATCCGCCGGACAGGTGAACAGGCGCGGATTGAATTCGCTCACGTATTTGGCGAGTGAACTGTTGGAGACCTCCCGACCGTAATGCCACCAGATCCAGTCGGCATCTTGCGGGCCATACTTGGAAGAAGAGCCGGGCGTGGGGAACTGGTCTTTGTTATCCCCGTGGTACATCACCATCGCGAGCGTGAGCTGCTTGAGATTATTGCGGCAAAAAGCCTGCCGCCCCTTGTCCTTGGCACGTCCCAAGGCGGGCAGCAGCAGACCGGCAATGATGCCAATGACGGCGATCACGACCATCAACTCGATGAGCGTGAAGGCACGAACATTTAATATTTTCTCACGATCTCTCCCCATACCTGATACTCCTTACCGACAGCCGATTTTTCAGCCTTTCTTCCGTGTGAAAAGTAACGTCAACGAAATCCCCGTGATCAAGCCACATGCCCCCAGGACAATACCCACCCACCCGGGCACACTTGCGGGGGATGTACTGCCCGCAGTCGGCGGCGCGGCGGCTGGCTCGGACAGCTTCGTCACCACTTCCGCAGGTTCCTTGGGATTGCCACGCAAGAGCACGCGCCGGATGGTGACGCCATTGGTATGGGGCGAGCCCGTGGTGAACCCGACTTCATGAAACACATTGTAAAGGCCCGCGGGATCCTGTTTGTCCTGCGGTGTAGGGGAATCGATACCCGTGGCGAAGGCCACGCCATCCAGCTTGCCCACCACCAAAATGCCCTGCTCATGCCGGGTCAGTACCATGGAGATGGTGTGCCAGTCATCCTTCAGAGGTGGCAGCATGGCCCCTTGCGCTGCCCGTAGGAAAACCTTGTCCGAACCGCCCGCGACAGACCCCATGGTGCCCAAATCCTTGAACGCCTCCCCTTTCCCGCCCATCTGCGGGATGGCCACGTAGTAGCCAGGGTCATCCTGATACGGCCCCATGCTGTGCTCTTGGGAAGGCGTGCCGCCGTTGTTGAACAGCCCGATGCGCATCTCCGTATCCTTGGTGGACGGCTCCAGGAACCGGAACTCGACCGATAGCTCCAACAAATCCCCCACCTTGTTGCCCAAAGTCAGCCCGGAACCTCCCCCATCCCGGGCCCCGGGGTTCAGATCAAACACCCCCACGAAAGTCGGGTAATTGCCTTGGGGACGAACTCGAAGGTATTTAGGCGGGGTCAATTCACCCGGCTTGGCATCTGTGATCAAGTCGAACTTGATGTTCTGCACATAGCGCCAGTTCAAGTCCAAGAGGCCTGAACGCTCCTTCGTCCCATCGGTGAATTGATCATCAAGGATGACGGCTTCGTTTTCTGCAGAGAAAACGGTTGACCCTGCGCTTATGAAAATAAGTGCGCCACACCAGAAACTCCTCCAAGGCTTCATCAGTGAGGAGACGATAATCAGGTCCCCGCTATTCAGTCCAATGCAAAATCCTTTCACAAGCCCGGCTTGACACTTTGCCAAGCCCTTCGGGATATTACCGCGCATCAGCCCGGCAGTCGTTTGGCCCTTGGCACCGTGTGGGTGCCCGGTGAGACACCCAGCGCGCTGGGCGGATTGGAAGTTGTTTGCATGGATATCGTGTTCAAATGCCCGGTCTGCCAGCAGGAACTGGCGGTGGAATCATCCCTCGCCGGGGCGGCGCTAAGCTGCCCCTCCTGCGAAAAACCCATCACCATCCCCAAGGCCGATGCCCCGGAGGCCAAGATGGTGGAACAGGCGGACACCATTTTCCTCACCAAGACAGCTACCGCGCCCAGCTCTAACAAACCCATCCGCGTGTACCCCATCAACAAAGACGTTCCAGCCGAGGTCTCCCATCAAGATGCCCGGCTGGCGATGAAGCTCTCGGATGCCGTGCGCACCATCCGCGCGGAAGTGGCGAAGAAGATCGTCGGCCAAGATGATGTGATCGAGCAATTGCTCATCGCCATCTTCGCGCGCAGCCATTGCTTGCTGGAAGGTGTGCCCGGTCTGGCCAAGACGTACATGGTCAAGAGCGTGTCCGAGGCGATGCACTTTTCCTTTCACCGCGTGCAGTTCACGCCGGACCTAATGCCGGCGGATATCACGGGCACGGACGTCATCCAGGAAGACCCGGTCACGGGCCATCGCAAACTGACCTTCCTGAAAGGACCGATCTTCGCGCAGATGATTCTGGCGGACGAAATCAACCGCTCGCCACCAAAGACGCAGGCGGCGTTGCTGGAAGCGATGCAGGAGCATTCCGTGACCGTGGGCGGCCAGACTTTCAAGCTGGAGGAACCGTTCTTCGTGCTGGCCACGCAGAACCCGGTGGAACAGGAAGGCACCTATCCCCTGCCCGAGGCGCAGCGGGACCGCTTCATGTTCCACGTGAAGGTGGGTTATCCGAGCCGCGAGCAGGAGCGTGAGATCATCCGCCGTACCACCAGCGCTTTCTCCTCGGAGATCGTGCCGGTGATGACGGGCGAGGAAGTCATCGAGTGCCAAAAGATTGTGCGCAAAGTGCCGGTGCCGGATCATGTGCTGGACTTCGTGCTAGACCTCGTCAGGCGCAGCCGCCCGGATGAGGCGGATGCCCTGCCCTTCATCAAAGAACTGGTCGCGTGGGGTCCGGGACCACGTGCGTGCCAGCAACTGGTGCTCGGCGGCAAGGTGCGCGCCGTATTGCAAGGCCGCTTCCACGTGACCATCGACGATATCCAGGCGCTCGCCTATCCGGTGCTGCGCCATCGCATCGTGCCGACATTCAACGCCGAGGCCGAAGGCATCGCGGTGGATACGATCATCGGGAAGATTCTCGAGGCGATTCCGAAGGGTGAGGCGAAGTCGGTGCTGTGATCAAACTAACATTCTTGCCACCAAATACGTCTAAGAGTAGCGTGCAAGCATGAGCGATAAGGACATAGTAATTGAAGCGGTCCGCAAGCTGCCAGAGTCAGCCACGCTGAATGAAATCAGCGAGGAAATCGCCATACTTGCCGCCATCAAACGCGGCGAGCAAGCCGCTGATGAAGGCCGTGTTGTGTCACATGAAGAGGTCAAAAAGAGATTTGCCGCATGGAGTTCAAAATAATCTGGACCGAACCTGCGCTTGCAGATCTGGAAGCTATTCGAGATTACATCGCTACCGCCAATCCTGAAGCGGCTGAGCGTATTGGATGGGACATCATCAGGCATGTCGAACTTCTAGGAAGCTTCCCTCACATAGGGCCGATATATCCTCGCGGCAGCAAGGGCACTACACGGGAAATAATCTCTGGGAATTATCGAATTTTCTATCGTGTGATTGAACCTCAAAAGGAGGTTCAAGTTCTTACCATCTGGCACGGGGCACGTGACGAACCTAATTTGCCGCAATAACCATAGCCCTTAATCAAAACCCGTGGCTCACGTCGCCAATCTACTTTCGCCCACGGACCTGCAGAAGATCTCCAATCTGCAAGTGGTGGCGCGTCTGGTGGTGGAGGGCTTTTTCTCGGGCTTGCACAAGTCGCCGCACAAGGGTTTCAGCGTGGAGTTCGCCCAGCATCGCCAGTATGTGCAGGGCGATGAGATCCGACGGCTCGATTGGAAACTCTTCGGCAAGACGGACCGTTATTACATCCGCGAATATGAGGAGGAAACGAATCTCCGCGCGACCATTTTGCTGGATACCAGCGGTTCGATGAATTACGGCAGCGAGAACGGCGTGACGAAGCATCACTACGCCTCGCGCCTCGCCGCCTGTCTCTCCTACCTGATGATGCAGCAGCGGGACAGCGTGGGGCTGGTGACCTTCGATACCGAGATCCGCCGCTTCATCCCGCAACGCTCCGGCGTGGGCCATCTGCGCGTCATGCTGGACGAGCTGGAGCAGCGCCAGCCGGCGGGTGAAACGGAACTGAGCGATGTCTTCCGCAGCCTGGTGCCACGCATCCACCGGCGCGGCCTGCTCATCATCATCTCGGATTGCTTCGCCACGGTGAAGGATCTGATCACGGCCCTCGCGCATTTCCGCGCAGCCAAGCACGAGATCATCCTTTTCCAGATCATGGACCGGGACGAGCTGGAGTTCCCGTTCGAGTCGTGGACACGTTTTGAATCGCTGGAACAGGCGGACTGGCACCGGATGGTCGAACCGGCGCAATTCCGTGAGGCATATCTGGAGAACCTGGAGAAGTTCCAGAAGGAACTGGTGGATGGCTGCCGGCGGCATCGCATCGACCACGTCCGCCTCATCACGGACCAGCCTTACTCCGAGGCGCTGGCGCAATACCTGACACGCCGATTGGGACGCGGATGACCTTCCTGAACTTCGTATTGCTCGGTGGTGTGGCGGCGGCTTCCATCCCGCTCATCATCCATCTGCTGCATCGCAGCCGCTTCCGTGTGGTGAAGTGGGGTGCGACACATCTCATGGATGCGGCGCTCATCAAGAATTCCCGGCGCATCCGCATCGAACAACTGCTGCTGCTCCTGCTGCGCTGCCTCATCCCGGCGGTGCTCGCCTTCTGCATGGCGCGACCTGTCTTGAGCCAGCTTGCGGCATTGGCGGGGGCCTCGAAGACTTCCATGGTGTTGCTGCTGGATAATAGTTACTCAATGGAATCTGGCGGCAAGGATACGGGAAACTTCGTGCAAGCGCGTACTACGGCGAGCGAGATCATCACGAGCCTGGGCCGCGGCTCCGATGTGGAAGTCATCTTGATGGCGGGCGAAAATCCAGAGCTGGAATCCATCCCGAACTTTGACCTGTCGCGCCTGGGCAAAGCCGTGAGCGAACTGGATGCCGGTTATGGCCGGGCGAATGTCGCCGGTTCATTCGAGAAGGCGGCGGCCATGCTGGGCAAGATGCAGAACACCTACCGGCAGATCGTGGTGGTGGGTGATTTCCAAAAGATAAGCTGGTCCGAGGAAGAGGCCCCGACGCGCACACGGGCGGCAGAACTGTTGAAGGCCATGCCGCTACCGCCGCAAGTGACCTTTGTGCATCAAGGAGTGGAAGGTCGCGACAATGTGAGCGTGGAATCGCTGGACTTCTCGCGGCTCATCGTCGGAGTGCGTCAGCCCATCCAAGTGCGGGCGAATCTGCGGAACTTTGGTGAGCGGCAGTATTCCGAGCTGCGCGTTTACTTCCGTGTGGATGGCACGGAGAAAGGCGCTTCGCAGATCAACCTCGGCCCGGGTGAACGCCAGCAGGTGCTGTTCACCCATGCGTTTGAGACGGCTGGTTCCCATGTCATCGAAGTGGTGGCGGATGCGGATACGTTGAAAGCGGATAACAGTTTTCAGGCGGCGATCCCGGTCTGGGACACCGTTCCAGTGCTGCTCTTCAACGGCGCGCCTAGTGTGGAGCCGCTCAAGGGTGAGACGGACTTTCTGGAGATCGCCCTGCAACCGTTCGGCAAATCGAAATCGGACCTGACGGACCTCATCACGACGAAGGTGATCGACAATGAAAACGGCCTGAAGATCGAGGATTTGCCGAAGTATCGCACGGTGGTGCTGGCGAATGTGCGGCAGCTTAGCGACCGCTGGGTGCGGGCTTTGCGCGACTTTGTGAACAATGGCGGCGGCCTGCTCATCTTCCCCGGCGACCGCATCGATACGACCTGGTATAACCGGGTGTTGGCGAATGATAACGGGCTTCTGCCCCTGCCCCTCGCCTCGCTGAATACAGAAAGCACGAGCAAGAAACCGACGAAGATCATCTCGCAAAATTACGCCCACCCGGCGATGGAGATGTTCAACGATCCGCGCAACGGCAACCTGGCCGATGGCGAGATCACTTCATGGTTCAAGCTGGCGGAGCGCAAGGAGGAACAGACTATCAATGTGCTGGCGCGATTCGAGACGGGTGAGCCGTTCCTCGTGGAGAAAAAACTGGGTGAAGGACGCATCATCATGAGCGCCATTCCGTGTGATGCGGACTGGAGCAATCTGCCGGTGCGCTCTTTCTACCTGCCGCTCACGCAACGGCTCGTCGTCTATCTGGCTTCGACGATTTTCCCGCCACGCAATTTTGAAGTGGGCAAGCCGGCAGCGGTGTTCCTCGACAAAACGGCCATCGGCAAGAAGGCGTTGATGGTGGACCCGGCGGGCCAGAAGCATGACGTGCCGGTGATCGATAAAGGCACACGCGGCTTGGCAGAGTTCCGGGAGACCCAACGGCCCGGGCAATACCTGCTCACCGCGCCGGATGGCAAAATGACGCATTTCGTGGCCAGCACCTCGCGGGAGGAATCGGATCTGGTGCAGCTCACGGCGGCGGAACGGGAGAATGTGGCAAAGCCGTTTGAAGCGAAAGTCATCACATCGTTCAAGGAATTCCAGGAACTGGACCGCAGCCGCCGTTTTGGCAGCGAGCTATGGCGACCGCTGATGTGGCTGGTGCTGGCGATGCTCTTCAGTGAATTGCTCCTGCAACAATGGATTGTAAGGAGGCGCCGATGAACGAATCCACGGTCTTACGCCTCAACGGGGACTGGTCGCTCGTCGCGACGCTGGTGGTATCGCTCGGCTTGGCAGGGCTGGCGTGGTGGTTGTATTGGCGGGAGTCGCGCACACGCAAGGGTGTCTTGCGCTGGCTGCTGCCGACGTTGCGTTCGCTGGCGATTCTCTGGCTGCTGCTTATGCTCGCGGGACCAGTGCTGCATCATCGGCAGGTGATCGGCGAACTGGCACGGGTGATGTTCTTCGTGGATGTGTCGCAGAGCATGAGCGTGACGGACCAGCAGATGCCGGCCTCGCGCAAGCTGCTCTACGCGCAACAGGCGGGCTGGTTGCCACCCGGCAAGCTGGACACGGTGCTGGTAGATGGCGCGGAGGCGCTCGCTCGCGCCAAACGGCACATCACCGGCACCCAGGCGGAGTGGCCGAACGACCGCCTAAAGGAACAGGCCAAGCTGGTGCTGAAAGATCTGGAGGATGCGGCGAAGTGCCTGGCCACGGTGCGCCCGGAAAGCTGGAAGGTGGACAGCGGGATGCGCGACCGTTTCAAGAATGAGCTGCTCAATCAGGCGACGGAATTGACTAAGCGGGACATCGGCAATGACGTGGACCGGTTCTTGAATGACCTGTTCCGGTTGCAAGACCCGGCGTCGCGTTGGGAACAGGAGTTCATGAAGAACTTGAACGTGCACGCGGAAAAGATGACGGGTGATGCCTCCTCACGCGCGGCCACAGCGAAGTATGACACCCTGCCCCGCTACAAGCGTGTGGAGTCGTTGTTGCTCGATGGCAGCGAAAGCCTGGTGTCGCGGCTCTCGGTGCAACATCACCTGGAGGTGCATAATCTGGGTGCAAACAAGAGTGAGATGTTGTGGTGGCCGGAATCGGAGCAAGCCATCTCCACAGCGTTGAATTTCACACCAAAGTTCGGCAGCACGGATCTGAACAGCAGCATCCGCACGCGGCTGGAAGCAGTGAAGGACGATGAACGGGTGGCCATCGTCGTGCTGTCCGACGGGCAGCACAATAATGGGCCGACACCGGTACAGCTCGCCAAGCTGATGGGCACGAAGAAGACGCCGATGTATGTGGTGGGCATCGGGTCAGCGAATCATCCGCAGGATCTGGCGGTGCTGGAGGTGAAGGTGCCGGAGACGGTTTATCAGGATGCCTCCGTGAAAGGTTCATTGGAGATCAAGGATGATGCGGCACCGGGGCAGCAGTTCACGGTGAAGATCGAGTATCAGGGCACGACCTTGTGGGAGAAGAATTTCGTCACGGAGCAGCGTGGGTTGCGATCCATCGCGTTTGATTTCCCCATCAAGGGCATCGTGGGGACGGAGATGCAGAAGCTGGATCGCGACCTGAAGTTCAGCAGTCTGCCGCTGAATCTGCAGGTGAGCATCAGCACGGTGAAGGATGAGCGGGATACGGGGAACAATGACAGCACGATGCGGTTCAGCGCCATCACGGAACGGCCGAAGGTGCTCTTCATGGACGGACGGCCGCGCTGGGAGTTCCGTTATCTGCGCAACCTGATGGAACGCGACCAGAAATGGGATGTGAACAATCTCCTCGCGGGCGTGGGCGGCGAACAGGTGAAGTGGGTGCGCGGCAAGCTGCCGGGACAATTTCCGCCGGACAAGGAAACACTGTTCAGCTATGCACTGATCATCTTCGGTGATCTGCCGCAGAACACGTTCACGCCGAATGAACTGGAGTGGATGCGGGAATTCGTGGAACAGCGCGGCGGCGGCATTTTGTTCGTGGATGGGCCACGGTCTCCGTTGCGGGATTATCTGAGCACACCGTTGAAGACGTTGCTGCCGGTGGAATGGCGCGGGGCTGCGTTGGAAGGACACGGATTGAAGCAGACGTTTGTGGCATCGGGCACGCTGGAGGGGGCATTCAGCCTGGCGGGTGATCCGGAACGGAACAAAGAGATCTGGGCGAGCTTGCAACCACCGCGCTGGGCGGCGGGCAGTGAGGCGTTGCCGGGTTCAGAAACGATCATGGAGGTAAGCGATGCGACGCGGAAGGCGGCGTCCATCGTGTATCGGCGCGTGGGTGCGGGACGCGTGTTGTATAACGGCATCGAGGAGACGTGGCGCTGGCGGTATGAGGTGGGTGATGTGCATCACCAGAAGTTTTGGAACCAGGCGGCGAAGTGGGTGATGGAGGCCCCCTTCCCCGTGCAGGACAAGCATGTGGCTTTGGATTCTGGCGCGATGACGTATGCGCCGGGAGACACGGCAGAGATCCGGGTACGGGTGCGTGACAGCCAAGGTCGCCTGAAACTGGATGCGAAGGCGGAGGCGCAACTCTACAAGGATGGCAAGAAGGTGGCGACGGTGGCGCTGAGTGCGGATGGGACGAGCGGGGTGTTGCGAGGCCGCACGGCGGCGCTGGAGGAAGGCGAATATGAGGTGCGCGTGAGCACGACAGAATTGCCGGACAGCGAGATCAAGGTGCGAAGCAATTTCACGGTGAAGCCGCAAGGTGCGGGTGAGATGGCGCAGTTGCATTGTGACGAAGAGTTATTGCAACAACTGGCGTTTCATTCCGGCGGCACGTATCTGCGCGAGGAGGAGATGGGACGGCTGGCGGATTTGCTGAAGCCTCTGAGCCAAGGTCGCGTGGTGGAGAGCGAGACGATCTTGTGGCAGAGCTGGTGGTGGTTCGTGCCGCTGGTGCTGTTGCTGACGCTGGAGTGGATTTTGCGGAAGCGGTCGGGGATGATTTAGGCCGGTTGCACCGGCGGGCCAGCTTAGGGAAGACACAAATTCACCAAATGGGCAAGATTCGGAGCGGCTTGGAATCTATTCAATCAAGTCGGATTGAGGGATCACCGCCGGGATCAAAGGTTCAGAATCTGATGGTGCCGGGAAGGGACAACTGATGACGTGCGGTTTTATGCCCTCGGTCTGGTCAAAGCCATCGGTCCAACTCAGAGTGTAACCTTCAGAAGTCAGATGATACCTCAACTTGTTCATCAAGCTGGCCAGTTCCGTATCTTTGGCCAAGGGCAGGCTTAACTCAGCCAGGGAGGCCGGAAATCTATTCGCCTTGAAGTAATAATCGGACAGGGTGGATTGCACGCTCGTGATGACCAACCCGCGCAACTCTGTTTCGGCCTCTAGGAGACTGATGTGTTGGATCAATACAAATAAGGCAAGGAGAGCCACCAGCACACTGCATAAAGCGAGTCCTATCTTAAAAGTTAACGGACCCTTGCCTGTAAATGAAGGCGTCATGGACTGGTGCATAATGACCCGAATCGCCGACTTCAGGAATAAGCATTTAGGGTGAGGTTATAAATGGGAAGATAGGTTCGGATGCTTGCGGTGTTGCCTGAGCAACTGAACTGATTGAAGATAGTTTTTAGGTTTGGCAAGGGAACGCGGAGCACCGCGTCCCTACCGGGATCAGAGATCAAGATGGGACTTTGTTTGCACCGGGGCGGGATGTGGTGGATGATGGGGTTAGTGCGTGATGCCGGTGATGTGGCGCCGGCGGGCGACAGAGAGAAAGTGTTTTAGCATGCCGAGTTTTGATCTGTCTGCGGATGAGGCGAGGTTCCGGAAGGATCTCGGGGCGTTGCGGCTAAGCCTGATGGCGCTGCACAAGGCGCTGATCGATTCCGAGAAGGCGGCGTATGAGGAGACGTTCGGGGGGATCGCGTCGCCGAACCAGTTTCTCCAACTGCTGATCGCCGATCCGTGGTTCGCGTGGCTGCATCCGGTGTCTGAGCTGGTGGTGGCGATCGATGAACTGCTGGAGGGCAAAGAGCCGGTGACCGGGTCAAACGCCGGAGTCATCGTGAAGCAGACGAAGTCGTTGCTGGTGGCGTCGGAAGAGGGACAAGGTTTTGCGCGGAGTTATTTCGAGGCGCTGCAACGGGAGCCGGATGTGGTGATGGCGCATGCGGAGGTGGTGAAGTGCCTGAGGGAGTTCAAAGTTTAGGGTTCAAAGTTCAAGGTTGCTGAAATGGTTTCTGGTTTCGGGTCTAGGGAAATTCCAAGTTCAAAACTCAAAGCTCAAAAGAAGTTCAAAGGGGAAAGCTGCAAACAGGGTGATGGGATGAGTTTTTCTAAAATTTTGTCTCCATGGAGCTCACCGGGCGCACCGAAGGCTAACATTTCTCCTCAAAAAACTGGCAGGGTGGCGGGGTAGGAAGAACGGAAAAAGCGGGAAGAAAGATGGCTGGAGGGGTGAAAAGGATGAATTTTGTCCGAGGCTAGTGAGGAATAGCGAGCGTAGTGCTAACGGTGGCGGGGATTTGGTGGCAGATTGGAGGCGTATGAGAAACAGAAGTAGATGGAAGATGGTGGATAGTGGATGGGGACAAATCCCAGCAAGAAAGCAGGGACAGGGAGAAAAGGGAAGAAGTGGAAGACTGCTGCCGGACGCCAGGGTGCTGGTGGTCGATTTGAACAATTTAGGCTTCGGCGGCGGCCGGCTGGGGACAGCCAGCCCTACCTTTACAGGGGCAAGATTACCGTTTCTTTTTGGCGGAAAGTGTGGCTAATTCAATGAAGTCTATGTCCACCCAACTCAGTCCCGTGATCGTCCAGAAGCTGGAGGCGTTCAGCCGTCGTTGGCGCAAGCTGGTTTTAACGCGCGGTGCGGCCGAGGGCGTGGTGAGTTTTCTGGGCGGGATGACGGTGGTGGCACTGGTGGATCGCGTGGTGTTGATGCCGGAGGGAGCGCGGTATTTCCTTAGTGTGGCGGTGTATGGGGCGACCGGGGCGGTCGTGTGGTTCGGCTGCCTGCGGCATTTGCGCAAAGTGCCCAGCCCCAAGGAGGTAGCGCGCATGGTGGAAAAGCTGAAGCCGGACCTCCGCGAGGACTTGATCTCAGCGGTGGAACTGGCGGATGCGGATTCGGCGGAATGGGATTCCCCGATCTTCCGCAAGCTGCTCCAGGACGACGTGCAACGGCGGGTGGAGAAGATCGAGATCGAGGAGCTTTTGCCGAACCGGCTGATCTCACGGTGGTTGATCGGCTCGATCGGGGTCATCATGGCGTGCGGATTTCTGGCGCTGGCACCGGGACTGGGTTTCACGCGGTTGATGGCGCGGGCGATGGCGCCGATGGCGAACATCGAGCGGGTCTCCAGCGTGAAAATCAAGCTGCTGGAGCCGGCGAACGGTGATGCTCCTGTACCACGCGGTGATCCGATCCCCTTCGTAGTGGAGCTGGGCGGGCCGGAAGTGGAGCGCGCATATCTGGAGATCGTGCAGCCGGATGGGCGCAGCGAACGCATCACCATGAATGCGGCGGGCGGGCATCGCTTCACGGCCAGCGCAAACGTGGCGAACGAATCGCTGGAATATCGCATCCGCGCCGGTGATGCGTTGACACGCTATTACAAGCTCAGTTCCCTGCCACGTCCGCATGTAGGGAAGTTCCATAAAACTTATGAATTTCCAGCGTACGCGCAGATGCCGGCGCAAACGGTGAGCGAGGACAATGGTGATCTGACGGCGTTGGAAGGCAGTTCCGCGGTGGTGAAGATCGCAGCGAACCAGAAGATCAAGGAAGGCTCGTTGCTGGTGGAACAGGCCGGGCGCAAGAGCGAGATTCCCCTCACCCGCGTGACGGATACGGAGTGGTCGGCCGCCGTGCCGATGACAGCGGCAGGGACTTACACGGTGAAGCTCGTCTCGGCGGAGACGGGTTTCGAGAACAAGTTCAGTCCGCAGTATGAGATTCGTCCGGCAGCGGACTTGCTCCCATTGGTGAGCATCGATCAACCGGCGAAGGACCAGGTATTACCGCCGGATGAGGTCTTGGATTTCAGCGCCACCGCGAAGGATGATCTGGCGCTCACGCAGGTGAACCAGATGGTGCGCGTGAATGAAGGTCAGTGGCAATCGATGCCGCTCCTGAACGGACGCACGAACGAGACGGTCCTCGCACGCAAGTGGGATCTGCTGGACTTGAAACTGGTGCCGGGTGACCGCGTCACGACGAAGCTCGTGGCGATCGACGTGAAGGGTAATCGGGCGGAATCGGTTCCCCTCACCTTGCAGATCAGTTCGCCGGGGCTGGATCCGAAGCGATTGAAGGCGATGCAGGCGCAGCGCGAGTTCCTGCGGACCTTGGACAGCCTGGATCAGATTTCCTCGAACTTGCGCGCCATCGTGGGCAAGGAAGGCGGGCGGGATCTCAAGCAGGGCGAAGCGCTGGCGCGGCAACAGGTATTGAGCGGTGCGCGGTCGGCGATGGAAGAAGTGGACCGGCAGATCGCGCAGGTGGAGCAGCGCTTGAAGGAAGCCCTGCCCCAGGCAGCAGCGGGACGCGAGGCAGCGGACCTTTCCTTGGTGGGACATGCTATCAGTGCCTTCAAGAACGAGCACATCGCCCGGGCGCGGCTGGAGTTCGAGCAACTGGCGGCCGCGAACACGGCGGAGGCGGCCAAGCTGGAGCCCAAGGAATTGCTGGAGCAAGTGAATCACGCATATGGCATCGCGGAACGGACCGCGAAGGCGTTCAACGAGATTTTGTCGGCCACGGAAGCAGGGCTGACTTCGGCGACGTTGCAGTACCTGAGCGGCGAACAGCAGAAGGTCATACTGCCGCTCAACGCGAATCCGGGCGACGCGGCGAATCAGGAACGGCTGGCCCGGCGGCAAGAGGGCGCGAGCCGCGAGGTGCAGGTGGTGGAGAACCTGATGAAGGCGATGGGCGCGCACATGCCCCGTAATTTCCAAGATCGTACGCGCAAACTGCAAGAGGGTTTGGAGAAATCACGTGGCACAGTGGAAAAGATGCTGGTGGAGAAGAAGACCAAGGACATCCTCAGCACGTCACGCGAATTTCAGAAGAGCATCGACAACACGCTGCAGCAATTCAGCGGCTTGGAACAGGAACTGGCGCGCAACGCAGTGAAAGCGCGCGAGTATCTGGCGCAGTTCGCCAAGAATCCGCTGGAAAAACTGGACCGGGCCCGCAAGACGGCGGAACAGGTCGCCTACGACGAGAAGAAGATCGAGGACCTGAAGGCGAAGAACAAGCCCACGGACAAGGAAGCGGCGCGGATGGCCGAGAACAAGGAGAAGCTGGAGCGTGAGTGGAAAGCCGTCACGGAACAGCTCAAGGACCGGGCGAAGTGGGAAGAATTGCGGAAGGATGCGGATTCGCAATTCGTAGCGGATGCTTCCAAGACTGCACAGGCCCTGAGCGCGATGCGCGCGGCGAACAGCAGCGAGACGAAGGCGCAAGAGACGGCGGCGAACCTGAAGCAGATCCAGGAGGCGTATCAGAAGCTGGAAGGCGCGCATACGTTGACCGAGCTGAACCAGGGCGCACGCCAGATGGCTAACCAGGAGCGCTACGAGAGCAAGGAGATGGAAGCAGCCACGCAACGTCCAAAGGATTGGGAGTGGCTGAACCAGAAGTTGCAGAATGCGCCGAAGGATCTGGAGAAGGCGCAGTTGTCCGAAGCAACGCGCAAAGCGGCGCAGCAGGCGTTGAACACGCCGCAGACACAGGAGATCCAGAAAGAGATGAGCCAGCGGCAGTCCCCTGCCCGCCCGGCGAATCCGCTGGCGGATGAATTTGAAAAGCTGGCGGCAGACATCAAGCAGGCACAGACCGCAGCCCAGGCGGAAGTGAACGCGGCGCGGCAGCAGATCGCCGCCACCGCCCCGAAACTGAGCGAGATGATGGCGGGCTTGGCGGAAGAAGCGCAGAAGCAGCAGATGCAGACGGAGCAGGCGGCGGAAAAGGGTGCGAGCAACGCCGCCGAGATGCAAGACGTCACCCGCAAGCAACTGGCCGAGCAGAAGGAACTCACGGAGCAGGTGAAGGAACTGCAGGATGCCATCCGCCGCGATGCGAACGCGCAAGACATCACCTCGAAGGAAGGGCGCGAGCGCTCCCGGGATGCGGATGACGCCGCCGCGATGTTGCGCGAGCCGCCACCGAAGGCAGAAGCGGCCCTGCGTGAAGCGATGATGGCACGTGATGCAGCCGAGCAAAAGGCGGCGATGCAGTCCGCCGCGCAACAGCAGAAGCAGTTGAGCAAGGCGTTGCAACAACTCGCGGAACATTTTGAGAATGCGGAGATGGGCAAGGCGGAACTGAGCCGGGCTGAATTGCGCAAGAACGAGGAAGAACTGGGCATTAAAGGCGCGCTGGATTCGCAATACAACAAGGCGGAACAGATGGCGCAGATGCAGCAGAAATCGCCGGACGAATTGATCCGCGAACTGGAAAAGGAACTGGCGACGAACGAGCCGATGCGCAAGGAACTGGACAAGCTCGCCGACACATCGCTCGATGCCGCGAAGGCCAGCTTGCAAAAGGCCGCGCAGACGGAAACGGACCTGGCGAAATCGCTGGAGAACGTGACGAAAGCCAATGAGCAACGCGGCACGCTCGGCGAACAGATGAAGCAGCTCGCGCAACAGGCCGACCAGTTGGGCAAGAACGAAGTGCCAGGCATACGCATGGATGCAGCCAATGCGAAAGCGGACTTGAGCAAAGAATTGGACCGTTCTTCCCAAGGGTTGCAGCAGGCGGCGAACAACGCGCCCAAGGACTTGAGCAAGATCACGCCGCAACAGGCGCAGCAGGCACAAGACATCGTGAAGCCGTTGCAAGAGGCGGCGAATGACTTGCGGGCCGCCGCGAATAAAGCGGACCAGACGTTGAAGAACACGCCGCCCACGGACGCGAAGGCGACCTCAGCACAGGCAGCGAAGAGCAAGTCCGAAGCGGCGGCGAACAAGGCGCAGCAACTGGCGTCACAAGCGCAGAAGCTCGCGGATACGCTGAAGACGCTGGCGAATTCGAACACCGGTGAACTGGCCAAGGCCGCCGAAGCACAGAAGCCGCTGGCGAATGAATTGACGATGGCGGGAGCGGATATCGCGCGTTCCGGCCGTCATGAAGCGCGACTCGGCACACAGCAAGGCGAAGCGTTGCAGAAGGTCGGCAAACAGACGCAGGAGCTGGGCGAGAAGGCGTTGCCGACCACAGCGGAGCAAGTGGCGAAGGCGAGTTCCGCGAACGAAGCGAAGCCCGCGATCGATACGGCGAAGAATGCGGTGGAAGGCCAGCTTGCGGCCTTGAACCAGGCGACGGCCAATGCCGCTGCCCCCGCCCCGGCGCAGAAATCTTCCGCTGCGCCCGATCTCGCCAGTGTGTTGCAAGAACTCGCGCCGGCGGAATCGCAATGGAAGGCGCGCACGTTGGATCGCCTGGATCAGGCGATGAATTCACCGCAGTCACAGCAGCAGGCCGGTCAACAAGGGCAACAGGGCCAACAACAGCAAGGTCAAAAAGGTCAGCAGCAACAAAACGGGCAACAGCAAAGCGGCCAGTCCGCGCAGGAGGCAGCCCAGCAAGCCGCACAGCAGGCAATGCAGGATGCGGCCAAGGCACAGCAGCAATCCATGGCGCAGGCGCGGAACTCGGGCCAGACGCCGGGTTTGTCACAGGATTCGGAATCGCCGGGCGATGGCATGCAAGGGGCATTCAAAGCGGCAAAAGCGGCTGAAAACGGCAATCTGCCGGATGTCGAGGCGATGTGGACCGGCGAATGGGGCAAGTTGCCGCCGAAGATGGCGGAGGGCTTGCTGGAGGCACGGCGCGAGAATCTCTCGGGCGAGTATCGCACGATGGTGGAGACCTATTTCAAGGTGCTGGCCGAACGGGCCCGGACATCGAAATGAAAGCCAGGATTTGGGCCATATTTCTGAGTGTCATGCTGGGGCTTTCCCCTGCCCTGACACTGTGCGCGCAAGAAGCAGCCAAGGATGATCCGATCGATGCTTCGGTGAAGCGCGGCGTGGCATATCTTGTTACGGTGCAGAATGCCGAGGGAGCTTACCTGGACCCCGAACGCGGCAACCAATATAGCAGTGTGATGAGCGCGCTCGCGGTGCTCTCCATGGCTTCCGTGGGGCATCAGCCGACGGACAAAACGCCCGAAGGTCTTTCCATGCGGAAGGGCATCGACTTTCTCCTGCGTGCGGACCGGCAGAGGCCGGATGGCTACTTCGGAAACACGGACAGCTCACGTATGTACGGACACGGGATCATCACGCTGGCCTTGTGCGAGATGCTCGGCATGGGCGTGGATGCAACCCAGGACAAGCTCCTGCGCGAGCGTTGCCAGAAGGCGATCGAGCTCATCCTGCGCTCACAACGCGTCAAAAAACACAGCCCGCGTTTCGATGGCGGGTGGCGTTACACGCCGGAGTCGGGTGATGCCGATCTGTCAGTGACTATCTGGCAGTTGCTGTCCTTGCGTTCGGCCAAGAACGCCGGACTTGCCGTACCAAAAGAGGCGATTGATTCCGCCGTGGAATATCTCAAGCAGAGTTACAAATCCGAGCGGGATGCGAACGGATTGCCGACGAACATGCGCAGCGGGTTCGCCTACCAACCGGGCGGCAGCCCGGAATTCGCCACGACGGCCGCGGGCTTGCTGGCCTTGCAGATCTGCGGTGAATACAACGCACCCGAGGTCATCGGTTCATCCGACTGGCTGCTCGACATGACGGAAGGCGGCGGGCCGCGCAAGCATCGCATCCAATACAGTCAGCGCTGGTTTTTCTACGGGCTCTACTACTTTTCCCAAGGCATGCAGAAACGCGGCGGAGTTTATGCAAACGAAGCGAAGTCCATCGTGGAAAAGATGCTCATCACGAACCAGCTTCCGGACGGCTCCTGGGTGAGCGGCGATGGTCAGGAGCGCAATGCAGGGAAAGTTTACAGCACGTCACTCGCCATTTTGTGCTTCGCGGTGAAGTATCACTACTTGCCGATCTATCAGAACTAACCTAGGGCAGTTCGATTTGCGGCGGAGTGTAGCGTTGGTCGATGAGGTCTTTCGGTTGCTTCTGGTGCGGCAGCCGAGGTGATTTCATCGGCAAGGACTGCGGCCAAGCATCCATTTTTGCCGGGACAGCCCGGTAACGCGGGGGTTCGAACGCTTCAGATTTCAACAACACCGGAAGATCATAGAGCAGACGATACTGTTCAATGTCCTTTTCCAATCTCGCGCTTTCCTGGGCTGGCTGGTATCTTGGCCGGTCAGGCAACGAATATCCGATCAGAATGCCCACGGCCATACCGATGCTGAGCAACAATATGGGCGATGTCTTAAGTTTCATGGGTAATACCTGCTGGTTGTATAGAAGACCAATACGCTGCCAAGCCACCAAAGTCTAGGGACGTTTTATCGATGAAAAACAAAAAGGACGGCCAGAGTTGGCCGTCCCCTTGTGAGCAAAGTTAAAACGATGACTTACTGGAACTTTGTGATCAGGAACTTCTCCAGCTTGATCGAGTCGGCGGCGAACTGGCGAATGCCTTCGGCCAGCTTCTCCGTGGCCATCGCGTCTTCGTTGTGCATCCAGCGGAAGGCGTTTTCATCCAGCGTGATCTTTTTCAGATCGCTGGCGTTCGCGGCTTCCACCGTCAGCTTGCGGGAGACAGAACCATTCGTCTTGTGCATCTCCTCAAGGAGGGCCGGGCTGATGGTCAGCAAATCGCAGCCGGCCAGCTCGAGGATCTCGCCCACATTACGGAAGCTGGCGCCCATGACTTCCGTTTGGTAGCCGAACTTCTTGTAGTAGTTGTAGATCTTCGTCACGGACACCACGCCCGGATCTTCCGCGGCCGCATAGCTGTCCTTGCCCGAGTTCTTTTTGTGCCAGTCGAGGATGCGGCCCACGAAGGGAGACACCAGTTGCACACCCGCTTCCGCACAGGCCACGGCCTGGGCGAAAGAGAAGAGCAACGTAAGATTGCAGTTGATGCCGGACTTCTTGAGTTCGGCGGCGGCTTGGACACCTTCCCAAGTCGTCGCGAGCTTGATTAGGATGCGGTCCTTGGAGATGCCCGCCTTCGTGTAGCGCTCGATCAGCGAGTGCGCCTTGGCGATGGAGCCTTTCGTGTCGAAGCTCAGACGCGCGTCCACTTCCGTGGAGACGCGATGCGGCACGATCTTCAGGATTTCCAGGCCGAACGCGACGGCCAGCTTGTCCATGGCCAGTTCGAGGTTCGGGTTCACGCCGGAGGATTCCTGCTTCGTCTCCGCGATCACGCGGCTCACGAGATCCTGATATTCATCCATCTGCGCAGCCTTCAGGATCAGGCTCGGATTGGTCGTCGCATCACGCGGTTGATACTTGCGGATGCTGGCAAAGTCGCCGGTGTCAGCCACGATCAGGCTGAACTGCTTCATCTGTGAAAGGAGGTCGTTCATAGGATTAAACGTTAGGGGAGCAAGAGTCCTCCACTGGCTCCGCATTGCAAGTCCGATATCAATTTCCCATCACCCAAACCATGCATGGCTTGGCTGAAAGGGATTCATAGCCTGAAAACCTATAATATGCCCTATTTTTATACACTAAAAACAGACAATCGAAGCAAAATTGAGTTTTAATAGGGCCAAACAGACCCTAAATAGGGCTTAAATAACCAAGTCCATAATAGCAATATGTGATAAGTAAATACCCTTTGCGCAAATACTTACGAGTATAATAGTATAAGCAGTAAGCTTGTTCATCAGGTAAGTCGACACGAACTGCAAGCGATTAGCTCAAAAGTGACCAACAGCAGTACCATAACAAGACAGAAAGCAAACATCTCCGTGATGGCAGTGCTGCTTTTATCATCTTTGTTACTCGGTACCACTTCAGCGAAAGCCATTGTTTTGGATTGGAGCAACGTCACGTGGACACCGGGCGCTCTCACCGGTTCATTTGATATCGACCCAGACAATGCGGGCAACGACGTGACGGTGACCATCACCGGCAACACCACTCGCTTCTTCAGTTCCAGTTATCCGCAGATAACCGATGACTTCACGGGCGGATTAGGTTCAGGCACCGATCAGTTGGATCTCTACGTGGATTACAGCAATACCTCGCAAGCAATCACTGTCACCGTCACCTTCCACTACGCCGGTGGTGTTAGTGATGTCGAATTCACCCTGTTCGATATCGACACCGGCGCCGTCACCGGCAAAGGCAAAAACCCTGACCGCGCTTTCGTGGATCAAGTCCGCTCCATCACTGCGACGGCGACCAATAACACCTTGGTTGCCCCAACGATCACCGTCGCCAACTCCACCTACACACAGACTGGTGGTTCCGGCACCAACCAGACCATCACTGGCCAGGACGTCGCCAACGATTTTAGCAGCCAGGGCAGCGCCAGCATCTCTTTCGGCACAAACACTGTATCCAGTTTCACTTTCACCTACGGTGAAGGGGCAGGCAGTGAGAACGATCCGTTTGCCCAAGGCATCGGGCTCTACGACATCTCGTATAAGCCAAAAGTTCCTGAATTTCACCCCGGACTTATCAGCGCCGGGGTGTGTTTGTTACTCGCGGGAGCCAGACGTTTCCCGAAGCTGATGGACCGGGAAAATCATAATCGCGATCAAGCTTAACCAATAACTAACATGAACCACTTGAAACCCTTGCTGCTGCGCTCTCTGGCGCTGCTGACATTGACAGTTGGCCTGTTACTCTCGCAACGCGCCACTGCTCAAGTATTGCTCACCACCTCGCCGCTCATCGCCGGCCAAAATGAGACTGCCGGTCTGGTTCTCGTCTTTGCCGACGATGATAACGTCTATGTCCGTTACCTGCTGAATGACGGCTGGACTTTGAACGAAACCCACCTGGCCGTGGTCGCCGACTTTGCCAGCATTCCGCAGACCAAAAACGGCAACGTAAGAATCGGTCACTTCGAATACGGTGATTCTTTCTCCGGTCTCACCCAGGACGTCACCTATTCGATTCCCCGCTCGGAACTGGGCACTCTGAATCTGTTCGTGGCTGCCCATGCGGTGGTGGAACGTATCAGCGGTGGCCGTGAAACTGCTTGGGCCGGTCCCTATGAATTCGCCGGCAAGAACTGGGCGACCTACATGTATATCGGTGAAGGCACCCCGCCGAACCGCTAACGCGCCCGCACATAACTTCTCAAAAAAAAGGCAGCCCTCTGGGGCTGCCTTTTTTTATGCATTTGCCCTTTCCTTCTTTGGAATGCTGCCATTCCAGAGAACAGCTTACCAAGACCAATCACACCCTCCGACACAAGGCCATACAGCCCTATTTAACTTGCTAATTCCACCAAATATAAGCATATTTAACTCAGCTCAAAAATATTGAGCGGTTTGTATGAGTAAAACTTTTAAAAACAGGGTGGCTGGGTTGATTTTCATCATTACAATATGCTTATCATCAACTAGTTACGCCATTTTTTTGGACTGGAACAATGTTACTTGGACATCCGGTTCTCTCTCCACTTCTTACGAACTGGACTCCAGTAATCCCGGTAACGACATCACCATTACCATTACCGGTAATACCGGCCAATTCATCAGTGGCAGACCAGAAATCACCACCGATTTCACTGGCGGCTTCGGTTCATCCCCCTCTCCGGACAACTTGGAACTCTGGGTGGACTTCTCCAACCGCAGCCAGTCGATCACGGTCACCGTCACGTTCAACTACGCCGCCGGGGTAAACGATGTGAACTTCCTGCTCTTCGATGTCGATACCGGGTCTGGTGGAGGCACGAAGACTTTCATCGATCAAATCCGAGAAATCTCCGCCGTTGGCACCAGTGGCGGCCTCATTGCCCCAACCATCACGACCTCTGCCAACAACTCCAAATCCGGCTCCGGTACCAATCAGGTCGTGAGCGGAACCGATGAAAACAACAACAATTCCGGCTCAGGCAACGTCAACATCGACTTCGGCACCAATTACATCACCAGTTTCACCTTTGAATATGGCAATCCCTCATCGGGCGTGCAGAAGAACCCTGATTCCCAGAGCATTGGCATCTACGACATCAACTATAAACCTAAAGTCCCGGAGGTGCATCCCGGGCTGTTCGCCGTCCTCGCCTGTAGCCTGCCTGTCTTGGGTCGGGTGGTGCAGCGCCTGCTGACCGCCAGAGCGTAGCCAATCAACGCTCACGGACCAAAACAGGGCGTAGTGACCATTTGCGCACAAGGGTAATTAGTAGCTCCCTAATCCCTTCGAGAACCGTTGAATCGCGCAAGTTGCAACAACTGGCCTTTAGGAGTATGTTGGTTTAGCTCAAAAGGCTAACCGTCTTATGAAAGCTACTCTTAAAGAGGTTTTCGGGAGATGGGTGATTGGTTTACTTCTAATCATCTTGGTTTCAAGTAGTTACGCTATAGTTCTAGACTGGAGCAATGTTTCATGGTCGGATGGCTCACTCAGCCGCAACTTTAACGTTGATAGTTCCAATCCCGGGAGCGACGTCAACATCACCATCACAGGCAATACCAGCCGCTTCTTTGACAACTACCCACAGATCACTGACGATTTCACTGGTGGCTTCGGTGCGGGGACGGATCAGTTGGATTTGTTCGTTAACTTTAGCGACCTCAACGAAGCCATCACCGTCACGATCACGTTCAACTATGCGGATGGCGTGGATAATGTGAATTTCACCCTCTTTGATATCGACACCGCGAACAGTAGCACCTACCCACGTGGCTTTATCGATCAGATTCGGAACATCTCGGCCCGAGCCATGGATGGCACTTCCGTGATTCCGACCATCACCAGTTCAGCCAACAACACAGTTCTCGGGGCCGGCACCAGCAGCCAAGTCGTGCAAGGCGTCTCCATCACCTCGGATACGGGCAGCGGTTCAGGCGATGCCAATGCTACCTTCGATTTTGGCGATAACGCCATCAAGTCATTTACCTTCACCTACGGTAACGCGGCGACGGGGGTGGTCTCGAATCCTGCCCAACAGGGTGTCGGTCTTTACGACATCACCTATGGTAAAGCCAAACCCCGCATCCCGGAGTTTCACCCGGAAGCAGCAGCGATTGTGGTTTGTCTTTCCTACGTGATCCTGAAGCAGGTGCTTGGGTGGTAGTCTGTCCTTTTACTTTTCATCATCCAGCCGTTGCCGCAGACTGCCGGGCATGAACCTTCGGATTCTCTTTGGCACCTTAGTTTTTCTGGCCGGACTGCATTCATCCCAAAGCGCTGAAGTTCCCCTCATGCAGGCTCTGCCCCTGCCCTACGACCAAGTCTCCTTCCAGCGCGATGGCCAGGAGATCGCCCGTTATCATTTCGGCAAGGACCTGCGCCGTCCTTTCATCTACCCGCTCATCGGACCTTCGGGACGCTCACTCACGCGCATGGGCCATCCGCAAGACCCACACGGTCACCGGCATCACAACTCCGTCTGGATCACTCATCATGATGTGAATGGCCAGTCTTTTTGGGCTGATGCCAATGCCGGACAGATCGTCCATCAGCGCGTGGAGAAGCTGGAGGACAGCGACACGGAAGCCGCGGTCACGACCATCAATCATTGGGTCAGCACAAATAACCAAGTGCTGATGATCGAGACCCGCCGAACCGCTGTCGTCGCTTTGCCCAAGAAAGAATGGCTGTTGCTGATTGATCTCAAGCTTGAACCCAAGGGCAAAGACATCGTTTTCGGCAAGACCTCGTTCGGTCCCATGAGCGTGCGCATGGCCAAAAGCATCGGCGTGAATGACGGCGGTGGATTGATGCGCAGTTCCGAAGGCGGGGTGAACGAAAAGGAGATTTTCTGGAAACCGGCCAAGTGGGTGGACTATTCCGGCAACATCACCGCGAAAGCCAAAGAAGGCATCATGCTCATGGATCACCCCATCAACCCCGGTCATCCTTGTGAGTGGCATGTGCGGAATGACGGCTGGATGGGTGCCTCCCTGAGCTTCGATGGTCCGCTGACCGTTCCCGTCGGCAAACCCTTGCGCCTGCGCTACGGTCTCTACATCCACAATGGTGTGCCGAGCCTGAAGAAACTTGAGGAGCAATGGGGCAAGTTTTCAGCCCTGCCCGTCGCCAGCTTGGAACCGAAAAAGAAGTGACAACCTTCTCTCATTCCAACCAGACGCTTTCTTTCTAATCGCCCGCAAAGCCCCAAAGGGCTAAACATTTCCTCGCATGAGGCTTAAGGAACTGTTGGCCGGGTTGAAGTGCCATCGCCGGGCGCACCGGCTGGTCATCGATCACAAGCTCTGGCGACTCATCATCATTCCCGGCTGCCTCAGCATCCTTTATTTTCCGGTGGTGATCTGGGCCACGCTCTATGGCTTGCGGCCCGTCGCCCGTTATCTGCATGAAAACTGGGTGCCGGAGTTCCTGCAATCCGCCGTCACGCTTTCCCTGATTGGCATCGTCGTCTGGGCCTTGGGCATCTATGTGGGCTTTCTGCTGTTTCGGAACATCATCATTATCCTCTGCTCCCCGTTGCTCGGGTATCTTTCGGAGACCGCCGAGAAAGTCGCAGCGGGTGTCGAACCACCCAAATTCAGTTGGCAAGGCGTAGGTTACGAAGTCGTGCGGGCAACCGGATTAAGCCTGCTGGCCGTGTTGATCTCCGGAGTCACCTTTATTTTCTGCCTCGTGGTGGGCTTGGTTCCCATCTTGGGTGCCGCGGTGGCATTCATCGTGATGACGTTTGTACAGACATATCTCGCGGGCATCGGCTTTGCTGATCCGGTGCTGGAACGCCGCCGCTACACCGTCTGGGCCACGCTGAAATTCGCCCGCCGTCATCGGCCGCGTTTGATGGGGGTGGGGTTGGGCTTCCTGCTGCTGATGGCCGTTCCACTGGTCGGCTGGTTTATCGCCCCCAGCTATGGGATCATCGCCGGCACCCTGGCCGCGATTGATCTGTTGAACGAAGAGAACAAAGACCGGAAGCCGCCGGTGATTCCTGAAGCCTGATGATTAGACCAAATCACCATCACTACGCCGGTCGAAGGCTTTTTCGTAAAGGGCTTGGAAGTCTGCCGCAGCGATGGTGCGCGGATTGAAATTGGCAGTCCATTGCTTCGCGGCTTCATCCGCCAAAATCGGCAGGTCATCCACGCTCACACCGCACTCGCCCAAAGCACGTGGCATCTTGGCCAGATTCAGCAATGAATTCAAACGGGCGATGAGTCCCTCCAAGGCGGAAACCGCCCCATCCTTCAGCTTGGCGATCTCGGCACTGGAAGCCAGTTCAGCATATCCTTGCAGTGCGTCTGAGTCTGCTGCGTTGTACCGCACCACCAGTGGCAACATCATGCCAACGGCCTGGCCATGCACGATGTTGAAATGGGCCGTCAGCGGATTCGCTGCCGAGTGGGCCGCCCCGAGCATGCTGTTCTCAATGGCCGTGCCAGCATACGCCGCCCCCAGCAACATGCGCCCACGGGCTTCGACATCGCCGGGATTGGAAAGCACACGCGGCAGGCTGGGCACCAGCAGACGGAACGCCGCGTAGGAATACATCAGCGAAAACGGATTGCGCTTCTTTGTCACCGCCGTCTCCATCGCATGCGCGATGGCATCAATACCCGTGAAAGCCGTAACGCGGGGCGGCATGGAAACGGTGAGCGCGGGATCGAGGATGGCAATCTTGGCGGCCGCTTTCGGGTCCAGGCACGCCATCTTGTTGTGCGATTCCTCATCCGCGATGAGCGCAGCACATTGGCACTCGCTGCCCGTGCCTGCGGTCGTAGGAATCGCGATCAATGGCAGCATGGGCTTCGTGGCCTTGCCCACGCCCCAGTAATCTTTCATCTGCCCACCATTCGTCAGCAGGAAATTCGTCCCCTTGGCCGTGTCCATGGAACTGCCGCCACCGAGTCCCACGATCAAGTCCACCTTTGCTTCGCGGGCGATGCTCAGGCAGCGATCGACATCCTTGGTGGTAGGATTCTCCCGGACTTGATCGAACAGAGTGACCGATTCAACATGCTTGCTGAGACGCTCCAACACGCGCTGGGCGTGACCGGCTTTGACGATGCCGCCATCCGTGACGAGCAGGATGCGTTTGCCACCGAGTCCCGCCGCCAGCTCGCCCACGCGATCCACAGTGTTCACGCCAAAGACAAGGCGCGTGCGGGGCTGATAATCAAAAGCGGCGTGGCTGGTCATCGCATTAGTATGTTTACGAAGGTCAGACGCCTCGCCATGTCCAGTCGTTCAAGATTTACCAAGCCTTTTCGATGGAGCGGCGGCGCCAGAGGAATTCGAACATGTTGCCCTCATGCGGCTGATCCCAAGAGATGGCCATGGTGGAGATCGGCCCGATGTTCAGACGCTCGATCTCCGGAAATGCCATGATCTCATCAATGAATTTCTGGTCCTTCGTGATGGCGCTGACCGCGAGGCTGTAGCCGATCTGGTGCAGCACATCTTTCTGCGGCACTTGCACCACACTGGCGTAAGGGCAGAGAAACTCTTTGTTCGCCAACGGATGCTGGAAGGAATCGCACAACACCACCGTCGGGCGCATATACGTGCCGCCTTCGAAAACCACCTTGCGCGAACCATCGCGATATTTGGCCGTGACATCCGTAGCACCGGGTGTCTTCAGACCGTCTTCGATCTGGTTGTCGATGAAATCCGCCATCTTCACATTGGCGAAACCAGACAGGCGCGCCTTCTCGTCATCGGGCTTGGTCGGCTTCACCGGACCAAGCTTTTGGGCTATGGCATCCGCGATCTCCGCGGCATACTTCGGCACGACAATCGCCGAAGCATTGATGCAGGAACGACCGCCGTTGTCCGAGATGGCACCGACCATGACGTCGATGTAATCGCGCCAGTTCTCGATGCAATCTTCACCCACGATGATCTTGCTCCAGCCCGGTCCGTGCAACTGGATGGCCGGGTTGTTCGCATACTGCGCCGTCGTGTTCTTGTCACCGAAGATGAGCGCACGACCGCAGGTCTTGAGAATCTCCCCTGCTCCTTCGTGATCCGTAGGATAGAAACCAAACGCCTCACCGGGCACGCCGGCGGCGATGAACGCCTGAATCAGACGATAGGGTGTCCAAGGCTCTTCCTTGCCCGGCTTGATGACCACGGGCGTCTTGAGCGCGATAGCGGGGAGCCAGAGCGAATTCACCGCCGGTGAATTGCTCGGCATCACCAATCCCAAGGCGGCGGCGGTCGGGAAGAAGGAGAGCTTCGTGCCGAACTGCTCGCCCGTGCCGGCATCAAGGATGCTCATGTCCAGCCCGCGCGAAAGGCCGTTCAGGATGACATCCAGGTGGGTCAGCGCGTAATGGATCTTGGTCATGTTCCGCTTCACCATCACGTGCGGCAGACCGCTGGTGAGGCTGAGCGTCTCGATATATTGCTGCGGTGTCTGCGTGTGGCCCTTGTCACCGAACGGCAGCGTGCCGTTGAGGAACAGGTCGCCCGCCTTGGCCGAGAGGTCCATGAGCTGCTTGACCGTGAACTTCTTCAACGCAGCCCGGCCTTCGCCGATCTTTTTGAAATCCTTGCGGATGATGCCGGCGTTGACACTCGATACCGTGGCGATGACCTCGCCCGTGGAGTGGTTCTTGATCTCAAGCTTGTCCAGGCTCTCGTAGTTGCGCCCGAGACGGATGACGGGGATATGGGGAACGGAACTCATGATTCTTCAGCAGGTTTGTCTTCCAGCGCCTCGACGGACAGTTGCAGGGAACCGATCTCTGCTTCCACCGATTCGATGGCGCTCAATATTTTCTCCGTGGAGCCGGGATACGGCGTGCCCTCGTGCTCGAAGCCGCAGACCTCCATCTTGAGGTCATAGAGCAGGTCTTCAATCCGCTCCAGACCATCGAGCTTGGTGTCGATGCTCTCGAGCAATTGCAGCATTTTGGCAGAGGATTCGGCGTCCATAAATCAAAGGCGCTTAATAGACGCCTTCCACGATGTTCTTCTCCATCGCGCCGAACGGACGGACCTCGGCCACACCATCCCACGCATACGGGAAGCGCGGTTCGCGGCGCAGGGCCTCGTCACGCTCCAGGAAGCGCGGCATGAAAAACTCCTTCGTGAGCGTGGTCAACTCCACGCGACCCCACTCGCCGTAGCCCTTGGTGACTTCCGTCTGGTTGGGATCCACGATGCGCAGGATGGCGCGCGGCTGCGGCGCGTAATAGGTGACAGAGTAGTTGTCCTCCGGACGGATCGGCACGCTGGCGGCGAGACCCATCAGGGTATTGCCATAAGTCGGATAGAAACCGATGCGCCCCTCCAGCACTTCTTCCACGATGAAACGCACGTATTGCGGGGCCATCGTGGTGCCGCCGCAGAAGACACCACGGATACCGGCATCCCAGATATCAATCTTCTCCGCCAAGGCTTCGAGCAGCTTCGGCGTGGTGAAGAGGCCGCTCACCTTGCGGTGCTTAAGAATCGTGACCGCCTGATCCACGACGTGATCCATGTACGCGCGGGCCACATCGAACTGCTTGTTCGTGATGAGCTTCTTCACAAAACGCGGGTCGAGATCGATGAAATAGCAACTGGAGCCGCGCACATTCGCGAGATGCTCAATGGCGAGACGCAAGCGACGTGGTCCCGTCGGCCCCATCATCAGCCAGTAATGATTGCGGGGGAAATGCGCGTCGGAAATCTTGTCGGAGAACTCACTGTAATCCGTCTTGTAGTCGTTCCAGCCGATGCGCTGTTTGGGCATGCCCGTGGTGCCGCCCGTTTCAAAGATGTTGAACGGCTTGCCTTTGAACGCCGCCGGCACCCAGACCTCGGGCTGAAGGTCGCGCAACCATTCATCCTGAAAGTGCGGGAACTTCTTGATGTCTTCCACCGTCTGCACTTCCTTGCGCGGGTCAAAATTCTTTTTGGCCCAGTCCAGCCAGAACGGGCTGCCCGTTTCCGGTGAGAAATGCCAGTTGATGATCTCTTTCAGATGCGCATTCAACGTGGCCTGCGCCGCCTGGATGTCCGCCTGCGTGATGGTCTTTTCGCTCATACCGTGGTTCTGAATATATTGCCTAAAGTGTACTGCTTATTTTATTACGCAACCCGCTGCGCATAACGGAGCGGGTCACGCCTGAGAATATGTGGAAGCGGTTCGCCGGTCAGTTGAGCTTCTTCTTCTGGTCCGGCACCGGCTTGGCCTTGGCCGTATCTTCCAAGGCGAAGAGATGCGTGTTGCTGGAGATGTAAAGCACACCATTGGCGACGACTGGCGTGGAATAGACCGGGGCGCCGAGGTTGCACTCGCTGAGCACCTTCTTCTCCTTCGTGGCCGTCAGCACCACGAGGTCACCATCTTCATCACCGACATAGACTTTGCCATCCGCGACCATCGTGGAACCCCACATATGTGCCTTCATATCATGCATCCAGTAAAGCTTGCCCGTCTCGGCATCGAGGCAATGCACAAAACCGGAGAAGTCGCCGAGGAAAAGCAACCCGGTCTCTGGATCAATGGATACGGTGGAGATGCTCCTGTGCGCGCCCTTGTAATCCCAGATCAGCGCCGTGCCAGTTACGTCCCCCGTCTTGGTCGGGTCGATGCAGACCAGGCGACCCACACCCTCACCATGCTCCGGATCCTGGCCGATGGCCACATAGACGCGGTTCTTGTAGAACACCGGGGTGGAGTTGATCTCGCTCGGGCCTTCCGCCATCGGGTACTTCACCTTGCGGTACTCCGGCAGGTTGGCATCGAATTTCCAGACCGTGGGCAGAAAATCAATGTCATCTTTTTTTACCGGTTTGGCATCCAAGGCATACAGCCAGCCATCGCCACCGCCGGCGAAAAGCAAATCCTTGCCGTTCACCTTGCCGGTGGAGAGGGAGGTCCATTGGCCGTGGAACAGGCGTGAACCGATGCCGGCTTCATCTTCACCCGCGAGTTTGCCGGTCTTCTTGTTCAAGGCGATGAAACTCGGGGACAGCGGCGAAGGGATATTCACATGCGTCCAGTCCTGACCGTTCGAAGTGCAGACATAGACCAGATCGCCGATGATGAGCGGCGAGCTGTTTGAGGCGTTGTGCGGGAACACGCCCAATTCGTCCATCATATCGTAAACCCAGACGATGTCCGCGTCCTTGGGGCCGGTCTTGACGGGTGGTTTGCCGGTATCCTTGGCTCCGTATTTCGCCTCGTCCTGATATCCCTCGTTACCATCGGCCAAGCCATTGATGTCCAAACAAATCACCTCGCAACGGCTGGTCACCAGATAAACAAATCTGCCTTCCACCTTGGCGCAGGAAAGAATGCCCAGGTTCTCCCAGTCATTTACCTTGCCGGATTTGAGCTTCGGCACGACCAACTGCCAGAGCAATTCACCTGTCTTCTCATCGAAACACATGACCACGGAACGGTCGCCATCATGCTGCTTGTCACGGGGACTGTCATTGTTCGTGCCGACGATCACCTTGCCCTGCGAAATGGTGGCGTTGCCGTAGCTTTGCGAACCGAGCTTGGCCACCCACTTCACATTTTTCGTGGTCGCCATGTCGATCTCTTCCGTGCCCGGCTTGAACTTGCCCGGCTCGAACTTGTCCGGCAGCCCCTTGGCAGGAGAATACATGTTCCGTTGAGAATTGCCTCCCCACTGCGGCCAGTCCTGGGCGGACACAACCAGAGAGCTTGCGGCCAGCATTGCGGCGGTGATGATCGCTGATTTCATAGTTCTTAGACGTTTTCGAGCGGATGAAGTTCAAGGAAACCCGGCCATTCTTCAGTTCGGAGTCACGGTCACATTGTCGATGCGCACGGGAATGTCCTGCGGCGAGAAGCCAAACAACCCGGGAGCGCCCTCGGCATGGGCATGTTTATGGGGCACTTCAATGGTCCAGCCAGCCGGTTCCGGCTGGTCACGCTGCCAGGCCTTGGCGCGCACAACTCCCGATCCATCGGCGGCGACATCCACGCGGGTCTTCAGGCGGTACCAGACATTGGGCATCACCTTGAAGTTGGAGGGTTCCTCCGCCTTCGGATGGCGGAGACGCTCGTAATTGGAACTAACTTCGAGCTTTTGATCATTGCCCTTGAGTACGATCAGGTAGCGCTGATGAATGACTCCCACCTCGGACATCTTGCGCCGGTTGCCCTCGGTCATCACATCCACCTGGATCGTGTAGTTCTTCATATCAGCAGAGCCCATAAACACCGTGCCGCGCTGAAACAGCTTGTTGTCGATCGTCTTGACCAGATCCTTGTTGCCGTCTTTTTCGCGCACCTCAAACTTGAAGCGCGCCCCGATCCAAGGCAAGGGCGGGTAGGCAAAGGGCGTGGGCGGTTCCGCTTCTGTGGCCGTCATCTCCGTCAGCTTGAAAGACTCAAAGTCCTGTTTCATCGGAAGCCCCGGCAGGACGCGGCCGCGCATATACCCCTTCAAGTCGCCAAACGACGCCTGATAAGCTCCCGCCGAAGGGATGGTGCCAGCATCAGCCACCAGCTTTCCCTGAGCATTGAAATTACCATTCATCTTGGCTTTAACTTTCGCAGTCGGAGGGATGTAAGATTCCCACTTCACTTTGGCCGGATCAATGTTCTCCTGGACGACAAAGCCATTCGCATCCAATGAACGCACGCGGAAGGCAGCGGTGCCTCCCGGATGGAGCAATACTTCGGAAGGAATAACCTGCAACTGGGTGGCCGGACCCGGCTTGGGCCACTTCTCCGATGCCGGTGCCTTGGACAAACCGGGGTTATTGCCCGCTTTGCCGAAGCAATACAATTTGCCGGCGGTTTGGATGTAGATCTTGCCGTTATAGACCGTCGGGGAGCCGAAGCACCGGCCATCGAGTGCGGCGTGCGTGATGATCTCGCCCTTCGCCGGCGTCGGCTTGATGATATAGAACGCACCCTTGGTACCGGCTTCGCTGCCCGCCTCCGTCTTGGAGCCCGGATCATCCAGCATGGGCACGAAAAGCTTGCCGTCAGCAAAGAGCGGACTGGAATTACGCTGCTCGATGCCAATTTTCACCGATGGGTTCCACAATATTTTGCCCGTCTTGATGTCAATGGCGTGCAGGTCACCTTTTTCGGCCACCACATAGATGGTATCACCCACCAGAATCGGCGAACTGGTGGAAGTGGAGATATCGAGGCTCCACAATTCCACCTGCGCACGTTCAAACACTTTTGGGCCGGCTGAAAGGTCCATGCCCGCGACGGAGGGGGCTTTGAAAGCCACCATCTGACCCGGTTCATAAGGTGTGCCGTAAATGCCCACCACGGTGCCGTTCGGATGCACAATAACAGTGGAGTTGATGCCCGCCTTGCCCAAGGGGACCCGCCACAGCGGCTCGCCGGTACGGGCATTAAGACAGACTACACTGCCATCGCCGGTCGTGGCATAGAGCACCCGCTTGCCATCTTGAAAGCCAAGGTAGGGATAAGAAAAGGAACTGTCTTTGGGACGGTCCGCCGGGGTGGAAGCCCACACCAGATCGCCCGTGCGTTTGTCAAAGGCGTAGAAGCGGTCACCCACCGGACCCGTGGCACCCCAGTTGGCCGTGATGCCGCGCGTGATGACCAGATCACCATCCACGACAGGCGAGGCTGTGCGGCCGTTCGGAAAAGTCAGCCGCCCGTATTCCTCCAACATCGATTTTTTCCAGAGCAATTTACCATCGCCACTGAACGCTGCCAGGATGCCTTGCGTGCCCTGCATATATACGTTGCCGGTCTCTGCATCCACGGCCGGATTGGAGGATGCGTAGCGCATGTAGATGATGTCGCTCAAAAAATCACTGAAGCGATGGGACCAGAGCGGCTTGCCGGTCTCGGCATCAAAGCAGCCGATGCCTTCCTGCAGATCGGGGCCATCTCCCACATAGCCCATGATGTAAAGTTTGCCGTTGGCTATCACGGGCGTGGAGGCACCGGGATAAGGCGCGGTCCAGAGCGGATTCTTGGGATCGACCGTGTCCGGCAGCCCCTTTTCCGGCGAGGTGCCGTTCTGGTTGGGCCCGCGCCAGCTCAGCCAGCCCTCGACGGCAGCCGAGGCGGAGTAGAGGGGCGACAAAAGGGAGAGGGCGACTGCGAAAGTTCCAGTCAAGAACGCTACGTGACGTTTCATGGGCGGTTTGGCCATATTAAAGTTGGACGTCGTCGTGATGGAGAAAATTTTACCGCTTTTGACAGCAATTTTCTTCCAAGAGTTGACGCACTATTCTACATCTCAACCGGTCATGCAACAAAAAATAATACCTATACGTATTATTTTCCTGACCGGTGAATTGTCATGAAACCTGCCCCGTCCAAACTTAATGCAGACCAGGCACCTATCGATGCCCCGGCCCGCCGCCGTCTCCCGCCCCTGCTCCGCCGTGCGTGGTATGGGCTGAACCAGGCGTTTCGGCGTCGCATCGCCCATACGGGAGCGACACCGGACCAGTTCACCGCCATGCGCAGTTTGCTGGAAGGCGACCAAAAGGGCATGACCCAGTGCCAGCTCACAGAGGCGATGAGCAGCGACCCCAACACCATTGCCTCTTTGCTGGAGCGCATGGAAAAATCCGGCTGGGTGGAAAGAAAAAGGCACGAAACTGACCGGCGCGCCTACCGCATCAAACTCAAGCCCTCTGGCAAAAAGAAATACGAAGAACTGCGCCAGATCGCGGTCGATTTGCAAGTTGATGTATTGGAAGCATTACCTGCGGAACGGCGGGAAGCATTTCTGGAGGAATTGAGCCTCGTTGCGGAGGCCTGCCGCGAGGCGGCGGAATCTTCACTGCCGCGCGCTTGAGCGGAAGAAAAGCAATATCTGATTAACATCTTTGCTTTTCATCGCCTTGGCGCAGGCGTATCGTCCACTCACCGCGGTTGGGACACGATGTAAACGTCGAGGGACGCGGTGCCGCTTGGACCGGAGTTTATTTATCTCAGTCTGCAAGCGCACACAAAGGGGATTGCAGCGAGAAAGTTTTGTTGCAGCGGGAGGGACGGAGTTGCAACCCGGCGACCATACTATGGTAGCCAAGCTTAAGATACTGAACGTTGAGGATAATCCGCTGGATTCGGAATTGATTGTGCGTGCCTTGGAACGGGGCAACCTTGCCGCTGACATTGTCCGGGTGGAGACCCCTGAATCCTTCCAAGAAAAACTGCACCAATACGAACCCGACATCGTACTGGCAGATTACGCCCTGCCCCGCTTCTCCGGACCGGAAGCCCTGCAATTCGTCCGCCAGCACTCGCCCGACCTGCCATTCATATTTGTCACCGGCTCCCTGGGTGAGGAGCTGGCCATCGAGACGCTGAAGAAAGGCGCGACCGACTACGTGATGAAGGAGCGGTTGGACCGGCTCGTACCCGCCATCCAGCGCGCGCTGCAAGAGATGACCGAACGCCGGGCCCGGCGCGAGGCGGAGCAGGCCTTGCGCATTTCCGAGGAGCTCTACCGCCGGCTGGTGGAAAACGCCCGCGACGGCATCTTCACCCTCACCGCCGACGGGCAGGTCAGTTCCGTGAACAATGCTTGTGAGACGATGACGGGGTGGACCCGCGAACAATGCCTTGGCAAAACTTTCATCGAATTCATCCACCCGGACAATCTGCAAAACTCCAAGGACTGGCTCCAGGCGACCTTGGAGGGCAAGAATCCACCCCCGGTGGAACTGCAGATCCGCAGCAACCGGGGCAACGGTTTTATCACCCTCGAAGTGACGAGCACCGTGCTGGAGGACGCCGGCCAGATCACCGGGATCCTCTGCATCGCCCGGGACGTCACAGAACGACGGCATCTGGAGGAGCAACTCCGGCAGGCACAGAAAATGGAATCCATCGGCCAGCTCGCAGGTGGCGTGGCGCATGATTTCAACAACCTGCTCACCGTGATCCATGGGCATGCCGCCCTGTTGCTCGGGGACACCGAGTTCAACGCGAAACACCACGAGGCCCTGCGCGAGATCGCGCGGGCCTCGGACCGGGCCGCCAGCCTGACGCGGCAGTTGCTGGCCTTCAGCCGCAAGCAGCCGATGCAAGTCCGCGAACTGGACCTGAACGAAGTGGTGAGCGACGTCACGCGGATGTTGCAGCGGGTGCTGGGTGAGCCGGTCACGCTGCATTGCGAATACAGCACCCGGCTGCCCTCCGTGAAGGCCGACCAGTCGATGCTGGAGCAGGTCATCATGAATCTCGCGGTCAATGCGCGTGATGCCATGCCCAAGGGCGGCACGCTGACCCTGCGCACGCACAAGATCGTCCGCAGCAGCCTGACTTCCAGCAACCTGACGGAGAACCATGACGGCACCTATGTCTGCCTCACGGCGCAGGATACCGGGACGGGAATCCCGCCGGAACTGCTGCAACGGATCTTTGAGCCGTTCTTCACCACCAAAGAACCGGGCAAAGGCACCGGCCTGGGACTGGCGACCGTCTATGGCATCGTGAAGCAGCATGGGGGCTGGGTGGATGTGCAATCTTCCTTGGGGCACGGAACGGGCTTCACCATCTACCTGCCGGCCAGTTCCACGCCACCGGCGGCCAAGGAAGAAAAAAAGGCCTCGCCTAAAATGGCCGGCGGCGATGAATGCATCCTGCTCGTCGAGGATGAAGTGGCGGTCCGGAATCTGTGCCGGCGGCTTTTGGAACGCCTGGGCTACACCGTGCTGGAGGCCGAGACCGGAGTCGCCGCCTTGGAGGTCTGGAAAAAAGAGCAGCAGCGCATCCAACTGCTGCTTACCGATATGGTGATGCCCGAAGGCATGACGGGGCATGAACTGGCAGAACAGGTGCGCCAGGACAAGCCCACGCTGCCGGTCATCCTCTCGACGGGCTACAGTCCGGAATCACTGGGCGAGGAAAGCCTGCTGGAGAACGGCATCCATTTCCTCTCCAAACCGTACACCCCGAACCAACTGGCGGATATCATCCGTCGGGCGGTGGGGAAACCGAACTGAGCACTCACAGCGAAGGTTGGTATCACTGAATGGTTGATCCAGTAAAAAGGAAATCGGGACGAGGAAGAAAGTGGTGCCGGTGAAGGGACTTGAACCCCTAAGCCTTTGGGGCGGTTGATTTTGAGTCAACTGCGTCTGCCATTCCGCCACACCGGCACAACCACTAGGACCGGATTTTTGGCAGAAGGACCAGCAGGTGTCAAAAGGAAACGGAAAAACTGTGTTTGGGCAAATTTGGATTATCTGACTTTATCTTCCAAGGCAGCCCGTGGACGGTTTCAAGTTTCATAGTTACCGCTGTCCCACGGCGCATAGAAAGTCATGGCGGGACCGGGCTCCACGGTGGCCGACCATTCCCCTTTGTCGCTTGGCGGCGGGTGCGCGATCAGGCCGAAGGTGACGCCGAAACGCTCGACTTTAAAAGGGCGGATCTCGATGCGGCAAAAGCTGATGGGGCCCAAGGTGGCGATCCACTCCTGATGCATCTGCCTGGACTCAGCCGGGCTCAAAGCGACTCCATGCTGCCCGAGGTAATCGATGCGGGCCTCGACAAAATGGCCGGTGGGATCGAAGAGGTAGAGGGCGATGAAATCACGGCCAGCACCACCGTCCGTCATTACACTGGGAGTGGTCAGAAAGAACTGGCGGCCATCGGGATTGCGGCCCACGTAACGGGCCAGTTGATTGTCCTGATTGAGGGCGATGAGCGCAGGCGGAACTGCCGGACCTTTCTTGGCGAACAATGAATCAAGGATGCCCATAGCTTTGCTGATGCAAAAAACTGCTCCCAATGTGTGTCTCTTCGCTGAAGGTGGATAGTAACGGGGGGTGGGCGGGAAGCAAGGAGGGAACTGGGACGGGCTAATAAAGGGGCGCACTGGACCAAGCCTGCAACTCAGAGCTGGACGGGCGCTTCCAGCCGGGCGTATTTGATTATCTTGAATCGGAAAAGATACAAACTGCCAAACAGGGCTAGGTAGATCAGCAACAGTCCTTGAGAGGCAGCGTAGCTTTGCCCATGCGAGAAAAAGGGAACATCCAGAAGGTAGCTGGCGAGCGGGATCAAGCAGTAGAGCAAGGGCAGACTTACAGGAAATCGCCGTCGCCAGGCCTCTGCCAAACAAGCGGCCATTGCGCCACCAAATGAAACGCATACCACCAGCATCTGAACCGCAGGTGTGACCCAAGGCAAGGTCAGCGCGAATAATGCCAAAGCCACGAGAAAATGACGGTGCGCCGTGAGCAGGAACTTACGGACTTCGGCAATGTCAGAGGCTTTGGCCATAGGCGACAGGGAGAGTTTATATATTCTGACGGAATAGACAAGCTGCGCTCCAAGGTGGAGTTCAGAAACTTACATCGCGCGAGGGAGATTCTTCCATTGGACGGAAGCCAAGCTGTGCTAGAATTCTCGTGTGACCACGCCGTTCTCTAAATTGTTGGGGTTGATGCTGCTGGGCTGGCTGTCCGCGGGAAACGCGCAGGCGGCCAGTGTGGCGAAGGTGGATTTTCAAAGGGATGTGCGGCCCATTCTCTCGGGCACTTGCTTCAAATGCCACGGGCCAGATGAGGCCACGCGCAAGGGCAAGTTGCGACTGGACATCCGCGAGGAGGCCTTGAAACCGGCGAAGTCGGGTGAACGGGCCATCGTGCCGGGCAAGCCGAAGGAAAGTGAGATCGTGGCGCGGGTCTTCACGACGGATGAGGATGAGGTGATGCCGCCGCCCTCGGCCAAGCACCCGCTGACGGAGGCGCAGAAGGAAACTCTGCGGCGCTGGGTGGAACAAGGGGCGGAGTATCAGCCGCATTGGGCCTTTGCCGCGCCGAAGCAGGCTCCCCTGCCCCGCGTGAAGGATCGCAAGTGGCCGGTGAATGGCATCGATCATTTCGTGCTCGCCCGTTTGGAACAGGAGAAGCTGAAGCCGTCCAAAGAGGCGGACCGTCACACACTCATCCGGCGGGTGTATCTGGATCTCATCGGCATGCCACCCACGCCGGAGCAAGTGCAGGCGTTCCTGAATGACAAGTCGCCGAAGGCTTACGAGAAGGTGGTGGATGAATTGCTGGCCTCGCCGCAGTACGGGGAACGCTGGGCGCGGCGCTGGCTGGACCTCGCGCGTTACGCGGACACGAACGGTTACGAGAAGGACCGGCCGCGCTCCATCTGGCCGTATCGCGACTGGGTGATCAACGCCTTGAACGCAGACATGCCGTTCGACCAATTCAGCATCGAACAACTCGCGGGGGATCTGCTGCCGAATGCGACGATGGATCAACTGGTGGCGACGGGGTTTCATCGCAACACGATGTTGAACGAGGAAGGCGGCATCGATCCGCTGGAGTTCCGCTATCACGCGATGGTGGACCGCGTGGCGACGACGGGCACGACGTGGCTGGGGTTGACGGTCGGCTGCGCGCAGTGTCACACGCACAAGTACGATCCCATCACGCACACGGAGTATTACCAGATGATGGCGTTCCTGGATAACGCGAACGAGCCGGAGCAGGATCTGCCGGACCCGAAGATCACGGAGCAACGGCGCGAGCATGCGGCGAAGCTGGCGAAGATGATCGCCGGACTGGCGGAGAAGTTCCCGGTGACAAATGCGCTGGCGCAGGATACCCGGCCAGTCGAAGTGAAGCGGGCGGAGTTGATCGAAAAAGGTTTCACCGAGTGGCTGAAGCAGGAACAGGCACGCACGGTCGCGTGGCAGGTATTGAAGCCGCAGGCGCTGAAGGCGAACCTGGCACTGCTCACACCGCAGGCGGATGACTCGATCTTCGCGACGGGTGACCAGTCCAAGAGCGACACTTACGAGATCACGTATAAGCTGCCGAAGGGCACGATGGCGTTGCGGCTGGAGGCGATCCCGGATGACCGGTTGCCCGCGCACGGGCCGGGAGCGACCTATTATGAAGGGCCGCGCGGCGATTTCTTCCTGAGCGAATTCACGGCCACAGCCAAAGGCACAAAGCTGAAGTTCAGCGATGCCACGCACAGCTTTGGGAAGCCGGGCATCGGGCGCGGCACGGCGACGGCGAAGAACTGCATCGATGGAGATCAGCAATCGGGGTGGTCCGTAAATGGTGGTCAGGGTGAGCGGCATGTGGCGGTGTTCAATCTGGAGCAACCATTGAGCGAAGCAGGCGACGTGACCATCGGCATGCTGTTTGAGAAGCACTATGCGGCACCGCTGGGGCGGTTCCGCATCTCGGCCACGACGGCTCAGAGCAAGGCGGAAGCAAGGGATTTTGCGGAGAACATGGAGGCGCTGCTCTTGAAGAAAGACTGGAGTCAGGCGGAGCGAGAGAGCCTGCGGCAATTGTACCTGCTGAACGCGCCTGAGCTGGCGGCACAACGCGCGGAGATCGACAAGGTGAGGCGGGCGGAGCCGGAATATCCAACGACACTGGTGATGCGCGAGCGGCCAGCGGAAAATTCCCGCAAGACGTTCCGGCATCATCGCGGGGAGTTCCTGCAAGTGAAGGAAGAAGTGCGCCCGGGCGTGTTCGAGGTGTTGCATGATGCGCCGAAGGGACAGGCGTTGAACCGATTGACCTTTGCGCGCTGGCTGGTCGCGCCGGAGAATCCGCTCGTCGGGCGGGTGACGGTGAACCGGCAGTGGGCGGCGTTTTTCGGGCGCGGACTGGTGCGCACGACGGAGGATTTCGGTTTCCAAGGCGAGCTGCCGAGCCACCCTGCCCTGCTGGACTGGCTGGCGGTGGAGTTCGTGAAGCAAGGCTGGTCCATGAAGAAGCTGCACCGGCTCATCGTGATGAGCGCGACCTACCGGCAGGACTCGACGGTGACGCCGAAACTCCTCGCGAAGGATGCGGCGAATACGCTGTATGCGCGCGGGCCACGCGTGCGGCTGGAGGCGGAGCAGATCCGGGATTCGGTGTTGAAGGCGTCGGGCTTGCTCTCGCTCAAACTCGGCGGACCAAGCGTGTATCCACCGCAACCCGCGAGCATCACGTCCGAAGGCACTTATGGGAAACTCGCGTGGACCACGAGCGAGGGTGAGGACCGTTACCGGCGCGGGCTTTATACGTTCATCAAGCGTACGGCACCGTATGCGATGTTCAACACGTTCGATGCTCCGAGCGGTGAAGCGTGTGTGGCGCGGCGCGACAGCTCGAACACACCCTTGCAGGCGCTCACGCTGCTGAATGACACGGTCTTCCTCGAAGCAGCGCAGGCACTGGGCCGCGAGTGGGGCAAGGAAGAAGGCAAGGTGGAAGCGAAGCTGCAGAAGCTCTTCCAGCGTTGCCTGACGCGACCGGCAACGAAGGACGAAATCGTGCGCCTCAAAGGTTTCTATGAAGCACAGCGGGCGCGGCTGGAGTCCAAGGAATTGAACGCGGTGGAACTGACGGGAAGCAAAGATGGGACATTGGAGCAGGCGGCGTGGACGATTGTCGCGCGAGCTTTGCTGAACTTGGACGAAATGGTGACAAAGAGTTAATGCCATGAATTGCCAATCTTACTTAATGCGGCATGAACATCCGGAACTGGTGTCGCGCCGGTGGTTTTTCAAGGAATGCGGTGTGGGCCTCGGCAAGCTGGCTTTGGCCGGATTGCTGACAAATGCCTTCACGCGGAATGCCTCGGCGCAAATCGCGGCAACGAATCCGATGGCGCCGAAGCAGCCGCATTTCAAGCCGAAGGCGAAACGGGTCATCCACCTTTTCATGGCGGGGGCGCCGAGCCAGCTCGATCTGTTTGATTACAAGCCGAAGCTGGTGGAGTTCGAGGGCAAACCGATCCCGCCCGAGATCATCGGCGGGCAGCGGTATGCGTTCATCCGGCCGGATGCGGCGGTGATGGCGCCACGGTTCAAATTCGCGAAGCATGGGCAATCGGGCGCAGAGATCTCGGAGGCCTTGCCGCATCTCAGCAAGATCGTGGACGACATCTGCCTCGTGAAGTCGGTGCATACGGACCAGTTCAACCATGCGCCGGCGCAGATTTTTCTTAACACGGGTTTCTCGCAACCAGGGCGGCCGAGCCTGGGTTCATGGGTAACGTATGGGCTGGGTTCGGAGAGCCAAGACTTGCCGGCTTACGTGGTGATGTCCACGGGCAGCGGCATTAGCGGCGGCTCGGCGAACTGGTCGAGCGGGTTCCTGCCGACGGTCTATACGGGCGTGCGTTTTCGCAATGAAGGTGACCCGATCCTGAACGTGTCGAGTCCGAAGGGGGTGGATGCGAAGTTGCAACGGGATTCGCTGGACTTGGTCGCGGAAATGAATCGGAAGCGGTTGGGCACGGTGGGTGATCCGGAGATCGCCACGCGCATGGCGTCGTATGAGATGGCCTACCGGCTGCAATCGTCCGCCCCGGAATTGATGGATCTGAAGGGTGAGAGCAAGGCGACGCTGGAGCGGTATGGTTGCGATCCGGACAAGCCGTCGTTCGCGCGGGCGTGCCTGCTGGCGCGGCGGATGATCGAGCGCGGCGTGCGCTTTGTGAACATCTATCACGAGGGCTGGGATGCGCACAGCGATGTGGTGGGGAATCATAAAAAGAACTGTGCCGCGACGGACCAGGCTTCCGCTGCATTAGTGATGGATCTGAAGGAGCGCGGTTTGTTGGAGGACACGTTGGTGATCTGGGGCGGCGAGTTCGGGCGCACGCCGATGATCGAGACGAATGCGTCGCTGGGCCGCAGCATGGGGCGGGATCATCATCCGCAGGCGTACACGATCTGGATGGCGGGTGGCGGAGTGAAATCAGGGCTCTCTTACGGCACCACGGATGAGCTGGGCTTCCACGTGGTGGACAAGCCGGTGCATACGCATGACTTGCAGGCGACGATCTTGCATCTGTTGGGCTTCGATCACGAGCGGCTGACGTTCATGCATCAAGGGCGGCAGTATAGGTTGACGGATGTGCATGGGCATGTGGTGAAGGGGTTGCTCACCTGACGGCGAAATGACAAAGGCAGGACCATCACGAATGCTCGCGCGACTTTGGTAAACGCAAACCGTGATAACCCCGAGTTCATCTTGAAAGATGATTGGCTTCGGCGGCGGCCCGCAGAGGACTGCGGGCCCTACCTATTCAGCTAACGCTTGGCGCAAAGGAAAACGTGGGGCATGTTGCCAGGCGTGACGGATGTATTGTTGAAAACGTGGTTGGTCCTAGATTCGGGGGCGTGTGCTCCGGCGGAGAACATGGCGCTGGATGAAGCGTTGTTGGAGCTGGTCGCGGAGGTGAAGCATCCGGTCTTGCGGTTCTATGGATGGACGGAGCCGGCGGCGACATTTGGGTATTTTCAGAAGTATGCGGACGTGGAGCTGATGACGGGATTGCGGCCCCTGCTCCGTCGGCCTACGGGAGGCGGATTGGTGCCGCATAAGAACGATTGGACGTATAGTGTCGCGTTTCCACCCGGTCACGAATGGTATCAGCTCAAGGCGGAGGAGAGTTATCAGCGCGTGCATGAATGGATACGGGATGCGTTCACGCGACTGGGACTCGACACGGAGCTTTCCCCCTGCTGCCAGAAAGATATTCCCGGCCAATGTTTCATCGGCGCTGAGAAGCATGATCTGTTGTGTGGCGGGAAGAAGATCGCGGGGGCGGCGCAGCGGCGGAACAAGCATGGATTGTTGATCCAAGGATCGGTACAACCGCCTCCACTGGAGATCACGCGGGCTGAGTGGCAGGAGGCGATGAAGACGGTGGCGGTGAAAGCTTGGGGCGTGGCTTGGGAGAATTTTGCGGCAGATGCAAGCGAGCTCGTGGCGAGGCTGGTGCGGGAGAAGTATGGAGTGGAGGGGTATAATCGGAAGCGGTGAGGTTTGGGGATGATGGCCCGCTAAACACGCGAAGAAACGCCAAAGGGGGAGGATTTGGTTCAGAGCGTTATCAAAGGAATAGAAGCCTTCTGGTTGGCGGGAGTAGCTGCGGGCCAGAGGCCCGCACTCCATCAGGGATGAGGGGCTTGAACGCTGCTGGGGGTTCATTTATTGTCCGCGCGGATTGGGATAAACGACACGATTTCTTCTTTTATGCGATTGAATCAATTTTTGCGGGTCACGATGGGCATCGCCTTGCTGGCGGGCGGGCTGGTGTTGAATGCGGCCACGCCGGATTGGTCGGCCAAGCTGCCGGAGAATGTCAAATGGCAGACGGTCACGGGCGCGGGCACCATTCTGGTGGGCACGGAGAAGGCCATCTACAGCCTGGACCCGGAGACGGGGGCGATCATGTGGAAGCGCACGGAGTTCGAGAAATCCGCGCCGTTCAATGTGCGGGAGATCGAGGGGACACCGATCCTGTTCATCAACGATTACTCCAGCAACTTCAACCCGAAGACAAAGCTCTACGCGGTGAACCTGCTCACGGGCGAGACGATCTGGGAAACACCGCAGGAACAGGGCTATCCGCTCGGGGCCTATCCGTTCAATGCGCAAGGCATCGCGGTGGTGGTGTCACAAGGTTACACGGACAAGGAAGGCGCGGGCGTGTTTCTCACGGCGTATGAGACGGCCACGGGCAAACAGGTCTGGCGCGTAAAGCACTCCAAGCAAGGGGCTTTCCCCCTGCATCCGGCAGATAACAGCGGCACCTTCAATGTAAAGATGGACCTGAGCGGCCATCAGGAGCCGGTCATCGTGGGGGATTTGCTCTACGTCCCCTTCTCCGGCGTGCATTGCTATGAGGTGAAGACGGGCGCACTCAAGTGGGAGAAGGAATTCAAGACCGTCCCGAAGGAGTTCAAGCGCGCGTCGGCCCCGCTGGTGTTCGATGGGGACACGGTGTATGCGCCGGGGGTGAACAAGGTGTATGCGCTGGACAAGAACACGGGTGCCTTGAAGTGGGAGAGCAAGAAGGTCTATTCCGGCACGATCACGCAATTGCTCGTAACAGGTGACAAGCTGTTGGTGCGGATGGGCGGCAATTTCCTGGCTTGGGGCGCGAAGGAATGGACGTTGGAGAAGCCGTTGGCGGTGTTGGGGCTGGACAAGAATTCCGGCGAACAGGTCTGGGAATACAAGGATCTGAAGGATGGCATCACGAACATGCAGCTCGTGGAGGGTGCGAATGCGGTGTTCGTGTGCGATGCGCAGAATCTTATCGGCATCGATGTGAACAGCTCGGGCAAGGTGAAGGAAGCCTTCAAGGTGAAGCTGGAGTTCAAGCGCAAGCTGGGCGGCGGTGAAGCAGCGGCGAAGATCGGGTTGGGCGCATTGGGCGGCATCAGTGGATTGGTGGGGGCTTCGGCGAAGGCCATCGGCGGGAAGGACCGGCTGGACGTGCCGGTGGCGATCATCCCGGTGGGGAAGGACCAGTTCGTGGTGCGGGGGCGGCAGCATATCCTGGCTTTCGATGGTGTGAGCAAGGACATCAAGTGGTCCACACAGTATGGGGCGCCGGGTTCTTCCGGTTTCGAGATGGCGATCATGACGACCCTCACGGCGTTCTCCGCGGTGACGTATAATGCCGGTTATGCCTCGGGCACGATGAGCCTGAACAGCGCCTCAGACGGCATCAAGAAGTCGCTGGACAGTTATGACAAGTTCGCGAACAAGCGTTACAGCGCCACGAAGTCCGGCGCGCAACGAACCTACATCCTCACCACGGTGGAGGAAGGCAAGAAGAAGGGCGCGGGGTTGATGGCCATCGACATGACCTCAGGTGACTCAGCCGCGAGCGTGCTGCTGAAAGACAAGGAACCGGAATACACGGTGGATGATGTGACGGGCCGACTGTACTACGTGAACGACAAGAAGGAAATCCAGGCGTTTTCGGTGAAGTGAGGGGCAACTCCCCCAACCGCAGATGAACGCAGATCAGCGAAGATAAAGGGGCATGACCGTTGCGGCGCGGGTGATTGATTGGTGAGGTGCCTGGGTTAGATGTCGCACTTTCAGTGCTTAGTCTATTGGGGGACGCTTACCTGGGGCTTGCCCGCCTTGAGGGCGGGCAGCACCCCAGGCTGTACTATGGCGGGCCGTTGGCCCTGAAGGCAGGATAAGCTGGCATCTGAAAGGTTTTGGACTGCCTTGGTGATTCTGAGCAATCACCGCAGTTTTTCATGCTAAGTCCAAGTCCATAAATAGTCATACGTTTTTCAGGGCTTGAGTTTGCGCAGGGGATCGCGAGGGCGGATCGGGCTGGGTGGAGAGAACGGCGGCAAGCCGGGCGGCTCGACCACGACTGACGGACCGGAGGGCCGGGGTTGATAATAGTAACGCTCCGAGTAGATGTAATAGTGGTCGTGATGGAAGGGGTGATAGTGCAGGCAATGGTAGCAGTAGAAGTGTTCCGCTCGCGAACTGCCAGTGTGGTCATCGCTATGGCAGGAGGCCAGCAGCAGAAGCGGCAGGGCCGCCAAGAGGCGTAGAATATTTGCAGTTTTCATAGGCCATTTTCTTTCATGGTCTGGCAACGCTGCCCGGAGTCCGCATTCTGCATGATGCGTTCGCCGAAATGGGCGAAACGCAATCGGTGACGGGCCGGGACCAGCGTGTCAGCCGGTTACTGAGAGATTAATAGCGTAGGCTGTGCCACCGGGGCTGGGCTGCGCCCAGATGTACGGCGCGGTTGAAGACCGGGTCAGGGACGGCGGTGAGCATTTTGCGGAGCCGGACACGGAAGGGAGAACACACTGTGTGGGGGCGCCCCCTTTACGGCATCGGAGCAAGCCGCCGCAGTCCACGGTGAGGTTGATGACGTCACTACGCGCTGGTGCAGTTCGGATGGGCAGATGCTTCGGCGGCGATGAGCTGGTTGGGCGGCTTGCGTTCCGGCTTCGCTCCGCTCGCCTCCACTCCGCCGCCCAACCAAAAGTGTCAACCATGTGATGAGCTCATCTGTCAGCTATGTGATGAGCACGCCCACAGACGCGCCCTACCCTTTAGAGCGGCTCAAAGATTTCATGTTTTATTGGCGACCGGGGAGACAACGGGTTCTTGAGTGTTGAAGCGGCATGAATGCCGCGCTCCTTTTCGGGCAACGAACGCTGCTCTTGCTTATGGGCCTTGCTGCGGGTCGGAGACCCGCGCTCCACGTGAGGGGAAACGCAGCAGGCCCTGACACCGGATGCCGGGGTGAAATGAGTGCGCTACAAGGGGGAGCGAGTGTGGAAATCGGTAGAAAACCTCGGCACTTGTGTACATGTGCCGAGGTGGGAAGGGGGATGAGTTTCAAGTTTTCAGCCGGTGGGGCGGTTAGGACATAGGTGGTGCTCAACGAATGAAAGTCTGTGCGGGTTGGCGGCAAGACGTGCCCGACCTATAGGCGGCGCTCCGGTATCGGTCCAAGGTCCAAGGGGGAGTATTTGCGGACAGATTTTTTGCGAAGCTGGCCTAGCTTTGCTCAGGAGAGTTGCTGCCGGCGAGACGCCGACGCTCCAACCGAGAAACGGAGCCTTCCTCGCAGTTTTTTTTGCGATGATTTTAGCTGAGAATCGCGTTTTCAGCGCAACCAACTCGAAATCAATTAGTTACAGCTTTAAAATAATTTCGAGAAAAAAGGGACCTAGGACAGCGGTTGTCCTAGTGACCCGTTTATTCTGGGCGCATGAATGGATCAGGAAGCCAGCAGGATGACGTTGGGTGGAAACGGTGTGGAGTTGCCGCGATGAGGGCCGGGCTGTGGGAGGAGATGCCCCTGCTGGCGGATTTTTTCGACCAGCCGCTGAGGGGATGTTTCATTTACCTTATCTGCAACGGGTTACACGGGTTGAAATCCAGTGAAGAAAAGGTGATGGGCCAGCGTCTAATGGCGGCTGGAAAGTGGAGAAATGACTTGCCAGCCGGAGGCAAGGGCGGGAAAAATTGGCTGATAGCCCTTGGCAGCACAACGTAGCGCGGACTCGTTTTGAAAAACATATGAAGAAGTCGTTGGCAATCTCACTGAGCACCTTGGCGGGTGCCGGATCGCTTTTGGCGGTTTCCCCCGTACTGAATGGCACGTATCCGGCGGGTGGCCAGCGCGGGACGGAACTGGAAGTGGAGTTCCGTGGAGCACGGCTGGAGGATTTTCAGCAGGTGCTGTTCTATACGCCGGGCTTCGAGGTGGTGAAGGTAAACTCCACGAATGCCAATTCGGTGAAGGCCATCGTGAAAGTGGCCCCCACGGTGATGCCGGGTGAGCATAACCTGCGCTTGCGGACCGCTACGGGCGTTTCCGAGCTGCGGACTTTTTATGTGAGCCCCTTCACGCAGGTGCAGGAGGTGGACAAGCCGGCGAATGACACGAAGGAAACGGCACAGAAGATCGCGGCCAATGTGACGATCAACGGTACCGTGAGCCGCGAGGACGAGGACTGGTTCGCCTTGGAAGCGAAGAAGGGCCAGCGCATCGGCGTGGAAGTGGAAGGCATCCGGCTGGGGCGCGATTTGTTCGACCCCATCGTGACGATTTTCAAGGCGGACGGCTCGAAGCTCGCCATGGCGGATGATACGGCTTTGTTCCTGCAAGATCCGGCGCTGACGGTGATCGCGCCGAAAGATGGCACGTATTATGTGCGCATCGAGGAAGCTCCGTATGAGCGGAATCGCGACACGATGTATCGCATGCATGTGGGGCATTTCCCCCGCCCGCTCGCGGTGTATCCGGCGGGTGGCAAGGCGGGCGAGAAATTGACGGTGACTTTCATCGGTGATGCGACGGGTGAGTTCAAACAGGAAGTGACCTTGCCGGGCGCGAAGGATCCGAAATTCCCAGTGCTTGCATCGCACAACAATCTGAATGCGCCGTCCCCGAACTGGTTGCGGGTCTCGGATTTTCCGAACGTGCTCGAAGCGGAGCCGAACAATGAACGGGCGAAAGCCTCGGGCGCGACACAGGAAGCGCCGGTGGCGTTCAACGGCATCATCAACCAGAACGGGGATGAGGATTGGTTCCGGTTCACGGCGAAGAAGGGCCAGGTCTGGGAAGTGAATGTGCATGCGCAGAGCATCCGTTCGCCGCTGGATGCGGTCTTGAATGTGTATGACAAGGACGGCCGCGGACTGGCGAACAATGACGATTCGGGCAGCCCGGACAGCTACCTGCGCTTCACGGTGCCGGCGGATGGGGAATTCTTCGTGCGCGTGACGGATCATCTGGGCCGCGGCGGTCCGAACTATGTTTACCGGGCGGAACTCGCGCCGGTGGAGCAGACGTTGACCTTCAGCATCCCGGAAGTGAACCGGGATGATTCGCAAGGCCGTCAGGCGATGGTGGTGCCTAAGGGCAACCGCTTCATGACGATGATGAGCATCCGCCGGAACAATTTCGGTGGCGAGGTGATCTTCGACCCGAAGGACTTGCCGCCGGGCGTGAAGGTGGACGTAGATAACATTCCGGGCAACTTGACGAGCATCCCGATGGTGTTCGAAGCCGCGCCAGATGCCCCCATCGGGTCCAAGTTCGTAGATTTGCAAGGCCGCCTGGTGGAGAAGGACAAGGATGGCAAGCAGACGGACCGGACAATCCCAGGTGGTTTGGACCAGAAGCTGAATCTGGTGCTGGGCCGGCCGAACAACACGATCTATTACTCCACGTATGCGGACAAGCTGGTGGTGGCCGTGGCGGAGGAAGCACCATACAAGATCGACATCATCGAGCCGAAGGTGCCGCTGGTGCGTGAAGGCAGCATGCAGTTGAAGATCGTGGCCACGCGAAAAGAAGGATTCGATGAGCCGATCACGGTTTACCTGCCCTTCCGTCCGCCGGGCATGGGTGCGGACTCGAGCGCGACCATCCCGAAGGGAAAGAACGAGACGACTTACACGATCAATGCCAATGGCAATGCGGAGACCAAGGTGTGGCGTTTTCCGGCCTTGGCGACGGCCACGGTGAAAGGCGCGCCATTGTGGACGTCCTCCCAGATGGCCAAGCTGGAGATCGGGATGCCTTATGTAGGGCTGAAGTTTGATCTGGCCACGGCAGAGCTGGGACAGGATTCCAAGGTGGTCTGCAAGCTGGATCAGAAGCTGCCCTTCGAGGGCAAGGCGAAGCTCAAGCTGATGGGACTGCCAAACAAGGTGACGACGCAGGAGATCGAGATCACGAAGGATATGAGCGAGGCGGTGTTCCCGATCAAGGTGGACGCCACCAGCCCGGTGGGCATGCACCGTAACCTTTATTGCGCGCTGATCGTCGAGAAGAACGGTGAGCCGATCACGCATAATTTCGGTGCCCGGGGAAGTCTGCGCATCGCCGCGCCGGAGAAGAAGACGGCGGAAGCACCCGCACCGGCCAAGACGGCGGCGGTGAAGAAGTAAGCGAAATAGAATTCAACCAGAGGGCCGCTCCGAAAGGGGCGGCCTTTTTGGTTTTTCGCCTAGCGGAAAAATGCAGCGGCGTTACTTTGCGGGCAGGTATGGATGTCAAAAACCTTAGTGAAGTTCCGGCCTTCATCACGAAGGACGGTTCGGAGATCCGGGAACTGCTGGCGCACCGGAACAGCGCCATCCGGTTGCAAAGTCTGGCGGAAGCCCGCCTGCCGGTGAACGGCAGCACGCAGGAACACTATCACAAAATCACGGAGGAGATCTATTACATCACGGCGGGTGAAGGCCGGATGCGGATCGAGAACGAAGTGCGTGAGGTGAAGCCCGGGGATGCCATCGCCATACCGCCCGGTTTGAAGCACAAGATCTGGAACACTGGGAAGACGACCCTCCACCTGCTCTGCTGCTGCGCGCCGCCGTATGAGCATGAGGATACCTTCATCACGGAAACCATCTAATCCCCACCCTGCCCCGTTTAGCTTATGTGGAAACCAACCAAAGTCCGCCTGTTCATCAAGCCGTGGTGCGGCTGGTGCGATGAAGCCATCGAATGGCTGGAGGAACGGCACATCGAATTCGAGCAACTGGACGTGACGAGCGACCGGACAGCACAGCAAGAAATGGTAAATTTGACCGGTCAGACGAAGGCACCATGCATCGATATCGATGGGGAGATACTGGCAGATTTCGATGTGGGGCAACTGGAGAAGTTCTGGAACCGGCTGGCCAAGGAAAAGCAGGGCTGAACGGCATGGTCCCCAGCTAATGTGGCAGCGGAGCGTGTTTTCCGCTTGTCGGGTGGAGGGAGATTCGGCAAACAGGGGGCGTCATAAGCAATTGATGATGTCCCCTTAAGGAGGGTGCGTACCAAGTCATCTGAGTAAAACGCCGTTTCAAGAATCTGCCCATGGTCATCAAGGTGTCCTGCGTGTGTGGTTGCCGGTACTCGTTTGAGGTGCAACCGGTCAATGGTGAGATGCCGGTGCCGGTGCATTGTCCCAAGTGCGGACTGGACGGCACAGCCAAGGCCAATGCCATCCTGGCGCAAGTGCTGCCCAAGACCGCAGCCGTGCCCGCAGCCACCACCCCCGGAGTTCTGGCCGGCATACCACTCCCGCCGGATGACCCAGCGGTCGCCCCGGCCCCGGCAATAGCAGCGATCACCTTGCCAACGGCGTCAGCACCACCAGTCATAGCCTTGCCGCCGCCGGCTCCCACCGCCCCCTTCAAAAATCCGCCGGTCACAGTGTCCCCGCCCACGCCTGCAACACCAGCCATAGTTGTGCCATCGGTTCCCGCAGCCGCGCCCGTTCCGGCCGTGGCCATGGCGTTGCCACCAGCGCCACCGCCTCCTCCTCCAGCGCCGACTCTGCCGCCACCACCTCCGGCACCAAGCGGATTGACAGTCAAGCGCCGGGCGCCGGAAGCAGCTCCGGCTGCGACAGCACCCACTACGGCAGCCCCATCCGGGGAAGCTCCCGCAGCAGTGGGCGGGCTAAAGGTCAAAGGGGTGGCACCGTCGCCCCATGTTGCGTCAGCCAGCCCCGCTCCAGCA